>DATGGA010000001.1:0-11568 GCA_035308765.1 Burkholderiales bacterium
GGCGGCCGCCTTCTGCCGCGGCCGCCTGCTGATGCTCGGCCTCGACTTCGACGGCCGCCCGATCGCGCGCCGCTGCGCGTTCGTCGCCGGCGAAGGCTCGTTCGCTTTCAAGACCACCTACGACGAGGCATTCGCGAGCTATTCCCCGGGGGCAATGCTCGAAATGGACAGCCTCGAGCAGCTGCACGCCCTGCCCGGCGTGCGCTGGATGGATTCCTGCGCCGCCACCAACAATGCGCTCGTGAATCGGATCTCGAACGACCGCAAGACGATCCAGAGCCTGGCGGTCGGCGGCGGAGCGCTGGGCGAGCTGGTGATCTCCGGCCTGCCGCTGTTGCGCTGGACCAACCGCAGGGTGCTGAAACGGAACTCCGCGGACACTCCCACCGAACCCTCACACTGAGCCCATGCGACCCGAATCCCGCCTGCTGGAAATGGACGCGGAAATCTTCCGCACGCATTTCAACCGCAAACCGTTCCTGTTCCGCCACCGCCTGTCGCGGCATCCGCTGTTCGAGCTGCCCAGGCTGGCCGCCCTGTCCAGAACGTTGCGCGAGAACCTGGTGGAGTTCAACGCCGGCCGGATTCCGGTCAGCCTTCCCGACTGGGAAAACACTCCTTACACCGGCCTGTCGGCCGAGGACACGATCCGCAATGCGGAGGAAACCTGCTCCTGGATGGTGCTCAAGCGCGCGGAAAACTGCCCGGAATACGCCCGCCTCCTCGATCGGATCGTCGACGAGATCGCGCCGGCAACCGAATCCCTGGAACCCGGCATGTGCGAGCGGGAAGCGGCGGCCTTCGTCTCGTCGCCGTCATCCGTCACGCCCTACCACATGGATCACGAGATCAACTTCCTGCTGCAGATTCGCGGCAGCAAGACGGTCAGCGTGTTCAGCGCGCGCGACAGGCAGGTCCTCTCGGAACGGCAGCTGGAAGAGCACTTTTCCGGACCCGCGATCCACCGCAACATGCATTTCGCCGGCGAATACCAGCAGCGAGCCACGGTATTCGAATTGAAGGAGGGATACGGCCTGCATATTCCCACCACCGATCCGCACTGGGTGAAAAACGGCGACGCCGTCTCGATTTCCTTCAGCGCCTCTTTCAAGACGGCTGCGTCACTGCGCCGCGGCAACGTCTACCGGATGAACGCCGTGCTGCGCAGGCTTGGCGTCGATCCGGCGCCTTATGGCCGCTCGGCGCCGCGCGATCTGGCGAAACATCACGCGTACCGCGCGTACCGCCGCGTTCAGGGCTTGCTGAAATCCCTGGCCGCGGCGACGCCGCGCGCCGGCGCGAGCGGCTCGACCCAGAACCCGTAGGGGCGGCAGCCCGCGGTCGCATACGTGAACGAGCGCCCCGCCGCGTGCAGCAGATACACGCCGCCGAAGATCCGGTAGCCCATGCGCGTCACCGAGCGCAGGGAGGCGAAGTTGTTCGACGCCACGCAGGAGATCAGCCCTTTCCTGCCTTCCCCGGTCAGCGTCCGGAGCGCGCGGCACATGCCGACCGCGTGCAGCCGCTTGCCGCGGTATGCCGGCATGGTGTAGCCCTTGTACATGTAGGTCCACGCGCGGTCGAAACGCAGCTCGAAATGCCCGTCGAGCGGCGTGGCGCGGTCGGAATACCAGCCGTAGGCGGCGAGATTCCCGTTGCGGAGGTCTACGAGCGCGTAGCAGCGGTCGCCCCGCGCGAGCGCGATGCTCAGGAATTCGGGCGTCACCTGGTGCGCCGGATCCTGGGCGTATATCCACAATTCGCCCTCGCGCAGGAAACGCGCGTCGAATCCCGGCGCCCGGAACAGGCTTGGATCCCGCACGTCCCGCGTCCGGACGGCCATCCCTTTCAGGACCTGGAATTGCACCGCCTTGTTGATCAGGCGACACTCGAGGTCGTGCAGCGTCGCGCCGACGCCGTATTTTCGGATGCTGTCGCCGAGATAGCCGGCGGCCTTGCGCATGTTCATGACGCCTCCTGGGTTGAGCCGCTCCCGATCCATCGAGCGGCCTTCAGCCTAAGACTCCAAGCTTTCACTGTCGGGCTGGCGCCATGGTCCGAACGGACTATCTCCGCGGCGCTTTCCAACCCATTCTCCGCGCTGGAGCGCGAATAACATCAGTTCGCCGAGAAGACCCATGGACAAGACCCCGGCATTCGTCCCGCCGTTCGCGAACGACGCGACGCGTGCGACTTACCTTGCGAAAAATCGCATCGCCATCGGGCCGCCCAGCGACCCGGAGGAGTTTCGCCGCGAATTCGAACGCTTCGGACCGCTGCTGCCGCGGCGCAGGCCGCTGAACGTTCTGGACATCGGATGCGGTACGGGCGCGTGGAGCGTGCACTGGGCCAGCATGGGCTGCAGGGTGACCGGCGTCGATTTCGACCCGGATTTCATCGCGCGCGCGCAGCTTCGCGACAAGCTCGGCGACGCCGACGTCTTTCGCGGCATCGTCGCCGACGCCACCAAGCTTCCGGCGGAAATCGGTGAGTACGACCTGGTCTCGCTCAATTCGCTGCTCGAGCACGTGCCGAATTGGCGCGCCGCGATCAGCTGTGCGGTGCGCGCGCTGGCCCCCGGGGGAGTGCTCCTGCTGCACACCACCAACCGCTTTCATCCCTTCCAGGGAGAGGTGAACCACTTCCCGTTCTATCCCTGGCTGCCCGGCCCGGTGCGCGACCGCGTCCTCGACTGGATCATGAAGCACCGCCGTGACCTGGTTAACTACACGGATTTTCCCGCGGTGCACTGGTTCTCCTACGGTCAGCTCGGGCGCGTGCTGCGCGACTGGGGGCTGGAAGTGTACGACCGCCTGGACCTGATGCGGCCCGAGCAATTCACCGGCCTGCGCTCGATGGCGCGCTGGATGGCACGCAGCGAGCGCCATCCGGCGCGCGGAAAACTCCTGTTCTATTTCGTGTCGCCCACCGTCTCGCTGTATGCGCGGCGCCCCGCGCTGGCCGAGGCTGCCTGACCGGCCGCGGCTGCAGCGCGCAGAAATGAAGATCTGCCTGGTCGGGCTCGACAATCTGCCGGTGCTCGCGCCCGAGTACCGGCAGCACGCCATCGGCGGCGAATCGGTGCAGCAGACCCTGCTTGCGCGGACGCTGGCGCGCCGCGGCCACGAGGTGAGCATGGTCGCCGCGGACTACGGACAGGCGGACGGCGCGGCCTGGGGCGCGATCCGCGTTTTCAAGGCCTACCGGCCCGGCGCGGGAATTCCGCTGCTGCGCTTCATCCATCCCAGGTGGACCGGAATCTGGTCGGCGCTGGCGCGCGCCGACGCTGATCTCTACTACACGAGTTGCGCCGGCATGCACGTCGGATTGGTGGCGATGTTCTGCAGCCGCCACCGCCGGCGCTTCGTCTTCCGCACCGCGAGCGATGCCGACTGCGACCCGTCCCGCCTGCTCGTCGAGTACGCGCGCGACCGGCGGCTGTATGCCTATGGCTTGCGGCGGGCCGATGCCGTATTGGTGCAAAGCCATGCCCAGGCGCTCGCGCTGGCGCGCAACTTCGGCCTGCAGGGCCGCGTCGCGGGGATGCTCGTCGAATCACCGCAGCCGGGAGCGGCGCGCGACATCGACGTGCTATGGGTAAGCAACATACGGCGCGTCAAAAGGCCGGACCTGGCGCTTGCCCTGGCCGCGCAATTGCCGGAGGCCGCGATTCACATGGTCGGCGGAAGCCTGCCCGGCGAACAGGCGCTATACGAGGAAGTAAAGCTTGCAGCGGCCGCCAGCCCCAACGTGACGTTTCACGGCCGCCTGCCGTACCCGGACGCCAACGCCCTGTATGACCGCGCCAGGCTGCTGGTCAACACCTCGGATATCGAAGGATTTCCAAATTCCTACCTCCAGGCCTGGGTCCGGGGCGTGCCCGTCGTCGCCTTCCTCGATCCCGACCACGTCATCAAGGAACACGGACTGGGCGTCTCCGCCGATTCTCCGCTCCGGATGCGCCACGCGGTTCGGCACCTGCTCGGGGATCCGGCGGCGCTTGCCGCGGCCGGCGACCGCTGCCGGCAATTCATGGCCCGGGAATTCGCCGAGGACAAGGTGCTGGCGCCCTATCTGGCGGCGTTCGAAAGCGCCCTGCGGCACGGCGCTCCCGGTTCCAGGATGGTCCTGCCGGATGGCGCGCGCCGTGTCTGACACGCCTTTCATCATCACCATCGATACCGAAGGCGACGATCTCTGGTCGAAGCCGCGCCGCATCACCACGCGCAATGCGCAATACCTGCCCCGATTCCAGTCGCTCTGCGAGCGCTTTGGTTTCAAGCCGACCTACCTCGTAAATTACGAAATGGCGATGTGCGACGCGTTCGTCGAGTTCGGCCGCGACGTCGCGGAGCGGGATGCCGGCGAAATCGGCATGCACCTGCACGCCTGGAATTCGCCGCCGCTGGTGCCGCTCACGGATGACGACTTCCTTCACCAGCCGTATCTCATCGAATATCCCGATCAGGTGATGCGGGACAAGATAAAGTTCATCACTCACCTGCTGCAGGAGCGCTTCGGCCGGACGGTCGCCAGCCATCGCGCCGGGCGCGTGGGATTCGACGGCCGCTACGCCGCGATGCTGGTGGCAGAGGGATATCGCGTGGACTGCTCGGTGACGCCGGGGGTCGACTGGAGCGGAACACCGGGTGCACCCGGCGGCAGCGGCGGCACGGATTACACTCGTTTCCCCGACCGGCCCTACTTCCTCGATCCGCGCGATATTTCGCGGCCAGCGAGCTGCGGCCTGCTCGAAGTGCCGGTGACGATCCACGCCAGCGGCCTGCACCGCAGGGCGCCCTGGGCCTATCGCGTGCCGCTGCTGCGGCGCGCGCTCAACAGGATGTCGCCGGGACTCAGCTGGATGTGCCCCGGAGAAAACGGCCTGGACGCCATGCTTCGGGCTGCGAGCGCCGCGCGGACCGGCGGCAACCCCCACGTCGAGTTCATGCTGCACTCGTCCGAACTGATGCCCGGCGGCAGTCCGACGTTCCGCACCGCGCCGGACATCGAGCGCCTGTACAGTCACCTCGAGGCGCTGTTCGAGAAGCTGTCCGCCTGGTGCCGTGGCATGACCCTGGCGGAGTTCCATGGCCGCGTTACCATGAAAGGCGCCTGAAAATGATCCCGCTCCGGGGCCGCGCCGTGATCTACGGCGAGGTCTGGTTCGATGAAGCGCCCGGCGCCGCCGCCGGGATCGACATCGTCGTCCACCGGCAGCGAAGCACGCCCATTCCGGATTCGCGATCCGTCGCGTTTCTCTCCCTGCACACCGACCTTGCGCTCGCCGAGAGCGAGATTCTGCGGCAATTCCATGAGAATTGCCGCTACCAGATCCGCCGCGCCGAAACCAAGGACGGGCTGCGCCACGAATTCATCACCGACACGGAGGGCAGGCTGGACGAGTTCAGCGCCTTCTACGACGCGTTCGCGAAACAGAAGGCGGTCTGGCTCGCCGACCGCGCATGGCTCGCCGCCGCTTCCCGGGGGCGGCAACTCATCCTGACGGCGGCCTGGCGGGACGACGAAATTCTCGTCCGTCACGCCTACCTCGTCGCCCGCGGCTGCGCCCGCCTGGAGTATTCGGGCTCCTGCTTCAGGGACAAGGGTCCCGGCTACCGCTCGCTCGTCGGCCGGGCGAATCGCTGGCTGCACTGGAACGATATGCTGCGGCTCAAGAAGATGAACGTTGCGCGATACGACTGGGGCGGCATGTTCGAAGACGAAACGACGCCCGAGCGCGAGGGAATCAACCGGTTCAAGCGCAGTTTCGGCGGACAGCCGGTGCGCCGCTACGACTGCACCGTACCCGCTACCCTCCGCGGCCGGATCTGGCTCCCCGTGCGCGATGCGTGGCGGCGCCTGAGGAATGCGCGAACTTAGCCGCCTGGCCGCGGCTCAACATACCCCGCGAATCAGCGCGATCATGCGGCGCTCCCGCCGCCGGCTGCCCACATCATAATTGGCGGCCTGCAATTGATCGGCGACCTGTGCGCTGGTACGCCGGTCGTTGCCGGTGCGCCGCTCCTCCAGCCAGCGGCGGGCCGACGGTTCGTCGGCAAAGCTCCGCAGGTTGATATGCCGCCGGCCGGCCAGGCTTTCCAGATACTCATGGGACAGGCGCAGATCGGTGGAGTCCCCGAGCAGCGCGATCCCGTAGCGGTCGTCGGGCGCGATCATTTCGAAGTCGTCCAGCAGGGAAACGCCGCCGTTCGTCCTGAAAAGCGGCGCCGAATTCCGCACCGACAGGAGAATCCGCCTGCCGCCGAAGGTCCGTTGCCTGGAGTGCAGCGCCCGGAGGAAGGTGCGCGTCTCGTCGAGCGTCGTTCTGTCGTACAAGTCCGATCGCACGAAGTCGCCTTCGATCATGATCCGGTATTTCATCGTGCACCATGATGAATTCACTTGCACCGGGGGGCAATAGCCCACTCGCATTCGCTCCTTCACATTTTCCCGTAACAAGACCAAAGGCCGCGGTGCCGCGAGTCTCCGTCCGGCGACAGAGAAATCGATTTCCCGCCACATTGGGCGTATGCTGGGCGCAGCCTGGCAGCGGAAGCGCGCCAATGGACAGCAGCACATCGAAGGCGAACTACCGCAGCATTACGCTGAAGCCGCCCGCACGGATCGCTTCTCTGCGGGCGGTCCCGTGACCAGGATCAACAGGCTCGGCTCCAATCACCTGCTTTCGCTGCTGCCCCGCGACGACCGCGAGCACGTCCTCGGGCGCTGCGAGAAACTGTCCATGGAGGTTGGGCGGGTGCTGTACGAGGCCGGCGAGCCTATAGCCCATGTATATTTTCCACTGTCGGGCATGATCTCCATGGTCCTAGGCGCCAGCGATGGCGCGACGATCGAGGTCGGCGTGGTGGGGAACGAGGGATTGCTGGGCGCGTCCATCGCGCTAGGATCGGAGAGGAGCCACGTCAAGGCGCTGATCCAGGTCGCGGGCGAATTTCTGCGCATGACGGCGCAGGATTTCCGCGCCGAAGCGAAGCGCAGCACCGCGCTCACAGGGCTCGCGCAACGCTTCGCCCAATCGCTGATGGTCCAGGTGTCGCAATCGGTGATGTGCAACCGCCTCCACTCCATGGAAGAGCGCATCTGCCGCTGGCTTCTGATGGCGCACGACCGGGCCGGGGTCGACGAGATCGGGCTCACGCAGCAATTCATTTCCGAGATGCTCGGAGTGCGCCGGCCGAGCGTCACGGTGGCCGCGGGGATACTCCAGAAAGCGGGGTTGATCCGCTATTCCCGCAGCAAGGTGACGGTGCTTGACCGGGCGGGCCTGGAGGAATCGGCCTGCGAATGCTACGCCCTGGTGAATCGCGAACTCGAGGCACTGATGCGCCGATAGGACTATCGGTACGCTAGCGTACCGACAGGTGGGGCCCGCGCTTCGTAGACTCCCGCCAAGGATTTCCAGGGAAAGCGCTTCGTGCGACGGGACCTGATCTACATTTGCGCGCTCCAACGGGCGGGGGACCTTGCGGGCGGCGAAAACGCGCTGGCGAACCGGCTCGGCGTGCAGGTCGAGTTGCTGCGCCAATGGCAGAGCGGCGACACCCCGATTCCGGGGGGCGTTTTCCTAAAAGTCGCCACCATCCTGGCGGACGACTCGGTCGCCAGAATCGCGCGCGACCGTCCCGGCGAATAGAGTTTCAGAGCCTGCCTGCCGCTCGCCGGCCTACGGCGGCGGCGATACCGCCTCCCGCGTCGCGCCGCGCAGCACGCGCGCATGGATCACCGAGACGGGTTTCCCGACCGGCGTGTGGTAATTGGCGAGCTTGAGATAGCAACCCTGGCCCGCGTAGAGCGTCGGGCCGCGGTACTCGAGCTTCTGCTCGCCGTTCACCCAGGCGTCGAAAAAGCCGCCGTCACCGGACGACCACTTCACGTGATAGAGGAAGTGGTACCAGCTGTTCTTCACGACCGGTCCGATCGGCCAGCGCCGGGTAGGAGAGCCCGGCGCCCCGGTCGAAACCACCGGGCCGGCCGAAATCGAGAAGCGCAGCCCCACCGGATCCGGCAGCGCCTCGATCTGGAAATTGGCCTGCCCCTCGCTTCCCGTCTGGTGGAAATCGAACACCACGCCCCAGGCCCACGGATCGGCGGACGTCGCGACCGGTGCAACGTAGTCCTCCGGAAACAGGATCGAGTGCGCCCACCATTGCTCACGGCCTTCGCTGCAGCCCGTCGCCTCCGGGGAGAGCGCGAGGTCGGCGCGCTCGGCGGTTCCGCTCCCCGCCACACCGCGATCGCCGGGCTCCGTGCGCAGGCGCGTACCGCGCATGCCGGCGACGCTCACCATCGCGGCGCGCCCCGGCGCTTTCGACTGTTCCGCGAATCCGCATGCCGCCCAGGATCTTTCGAAGCCGCAGGAAAACTCCGTCGTCGCGGCAGCGGGCGGCCGATCGGGCGTCTGGCCGGCTGCGGGCAGAGTCGCGCAGGCCGCGAGCGCGATCGTCAACCGCCGTATTCCCATGGCGATGCCGCGATGGTCAGGGGCCGCACCTGCTCGCGGCATTCCGCGCCGACCACCCGCAGGATGACGATCGCGTGGTCGCCGGATACGTCCATGATGCGCTCAACCTTGCATTCGATGTACGCCGGCAGGCGTGTCAATATGGGCGCTGCCAGGCCGCCTTCCGCGAACGGCTCGCCGTTGATAGTCCCGCTCTCGGCTCGTGTGGGAAAGAAAAACCGTCTCGCGATTGCCTGCTGCCCGTCCCCGACGATGTGCAGGGCTGCACTGCCGCTTTCGGCGAGGCAGCGGTAAACGTTGCTGTCCGTGCGAACCGCCGCCATGACCAGAGAGGGTCTGAACGAAACCTGAGACACCCAGCTCACCGTGGCAGCCCCGTACCGCTCCCGGCTGCGTGCAGTCAGAACGTAGACACCGTTGGAAAGCATGCGCAGCGCCCTGCGTCGCGCCTGCGCACCCAGCTCGGCGATCTCGGCCATGTCGATGCCTGCCCTGGCTTTATGGGGCAGTGACGCCCGCGCTTTCAGCCTTCGGCTTGTCAAACCGGCGCCACCCGGCGGAATCGACCTCCCGGTGCTCGCTGGCCAGCAGATCGAACAACAGCCGGTCGTAGGGGCGGCCGTCGATGAAATGGCACTGCCGCTGCCGGCCGATCGGCCGGAAGCCGATGCGCTCCACGCTGCGCTGCGAAGGATTGCGGTCCACCACCCAGGTATTGACCGAGTGCAGACCGAGGTCGCGGAACGCGAGCGTCAGAAGCCTGGATGCCGCGATGCCCGCATAGCCCCGGCTACTGAAAGATTTCTCGCCGGCCACTCCCCAGAGCGTTCCGGTCCTGAAAATCCTGTCGACGTTGTTCAGCGCCACGATGCCGATCGGAACGTCGTCCCGGTGCGCGGTATAAACCCGCATGAAGTTGGTTTCGCGCTGGGCCATGATCTTGAGCAGCGTCGGCGTGACGACCTGCCGGCCGGCGCCGAAATCCAGCCACTGGTAGTTCTCCCTCTGCTGCAGCCAGCCGCTCACCAGCTCGAACGTTTCCGGCGTATATAGCGGCAACAGCTTCATGCGGAGGCCCCCGGGGCGTTACCGGATTCCGAAATCTCCCGCGACCGGCGCGGTGCGGGTGGTTTCCCACAGCGCTTCGTAGGCGGCGAGCAAGCGCGGCGCCTCGTGCCGCCATTCGAGCTCATCGTCCACCCGCCGGCGCCCGAACGCGCCCATTTGCGCGCGTCTTTCCGGATCGTCCAGCAGCTCCACGATTCTCTCCGCCAGGTCCACGGGGTCGTTCTTCTTCGCGTACAGCGACGCGTGCTGGGCCGAGTACCGGCCTTCGGTCAGGTCGAACTGCACGATCGGTTTGCCCAGCGCCATGTACTCCATGATCTTGTTCATGGTGGACTTGTCGTTCATCTCGTTGGCGACGTCCGGATTGACGCAGATATCGGCGGTATTGAGCATGCTCAGCAGCTCGCCGTCCGGCACGCGCCCCGTGAACGTCACGAACTCCGCGACCCCCAGTTGCGCGGCTAGCGCCCTCATCTCCCCGAGGGACGTGCCGCCGCCGACCAGGCCGAATTGGACGTCGCGCCGCCCGAGGCTGAAAACGATGTGGCGCGCGGCCTGCAAAAGGTAGTCGATGCCCTCCTGCCTGCCCATCACCCCGACGTAGCCGACCAGGTAGCTTCGGCCGCGCTTGAGCCGCGGGTCCGGCGGGGCGAGCTTCATCCGCTCGAGGCTCGGGCCGCTGCGCACCACGAACACGCGCTCCGGCGCCATGCCGCCGCGCCCGATCGCGATGCGCCGGTAGGACTCGTTGGTGGCGACCGAGACGTCGGCGGTGCGGAACGTCAGGTACTCCAGCCGCAGCAGCAGGCGATAGAAGAAATCGCGCCGGCCGAACTTCGCTTCGTAGAGTTCCGGGCCCAGGTCGTGATGATCGAAGAGGAATTTCTTGCCGAGCAGCTTGAAGAAGCCACCGACCAGGAAGAACAGGTCCGGCGGATTGCAGGCGTGCACGATGTCGAAGCCGCGCGTCAGCAGGACGCGCCAGGACAGGACGAAGGTTTGCAGCAGCGCGGCCGCGTACTCGAGCGCGTACCCGGCCGCGCCGGAGGCTTCGACGGGCAGCCGGTAGCGGTGGATGTGGATCCCGCCGATCGCCTCGAACGCGCGTTCGCAGCCTGGCCCGGTCGGGCAGATGATCGACACGACGTAGCCCGCGTCGCGCAGCGCACAGGCTTCCTGCCAGACCCGCCGGTCGAACGGGCTCGGCAGATTTTCGACCAGCATCAGCACGCGCGGTCGGCCGTGCCCGGCCGCGCTGCCGGCGCCATGTTTCACCAGCAGATTCCTTCATAGATGCCGGACACGCTGCGGCAGTCCGTGACGCGCACGAAGTCGATCACGGTCTGGCGCCCGGAAAGACGCCTTGGAAGATCGCGGAACTCGGGCGCGCCGTTGCCGATGACGATGGTGTCGGCATGCTCGAGGACCTCGTCGATGCTGTCCACCATCAGGCGGGAGATGTGCGGAATGCGGTGGAGGATGTAGTCCCGGTTCGCGCCGTGGATGCTGGCCAGCCTGACGTTGCCGTCGTAGATGCGCAGGTCGTAACCCTTGCCGATCAGGCGCTCGGTCAGTTCCACCACGGGGCTTTCGCGCAAGTCGTCGGTTCCTGCCTTGAAGCTGAATCCGAGGATGCCGACCTTCCGGCCACCCTGCTCGATCACCGTGCGCACGCCGCGCTCGATCTGCTGCTCGTTGCTCGGCAGGATCGCGCCGAGAATCGGCAGCGACAGATCGAGCGACTTCGCCTTGTAGAGCAACGCGCGCAGGTCCTTGGGCAGGCACGAACCGCCGAACGCGAAGCCGGGCTTGAGATAGTACGGCGACAGATTGAGCTTGGTGTCCCGGCAGAAGATCTCCATGACGTGGTGGCTGTCCACCTGCAGCGCCTTGCACAGGTTGCCGATTTCGTTGGCGAAGCCGACCTTGAGCGCGTGCCAGGCGTTATCCGCGTACTTGACCATCTCCGCGGTCTCGATGTCGGTACGCACGAGCGGTGCCGCGATCGACGCGTA
>DATGGA010000002.1:0-28236 GCA_035308765.1 Burkholderiales bacterium
GAAAAAACGGCGCGCAGCGTGATATCTCCCGGAGGCGCCCGATGATCCCGGAAATCGGCCACTTCGCGCTCATCGTCGCGCTCGCCGTCGCGCTCGCGTTGTCCGCGCTGTCTCTCGCGGGAGCGGCCAAAGGGATCCCGGCGTTCGTCGCCGTCGCGCGCCCGGCGGCGCAAGGCCAGTTCGTGTTCGTCGCGGCCGCCTTCGGCTGCCTGGCGTGGTCGTTCTACAGCAACGACTTTTCCGTGCTCAACGTGGCGACCAATTCCAACTCCAGCCTGCCGACCGCGTACCGGATCGCCGCGACCTGGGGCAGCCACGAAGGATCTCTGCTGCTGTGGGTGCTGATGCTCTCGATATGGATGCTGGCGGTATCGGTATTCAGCCGCCGCCTGCCGGAGGAGATGGTCGCCCGCATCCTCGGCGTCATGGGCCTGATCGCCGCCGGTTTCCTGTCCTTCATGCTGTTCACCTCGAACCCGTTCGAGCGCCTGCTGCCCGCCGCCCCGGACGGCCACGACCTGAATCCCCTGCTGCAGGACCCCGGCATGGTGTTCCACCCGCCGATGCTCTACATGGGCTACGTCGGTTTCTCGGTCACGTTCGCGTTCGCGATCGCGGCCCTGCTCGAAGGAAAACTGGACGCCACTTGGGCGCGCTGGTCGCGCCCCTGGACCACGGCGGCGTGGATGTTCCTCACCGTCGGCATCGCGCTCGGCAGCTTCTGGGCCTACTACGAACTGGGTTGGGGCGGCTGGTGGTTCTGGGATCCGGTGGAAAACGCCTCCTTCATGCCCTGGCTGGTCGGCACCGCGCTGATCCATTCGCTGGCGGTGACCGAGAAGCGCGGCGCGTTCAAGGCCTGGACCGTGCTGCTCGCGATCATCGCGTTCTCCCTGAGCCTGCTCGGCACGTTCCTGGTGCGATCCGGCGTGCTGACCTCGGTGCACGCCTTCGCCACCGATCCCAAGCGCGGCATCTTCATCCTGTGCTTCCTCGCCGTGGTGATCGGCGGCTCGCTGGCGCTGTACGCCTGGCGGGCGGGCCGCGTCGCCCCCGGCGCGCGCTTCGAGCTGCTGTCGCGCGAGTCCATGCTGCTCGCCAACAGCGTGCTGCTGCTGGTCGCTTGTGCCGCCGTCGTTCTCGGCACGCTGTATCCGCTGTTCCTCGATGCGCTCGGCCTGGGCAAGATTTCCGTCGGACCGCCCTATTTCGAGTCGGTCTTCATGCCGTTGATGGCGCCCGCGATACTGCTGGCGGGAATCGGGCCGCTGATCGCCTGGAGGAAGGGCGATGCGGCCCAGCTCGCGCGGCGGCTGCGCTGGGTGGCGATCGTGGCGCTCGTCGGCGCGCTTTTCACGCCGCTCCTCTTCGGCCGCTGGGCGCTGCTCACCAGCGCCGGCCTGCTGCTCGCGTTCTGGATTCTCGCAGGCTCATTGGCTTCCTTGATCGTCAGGATCAGGTCGGGGACGAAATTCACCAGCGCCTTCGCCGGCATGCTGCTCGCCCACGCAGGGATCGGCGTGTTCGTGATCGGCGTCACTCTGGTCAAGAGCTATGAATCCGAGCGCGACCTGCGCATGGCGCCCGGGGAGACGACCACGCTGGGCGGCTACTCGTTCCGCTTCGACGGCGTAAAGGAGGTTGCCGGCCCGAACTACGCGGCGGTGCGCGGCGCGGTCGCCGTGCAACGGGACGGCGAGCCGGTCGCCATGCTGGCGCCGGAGAAGCGCATCTACCGCGTGCAGCGCAATCCCATGACCGAGGCCGCTATCAACGCGGGCATTTCGCGCGACCTGTATGTTTCCCTGGGCGAGGCGGTGGGCGACGACGCGTGGACGATCCGCATCCACGTCAAACCGTACGTGCGCTGGATCTGGTTCGGCTGCCTGATGATGGCCTTCGGCGGCCTGCTCGCCGCGAGCGACCGGCGCTACCGTGCCGGATCGCGCGAGCGCATCGTGGCCACGGGAGATGCGACTGTCGTCCGCAGCAGCGCGGCATGAAATGGTTGCCCGCATGACGCGCTTTCTCTTGCCGATCGCGGTCTTCATCCTGCTGATCGGCTTCCTGGCCGCCGGCCTGAAGCTCGATCCGCGCGAAGTGCCCTCGCCGCTGGTCGGCAAGCCGGCGCCCGCGTTCGACCTGCCGGTGCTGCTGCAGCCCGACAAGCGCTTCGCGCCGCGAGACATGCGCGGCAAGGTTTGGCTGCTCAACGTCTGGGCGTCGTGGTGCGTGTCCTGCCGCGAAGAGCATCCCGTCCTGGTGGAGCTGTCGAAAAAAGGCGTGCTGCCGATCCTCGGCCTCAACTACAAGGACAAGGGCGACGACGCGCGACGCTGGCTGGCGCAGTTCGGCAACCCCTACCAGCTCTCGGCCGTCGACGCCGACGGGCGCATCGGCATCGATTACGGCGTCTACGGCGTTCCCGAGACCTACGTGATCGACGGCAACGGCGTGATCCGCTACAAGCAGATCGGCCCCATCACCCCGGCGATGCTGGAAGAGAAAATCCTGCCGCTGGCCATGGCGCTGAAGAAATGAAATTCCGGACGGTTCTCTTTCTTGTTTTGCATTTCGGCCTGGCTTCAGCACAGGAAAACCCTGCAACGGAACAACGCATGCGCGACCTTTCCGAGAAATTGCGCTGCCTCGTCTGCCAGAACCAGACGCTCGCGGACTCGCCCGCGGAACTGGCGCAGGACCTGCGGCGCCAGCTGCGCGAACAGGTCGCGGCGGGGCGCAGCGACGAGCAGATCCTCGGCTACATGGTGCAGCGCTACGGCGATTTCGTGCTCTACGAGCCGCCGTTCAAGCCCACCACCTTGCTGCTCTGGGTCGGCCCCTTCATCCTGCTGGCCGCGGCCGCGTTCATTCTCGTCTCGACCCTGAGGCGCCGGCGCAGGCAGCCCGAGGAACCGGCGCTCAGCCCCGACGACAAGCGCCTGGTGGAACGCGTGCTCGGCCCCTCACCGCCGCCTGAGCGCGACGGGAGAGCGCGATGACGCTGTTCGTGGCGATCGCCGCGGCGCTGACCGCCGCCGCGCTGCTGTTCCTGCTGCCGCCGCTGCTACGCCGCCGCACCACCGCGCCGGACGCGCGCGTTGCCGCCAACGCGGCGATCTACCGCGAGCAGCTCGACGAGCTTGCCGCCGAATTGCAGGGGGGCGCCATCGCGCACGACGAGTTCGAGCGCGCGAGCCGCGAGATCGAGCATCGCATCGTGGCCGAGCATGCGGACGGCAGTCCCGCGCCCGCGACACACCGGCCGCCGCTGGCCGCGGCGCTCGCGCTGGGCCTGCTGCTGCCGCTCGTGGTCGCGCTCGGCTACTGGCAACTGGGCGAGCCGCGGGCGCTGAGTCCGGAATCGGCGCAGCCCCCGGCACGGCAGATGGAAGCGCTCGCGCAGCGCCTCTCGGCGCAGCTGCAGCAGAAGCCGGACGACGCCGAAGGCTGGACGCTGCTCGCGCGCGCACTGGCTTCGCTGGGCAAGTACGAACCCGCGGCGCAGGCCTATGCCCGCGCGCTGCAGCTGCAGCCGGAAAACCGGGACCTGCTGGTGGAGTTCGTGAAGGCGCTGGCGATGGCCGGCAGCGTCGAATTCGATGCCCGCAACTACGCCGGCGCCGTCAGCTATTGGGAACGCATCCTGCATTTCGCGCCGCCGGATTCCGAATTTGCGCGCACCGTGAACGCCAGCATCGCGGAGGCCAGGCAGCTGGGTGGAATTTCTTCCGCATCGCTGCAGGGAATCGTCAGCCTGGACCCGGCACTGAAGAAAAGGGTCTCGCCCGGCGACACCGTGTTTGTACTCGCGCGGCCGGTGGACGGTCCGAAAATGCCTCTAGCCGTCGTGCGCACCACCGTGGAAAAGCTGCCCTACGCGTTCACGCTGGACGACAGCATGGCCATGGCGCCGGGCGCCACGATCTCGAGCCATCAGAAAGTCGTGGTAGCGGCGCGGATCTCAAAATCGGGCAATGCCCTGTCGCAGAAAGGTGATATCGAGGGCACAAGTGCGCCGGTCGTACCTGGCGCTTCGGACGTGAAGATCGTCATCTCCAGAATCGTGAACTGACCCGTAGAATCCGCACATGAGCGGCGTAACCGGGATCGTGCTCGCAGGCGGCCAGGGGCGCCGCATGGGCAGCGTGGACAAGGGCCTGCAGCTGCTGCATGGCAAGCCGATGGTCGCGCACGTGCTCGCGCGCCTTGCGCCGCAGGTGTCCGAAGTCATCATCAACGCGAACCAGAACCTGGACGCCTACGCCGGTTTCGGCTGCCGCGTGGTGCCGGATGCGATCGGCGGCTTCGCGGGCCCGCTCGCCGGCCTGCATGCCGGCCTCGGAGCCGCGAGCCACGCGCTGGTGCTCACCGCGCCTTGCGATTCCCCTTTTCTGCCCCCGGATCTTTTCTCCAGATTGAAAAAGCAGCTTCGGGGAAACGATCTCGCCGTGGCGAAAACCGGGGACCAGCCGCATCCGGTATTCGCTCTCGTCAGGACTTCGGTGAAAAAAAATCTGGAAGACTTCCTGTCCGGCGGCGGCAGGAAAATCGATGCCTGGTACTCGACGCTGAAAGTGGTCGAAGTCCCGTTCGACGACGAAGCCGACGCCTTCCGCAACATCAACACGCGCGAAGAACTGAACAGCGCATGAAAACCATCGAGCAGGCGGTGAGCTGCCTGGACGGCTACGACCCCGAAGCTCTGCGCGTGGACACGGCGTGCGCAGCGATCCGCGCCTGCCTCGCGCCGGTTGCGGAAACCGAAAAGCTGCCGGTGCGCCAGGCACTGGGCCGCGTGCTCGCGCAGGAGATCGTGCCGCAGGTCGACGTTCCGGGCCACCACAACTCGGCGATGGATGGATATGCAGTTCGCTTTTCCGATTTGAAAAAAGACGAAACGACATTGAAACAAATCGGCACGGCGCTCGCGGGCAAGCCGTTCGGCGCTTCGATCGCCGCCGGCGAATGCGTGCGCGTCATGACCGGCGCAGTGATGCCGCAGGGCGCGGACACGGTCGTGGTGCAGGAAGTCTGCCGCGTCGACAACGGCCGCATCGCTGTCCCCCCTGGCCAGAAAGCGGGCCAGAATGTGCGCGCTGCGGGCGAGGACCTTAAAGCGGGCGCGCCGGTGCTGCGGCCCGGGCAGGTGGTCCGCGCCGCGGAGCTCGGGCTGATCGCCTCCATCGGCATCGCCGAAGTGAGCGTGAGACGCAGGCTGCGGGTGGCGTTCTTCTCGACCGGCGACGAGCTGGCTTCGATCGGTACGCCGCTGAAGCAGGGCGAGGTCTACGACTCCAACCGCTACACGCTGCACGGCATGCTGCAGCGGCTCGGCGTGGAAATTATCGACATGGGGGTGGTGCGCGACGATCCTGCACTGCTGGAAGCCGCTTTCAAAAAAGCATCCGGCAGCGCCGACGCCATCATCACCACCGGGGGGGTCTCGGTCGGCGAGGCCGATTTCGTCAAGCAGCTGATGGCGAAGCTGGGCGAAGTGCTGTTCTGGAAAATCGCCATGCGTCCCGGCCGGCCGATGGCCTTCGGCAGGATCGGCACCGGAAAAAATGCGGCGTTCCTCTTCGGGCTGCCCGGGAATCCGGTCGCGGTGATGGTGACCTTCCTGCAATTCGTCAGGGACGCGCTGCTGCACCTTTCGGGCCGGACCGGCGACTACGCGATTCCCCTGCTGAAAGTCCCTTCCTCCATGCCGATCCGGAAAGTCCCGGGCCGCACCGAGTACCAGCGCGGCGTCCTGTTCCGCGACGGCGGCGAATGGCAAGTCCGCACCACCGGGCAGCAGGGCTCGGGCGTGCTGCGCTCGATGTCCGAGGCAAACTGCTTCATCGTGCTGGAGCACGAGCGAGGCAAGGTCGAGGCCGGGGAACCGGTGCAGGTGCAGTTGTTTGAAGGATTGATATGAGATTTAGCCAGAGTCCATGAACGCGATCCATCCTGATCTCGCGCCGCTCGCTCGCGCCGCGAAGACGTTCAGCAAGACCTTCCGCACCACGGGCAAGGTGAGCGAGCCCGACTTGGCCGCCGCGCTGCGCGCAGCCGTGGCGAAAAACACGGGCTGGCTCAGGCGGGAACACCGCGTCGGCGATCCGGCGCGCTACATGCGCCACCTCCTCTACGTGGATCCCGACGACGATTTCGTGATTACAGCGATCACCTGGCTGCCAGGGCAGCAGAGCCCGGTGCACGGCCATTACGTGTGGTGCGCCTACGGCATTGCCGAAGGCGAACTGACCGAGGAGCTGTTCCGCGCGCCGGGCGTGCTGCTCGAGACGATCGGGGTGAAGGCGATCCGCGCCGGCGAGGTGGCCGACATCGACCTGGGCGGCCCCATGTACCACCGTGTCTCCAATCGCACGCAATCGCCGCTCGTGACACTGCACGTCTACGGCGTCGCCGCCAACGTCCTGACCACCGGCATAAACCGGATCTACGCCGAAGAATGAGCCACGGGGATCGCCGCGCCGGCAAGGACGGCGGCGCCGTGGCTGCGTGGCTGTTCGTCTGCGCCGCCTTCACCTTCGCCATGGTCGTGGTGGGAGGCGTCACGCGACTCACTGAATCGGGCCTGTCCATCGTCGAGTGGCAGCCGCTGGCGGGCGCGCTGCCGCCGCTGTCGGGGTCGGACTGGGCGTCGCTGTTCGACGAATACCGCCAGACGCCGCAATACCGGCAGGTGTTCTCGGCGATCGGCCTGGAAGGCTTCAAGGGCATCTTCTGGCTGGAGTACGTCCACCGCCTGCTGGGGCGCGTGACCGGACTGGTTTTTCTGGTTCCCTTCCTGTGGTTCCATTTCAAAAACAAATTGTCCCGGCCGCTGGCCCGGAAGCTCGCGGGAGTATTCATCCTCGGCTGCCTGCAGGGCGCGATGGGCTGGTACATGGTGCAAAGCGGCCTGGTGGACGATCCGCGCGTGAGCCACTTCCGCCTCGACGCGCATCTTGGACTTGCGCTGCTGATATTTTCGGCGGAACTGTGGCTTGCGCTCGGCCTGTTGAATCCTGGAAGAAAACGGCCTGCGGTCTTTCCGCTTGCCGTTGCCGCGCTGGTATTCCTGATGGCGCTGTCGGGCGGCTTCGTCGCGGGACTGCGCGCAGGCCACGCCTACAACACCTTCCCGCTCATGAACGGACACCTCGTGCCGCCCGAAGCTTTCATGCTCGAGCCCTGGTGGCAAAATTTCCTCTGGAACACCGCCGCCGTGCAGCTCGCGCACCGGGCGATTTTCTGGCTGCTGCTGGTCCTGATCCCCACGCTCTGGTGGCAGGCGCGGCGCACACAGGCAAAGATCGCTGCGCATCATCTGCTGGGCATGTTCGCCATTCAGGCATCACTTGGAATTTCCACGTTGCTGCTCGCCGTACCCATCCCGCTCGCCGCCGCGCATCAGGCGGGCGCGGTGCTGCTGCTCGCCGCCGCGCTCTGGACCGCACAGAAATCGACATAACACCCATGGGCCGGGGGCGGCGGACTGCCCTGCACTGCGAGTTGCAACTAGGCCATCGCTACAAGATCTTGACTGGGCGCGACGCGGCGAAGCCCTGATAGCCTGACAGCCCAAGATCCGCAAGCACCGGAATCAAGTCTTCATTTTCTATTGCTTGCGCGTATATACCGATGTCCAGAGGTTGCGCGATCCGCACCAGCGAAGCGACCAGGAAGCGGCAGTCCTCGTTGCCTGCAATCTCCCGGGAATAGCCCGGGGACAGCTTGATGTACTGCGGCCGCAGCGCATGAACCAGCATGAGCGATTCCTGGAGCATGCCGAAATTGTCAAGCGCAAAGCGCGCGCCGCGGCGCCGCACTTCGCCGCTGAAGCGTCGCGCCAGATTCCAATCCTGCATGGCGCCGAACTCGGTCATTTCAAAAACCAGCCGGGCGGCAAGAGCGGGTCTGGCGTCCAGCAGTGCGAGCATGCGCCGGTTAATCTCCGGATCCGCGATCGTCTGAGCCGCCACATTTAGCGCGACCATGGGCTGGCCCGGGCTCCGCGACAGGTAGTCGAGGATCTTCTCCAATACGCGGCAGTCGAGGCGTCCGATCAGTCCGTGCCGCGCCGCCATCGGCAGGAACTGCGCCGCTGGAATCGGCTCGTCCTGCGCCCCGAGCAATCGGACCATCAACTCGGAGTGCACCGGCATCCGGCCAGGCAGTCCGAACACCACTTGGGCGAAGAGCGCGATCCGGTCTTCTTCCAGGCAGCGCTCGATCAGCGCTTTCCAGGCCTGCGATCCGGAAGCGACCGATGATTGATCGAAGGTTTCGATATCGTACTCATTGTTCCCTTTCTGATGCGCCCGCTCCACCGCATGGTCCGCCGAGGCGAGCAGCGCCGAAAATTCCGGCAGCGCGCCTTCCCGGCGTGTTGCGCCACAGTGAAAGTGCAGTTCCGACTCGAGAGCCTCTTCGTTCAGCACCTGCGCGATGCGGCTGCATACCGCCTCGACCAAACTCCGCAACGCGCCTGCCTCGATGTTGACGACGGCAAACGCGAAGCCGGCGCCGCCCATCCGCGCGCAAACAACAGCTCTGTCCGCGCCGGCAGTGACCAGCGCGCCGGCTAGTTTGGCAAGTACCTCGTCGCCGCGCCGGTAGCCGACCTTCGCATTGAACTCGCCGAAATTCCGGATCTCGACCAGCGCCAGCGCGCCGGAGTACACGTCGCCGGTGGACTGGATCAGCGCCTGCAGCTGGCGCTCGAAGCCGCGGCGGTTGTACAGGGAGGTGACAGGGTCGATGAACGCTTCGCGGCGCAGCGCCTCGGCGCGCGCGGATTCCTCCGCAATCATCTGCCTGATCCTCCCGGACATCGCGTTCATGGCGGCCACGACCCGCGAAAGTTCCCGTGCCCGGGGCTGCAAGGCGATGGTGGTGAAATCCCGCTCGCCGATCGCGACTGCCACGCGCTCGATCTCCCTCAGCGGCCGCAGCAGCATCGCGAGAAAGCCGCCGACCGCCGCTATGGCAACCACATAGACGAACAGGAGCCATGCGACGGTCTGCAGGCCCGTGCTCCAGAGCTGCCGATAGGCGAAATAGGGCTGACTGACCACCACGACCCGGCCGAGCTCGCGCCAGCCGGAACTCACCAGCGATTGCGCCCCCGGCGAGGGGATCGGGAACAGGTTCCTGAACCATTCCGGTACGCCGTCCTCGCTGCGAGGGAGCACTTTGCGCACCACGATTTCACCGCCCGGCGACAGAACGCGGATTTCCTGGAAGTAGCCGCGGTCGAAGACCGGATTCAGCAGCGTTTCGACCAGGTCCCTGTTCTCCAGGCTGCCGAGCGCAGCCAGGCGAATCGAAAGGGAGGTGGCCGCCTCCTGTGCCTGGGAACTCATCTGCGCCTGAAGCTGGACGCGGGCGTTCGCGAGATAGATCGCCTCGACGCCGGCGAGCAGCGCAAGGAATACCAGCGATACGCCGAGGATCAACTGCTTGAAGAGGGTCATGGAATCCACGCTTCGCCGTACCGTCCGGCGCCCGTCAATAAGTTAGTTCACGCGCCAGCTTGTCCAGAACTTCGCGCCACTTGCGAATGGATTGCGCGTCAAAGCGGACCGCGAGGCCCCCCTTCTGGGAAAACGTCAAATCATCGTCGTTGAAGGTATATACGGGCATGAGGTCGGGCCGTTCCGAGGCGGGCTGGATGCTGCCTTCGAGATTGTCCAGAATGAGGGGCTCCGCGCCGGGCGACGGGTAGTAGGCGAGCACCATGTGTGCGCCGTCGGCGCGCCAGGTCTGCGCATAGACCATGCGCAGCCTGCTTACCGGCACGCCCAGTTCCTTCAGCGCGAAATACTTCGCGATCGCGTAGTCCTCGCAGTCGCCGCCGTTGCTCGCCAGGAA
This sequence comes from Burkholderiales bacterium, assembly GCA_035308765.1. GTDB lineage: Bacteria > Pseudomonadota > Gammaproteobacteria > Burkholderiales > SG8-39 > RBG-16-66-20. The sequence continues at coordinate 9,868 of DATGGA010000002.1, forward strand.
CTCCGCCGGCGTCGCCCAGTAATCCTCGACGCCCCAGTGGACCAGGTCGGTGATCGAAGGCAGGCGGTTGAAAAATCCGTTCACCGGGCGCAGCAGGTCGGCTTCGCTCGAATTAGCCGGGCCCTTCTCCACCCGGGCTGCAGTACTCCGGACGAACTCTTTCCAGCCTTCGAGACGCCCACGGGCGCCTTGCCCAAAATGGCGCACCATGTAATCCATCAAACCGGGCGTGATGCTGCGTGAGAACCCAAGCTCGCCACCCGCGGCGAACACGAGCCCCGTCAACACGGCGCAAAACAAAACGGGCGCGCGGTGAATCAATGCGCGTCCCGGATGCATTCGCCCGCGTCACGTCGACCGTAACTCTCTCCGCCGTCCTGCCAAATCTTCACACTGTCAATGTATATCAATATTGCGTGGCACAATGACCCTAATATCTCTATAGTTCCTCGCATGGCCGCATTCAATCTCAAACGCTTCCGCGACCTGGCGTTCGGCCGCGCCCCCCTGCCGGATCATCCGATGCGCAGCCTGGAAGAAGCGCGCAGGATGCTCGCGCTGCTCCCCGAGGACGACTCGGAATCCAGCCTTGCCGACCTGACGCGCTGGACGGTGTCGATGAACGGGATGGAAGCGTTTACCCCGGGACGGCGCGCCCGCGTGCTTATGCTGATTGACGACGCAGCCCGGACCCACTGGCGCGCGCTGGGCGCGCGCTACCTCGCGCCTCATGGGGTACCCACGGAATACCGCGACGGCGACCCGGCGATCTTGCGCGCGCTTTACGACAGCGCATCCGAGCTTGCCAACGGCTTTGCAATCACGCTCGATGCGTCCGAACACAGCTCGCAGTGGGTGGTGGAAAACCAGGCGCGGCTGATGATTCGCAGCATGCGCTGGCTAGGGCGGCGCCTGGCGCTGGCTCACATGCTGCAGGCGCCCCACACGCCCGCGCTCTGGGAATTGCTCCACCGGCGCCGGGAAATTGCCGAGGTGCGCGGCATGGCGGCCACCGCCATGCCGGCATTCGAAGGCGTCAAGTACAGCACCTCGGTCAACCGGGAATACCTCCGCGCCTTGCTGCTGGAACTTGCCGCGCCCGATTCCGTGCGCGTACGCCAGGTGGAACTCATCTACCGGATCGCGGCCCGCATAGCATCCACCGCCAAGCTGGAATACGGACCGACAAGCGAAACCGCTTTCGCGGTGATTCCGGCCGGGGATGCCCGCCCGGTACCGGTGGACCGGTTCAAGCCCGGCGCGGCAGCGCCGCTGTACATAAATACCGTCAACTGCCTGCCCCGGCTGCGTGCCGCCCTGGAACGCGACATGGGCCGCAATCCCAAGGACGAAGACAGTCTGTTCGGCCGCGGCTTCACGATACATGAGCGGAACACGGCCGTGGCGCGCCTGCTGGAGTACTGGGGCCTGAATCCGCCGCAGCGGCGCAACCGCAGGATCCCGCTTGCGCTTGCCGCCCGGGTCGTGAGCGGCTTCAGCAACGTGCTGGGCGTCGTGCCCACGCTCGCGGGAATTCAGTCCAAACAGGGGAGTGAAGCTTCGCGCAGCGCGCTCCGCCTGCTGCTCAGCGAAACCAGCAAGAGCCTGAAGCGTTCGAAGGTGAAGGCCGCGCGGGTCGAACCTGCACGCGTGATCGATGCGAGCGCCGGCGGGCTCGGGCTCGCCATCCGGCACGCCGACGCCACGTGGGCAAAGCACGGGATACTCCTCGCCGTGATGATCGAACCAGGCAAGGACTGGTTCGTCGGCGTGCTGCGGAGGATTTTCTCGATCGACGAGGAACTGCGGCTGGGCATCCAGATCCTGAGTCCCAAGCCGCGCAAGATCCTGCTGTATGCGCCGACGACGCGGGACCACATGGTGTGGGAAGAAGCGATTCGAGGCGAGAAAAACTTTGAGGAGAATTTCCGCCACGGCATCCTGCTCGAACCGCAAGAGCTGCCCCTAGCGGCGGCCGACCTGCTCCTGCCCCCCGGCATGGTGACAAAAGGCTCCCAGTTCAATCTGCCGCTACCGTCCGGACAGCAGCGCCTCTCGATTGCCCGCCTGCACGTCGACAACGAGTTTTTCCAGCGCGTCCTGGTTGAATCTCTGGGCATGGCGCGAACGTGAGTGCGCGCCGGCGAGCAAGCTCGCCGGTGCTGGACACAGAAGGGTTTGCGCAGGCTAGCTTTGGTCGCGCAGCCGCGGGGTCAGTTCTTCCATGGGCACCGGCTTGCTGAAGAGATAGCCCTGCATCTGGTCGCAGCGCAGCAGGCGCAGCATCTTCGCCTGGTCTTCCTGCTCCACGCCTTCTGCCACGACGTCCAGCCGGAGCGAATGCGCGAGCGAGATGATCGTCTGCACCAGCGTCATGGTGTCCGGATTGTTGAGCATCGTCATGATGAACGAACGGTCGATTTTCAGGGTATTTACCGGCAGCTTTGCAAGGTAGCCGAGCGAGGAGTAGCCGGTGCCGAAATCATCGATCGAGATCTTCATGCCGAGTTCCCGCAGCGCCTTGAGCTTCTTGATATTTCCCGCGACGTCTTCCATCAACAGACTTTCCGTGATCTCCACGTCGATCGCGGTCGGGTTGGCGCCGCGCGCGATCGCCTCCTTGACCACGTCGACGAAATCGCGCTGGCGCAGCTGGATCGCGGATACGTTGACCGCGATGCGGGGTGCGGGCACGCCCTGCCGCAGCCAGTGGCCGTGATCGAGCACGGCGCGTCCCAGCGCCCAGGCGCCGACCTGCAGTATCAGCCCGGTCTCCTCCAGCAAAGGAATGAACAGCCCGGGAGGGACCAGGCCGCGCTCGGGGCTCTGCCAGCGGATCAGCGCTTCGACGCCTACAATGTGCCGCGTTTCAAGTTCCACCTTGGGCTGGTAGTGCAGGACGAATTCCTCCTTTTCCAGCGCCTGCCGAAGCTTGTTCTCGAGCGAGAGGTTTTCCGCTATTCGCGCCGTCATCTCGGGCGCATGGAACGTAATCCGGTCGCCGCCCTCCTTGCCCTTGCGCAGCGCCGCTTCCGCGTTCCGCAGCAGCACTTCGGCCTCGGTGCCGTCGCCCGGGAATAGCGCGACACCAGCTTTCGCGGAGATCCGCAGCTCCGTGCCGTTCACCTGGAAAGGTCCGTCGAAGCATTTCCGGAGCGCGTCAGCCGCGATGCGGCCCGCTTCGGATCTTCCCTTGACCGTCCCCAGCAGAAGAGCAAAGTGGTCGGCGCTGATCCGGCTCACGCCCGCCGGACCGGCGGCGATCTTCAGGCGCTCCGAGACCAGCTTGATCAGCGCGTCGCCCGCCTGCCGGCCGAGCGACTCGTTGATCGTCCTGAGGCGTTCGATGTCCAGCATCGCGAGCGCGAACTTCCCGTCAACCTGCCCTGCGGCATTGATCGACTGGTTTACGCGATCGAGGAACAGCGCGCGATTCGCCAGCCCGGTCAGCTGATCGTAGAAGGCGAGGTGATCGAGTTTTTCCTTTTTCTCGATATGGTCGATTGCGAACGCGATGTCGCCCGACAGTTCGGTCAGGAGCTTTACTTCCTCTTCGTCGAAGAACCCGGCCTCGAGGGCTACCAGCGTCAGCGTGCCGACCACTTCGCCGGACACGAGCAGCGGCAGCACGATCACGGACCGTAGGCCCTTCTCGAGCATTTCGTTCTTCAGCCGAATCCTCGGGTCGCGCTCGACGTCGTTCGAAATCACGGGGAGGGCGTCCCGGATCGCCTGTGCGGCAAGCGTGTCCCTCTCTGGTGAATCCGCGCCAACGTTGATCTTCAGCCGCGGGGCGTGTTCGCCGCCGATCCCATGCCACGCGACCGACCGCAATTGCAGCGTTTTGCGGTCGAGCGTCCCGATCCAGGCGAGCCCGAATCCGCCCGCCTCGACCGCGATGCGGCAGGCTTCGCGGAACAGTTCATCTGTGTTGGATACCCTGACGATCAGGGTGTTGATACCGCTCAATACGGCATACACGCGATTCTGCCGTCTGATCCGATCTTCGGCCTGCTTTCGCTCGGTAATGTCGCGGCCGATCGTAACGATCACCGTCTCCCCGTTCGTCTGGAGTGCTCGCCGGTGAAGCTCGGTCCATCCTTCGCTCTTGTCGCTCCTGACGAAGAGACGCTCCTGTCTCACTCCCCGATCACCAGCGGCGATGACATCGTCGTATTCGCTCTTGATCTGCGGGGGATCCATGGGAAACACGTCCTGCGGTCCCATCTGCAGCAGTTGATCGCGGGGGTAGCCCAGCCGCCGGCAGGCCGTATCGTTGAGGTAGACAAAGCGCATCGTCGCCGGGTCGGTGAGATATATCGAATCAACGGACACATCCATCGCCTGCCGGAATCGGCTGATTTCCCGCTCGGCGGCGAGCCGAGCCCGAATGTCCCGCGATACTGCCGTGATGAGCCAAGTATCGCCGGAGCGCAAAACGTGTCGAGTCGACTCGAAGGGTAGATGCGAACCGTCCTTGCACAGGTAGTAGCTGTTCATGCCGCCGGCGCGCGAGGGATTCGCGATCAGTTCGTCATATGATTTTTCGAAATGCTCCCGGCTCCCCGGCAAAATGTCCTGGGGACCCATGCCAAGGAGCTCTTCCTTGGTATAGCCGAGCAGCCTGCATGCGCTCGCATTGACGTCCACATAGCGCATCGTCGACCGGTCGATGATGAGGATCATGTCCGCGGAGTTGTCCAAGGCGAGCCGGAATCTCTCCGAAACTTCCGCGGCTCGTTTTTCCCCGGTCACGTCCTGCATCGTGCCGAACCAACGCGTCCTGCCTGCAGTATCGGTCGTGCCCTGGATGGGCTCGATGACCTGCCGGATATGAACCCATGCACCGTCGCCGCGTCGCAGCCGGTACTCGACGTCCACGCGAGTTCCTGTGGCGCCAGCCTCGATACTTTTGCCGCGAAATATCTCCCGGTCATCGGAGTGCAGAAGCTTGAGCCACTCGCGCGTACTGCCTGGCATCTGCGCGGGCTCCACTCCGATCAGCGCAGGCAGGGTTTCCGACCAGCTTTCGAAGGAGCCATCCGGCCCCGTGATGACATGCGCGAGCTTCGCCATTGCCTGTGCGCGGTGCAGTCTCGCCTCGCTTTCCCGGAGCGCGTCCTGGGCGCGCCTGCGATCGGTTCCTTCCACCTGCAGCGTAGCCGCGTGGCGCTGCACCACATGGTAGAGCATGAGGTTCTCGTAGAGCAGCGCGAGCTTGGTCGCCATGATGCCGGCAAGTCGCTCGTCCTCGATGCTGAATTCCTTCGCACCCGGTTTGTCGGCAAAATAGAGCCAGCCGTAGGCCCTGTCGGCAGATGCGACCGGCACGGCGAGTACATTGCGAACCGGTGGATGCCCGGACGGAAATCCGTCCGCGTCCGCGTCTGCATCGAGGCTGCGCCCGCGTATCGGTCTGTGACCGGATAGCATGGATCCGAGGACGCCACTGCGGCCATTGCTGCCGGTGCGATAGATTTCCGCCTCGATGCCCTTGGCGTAGACGTGGCGGAACGCCGCTTCCTGCTCGTCGAGTATCGCGACCGCGGCAAATTTGGACTCGACGATGTCGCAGGCGGCGGCAAAAAACAGCCGGACCAGCTTTGCCGGATCGCGCTCCGACGTCATCTCCATGCCGACTTCGATCAGCGCCGACAGCCGCGACATGACACGCTGTAGAGCGCCGACGTCCGTAGACAGTTTCTTCGACAGCCCCCTTGCCAGGTCGCGCTGCGCGATAAGTTTCTCGCTGTGTTCGATGACCTCGTCGAAGCCCAGTTTCACCGCCTGCAAATCCTTGACGTAGCGCTTGGTGGTGTCGTCGGGCCGGTCCGGCCTGCCTGCGTCGGCAATTCCCTGCTTCGCGGCGGCCGACAACGCGGCGACGGGCGCCTCGACACCCAGCGCCTTGTTCACCGCCGCAAGCATCTCCTGCGGCTCACAAGGCTTCGGCAGAACGATCTCGACCCTGCACGACCGCGCCAGCGCGTGGGCCTCCGGCGCGCTGTAGGTGGCGGTATAGAAAATCACCGGCGTTCGCGCCAGCTCAGGGTCGTTTCTGATGTGCTGCACGTACTCAAAGCCGTCCATGTTGGGCATCAGGATGTCCGTGATCACCAGCTGCGGGCGCTCGGTGCGCGTCAACTCGAGCGCCTGCGCGCCGTCGCTGGCTTCCAGCAGCCGGTGGCCGCCGTAGCCCAGCAGGGTCGTAAGGAACTGGCGGTTGCTGGCCCTGTCATCGACGATCAGGATCGTTGGCATGTCGTTTCCGGTCAGCGGCGGTTTAACGGAAATCCGGTGCGCATCCCGGGCGGCAGATAGTGCTCGGCCTGTGCGACGAACTTCTCCGGGTCGATCGGCTTCGACAGGTAGCCGTCAAAGCCGGCGTCGATGACCTTCGTTTGGTCCCCCGGCGCCGAGAATGCGGTGACGGCGACGATCGGGATGGCGCGCGTGGCCGCATCGCTGCGAAGCTGCTGCAGCACTTCGTAGCCGTCCAGCACCGGTATCTGCAGGTCACAGAGGATGAGGTCGGGCCGTTCCTTGCGGGCCATGCGCACGCCTTCGCCGCCGTCAGTAGCCGATGAGACGCGATGACCGGCTGCCTTCAGCAGATACTCGACCAGCTTGAGGTTGGCCGCGTTGTCCTCCACGATCAGGATTCTCGCCGGCATGGCTCAGATCCCCGGCAGCACCAGCGTAAAGGTGCTTCCCTTGCCGTATTCACTCTGCAGCAGGATGCGGCCCCCCATCGCCTCGGCCAGCTTCTGGCTCAGATGCAGGCCGAGTCCGGTGCCTTCCTGCGCCCGGCGGTGCGCGCTGTCCACCTGCGAGAACGCGACGAACAGCCGCGCCTGGTCCTCGGGGCGAATGCCGTCGCCCGTGTCGGATACGCTGATCTCAATCGTCTTGTCGTTCTCCTGCGTGCCGCGCGCGCAAGTGACGCGCACGGCCCCCTTCTCGGTGAACTTGATCGCGTTGTTGATCAGGTTGAGGATGATCTGGCTGAATGCGCGGCGGTCCGTGCGCAGCAACAGATCTTCCCCCGGCACTACGAGTTCCAGCGCCAGTCCCTTGGCATCCGCGAGCGGGCGCAGCGAGCCCGTGGCGGTTCGGAGCCATTCGGCGCAGGGCGTTGATTCGAAATTGAGCTCGATTTTGCCTGCCTCGATCTTGGCGAGATCCAGCAGGTCGTTGATGAGCGAAAGAAGGTGCTTGCCGCTCGATTGCACTGTCGCGAGCTGCGACTCCTGGTCGGCGTTGAGCGGCCCGGGCAGCTTCATCAGCAGCGTGCCGGTGAAGCCGATGATCGCGTTCAGGGGCGTGCGCAATTCGTGGCTCATGGTCGCCAGGAACCGGTCTTTCGCCTGATTGGCGCGCTGCAGCTCCAGGTTCTTCTCCCTCAGCGCGCCCTCGAAGCGCTTGCGCTCGGTGATGTCGCGGATCGCGCTCGACACCAGCGTGCCTTCTTCGGTTTCGAGCGGGCTCAGGCTGATTTCGATCGGAAACTCCTCGCCGTCCTTGCGCCTGCCGAACAGCTCCAGGCCCACGCCCATGGGGCGCACCTTGGGATCGGCGAAGAAGCCGTTGCGATGGTTCGGATGCGTTGCGCGGAAGCGCTCCGGCATCAGCATCTCGATGCGCTGCCCGATCAGCTCCGAGCGCGCGTAGCCGAACAGGGTTTCGGTCTGGGTATTGACCAGCACGACCTTGCCCTCGCGATTGACGATGATGATCGCGTCGGGCGCCGATTCGAGCAGGCCGCGGAATTTCTGCTCCGCCTTTTTGCGTTCGGTGATATCCCGGATCGCGCTCATGACGAGCGTGCCTTCCTCGGTCTGCAGCGGGCTCAGGCTGATCTCCACCGGAAACTCGCCGCCGTCCTTGCGCAATCCGTACAGTTCCAGTCCCATTCCCATGGTCCGGGTGCGCGGCTGGGTAAAGTAGTGCGACCGGTGGCCGACGTGCGCGTCCCGGAAGCGCTGCGGCAGCAGCACCTCGATCGGCCTGCCCCGCAATTCGCCGTGGTCGTAGCCGAACAGCTGCTCGGCCTGGCTGCTGGAATAGACGATGCGGCCGGTCGGGTTCACCATGACGATGCCGTCGGGCATCGATTCCAGCAGGTCGCGAAAGCGCGCTTCCACCAGCTTCGCATCGCGCAGGACCCTCAGGTCGGTAACGTTCTTCTTGCTCCAGAGAACAAAATCGATCTCGCCACGCTTGTTCCGAACAATTTTGCTGGAGGCACTGATATAGACCGCAGAGCCGTCCTTCCTTCGCCGGATCGATTCATAACTGGTGTGCCCCCTGTCTACCACATCGTGGACGATCTTGCGCTCCGCCCCGATCTGGTCGGCGGGAATGACGAGTTGTTCGAGGGTGCGGCCTACGGCTTCCGTACTGGCGTAGCCGAACAGCGCCTGCGCGCCCTTACTCCAGTACAACACCTTTCCCTCCGTCGTGGTCGCGATGACCGCGTCGGGGCTTTCATCGATCAGCAATTTGTCGAATTCGAATTGCATGCGCCCCCAGATGTGGCGCGGACCACGCACTCTTGGTGTACGCACACCGTAGATGTACGTCACAACTGCACCGCAAATTGAGTCTAGTCTTTTCTGTTCATCTGAATGCGCTTTTGATAGATCATTACTGATATAATTGGACAAATAGATAACAAGTGAAAATATTCCACAAATTCAATGTTTTAGCGGACTTCCGGCGCCACCACATGCCGTTCGTCAAAACCCTCGAAGACCTCGACATCATCTGGGAGATCGGCCTGCACCAGGAGGCCGGAGCGCCGACCACCTTGAAACTTTTGTTCCTGAAGGGGATCGGTTCGGTCGCTACCGTGCAGCGCAGGTTGAGCCGGTTGAAGCGGCTAGGGGTGGTGCACCGGTCGCGCGCCACGCACGACAAGAGAATCGTCAAGCTCACGGTCGATCCGGCCTTGCTGCGGAAATTCCACCGGTTGTTCGCCCTGTTCAAGTAGCGCAACGCTGCGCCAGTTAGGCTAGCTGCTACCGGGCTTGCGCTCTTCGGGCAGGCGCACGACGTTGGCCGACGAAACTGCGGGACCCGGTGTCGGCGCCTCGATCTCTGCGGATTCTATTTTCTGGAATTGTTGCGAGATTTTGCGGCTCGAGGTCTGCACGTCTTCCGCGTCCTGGTGCGCCTGGCGAATGTGGTCGGCGAGCTTCTTCATGCGCTCGTCGAACCTGCGGAAGTCGGCGCCCAGCCGGCCGAGCGCATCCTTGATGACGTGGATCTGCTTGCGCGTCTCGACGTCCTTTAGCACGGCTCTCGCGGTATTCAGCACCGCCATCAGCGTAGTCGGCGAAACGATCCAGACGCGCTTCGCCTGCGCGTAATCCACCACTTCGGCGTGGTAGGCGTGGATCTCGGCGAACACCGCCTCCGCCGGCACGAACATGACCGCGCCATCCGAGGTCTCGTTCTCGATGATGTATTTGAAAGCGATCGCATCGACGTGCTTGCGCAGGTCGAGGCGGAACTGCTTCTGCGCCAGCGCTCTCTCAGCGTCGCCGCCTTCGAACATGCGGTTGTAATTTTCGAGCGGAAATTTCGAATCGACGCAGACCAGGCCGGTCGGCTCCGGCAGCCGCAGCGCGCAGTCGACGCGGGTGCCGTTGGACAGCGTGTACTGCATCTCGAACGCGTTCGGCGGCATCACGTTGCGCACCAGGGCTTCGAGCTGGACTTCGCCGAATGCGCCGCGCGATTTCTTGTCGCCGAGCAGTTCCTGCAGGCTCACCACGCTGCCGGTGAGCGAATCGATCTTCTTCTGCGCCTCGTCGATGGTGGCCAGGCGCTGCATCACGCTGACGAAGGTTTCGTTGGTCTTTTTGAAGCCCTCGTCCAGCCGCTCGCTGACCCGGTTCGAAATCTGGTCCAGCCGCGCGTCCAGCTTGCCTGCGATCGACTCCCGCAACTCGGTCAGCTGTCCGCCCAGCCGGTCGCCCTGCCTGGTTAGGCCATCGTGCAGGTCGCCCAGCATCTGGCGATGCTTTTCTTCCAGGGTTTTTTGAATCTTGAAAACGAGAAAAGCCGCCAAGGCAAGGCCGGCGGCCGCGACGATGAGAGCAATCTCAGCCATGGAACATTCTAGACCGAGTCCCTGAGCGTGAGAGCCGGCGACGCGGAGAGGACTTTGCGCGCCGACAGCCAGGCGTTGAGCGACAGCAGCAGCACGCCCGCGAGCGGTCCGGCAATCCACAGTCCGGCGCTGGGCGGCAGGTCGAGTTCGAAGACGCGGCGCGCGAGCAGCTGCCCTATCGCCGCGGCGCCGGCGGTAGCGAGCAGGCCGGCGAGCAGGCCCATGGCGAGGAACTCGACGCGCTGGCTGCCGGTCACCTGGGCACGCGAGGCGCCGTAGACGCGCATCACCGCGGCCTCGCGCCGGCGTTCGTCCTCAGTCGCGACCAGCGCCGAGTACAGCACCAGCAGCCCCGCTCCCAGAGCGAACGCGAACACGACCTGCACGGCCGAGATCACCCGGTCGACGATGCCCTGCGCCTGGCGCACGACGGCGCCGACATCGACCAGGGTGAGGTTCGGGAAACGCGCGGTCAGTTCGTTCATCTGCTGTTCCTTGCCCGGATCGAGGCGGAAAGCCGAGATGTAGCTCGCCGGAAAGCGCCCGATCAGGCTGGGGGGCCCAATGACGAAGAAATTTACCTTCATCGAATCCCAGTGCAGCTTGCGCACGGAGGTTATTCGTCCCACGAACGATTCGCCGCCGACCTTGAACGTCAACTCGTCGCCCATCGTCCAGCGGAGCGTTTTTGCGATGCCCGCCTCGACCGAGATTTCGTCCGAGCCGGGTGCGAACCAGCGGCCCTCGCTGACGGTGTTATACGCGGGCGGCCGGTCGGCGAACGAGAGATTGAATTCGCGCTCGACCAGGCGCCGTGCGCGTTCCTCGGTGAAATCGTCCTCGGAAACCTTCCTGCCGTTCACCGCGGTGAGGCGGCCGCGCACCATGGGATTGAAGTCCGGCACCGCGATGCCCCGGCCGGCAAAGAACGCCTTCACCTCGGCGAGCTGGTCGGGCTGGACGCCGAGCAGGAACCGGTTGGGCGCATCCGGCGGCGAGCTGCGCCGCCAGGCATCCACGAGATCGTTGCGGGTGAATGTGAGCAGCAGAACCGCGGTGAGCCCGAGCGCCAGGCTGGCCACCTGCACCGCGTTGCCGCGCGCATGCCGGCGCAGGTTCGCCAGTCCGTAGCGCAACGCGACGCTCCCGGCGCCGAGCCGGCGGGCGATCGGCCCGCTCGCCGCGAATCGCAGCCCGAGCCACGCCACCAGCGCGAACGCAAGCACCGCGACGCCAAAGCCGCCGACGATGGTGATGCCCATCTGCAGATCTCCCGCCTGCCAGATGAGCAGGCCGGAGAGCGCCGCCATGCCGGCCGCGTACACTGCGATGGTGCCGCCCCTGGTCGAGCCGGACTCGCGGCGGATGACGTGCACCGCCGGCACGTTCTTCAGCTGCACCAGAGGCGGCAGCGCGAAGCCGAGCAGCAGCACGAGACCGACGAGGAATCCCTGCACCGCAGGCAGCAGCGAGGCCGCGGGCAGGTCGGCCCGCAGAAGTCCGCCGAGAATTTCCGCGATCAGGTTCTGCGCCACGTAGCCCGCGGCCGTGCCTGCGGCGCATGAAAACACGCCGAGCAGGATGAATTCCAGGCCGAACAGGGACAGCAGTTTCGCCTGCGTCGCGCCGTAGCAGCGCATCACCGCGCAGCCGTCGAGGTGCCGCTCGACGAAGCGGCGCGTGCCGAGCGCGATCGCGACTCCCGCGAGGATCGCCGAGAGCAACGCCGTGAGCCCGAGAAAACGCTGCGCGCGCTCGATCGCGCCGCGCACTTCCGGCCGCCCGTTCTCCAGGTTGTCGACGCGTTGGCCGCGCTCCAAGCGCGCCTTAGCCCAGGTTTCCAGCGCCGCGACCGGCTCGCGTGCGCCGGCCGCGTAGAGATGGTACGAGACGCGGCTGCCGACCTGCACGAGGCCGGTCGCCGGCACGTCGGCCAAGTTCATGAACAACCGCGGCGCGATGTTGAAAAAATTCACGCCGCGTTCCGGCTCCAGCGTGATGATCGCCGCCACTTTCAGCGTGGCGTCGCCGAGCTTCAACATGGATCCGACCGGCGCGGCGAGCGCGGTCACGAGGCGCTCCTCGATCCACACCGTGCCGGGCTCCGGTCCCGTTTTCGCCGCGGCATCGGGAGCATTCGGCGCAGGCGCGATGCGCAGGCGGCCGCGCAGCGGGTAGTTCTGCGTGACCGCCTTGACGCCCGCCAGTTGAGCGCGCTGCTCCGCGGCGTCCTTCACGTCGCCGTTGATCGCCATGCTGATGAAGGTCATCGCCTGCGCGCGCTCCAGGCCGCGGCGGGAAATCTCCTCCGCGATGCCCGGCTGCCACGGATGGTCGGAGACCAGCACCAGGTCCGCGCCCAGCAGCTGGTGCGCGTCGCGCACCAGCGCGCGGCTGACGCGATCGGCGAAGAAGCCGACGCTGGTGATGCTGGCCACCGCCACTACGAGGGCCATCGCCAGCACGCTCAGCTCCCCGGCCCTCCAGTCGCGCAGCAGCATGCGGAGCGATTGCTTCATCAGGCCGCCATCCTCCCCGCAACCAGCCGGACAACCCGGGCGCAACTCTGCGCCAGGTGCTCGTCGTGCGTCACCATCACGAGCGTGGTGCCGGATTCGCGGTTGAGCTGGAACAGCAGCGCGATCACCGCCTCGCCGGATTCCGCGTCCAGGCTGCCGGTCGGCTCGTCGGCGAACAGGATCTTGGGCCGCACCAGGAAGGCCCGCGCCAGCGCCACGCGCTGCTGCTCGCCGCCTGAAAGATGCTTCGGATAGTGGGCGAGGCGGTCCGCCAGGCCGACGCGGCGCAGGATCTCCCCCGCCTTCGCTTCCGCCTCGGGGTCTTTCGCCAGTTCCAGGGGCAGCATCACGTTCTCCACCGCGGTCAGCGACGGCAGCAGGTGGAAGGACTGGAACACGAAACCAACCGAGCGGCCGCGCAGCTCGGCGCGCGCATCCTCGTCGAGGCTGAACAGATCGGCGCCATCGACCTCGACCGTCCCGGTGCTGGGCGTATCGAGGCCGGCGAGAATGGCGAGCAGCGTCGACTTGCCCGAGCCCGAGGCGCCCACGATGGCAACCGCCTCGCCCGCCGTGACGCTCAGGTCGATTTCGCGCAGAATGACGAGGTCACTGGAGCCGCTCTTGACCGTCTTGCCGATGCCGCGCGCGCTGAGAATCTTTTTTTTGCTGTGTTCCATGTGCCTGGCATTCGCGGCGTCGGCCGCATCGGGACAAACGGTGCTGGTTTATGGAGACAGCCTGTCGGCGGCTTACGGCATGCCGGAGCGCCAGGGCTGGGTGGCGCTGCTCGAACAACGGCTGCAACGCGAGTACCCGGATTATAGCGTCGCCAACGCGAGCATCTCGGGGGAGACCACGGCGGGCGGCCTGGCGCGGCTGGACAAGGTCCTCGAGCGCACCAAGCCCGCGATCGCCATCCTCGAACTCGGCGCCAACGACGGCCTGCGCGGCTTGCCGGTGGCGGCGATGAAGCGGAATCTCTCCGTGATCATCCGGCGATTCCAGAAATCCGGCGCGAAAGTGCTGCTGGTGGGCATGCACCTGCCGCCCAACTACGGCGGGCCCTACACCGGGGCATTCGCGCGCGCCTATGTGGAACTGGCGAAGAGCCACAACGTCGCGCTGCTGCCTTTCCTGCTCGAGGGCTTCGGCGACAAGGCCGAGCTGTTTCAGGCCGACCGCCTCCATCCGACCGAGGCCGCGCAGCCCGCGGTATTGAACAACGTCTGGGACGCGCTCGCGCCGCTGCTCAGGAAAAAGTAACCCTCGCCGCGCCGGCGGCCAACCGGCCAACGCGCCGCGCATCGGCGAAGCCGCGCTTCGCGAACTCCGCGAGCACCGCTTTTTCCGCTTCCGGCGCACAGGCCACCAGCAGTCCACCGCTCGTTTGCGGATCGGTGATCAGCTTGCGCCGCCATTCCGGCGTGCCGGCAGGCAGCGAAACGTCCGGGCCGTAGCCCTTCCAGTTCCGGTCCGAGGCACCGGTGGCGACGCCCTGCTTCACCCATTCCAGCGCTTCGTCCAGGACCGGCAGGTCCTGCAACGAAACCTCGGCCGACAGTTTGGAGCCGCGGCAGATTTCCAGCAGGTGGCCGGCGAGGCCGAAGCCGGTGACGTCGGTGAGCGCGTGCACGCCGGACATTTCCGAAAGCGCTTCGCCCGGAGTATTCAGCTTGGTGGTGGATGCGATCATCGCCGCGTAGCCTGCGTCGGAGAGCTTGCCCTGCTTCAACGCGGCGGAAAGAATGCCGACACCGAGCGGTTTGCCGAGTATCAGCAGGTCGCCCGCCTTCGCCGAGCTGTTGCGTTTCACCTTGTCCGGATGCACCAGGCCGAGCGCGACCAGGCCGTAGATCGGCTCCAGCACGTCGATCGAATGGCCGCCCGCGATCGGGATGCCGGCTTCGGCGCAGACCGATTCGCCGCCCGCGAGGATCCGTCCAATCACTTCCAGCGGCAGCTTGTCCAGCGGCATGCCGACCAGCGCGAGCGCGAAAATCGGCTTCGCGCCCATGGCGTAGATGTCGGAGATGGCGTTGGTCGCCGCGATGCGCCCGAAATCGTACGGATCGTCGACGATGGGCGTGAAGAAGTCGGTGGTGGCGACCAGCGCCTGCGTGTCGTTGAGTTTATAGACCGCCGCATCGTCCGCCGTTTCGGTGCCGACCAACAGCTCTTTGGGCAAGCCCCGGATAGGCGTCGCCGCCAGCAGCTCGGTGAGAATGGCAGGCGCGATCTTGCAGCCGCAGCCGCCGCCGTGGCTGAAAGCGGTGAGGCGGATCTTCTCCGGTGCGTTCATGCGGGCATTCTAGCCGAGCGCACAGGTGCGAAAGCCGCAGAACACGTCGCCGCGCTCAGGCGTGTAGAAATTGCGGAAGGTCGGCCGCATGAGGCGCGCCGGCGTGGCGAAACTGCCGCCGCGCAGCACCTTGTGGGTGCCGAACCATGGTTGCGAGTACTCCTTGTAGGGATCGAGCACGAAGCCAGGATACGGATCGAAGGCGCTCGCGGTCCATTCCCAGACCTGGCCATAGGCCAGGCGGGAGCTGGCGCATTCCCATTCCGCCTCGGTCGGCAGGCGCCGCTTTGCCCAGGCACAGTACGCCTGCGCTTCGCTCCAGCCGACGTGCCGCACCGGTTCGTCCAACGCCAGCGGGAGCCAGCCATCGAACCTTCGCTGCAGCCATTGGCCACCCTCCTGCTTCCAATATCGCGGCGCCGCACCGCCTGCCTCGACGAAAGCCAGGTACTCCGCATTGGAAACGACGGATCTGGAAATGCGGAAAGGCGCGATCTCGACCTCGTGCGCCCATTTCTCGTTGTCGAACACGAAACCGCTGCCAGGCTTGGCGCCCAGGAGAAATGTTTGGCCTTTCAGTTCCAGGTCTTCATTCGAAGAAATAGAAAGCGAAGCATCCGGCGCGTCATACCCCAATGTCTGCCTGGTGTAGTGAAACGCTTCCGCGTGCATGTCTTCGTGGAAAGTTGCCAGGCGCACGAAATACTGCAGAGCTTCGCTTTCCGGTTCGCGCGCAAGGCGCTCGCGCACGCGCGCCAGAACCGCTTCGCCGTAAGCGCGCGTTGCCTTCAAATCGGGCAGCGGCAGGTTCCAGCGCGTGTCGTGCGCGACGGCGGCAGAATCGTAGAGCGCATCGGCAGCCGGCAGGATAGAGCGGGCAAGCGAACCATCGGGCCGCTTACGCAGGCACCAGTGCTCCTGGAACCACGACACGTGGCCGATCTCCCACAGCGGCGGATTGACGATCGCGAGCTTCGGCCCGAACAGCCGCTCGCCGTCGAGGTCGGCGGTAACGCGGGTCGCGCGCACCCGGGCATCCAGCAGATCGCGTTCGAGCTTGGCCGGGTCGGCTAACATGACGCGCAAGTCTAGCCCAGCCCCATGGCCCGCATCTCCATCGTCACCCCCGCCCGCCCGGGCGCACGCAACGGCAACCGGCACACCGCGCAGCGCTGGGCCGGATTCCTGCGCGGCCTGGGCCACCGGGTATCGGTCATGGTGCAGTGGGACGGCAAGCCCTGCGACCTGTTGCTCGCGTTGCACGCGCGCCGCAGCCATCCGTCCATCCGCGAATACCGGAAGCGGGTCCCGGACGGCCCGCTGGTGGTGGCCCTGACCGGCACGGACCTGTATCGCGATCTTCCCGGATCGCGCGCGGCCCGCGAGTCGCTGGATATGGCGAACCGGATCGTCGTCCTGCAGTCCGAGGCAAAACTGAAGCTGAAGCCGTCTCTCAGGGCAAAAACCCGCATCGCCTACCAGTCCGCCAACCCTGCCATCCGCCGCGCGCCCCCGAAGAACAGATTCCGCGTCGTGGTCGTCGGCCACCTGCGCGAGGTCAAGGATCCGTTCCGCGCCGCGCTGGCCCTGGCGCATCTTGACCAGGACCTGGAGGTGCTGCAAATCGGCGACGCCCTCACGCCGCAAATGAAATCGAGAGCGCTCTCGCTCGCGAAACGCGAGCCGCGCTACCGCTGGCTCGGCGGACGGACGCACCGGCAGGCGCTGGGCTGGATCGCGCGCAGCCATCTGCTCGTCGTCAGTTCGGTCATGGAAGGCGGCGCCAACGTCATCGCCGAAGCCGCGCGCATCGGCACCCCGGTGCTGGCGTCGCGCGTTTCCGGCAACGTCGGCATGCTGGGTCGCGGCTACCCGGGGTATTTCCCGCTGTTCGACGAAAAGGCGCTGAGCAGGCTGATCGGGAGAAGCATTGAAGACGAAAACTTCCTCCCCATGCTCAAACGCGCTTTGGCGGCGCGGCGCGGACTGTTCTCGCCGGCAGCCGAGCGCGCCGCGCTGGGCCGCGCAGTGCGTAAAATCCACCCATGAAGCACGCGCATCACGAAGCGCGCCTGAGCCTGGCGGCCGAATCCGCCACCTTTCGCGCGTTCGACACCATCATCGACACGCGCTCGCCCGCCGAGTTCGCCGAGGACCACGTTCCCGGCGCGGTCTCCTGCCCGGTGCTCGACAACGAGGAGCGCGCGCGCGTCGGCACGATCTACAAGCAGGTCTCGCCCTTCGACGCGAAGAAGCTCGGCGCTGCGCTGGTGGCAAAAAACATCGCCAGGCATCTCGAAGAGTTATTCATAAAAAAAGAAAAAACCTGGAAGCCGCTGGTCTATTGCTGGCGCGGCGGCAAGCGCTCTGGCGCGATGGCGCACGTGCTGCGCGAGGTAGGCTGGGACGCGAAGACGCTGGAAGGCGGCTACAAGGCCTACCGGCGCCATGTCGTGGAATCTCTCGCGGAGCTGCCGGCGCGATTCACGTTCCGCGTGATTCACGGCGTCACCGGCAGCGGCAAGAGCCGCCTGCTGCGCGCGCTCGGCGCCGCGGGAGCGCAGATACTCGACCTCGAGGACCTGGCCGCGCACCGCGGTTCGGTGCTCGGCACCCTGCCCAAGCGGCCGCAACCGTCGCAGAAAATGTTCGAAAGCCTGTTGCTGGAGAAACTGCTTGCCTTCGATGCGCAAAAGGAGATCTATGTCGAGGGCGAATCGAAAAAAATCGGCCAGCTGCAGATTCCCGAGGCCCTGATCGCGCGCATGCGCGCAAGCGAATGCCTGCTGGTGCAGGCCGATACCGCCACCCGCGTCGCCTTGCTGATGGACGAATACCGGCATTTCTTCACCGACCTGCCGGCGCTGAACGCGCAGCTCGATTGCCTGGTCGCCCTGCACGGGCAGGAGCGGGTCGGCGAATGGAAGGCGCTCGCCGCGGCGGGCGCCTGGCCGGAGCTGGTAGCGCGGCTGCTGGAGGACCACTACGACGCAGCCTACCGGCGCTCGGCGGCGAACAACTTCCCGCGCCTCGCCGAGGCGCCCAGCCTGCGCATCGCCTCGGCCGACGCCGCCATGTTCGATGCGGCGGCGCGCGAACTCGCCGGACGCTCAGCTGCTGCGAATGCCGAGCCGCTCCGCGACATACCGCTCAAGCGCGCCGGCCTCTAGCCGGACCCCGCACATCCCGACATGGCCATCGGGACGCACCAGGTAGAACGACGCACCGGGAACCCGCGAGCGCGCCAGTTCGGCGACGTTGGCGGGGTCGGAAGGAATCGCGTGAACCTGCAGCAATCCATCCGGGACTGCGACATGCGGATTCGGCTGGCCGGCGACGAACAAATGAAACCGCTGATCGTCGAACTTGCGAAACAGGTCTTCTACCGGTCCCTCCGCCGACATCTTGAGTTGGAGCCAAGGAAAGCGGTC
>DATGGA010000003.1:0-8926 GCA_035308765.1 Burkholderiales bacterium
GGTAAATCACCGGCGTCGTATAGAGCGTCAACAACTGGCTGATCAGCAATCCGCCAATGATGGAAATGCCCAGCGGACGCCGCAACTCGGACCCTGTACCGGTTCCTAGCGCCAACGGCACCGCGCCGAACAACGCCGCCATGGTGGTCATCATGATCGGGCGGAAGCGCAGCAGGCAGGCCTGGCGTATCGACTGTTCGGGCGAAAGGCGCTGCTCGCGTTCGGCCTGGATGGCGAAGTCCACCATCATGATGCCGTTCTTCTTGACGATGCCGATCAGCAGGATGATGCCGATGAGCGCGATGACCGTGAGATCGAAGTGAAAGGCCATCAGCATCAGCAGCGCTCCGACGCCGGCCGAGGGCAGGGTGGACAGGATCGTCAGCGGATGGACGTAGCTCTCATACAGCATGCCGAGGATGATGTAGACCGCGACCAGCGCCGCGGCGATCAGGTACGGCTGCGTCCTGAGCGAGGTCTGGAACGCCTGCGCGGTTCCCTGGAAAGTGCCGATGATCGAGCGCGGCATCCGGATCTCATACACCTGCTTCTGGATCGCATCCACAGCCTGGCCAAGCGCGGCCCCGGGCGCCAGGTTGAATGAAAGCGTTACGGCCGGAAACTGCGCCTGATGGTTGATCGATAGGAAGGCCACGTGCTGGGTATCGAATTTGACGAACGTCGAGAGCGGGACCTGCTGATTGGTGATCGGCGACTTGATGTAGAGCTTGTTCAGCGTGTTCGGGTCCGTTTGCAGCCCGGGCGTGATCTCGAGAATCACGTGGTAGGTGTTCAGCTGCGTGAAGTACTGCGTCACCTGGCGCTGCCCGAAGGCGTCGTAGAGCGTCTGGTCGATGACCGCCGGCTGAATCCCGAAGCGCGCGGCCTGGTCGCGGTCGATCGCCAGCGACAGCATCGAGCTGTTGGTCTGCTGATCGGTTGCGACGTCCTTCAGCTGAGGCAACGCCTGCAGCTTCGCCAGCAATTTCGGCGCCCACTCGTTCAGCTCGTCGAGATCGGGATCCTGCAGCGTGTATTGATATTGCGTGCGCGATGTTCTGCCGCCGACATTGAGATCCTGCGCGGCCTGGAGAAAAAACGTCGTGCCCGGCACGCTTGTGAACTTGGCGCGGAGCCGGGTGATGATCTGGTCCGCGCTTGCCTTGCGCTGGTCGCGTGGCTTCAGTCCGATGACGACGAATCCGTTGTTGATCGGCCTCGAGCCGCCGACAAAGGTGGCCCAGCCTGCCACGTCCGGATCCTGGGCGATCACGTCGGTGAGCTGGTGCTGCAGCCGCACCATTTCGCTGAAGGAGACGTCCTGGGAGGCGTCCGCGAGGCCGACGATAATTCCCGTGTCCTGCTGAGGGAAGAATCCTTTGGGTTCGAGCACGTACAGCAGTACCGTTGCCGCGAGGGTGATGAAGAAGGTCAGCAGCGTCATGCGCTGGTGGCGCAGCACGAAGTCGAGGCCGCGCGTGTAATAGGCCAGCATGCCGTCGAAAAAACGCTCGCTCCACTGGTAGATGCGGCCGTGCTTCGCGTGCTTCTCGTCCCGCAGGAACCTGGAACACATCATCGGCGTCAGTGTCAGCGAAACGAATGCCGACACAACGATCGTCATCGTCACGGTGATCGCGAATTCGCGGAACAGGCGCCCGATGATCCCCCCCATCAGCAGCAGCGGAATAAAGACCGCGACCAGCGAAATGCTGATCGAAAGGATCGTGAAGCCTATTTCCTCGGCGCCCTTGTAGGCCGCTTCCATCGGCGACAGCCCCGCTTCGATATGGCGGTAGATGTTCTCCAGCATGACGATGGCGTCATCGACCACGAAACCGACCGCGATCGTCAGGCCCATGAGCGAGAGATTGTCCAGGGTGTAGCCCATCGCATACATCAGGGCGAAAGTCCCAAGCAGCGAGAGGGGGATGGTCACGCCGGGGATGATGGTCGCCCAGACACTGCGCAGGAATAGAAAGATCACCATCACCACCAGAAAGATCGTCAGCGTCAGCGTGAATTCGACATCCCCGACCGCCGCCTTGATCGTCGTGGTGCGGTCGATCACCTTGTCGATCTTCATCGACGCTGGAACCGCCGCCAGGACCTGGGGCAGGGCGGCTTCAATACGCGACGCCACGTCGATGATATTGGCGCCCGGCTGCTTGTAGACCAGCAGCAGGATGCCGTTCTGGCCGTTCTCCCAGCCCGAGAGCTGGTTGTTCTCCGGCCCGTCGACCGCGACGCCGATATCCCGGACGCGGACGGGCGCGCCGTTCTTGTAGGCGACGATGACGTCGTTCCACGGCGCCGCCTTCAGCAGCTGGTCGTTGTCGTAGACGACGAAATTGCGTTTGACGCCGTTGATCGATCCCTTGGGCGCGTTGATCGTGGCGGTTGAAATGACGTTTGCGATGTCCTCGAGCTGGATGCCGAGCGCCGCGATTTTCGCCGGATCTACCTGCACGCGCACGGCCGGTTTCTGCTGCCCGCCGATCGACACCAGGCCGACGCCCGTGATCTGCGACATGCGCGGCAGGATCACGTTCTCGGCGTAGTCGTCCACCGTGGTGAGCGGCAAGGCATCGGAATGAATGGCGTAGATCACGATCGAGGACTCGGCCGGATTGACCTTCCTGTAGGTGGGAGGAAGCGGCAGGTTCTTCGGCAGGAATCCGGTGGCGGCATTGATGGCGGCCTGGATGTCCTGGGCGGCGGCGTCGATGTTGCGCTCGAGATCGAACTGAACCGTGATCTGGGTGCTGCTCAGGATGCTCGTCGAGGTCATCTGCGCGATGCCGGGAATCTGCGCGAACTGGTTTTCCAGCGGCGTGGCAACCGAGGATGCCATCGTCTCCGCGCTGGCTCCGGGCAGATTCGTGGTCACCAGGATCGTCGGGAAATCGACCTGCGGCAGCGGCGCCACAGGCAGCAGCGGAAAAGCGACCAGCCCGATGAGGAACACCGCCGCCATCAGCAGCGAGGTCGCGATCGGCCTGCGGATGAAAGGAGATGAGATGCTCACTTGGCCCGGCTCCCCGCGGGAACTTTGGCGGCGCCTGCCGCCGCCACGACCTGCACGTGAACGCCCGGCTGCAGGCGATACTGGTTGCTGGTGGTAACTCGTTCGCCCTCGTCCAGTCCTTTCTCGACGACCGCGACGGCGCCGGTATCCTCGCCGACCTCCAGCGGGCGCATTTCGACCGTGGCATCGGGCGTCACGACATAGGCGAAGACGCCGCTGGGACCGCGCTGAACGGCCACCGACGGTATGGTGAGAGCGTCGTGCCTGGTCTGTACCAGCACCCGGGCGTTGACGAATTCGCCGGGCCAGAGCTTGTTGTCCTTGTTGGGGAAGGTGGCTTTCAGGCGGATCGTGCCTGTGGACTGATCGATCTGATTGTCGATCAGCCCCACGATGCCGCTTCCCAGCTGGGTCTTGCCGTCCCGGGATACCGCGACGACCGTCATCGGGCCGGACGCCATCGCGCTGCCGATGGCGGCCAGCGAGCTTTCCGGCAGCGTGAATATCACCGAGATGGGTTGCACCTGCGTGACGACCACGATGCCCGTGGCAGTGGCGGCATGCAGGATGTTGCCCGGATCGGTCATGCGGATGCCGGTGCGGCCCTGGATGGGCGACCGGATGGTGCTGTAGTCGAGCTGCGTCTTGGCGTTGTCGATCACCGCTTGGTCGCCGACCACCTGGGCTTCGAGCTGCGCCACCAGCGCACGCTGCGTTTCCAGCGTCTGCTGGCTGGTGAATTCTTCCGGCGCCAGTTTCACGTAGCGTTCCAGGTCGCGCCGGGCGTTCGCGAGCTGGGCGGCATCCTTGAACTTGGCCGCGATCGCCTGGTCGTACGCCGCCTGATAGGGCCTCGGATCGATTTGCGCGAGCAGATCGCCCGGTTTGACCATCTGGCCTTCGACGAATCCGAGCGACATCAGTTCACCGTCGACGCGCGGCGTGACCGTCACGGTATAGAAGGCCTGGACCGTGCCGAGCCCCTCGATATAGATGGGTGTGTCCCCCCGCGTCGCCACTGCGGTTTCGACCCGGATGGCCTGCGGCGTGGCGGGAGAGGACGCGGATTGTCCCGGTTTGTCGGCGGCCCTGTTCACGGCCATGATCGCGAGGAAGAGCAGGCCGAGGCCGAACATCACCACGCGCGTCCTGCCCGCCGCCCGGATCGCGCCGGTCAAGCGCTGCCAATGTCTATTCATCATGTACCTGCCTCCTTCTGCCAGCCGCCGCCGAGCGCGCTGAAAAGACCGACCAGGGACTGCAAATGGGAGAACCGTGCCTGCACCAGGCTGTCCTGTGCCGTAAACAGCGCGGTCTCGGTGTTCAGTACGGTCAGGATGGTGACGGTGCCCGAGCGCAGCTGCGCCTGGGCGATTTCATGCGCGCGGCGCGCCCTGGCCACGGCGGTCGCCTGACGCCGCTCCTGCTCGGCGGTCTGCTCGACGGCCACCAGCGCATCCTCGACGTTGCCGAAGGCCGAAAGAATCGCTTTCCGGTAGTTGGCGACCAACTCGTCGTAGCGGGCCTGCGCAAAAGCGTACTGTCCCTTGAGGGCGCCGCCGTCGAAGATCGGCTGCGCGAGGCCGGCGGCGATCGCGAACACGCCGTTCGACGACTTGAGCAGGGTGGACAGGGCCGAGCTCGCCACGCCGCTGGATGCCGTCAGCTGGATATTGGGAAAGAACGACGCGCGCGCCACCGCGATGCTGGCGTTCGCGGCGATCAGCTGGTCCTCGGCCTCCGCCACGTCCGGCCGCCGGGCCAGCAGCTCCGAAGTCAGGCCCGGCCTGACGGCGGGCAGCGAGAGGTCGGCCAGCGAACCGTTGGTGGCATCGAGCGATTCCGGCGCCCGGCCGATGAGGATCGCCAGCGCGTTGACCGTCTGCCGGAACTGCTGCTGGAGCGGCGGGATCAGCGCGCTGAGCGTGGATACCGTGGTTTCCTGCTGCGCCACATCCAGAGCCGTCGCGATGCCCGCGGCCAGTTGCAGGCGCAATCCCTTGAGGATGGTCTCCGCGCTCGCCAGGTTGCCCTGCGCCACGATCAGGCGGTCGCGCAGCTCGAGGCTCTGGAAGTAGGTCAGCGCGACGCTCGTCATGACCGTAAGCTCGACCGTCGCCTGGTCATGCCGGCTCGCCGTCGCAGTCGCGAGGGCCGCCGTCTGCGCGGCCCGGTTCTTGCCCCAGAAATCGATCACGTAGCTGGCGGTGAGCTGCGGCGAGTACTGGGTGAAGTTCACGTAGGCGCCATTGGTCGCCTGCACGCGCTCCTTGATGGCAGTCGCGCTCAGCGCCACCGTCGGCAGCAGCGCGGCGCCGGCGACCGTCGCCAGCGCGTCGGCCTCGCGCACCCGCGCTACCGCCGCCACGAGATCATTGTTGGCGCGCCGGGCCTGGGCGATGTAGTCGTCGAGCTCGGGCGACCCGAAGCCGCGCCACCAGCCGGCCGAGGGCCACGTTGCCGCGTCTGCGGTTGAACTCTCCCGCCACGCCGCCGGCACCGGGACGTCGGGGCGCTTGTACTCCGGGCCGAGACTGCAGGCAGTCAGCGCGGCGGAGGTTGCGAGGACGAGCCACAAGGACCTTCTCGTGCTGCGCAAAGAATGGCGATGCAAGCGGAACAGCCAAAGGGTCATGATCAGGACAAAGAGCTACTCTGCCGGGAAGTATAGGTCGCCGCTCGCGCGCGACTGTCGCCGGCGGAGCTTAAATTTTTTTAATCAGAGACGGCGCAATGCGGCGCGGCGCCCACGCTGCCCCGAGAAACGAAATACAGCAGTGCCGCGAGATAGGGGACGGAAGCGCCGCGGGGAGGGGGTGTGGGGCAATCCGGGTTCCCCTGCTCATTCGGGCATAATCTCAGGGATATGGCCGCTGTAGACCCGAAAGTCGCCGAACACCGCCTGACCATCTCTGAACTGCTCGACTGGCTGGTCGAGGACAAGATGGTGGACCCGGCCGACGCGGAGAAGATGAAGAAGGAGCGGCGCTATTTCCGCGGCGCGCAGCATCCGCTGTCGCTGATCGCGGACCAGAAGTGGAAAAGCCTGCTGCCGCCGAACAAGTCGCTGACGCTGGAGCCGCTCACCGAGTGGCTCGCCGAGCGCGTCGGCATGGAATACCGCCACATCGATCCGCTGAAGATCGAATTCTCCTCGGTCACCGAGGTGATGTCCTCGGCCTACGCGACGCGCTTCAAGATCCTGCCGATCGGCGTCAACAGCAAGGAAGCCGTGATCGCGGTCTCCGAGCCTTTCGTGCGCGAGTGGGAGAAGGAGCTGCAGCGCATCACCAAGCTCGAGCTGCGGCGCGTGATCGCCAACCCGGTGGACATCGAGCGCTACCAGGTCGAGTTCTACAACCTCGCCAAGTCGATGAAGGGCGCGGCCAAGGGCATTGCCGGCACCTCGGGGCTGTCGAATTTCGAGCAGCTGGTCGAGATGGGCTCGGGCAACAAGCAGTTCGACGCCAACGACGCGCACATCGTCAAGCTGGTGGACTGGATCTGGAGCTACGCCTTCGAGCAGCGCGCGAGCGACATCCACATTGAGCCGCGGCGCGAGTTCGGCATCGTGCGCTTCCGCATCGACGGCGTGATGCACCAGGTCTACCAGATCCCATCCACGGTGCTCGCCGCCATGACCAGCCGCATCAAGATCCTGTCGCGTATGGACGTGGTGGAGAAGCGCCGGCCGCAGGATGGCCGCATCAAGACGCGCACGCTGGACGGCGAGGAGGTGGAGCTGCGCCTGTCCACGCTGCCCACGGCATTCGGCGAGAAGCTGGTGATGCGGATCTTCGATCCCGACGTGCTGGTGCGCGATTTCCGGGAACTCGGATTTTCCGAGGAAGACCAGCAGCGCTGGAAGGAAATGACCGAAAAGCCGAACGGCATCGTGCTGGTGACCGGGCCGACCGGTTCGGGCAAGACGACGACGCTGTACTCGACCCTGAAGCAGCTCTCGACGCCGGAAGTGAACGTCTGCACCGTCGAGGACCCGATCGAGATGGTGGAGGGTTCCTTCAACCAGATGCAAGTGTCCAGCGCGATCGACCTGGGCTTCGCCGAGGGCCTGCGCGCGCTCATGCGCCAGGACCCGGACATCATCATGGTGGGCGAGATCCGCGACCTGGAAACCGCGGAAATGGCGGTGCAGGCCGCGCTCACCGGGCACCTGGTGCTCTCCACGCTGCACACCAACGACGCGCCCAGCGCGCTGACGCGGCTGCTCGAACTGGGCATCAAGCCCTACCTGCTGGTGGCGACGATGAACGGCGTCATGGCCCAGCGGCTCGTGCGCATCCTCTGCCCGCACTGCAAGCAGAAGGTGGAACTGCACCGCGTCGAGGACGTGCACGCCTGGGAGGGGCTGGTCGCGCCATGGAAGGCGAACCGGCCGGCATCGGTATACAAGCCGGTGGGCTGCCTCGAGTGCCGCATGACCGGCTTCATCGGCCGCGTCGGCATCTACGAAACACTGGTCTGCACGCGGCCGATCAAGGAGATCGTGGGCGCCGGCGCCGACCTGGGCAAGATCCGCGACCAGGCCTACCGCGACGGCATGAAGCCGCTGCGCATCAGCGGCGCGATGAAAGTGGCCGCGGGCTTCACCACCATAGAGGAAGTGATCAAGACCGCGCCTTCCGCCATGGAAGCGGCGGGCTAGCGCGTGGCTTGGTCGCAGCTCATCGAGGCGCTGCTGCTGATCACGGGCGGCCTGGTGCTGTTCGGCGTCTGGTACACGGCGCGCCGGCGCGACCGCCTCGCGACGCAGGCCCTGCGCCTTTCCGAGGAACGCTTCCGGCACCTGACGTCGCTGTCGGCGGACTGGTTCTGGGAAACCGACGCCGCGCACCGCGTCAGCTGGCTCTCGGGCGGCCCCGCCGTGGCGGCGCTGTTCGGCGCCGAGATGGCGCACGGCAAGCGGCTCTGGGAAGTGCCCGGCGTGCTGGTCGAACCACGCGCGCTGGTGGAGCACTTCGAGAGGCTGCAGCAGCTCGACGCACAGCTGCCGTTCTTCGACTTCGTGATATCGCGCATCGACGCGGGCGAGGTGCGCACGCACACGGTCACCGGGAAGCCGCGCTACGACGCCTCCGGCAGATTCCTCGGCTACCGCGGGGTCGGTCAGGACATCTCCGGCAAGCGTCGCGCCGAGATCGCGCTCGGCGAGGCGAAGGAGCGGCTGCAGCTCGCGCTGGAGGGTTCCAGCGCCAGCCTGTGGGACACCGACTTGCGCACGGGCGAGGTGTACCTGAGCGAAGGCTGGGCGGATTCCATCGGCCAGCCGCGCGCCGGCACGCGCTCCACCGTCGAAGAGCTCATGAAAATGGTGCATCCAGACGACTTGCCGCGCGTGCGGCGCGAGTCGATGCGCACGGTCAAGGGCGAGAGCAGCGAGTACCTGCAGGAGCACCGCGTGCGCACGCGCTCGGGCGACTGGAAATGGATCCTGACGCGCGGCAAGGTCGTGGAGCGCGACGCCGCCGGCGGCCGCGCGCTGCGCATGACCGGCACCAACGTGGATGTCACCGAGCGCAAGCGCGCAGAGCAGGCGCTGCGCGACGCCGAGGAGCGCTACCGCTCGCTGATCGAGCTCGCGCCCGACGGCGTGACCGTGTTTTCCAACGGCATTCTTGAGTACGCCAACCCGGCGGCCGCCCGGCTGATGAAGGCTGTTTCCGCGAAGCAGCTGGTCGGCAGGAAGGTGGAGGAATTCATCCACCCCGAGCACCTCGGGAGCTTCAACGAGCGCATGCGCTATCTCGCCGCCGGCCCCGGCGCGACCGATTCCCAGGAGCGCATGCTGCGCTGCCTGGACGGCAGCACCATCAGCGTCGAGACCTCCAGCGTGTCCTACCTGGAGCGCGGGCGCCTGGTGATGCAGTCGGTGTTCCG
>DATGGA010000004.1:0-91922 GCA_035308765.1 Burkholderiales bacterium
ATGCACACCGTCATGAATTCCGCCGCGTGGCGGCTCTTGGGCACGTCCTCGAACAGGTCATCGGCATATTCATCCAGCGCGCTGGGCGCGAACGGCATGAACTCGGTGCGCTCCAGCCGCTTGTTGAGTGACGCGTTGATGCCCGCGTCGGTCGCGCGCGCGACGATGCTGCGGTTGCCAAGCGCGCGCGGCCCGAACTCCATGCGGCCCTGGAACCAGCCGATCACCCGGCCTGCGTGGACCGCCGCCGCCGCGCGTTCCACGAGTACCGCTTCGTCGAGGCGCTCGTAAACCAGGCCCCGGTCGTCCAGCGCGGCACGGATTTCGGCCTCCGTGCTGGCCGGACCCAAGTAAAGGTCCCGCAGGGGGTGCGACCCGCGCTTGAGGAAACCGGGCTCGATCCTGTCCAGGACCGCAAGCGCGGCGCCGACGCTGTTGCCGGTGTCGGACATGCCGGGAAAGACGAACAGCCCGTCCACTTCGGGCAGCGCGGCGAGCCGCTGATTGAGCTTGACGTTGGCGAACACGCCGCCGTTCAGCGCCAGGCGGCGCATGCCGCTCTCGTGCAGGAAATTGCGCGTCAGCGTGACGATCGCATCTTCGAAGACGATTTGCGCCGCCGCGGCGACGTCCTCGCGCCGGTGGCCGTTGATCTGGCTGGCGAGGAATTCCTTGCGGCGCGGCTGGGGAAACGGCAGGCTGACGAATTCGCAATCCAGGCGGCGGCCGTCCGGCGTAAGGCGCATCGCCTTTCGTAACGCATCCGCCAGCAGCGCCGGACTGCCGGCGGCGGCGAGCCCGAGCACCTTGCCTTCGTGCCGCAGTTCCTGGAAGCCAAGCAGCTGGGTGATCGCCCCGTAGAACAGGCCCGGCGACGCGCCGGGTGTGTCGGAAAAATGCAGCCGACGCAGCTCTCCGCTGCGGAACACGTTCGAAGTGTGATGCACATTCAGGTCGCCCTGGCCGTCCATGGTCACCACCGCGGATTCCGGATAGCCGCTGTAGAACGCCGCGGTCACGGCATGCGTAAGGTGGTGATCGATGAAATGCGGCTGCGCGTCCGGCCTGAATCCCTCCCCAGCGAGGAACAAGTCGCGACGGAAGTAGTCGTCGAAGCGCGTATGCGGCGCCCGGTCGCGGATATGCCGCAGGATCTGTTCAAGATGCGTGTGCGACCGGCTCTCCCGGCGCAGCAGCCATCGTTGCAGCGACCGCGAAATGCGCCGCTCGATCTCCTTGCGCCAGAGCGGGCGGCGCACATAGCGCTCCGGCAGCCAGGCGTAAATCATCGCGACGTGGTCCACGTCACGCCGCGTCATGCCGGCCATGTTCAGCACGGCGTCTATGGCGAGTTGCGGGAACTTGAAGCCGTCGCCCTTGATGCGGCTCAGCCGCTCTTCTGAAATGGCGGCAAGCAGCGTTTCGCCGTGGAACACGCAGGCGGAGGCGTCGTGCGACGGAGATATGCCGAGTACAACTGCCATCGTTTTTTATTACGGGCTTGGTTGATGGTAAGAATACGATTGCTCCCGAGCCCGGGTTGTAACGTATTGTATCTGCGCCTATCTCATGGATTTTTCGGAAAAATCCGGATCGGCAGCCGGCGCACCGGTTTGCCGGTGGCGGCGAACACCGCGTTGGCCACCGCCGGCGCGACCGGCGGCGTGCCGGGCTCGCCGATGCCGCCGAGATGCTCCCAGCCGCTGTCGACGATGTTCACGTCGATCCGCGGGCACTCAGGCATGCGAACCACGCCGTAGTCGTGGAAATTGGACTGCTCGACGCGCCCGTCCCTCAGCGTGATCTCGCCGTGCAGCGCCGCACTGAGGCCGAAGACGATGCCGCTCTCCATCTGCGCCGCGACGATGGCCGGGTTGACCGCGAATCCGCAGTCGACGGCGCAGCACACGCGCCTGACGCGCAGCGCGCCGTCCGCGCCGATTTCCACTTCGGCGACCTGCGCGACGATGGAATGGAACGATTCCGCCAGAGCGATGCCGCGCGCTGCGCGGCCACCGGCGATTGCGGCCAGCGGGCGATCCCATCCCGCCATGGCCGCCGCGGTTTCGAGCACGCGGCGGTGGCGCGGCGCGCCGGCGAGCATCGCCCGCCGGTACTCGAAGGGATCCCTGCCCGCCGCCCGCGCCACTTCGTCGAGAAAGGTTTCCACGAAGTAGGCGTTGTAGCTGTGACCCACGCTGCGCCAGAAGCCGACCGGCACCGGCTGCCGCGTGAGCACGTGCTCGACCAGGCGGTTCGGCATGGCATAGGGCAGGTCGAAGGCGCCTTCGGCGACCGTCTTGTCCTTCATCAGGTCGGATGCGGCCGCCGGTATCAGCCTGGCCGCGAGTCCCTGCGTGCAGGACTGCCCGACGATCCGGTGGTGCCAGGCTGCGATCGCGCCGCCCGCATCCAGCGCACATCGCAGGCGCGCGGTCGCCATTGGCCGATAGACGTCGTGCCGCATGTCTTCCTCGCGCGACCAGATCAACTGCACCGGCACGCCGGGAAGCTTCGACGCGATCGCCACCACCTGCACGATCACGTCCATCTCGGAGCGCCGGCCGAAACCGCCGCCGAGGAATGGCGTATGCACGGTTACCGATTCACTCGGCAGTCCGGAAGTTTTCGCGGCGAACCACTGGACGAGCGTGGGCGCCTGGCTGCCGGCCCACACTTCGCAACGGCCATCCTTCACCAAAGCCGTGGCGTTCATCGGCTCCATCGTCGCGTGGGCGAGGTAAGGCACCTCGTAGACCGCCTCGATCACGCGCGGCGTCTTCCCCAGCACCGCAGGCGCATCGCCGACCGTTTCGTAGCTGCGGGTCGAGCCGCTGTCGAGGAGCGCTGCGTAGGCCTCGCGCTGGCGCGAGGAATCGGGCGCCGGGTTGGCGGCGCTGTTCCACGCGATCGTCATGCCATCGAGCACAGACTTCGCGGTCCACCAGCTGTCCGCGACTACCACGACCGCGGCCGGGCTGGTTGAGGTCGGCGCAAGTTCGATGACCGCGTTGACGCCCGTCCTGCGCCTCGCCTCCTCGAAATCCGCGGACTTCAGAGTGCCGCCGAATGCCGGGCACTGCGCGATCGCCGCGTAGCGCATGCCGGGCAGGCGGATGTCGCATGCGAAGACTGCGGTGCCATTCACTTTGCCGGCGGTATCGAGCCGCGCCTGCGGCTTGCCGAGCAGGCGGAATTCCCGCGGATCTTTCAATAGTACGCGCACCGGCACCGGCAGTGCTGCCGCTTCCGCCGCGAGCTCTCCGTAGCCGAGTTTCCGGTTGCTCCCCGGGTGGAGAACCGCCCCTGCTTGAGTCCGGCAGTCCTTCGCGTCCACGCCCCAGCGCTTCGCCGCCGCCGCGACCAGCATCGCACGGGCCGCGGCGCCCGCGTGGCGCATGAGTACCGACGCGTCACGAACGCTCGACGATCCGCCGGTGGCCTGCACGCCGAGCAGTTCCGCCACGCGATACTGGGTCAGCCGCGCCACTTTCGCGAGCCAGCCGTGGTCGTCGGGCCGGAACGGCACCGCGTCCGCGAGCATGGTGGCGTTTGCGTACACCGCGTCGGCCGGCGCCTGCTCGAACCGCAGCTGCGCCAGTTCGCAATCGAGTTCCTCGGCCACCAGCATCGGCAATGCAGTCGTAATCCCCTGCCCCATCTCCTGCCGCGGCACCTGCACCCAGACGATGCCATCCGCCCCGATCTTGAGCCAGGCATTGAACGCGGATTCGCCCTGGCGCGGCACCAGCGCAGCAGGCCGGCGCATGCGGTCGCGCTCGCGGCAGAACAGCCAGCCTGCGACCGCGAAACCGCCCGCCGACACACCGGCGGCAATGAGCAGGCGCCGGCGCATCCGGCTCTTTGGGGCGATTTTGTTCATGGAATTGGACATGATAGCGCCGGATGCCGACAATGCAGATCAAGTCTGGAGAAGGGCGGGTGCCGTGAACGTCACGCAAAATGCAGTCTTGATCCTGATCATTCTGATATTCGCCGCGGCGGAAATCGCCTCCGGCCGCCACAAGAAGTTCAAGGCCACGGCGGACGACGGCAAGCTGGAACTGTTCATGTTCGTTTCGCTGCTGGCGCTCATCCAGCCGCTGATCTTCGCCGCCATGGACAAGCTGGGAATGACTTTCTTCCCGCAATACCGCAACGCGCTGGCCGGCCTGCCCTGGTGGGCGATGTTCGGCGTCCTGCTGATAGGCGACGACCTGACTCAGTACTGGTGGCACCGCGTTTCCCATACGCCGCTGCTGTGGCCGCTGCACCGCGCCCATCACACGGCGCATTACATGAGCATCCGCATCACTTACCGGAACAACTTTTTCTACTACATGATGATGCCGGGGATCTGGGCATCCGGCGTACTGATTTTCCTCGGCTTCGCCAACGTATATCTGGTCTACGTGACCATCAAGCTGGCGGTGATCATGGGCGCGCACTGCGCGGTGCGCTGGGACGAGCCGCTTTACCGGATCAAGGCCCTCCGCCCGCTGATGTGGCTGGTGGAACGCACCATCTCCACCCCGGCCACGCACTGGGCGCATCACGCGCTGACCAACCATGACGGCGTCGGCCACTACACCGGCAATTTCGGCAACCTGCTGTTCTTCTGGGACGTGCTCTTCGGCACCGCGCGCATCACGCGCAGATATCCGGCGCAGGTCGGCCTGAAGGATGACCAGATCTACGGCAAGGAACGCTGGTTCGTGGAGATGTTCTATCCGCTGGTCGCCTCCAAGCGCGAGTACTCGGCCCTGACGCCCAACGGGAAAATCTACGCCGAAGGCCAGACCTCCGAACGGGCATAGGGCCCGGCTATCCCCGCAATCGCCAGATTCGATTGATCAAACGCCGGGCGGGCCGTAACCTGCCGCCATGCGCGAAGGCAATCTCGAAGCCCCGACCCGCCATCCGCTCGACTGGAAGGGCGAGGATTTCTACGACGAGGGCAGGACGCTGCAGGAACTCGAGCGTGTATTCGGCATCTGCCACGGCTGCCGGCGCTGCGTGAACCTGTGCACCGCCTTCCCCACCCTGTTCGACCTGGTGGACGCATCCAGCACGCTGGAAGTGGACGGCGTCGACAAGAAGGACTACGGGAAGGTCGTCGACCAGTGCTACCTCTGCGACACCTGCTACATGACCAAGTGCCCCTACGTGCCGCCGCATCCCTGGAACGTGGACTTCCCGCACCTGATGCTGCGCGCCAAGGCGATCAAGTTCCGCAAGGGGGAGGTCGGCTTCCGCGACAAGGTGCTCTCCTCCACCGACGCGATGGGCAAGCTGAATACCATCCCGGTGGTGGTGCAGACGGTCAATGCGCTGAACAGGAACGAAACCTTCAGGAGCGTCCTGGACGGCACGCTCGGCGTGCACAAAGATCGCGAACTACCGGAGTATGCGAGCAGGAAGTTTCGTTCTTCCTTCCAGGAAAGCGAAGCTTTACCTGTGAGGGACGGCAAGAACACTCCCGGCAAGGTGGCGATCTTTTCCACCTGCTACGTGAACTACAACGAGCCTGGCATGGGCCACGACCTGCTGGCGGTGCTCGCGCACAACGAAATTCCGTACGTGCTGGTCGAGAAGGAGGCCTGTTGCGGGATGCCCAAGCTGGAATTGGGCGATTTAAATTCCGTAAATTCGTTGAAAGAAAAAAATATTCCCGGGATGGCGAAACTCGCCTGCGAGGGTTACGCGATCCTGACGCCGATCCCTTCCTGTACGCTGATGTTCAAGCAGGAACTGCCCCTTATGTTCCCCGGCGACGCCGAGGTGCAGGCGGTGAAGGACGCGATGTTCGATCCCTTCGAGTATTTCGTGCTGCGCAGGCGCGACGGCCTGCTCAAAACCGATTTCCGCGAGAAGCTCGGCAAGGTCTCGTACCACATCCCATGCCATTCGCGGGTGCAGAACGTCGGCCAGAAGACACGCGAAATGCTGGAAGCGATCCCGGGCACGACGGTCACCACCGTCGAGCGCTGCGCCGGCCACGATGGAACCTGGGGCGTGAAAAAGGAATACTTCGACAGCTCGATGAAGATCGGCCGCCCGGTGTTTCGCCAGATGGCGGCGGCGGAGCCCGACTGGATCAGTTCAGACTGCCCGATCGCGGCACGGCATATTGTTCAAGGCATCAAACGGGAGACAACACCCGCCCCGAAAGCCCACCCGCTGACGCTGCTGCGCAAGGCCTACGGGATTTAAGTCAGTACACCTCCGAAACGCCGCAGGATTCGCCCGCCGTGCCGATGAGATGGCGGATCTGGCTGCCGATCGAGCCGAGCCCGAAGTAGGCGAGCGCACCCGCCGCCGGCCTGGGCAGGATGATCTGGCTGCAGTGATGGTCGCGCGCGAAGCCGACGATGCTCTCCGCCTTCTGCCCGACCAGCACCATGTCCCAGTGCGGCACGCCGCAGGCGTCCAGCTTGTCGGCCGCCGGCTTGAGCGCCCGCATGCCGTTCTCCTGATGAAAGGCCTCCAGTTCGGCTTTCGCGATGAAGCGCGCGACATATTGCGCCAGCGGCTGCCGCACGTTCAGCAGGTAGACGCGCAACGGCTGCCGGCGGTAGAGCCCGATGACGTGATCCGCCATCCAGCCCGCGCCGCCGCCTTCTTCGATCGGCACGACAACGGAATTCACGGCAGCTCCGGTCAGGGCTTCTCGGCGGAAGCGCGTCGCCGGAGGCCGCAGCCATCACGACTTCCTGGTGCCGGCGCTTCGCCATCCACCGGCCGGCAAGCACGACGAACACCGCGCAGGCGATGGGGGCCACCCATTCCATGTAGTGCGCGCGCGTCTCGACCGTCTGCGCGATCGACGGATCGCCGACCACCATCTCGCCCGCCACCCAGCCGAGCAGCCCGGCGCCGAAGGTGATGAAGATCGGGAAGCGTTCCATCAGCTTCATGATCAGCACGCTGCCGAAAAGGATCAGCGGAATCGTGATCACCATGCCGATGAACAGCATCCCCAGGTGGCCCTTCGCGGCTCCCGCCATGCCGAGCACGTTGTCCAGGCTCATGACGATGTCGGCGATGACGATGATGCGCACCGCGTCCCAGAAACTGCTGCTCTGCTCGACCTCGTCGCCCTCCTCTTCCGCCGCGAGCAGCTTGACCCCGATCCACAGCAGCAGCAGGCTGCCGATGATCTCCAGGTAGGGCAAGGTAAGGAGAAAAGCGGCGGCCGCGGTGAGGCCGGTCATCAGAATGATCACGCCGGCGGCGCCGATCGCGAACGCCTGCTTCTGCTGCTTGACCGGCAGCCCGCGGCAGGCCATCGCGATGACGACCGCGTTGTCGCCGCTCAGCAGCACGTTGATGACGCAGATTTTGAACAGCGCTACCCAGACATCCGGATTACTCAGCGACTCGATCACTCGATGCTCCCCCTCGGTTGGAAGGAGCAGGCTAAGCGCGGGCGCTTACGGGTCTATTGACGGAAAATTACGCCTTGCTTTCCGCAACATTACGGCGATGCAAGGTTCAGGCGGCTTCGGACTCCGCGCCCGAGGAACTGCCCGCGATCCCCGGAAAGGTGACGGTGAAGGTGTTGCCGACGCCGTCGCTGTCGTCGGCGAGCGATATTTCCGCCTCGTGCAGCGCAGCAATCTCGCGCACGATGGCTAACCCGAGGCCGCTGCCTTCAGTCCGGTTATCGAGCAGGCGGTGAAAGCGCTCGAAGACGCGATCGCGTTCCTCGACGGGAATTTTCGGGCCGTCGTCGCTGACCGAAACCTGCGGCCGCGCCCCCGCCAGCACTTTCACCGTTACGCGGCCTCCTTCCTGCGTGTAGCGCACCGCGTTGTCCACCAGGTTGTTGACCAGCTCGGTGAGCCGCGCCGGATCGCCGTTGATGATCACCGGCTGCTCGGCACCCTCGAAGCCGAGATCGATTTTCTTCTTGTAGGCGTCGGCCACCCATTCCATGGTCGCCTCGAAGATAAGCTTGTTGAAATCGAGCGGCGCGAAGTTGGCCAGCCGCGCGGTGCTCGGCTCGTTGCGCGCGAGCGACAATAGCTGCGCCACTAGGCGCGACAGGCGCTCGGCGCTGATATAGAGGTGCGCGAGACCCCGCTTCATCTGCTCCAGGTTCTGCTCCCGCAGCGCCACTTCTAGGTGGGCCTTGAGTCCCGCGACCGGCGTGCGCAACTGGTGCGCGGCGTCGGCGATGAAGCGGCCCTGGAATTCGAGCACCGCGCCGAGCCGCTCCATCAGGTCGTTGACCGCGACCACCAGCGGGCGTACTTCGCCCGGCACGCCCTCGGCCTCGACGGCGCTCATGTCCAGGTGCGAGCGCTCGGCCACCGCGCCGCGCAGGCGCTCGAGCGGCGCGAGTCCGCGCCCCACGCCCAGCCACACCAGGGCGGCGGCGACCAGGATGAGCAGGACCTGCGGCAGCGCGAAGCCGAGGAGCAGCTTCCTCGCCAGCAGGTTGCGCTTGACCAGCGTTTCGGCGACTTCGACGACGACCGCGCGGGACCCGGGCCGCCCGGCCGCCGCAAGGCGAAGCGCGGCGATGCGCACCGGCTGCCCGGCGAACACCCCGTTGCCGTAGGTCATTTCCCGGCGCGCGGCGCCGGATTGCGGCAAACCGGCCTCCCCGGCGATCGTCCTGCCGTCTTCGGTCCGTATCGCGTAGTAGATCTTGTCGAATTCATCGAGCAGCAGCGTGCGCTCGGCATCCTGCGACAGGTCGAACGCCAGATCGTCCCCGGCATAGCGCACGTGCAGCGTGAGCTCTCGCGCAATCTCACTCAGTTCGCCGTCGTAGATGTCCTCGGTGACCGCGCCGATGACGAAGTAGCTGATGCCGACGCCGACGACCAGAAGCGCCGAAAGCGGGACCAGCATCCCGCGCAGCAGCTGGCTACGCAGGGTCGGCTGGTTCGCCGCCATTCGCCTTTTCGATCAGGTAGCCCATTCCACGCACGGTGCGGATCTCGATGCCGAAAGGCTCGAGCTTCTTGCGCACGCGGTGCACGTAGACCTCGATGGCGTTGCTGCCCACGTCGTCGCCCCAGCCGAACAGGCGGTCGACCATCTGCTCCTTGGTGACGACCCGGCCCTGGCGCGACATCAGCAGTTCCACCACCGCCAGCTCGCGCGCCGAAAATTCCACCGGCCCGCCGTCGTGGAACACGCGGCGCGCAGCCAGGTCGAAGCGCAGCCTGCCGTGCGTGAGATCGTTGCCCGCCTGGTCCTGCCCGCGGCGGATCAGCACCCGCACCCGCGCTTCGAACTCGGGCAGGTCGAAGGGCTTGGTCATGTAGTCGTCGGCGCCGATGTCGAGTCCCTTCACCCGGTCCTCCAGCGCGTCGCGCGCGCTCAGCACCAGCACCGGCACGCGCGACTTGCGGTCGCGCAGGCGCTGCAGCACGGTGAGGCCGTCGACCTTGGGCAGCGCAAGGTCGAGCACCACCAGGTCGTAGGAGTCCGAGCCGAGCGCGCGGTTGGCCTCGTCGCCGTCGCCCACGACGTCGACGGCGTAGGCGCTCTGGTTGAGCGCGCGCACCAGCGCCGCCGCCAGCACTGCATCGTCTTCGACTACCAGGATTCGCATGGCTCGCTGCTCCGGGACGGTTTCTACCACGAAAGGCGGATCGTTATCCCGTCATTCCGTCATCCGCCTAGCGGGCCAGCATCCGCGCCATGCGGTAGTACTCGAGGTCTGGCGCGCGCTGCCGGCTGGCGACTTCCGCAAGCGAAGTACCGATGATCTCGCGGGCGCTGAGCCCCACCATCACGCCGTTCTCCCCCCTTTGCAGGCGTTCTACCGCCGCGACGCCGAAACGCGCGGCAAGCAGACGGTCCCAGGCGCTCGGGCTGCCGCCGCGCTGCACGTGGCCCAGAATGGTGACGCGGAAATCGAAGCCGGTGTTCATGCCGTCGAGCTTCTGCTTCAGGACATTGGCGCCGAGCTTCGCGCCTTCAGAGACGACGACGATGGCGTGGGTCTTGCCGCGGGCGTGGGCGCTGCGCACCGCTTCGGCGACTTCCTCCGCGCTCGCCTCCTGCTCGGGGATCAGGATCATTTCAGCGCCGCTGATGATGCCCGACATGAGCGCGAGGTGGCCGCAGTTGCGCCCCATGGTTTCGACGATGAATGCACGCTCGTGCGAAGAAGCGGTGTCGCGCAGCTTGTCGATCGCATCGAGGATAGTGTTGAGCGCGGTGTCGACGCCGATCGAAATATCGGTGCCGTAGACGTCGTTGTCGATGGATGCCGGGATGCCGACCACCGGGAAACCGAGCTTCTGCAGCGCCGCCGCGCCGCGCATGGTGCCGTCGCCGCCGATCGCGACCAGCGCTTCTACGCCCTTCGCCTTGAGTCGGCGCAGGGCCTCCTGCTGCACCTCGATCCCGGCGAATTCCGGAAAGCGCGCCGTCTGCAGGATGGTGCCGCCGCGCTGGATGATGCCGCCGACGTCGCGCGCGCCGAGTTCCGTGATCTCCCCTCCCGCGAGGCCCTCGTAAGCGCGCCTGATCCCGAAGGCGCGCATGCCCAGCGCGAGCGCGGCGCGCACCACCGCGCGCACCGCGGCATTCATTCCCGGCGCATCGCCGCCCGCGGTCAGTACCGCCAAGGCCTTCACGCTCACCCGGCGTACTTTCCCATGTATCGCTTCACCGCCTCCGCGTCGGGTTCGATGACCTCGAAACGCTGCGGCAGCGATTCGAGATTCTCGAAGCCCTTCGGCATCTCGGGATCGCGGCCGAGCGCCTCTCGGATGGTTGCAGCGAACTTGGCCGGCAGCGCAGTCTCCAGACACACGAGCGGCACGCCCGGCTCGCGGTGCTCCAGCCCGACTTTCACGCCGTCCGCGGTATGCGGGTCGATGGTCACGCCGTATTTCGCGTGAATGGACTTGATGGTCGCGATGCGGTCGGCATGCGTGCTCTTGCCCGAGACGAAGCCCTGCCTGGGGATAAGCGACAGGTCGAACTCTTCGCCGGAAGTAAACAGCCTTTTCACCCGGGAGCCGTCGCGCTCCAGCAGGTCGAAAACATATCTTTCGAAGTTCGACGCCTTGGAAATGTCCATCGAGGGGCTGGACGTCGCCACCGCGGCCTTCCTGACGCGGTACCTCCCGGTGCGGAAGAATTCATCGAGCACATCGTTCTCGTTGCTGGCGAGAATCAGCTTGCGGATGGGTAGGCCCATCGAGCGCGCAACGTAACCCGCATAGATGTTGCCGAAGTTACCGGAAGGCACGGCGAAGGAAACCTGTTCGGCGTCGGACTTCGTGGCGGCGAAATACCCCTTGAAGTAGTACACCACCTGCGCAGCGACCCTCGCCCAATTGATCGAATTCACGGCGCCAATGCTGTATTTCGCCTTGAACGCGGCGTCGGCGTTGATCTTTTTGACCAGGTCCTGGCAGTCGTCGAAGACGCCCTTCACGGCCAGGTTGTGGATGTTGGCGTCCTGCAGCGAGTACATCTGCGCGCGCTGGAAGGCGCTCATGCGCCCCTGCGGCGAGAGCATGAAGACGTTGACGTTCTTCTTGCCGCGCATGGCGTACTCGGCGGCAGATCCGGTGTCGCCGGAAGTGGCGCCAAGAATGTTCAAGGTCCGATTTTTTTTCTTCAGCGCATCTTCGAACAGATTGCCCAGCAATTGCAGGGCAATATCCTTGAACGCCAGGGTCGGCCCGTTCGACAGGCCGAGGATGTACAGACCGGGCTCCAGGGTCCTGAGCGGCGTGATCTCGACGCTGCCGAAAATTTCCTTCGTGTAGGCTTTCTCTACCAGGTTCCTTAAATCAGGAACGTCATCCATGAACTGCGAAAGAATATCGTGAGCGAGTTGAGGGTAGGCCTTACCCCGTAGTTGCGAAAGATCAACCTTGGGAAAACTCTCCGGCACGTAGAGGCCGCCGTCGGCGGCGAGGCCTTCGAGCAGAATCCCTGTAAAGCGCCGTGGAGGTGCTTCACCGCGGGTCGAAACGTACCGCATTACAACAACTCTTCGAGGCGGATGCGCGTGACCTTGCCGACCACAGTGGGCAGCTTCTCGATTTTCGCCATCGCGGCGTTGACGTTCTTCTCGATCGCCTGGTGGGTGAGCATCACGATGTCGACGCGGCGCTGGCCCTCCTCCGGCTCCTTCTGCACCATGGCGTCTATCGAGATCTTCGAGTCGGCGAGGATGCGCGTGACGTCCGCCAGCACGCCCGGCCGGTCCTGGACCCGCATGCGCAGGTAATAGGAGGTTTCCACCTCGCCGATCGGCAGGATCGGGTCCTTGGCCAGGCGGTCGGGCTGGAACGCGAGGTGCGGCACGCGCTGCCCGGGGTCGGCGGTGACGAGGCGCGTGATGTCCACGAGGTCCGCCACCACTGCGCTGGCGGTCGGCTGGCTGCCGGCGCCCGCGCCGTAGTACATGGTCGCGCCGACTGCGTCGCCATTCACGAGGATCGCGTTCATCACCCCTTCCACATTTGCGATCAGCCGCCGCGCCGGCACCAGCGTCGGGTGCACCCGCAGCTCGATGCCCTTGTTCTTTCTCTTGGTGATGCCGAGCAGCTTGATCCGGTAACCCAGTTCCTCGGCGTAGCGGATGTCTTCCTGGGTCAGTTTCGAGATGCCCTCGGTGTAGGCTTTGAGGAACTGCATCGGGATGCCAAAGGCGAGCGCGGAAAGGATGGTCAGCTTGTGCGCGGCGTCCACGCCCTCAATGTCGAAGGTCGGATCGGCTTCGGCGTAACCGCGGCGCTGCGCGTTGCGCAGGGCGTCGCCAAAGGAGGAGCCCTTGTCGCGCATTTCGGAGAGGATGAAGTTGGATGTGCCGTTGATGATGCCGGCGATCCACTCGATGCGGTTGGCGGCCAGGCCCTCGCGCAACGCCTTGATGATCGGGATGCCGCCGGCGACGGAAGCCTCGAAGGCCACCATCACGCCCTTTTTCTGCGCCGCCTTGAAGATTTCGTTGCCGTGAGTGGCGAGCAGCGCCTTGTTGGCCGTGACCACGTGCTTGCCGTTGCGGATCGCCTCCAGCACCAGGTCCTTGGCGATGGTGTAGCCGCCGATCAGCTCGATGACGATGTCTACGCCTTTGGCGCGCACGACTTCGAAGGCATCAGCGGTGATTTTCGCCTTGCCCTTTACAAGAGCTTTTGCCTTTTTTACGTCCTTGTCCGCGACCCTTGTGATCTGG
The DNA here is from genome assembly GCA_035308765.1 of Burkholderiales bacterium. GTDB lineage: Bacteria > Pseudomonadota > Gammaproteobacteria > Burkholderiales > SG8-39 > RBG-16-66-20. The sequence goes on from DATGGA010000004.1 coordinate 13,169, forward strand.
ATCGCTCGCCCGGCCCGGCGTTCGATTTCGCTGGCATTGCGCTGCAGGACGTCCCAGGTGCCGCTGCCGACCGTGCCGATGCCGAGCAGCCCCACATTGATGGGCTTCACGCCGCTCCCTTCAGCAATCCGTCCTTCCTGAACATCTCGCGGATGCCGCGCAGCGCCTGGCGCAGCCGGTGCTCGTTCTCGATCAGCGCGATGCGTACGTAGCCGTCGCCGTATTCGCCGAAGCCGATGCCGGGCGAAACCGCGATCTTGGCCTCGTCCAGCAGCCGCTTGGTGAACTCGATGGAGCCCATCTTCGCGTAATAGTCGGGAATTTTCGCCCACACATACATCGACGCCCTGGGATTGTCGACCATCCAGCCGATGTCGTGCAGGCCCTTGACCATGACGTCGCGGCGTTTCTGGTAGGTCTGGCGGATTTCCTCGACGCATTCCTGCGGACCGTCCAGCGCGACGATCGAAGCCACCTGGATCGGCGTGAAGCTGCCGTAGTCGTGGTAGCTCTTGATGCGCGCCAGCGCATTCACCAGTTCGGCGTTGCCGACCATGAAGCCGATGCGCCAGCCCGCCATGTTGTAGCTCTTCGACATGGTGAAGAACTCGACCGCCACGTCGCGCGCGCCGGGCACCTGCATGATGGAAGGCGCCTGCCAGCCGTCGTAGGTGATGTCCGCGTAGGCAAGGTCGTGCACCACCAGGATGTCGTGCTGCCGCGCGAGCGCGACCACGCGCTCGAAGAACTCAAGCTCGACGCACATCGCCGTGGGGTTGGAGGGAAAGCCGAGGATGAGCATCTTCGGCTTCGGGAACAGCTCGCCGATCGCGCGCTCGACCTCGGCGATGAAGTCCACGCCCGGCGTCATGCGCACCGAGCGGATGTCGGCGCCGGCGATGATCGCGCCATAGATGTGGATCGGGTAGGAGGGATTGGGCACCAGCACCGTGTCGCCGCGCTCCAGCGTCGCCAGCATCAGGTGCGCGAGGCCTTCCTTGGAGCCGATGGTGACGATCGCCTCCTTGTCCATGTCCAGGTCCACCGCGTAGCGGCGCTTGTACCAGTCGCAGATGGCGCGGCGCAGGCGCGGGATGCCCCTGGAGACGGAATAGCCGTGCGTGTCCTGGCGCTGGGCGGCCTCGACCAGCTTGTCGACGATGTGCTGGGGCGTCGGCCCGTCCGGGTTGCCCATGGACAGGTCGATGATGTCCTCGCCGCGGCGGCGGGCGGCCATCTTCAACTCGTTGGTGATGTTGAAGACGTAGGGCGGAAGCCGCTTAATCCTTGAAAATTCGCGCATTGTAGAATTCTAGCAGTGAAGCTCCACGCCTCCACGCCCTCGGCCCTGCACACCTTCTCCGGCTACGGCGAGGGCTTCGTGATGGTCAACGGCCAGCGCCACGAGTCAAACCTGATCGTGACCCCCGAGCAGTTGCTGCCCTGGAGCGCAACCGCGTTCGACGCGCTCACGGCAGCGGACTTCCAGGGCTTTCTCGAACTGAACCTGGAAATCCTGCTGCTCGGCACGGGGCCGAAGCAGCGCTTCCCCCATCCGCGCCTGACCCGGGCGCTGATGGAGAAACGCATCGGCGTCGAAGCGATGGACATGCAGGCCGCCTGCCGCACCTACAACATCCTGATGGCGGAAGAGCGCCGCGTCGCGGCGGCGCTGCTGTTTGCATGAGCTTTGTCTATATTGCCGCCGCGGTAGTTCTGGGCACGGCCGCCCAACTGTTCCTCAAGGCGGGCACGAATGCGGCGCCGGTGGATTTCAGGCTCGCGCTCGAACCGCGCATCCTGGCCGGCATCGCCTGCTACGCGGTAAGCCTGGTGGTCTGGATCCTGGCGCTGTCGAAGACGCCCGTCAGCGTCGCTTACCCGATGGTATCCATCGGCTTTGCATTGAACGCATTGCTCGCCTGGTGGCTGCTCGGCGAAACCGTGACGCCGATGCGCATGCTGGGCATCGGGATCATCATCGTTGGAGTATTTCTGGTGGCGAGGTCTTGAATGAAGCTCTTCAAGAACTTTGAATCAAAAAAAATCCGCGTCACCGGTGCCACCATCAACCTCGTCACCCGAGGCAGAGGCCCGGCCGTCCTGCTGCTGCACGGCTATCCAGAGACCCACGTCATGTGGCACCGCGTGGCGCCGGCCCTCGCGCGCGACTACACCGTGGTATGCGCCGACCTGCGCGGCTACGGCGATTCCTCCAAGCCGAAGGGCCTGCCCGACCATTCGAACTATTCCAAGCGCGCGATGGCGCAGGACATGGCCGAAGTCATGACGAGCCTCGGCCACCGCAAGTTCCATCTCGTCGGCCACGACCGCGGCGGGCGCGTGGCGCACCGCCTCGCGCGCGACTATGGCAGCGGAGTGCACTCGCGGGTCATGTCCCTTACGGTGCTGGACATTTCGCCGACGCTGCGCGTGTTCGAGAATACGGACATGGCGCTGGCGCGCGCCTTCTACCACTGGTTCTTCCTGATCCAGAGCGCGCCCATGCCCGAGCGCATGATCGGCAGCATGGCGAGGGACTACCTGCTCGGGCGCATCGGGCGCGGCCCCGGCGGCCTGCGGCATTTTCCGAAGGCCGTGCAGCGCGAATACCTGCGCTGCTTCGACGCGCGCGGCATCCACGGCTCCTGCGAAGACTACCGGGCCGCCGCCACGATCGACCTGGTCCACGACAGGAAGAGCCTGAAGCAAAAGCTCAGGATGCCCGTGCTCGCGCTGTGGGCCAGGCATTCGCCGGTCGGCACCATGTTCGACTGCCTGGCGAACTGGCGCGAAGTGGCGCAGGACGTTCGCGGCCGCGCGCTCGACTGCGGCCATTTCCTGCCGGAAGAAAAACCGCGGGAAGTCCTGCGCGAACTGCGCCACTTCCTCGCCCGTGTCTGATATTCCGGGTACGCGGGAGCTAAGCCGCCGCGGGCTGCTCGGCCCAGAGGAAGGCTGGTCGCTCGCGCCTGTCGCGGCGTGGCTCGCGATCGAAGGCCGCCGCATCACCGACCCTGTAGCGCTCCTTACCGGGCTGGCAGCCAGGCTCGACGCCGCCGGCGGCCATATCGACCGGCTGAGCATCTCCGTCGGCACCCTGCACCCGCAACTGGTCGCTTGGGGCTGCGTCTGGCGCCGGGGCGAGGGGGCACGAATGTTCGAAGGCGCGCACGGCGCGCAGAACAGCGACTCCTATGTGGGCAGCCCGCTGCAAGTTGTGCGTGAGCAGCAGCGCGTCTTCCGGCGCCGGATCGAGTCGCTGGACGAGGAACGCGACCACAGCTTCCTGTACGACATGCAAGCCGCCGGCATGACCGACTATGCGGCGGTGCCGCTGGTGTTTGCCGCCGGCAACGTCAATGTCCTGGGCATGGCGACGCGCTCGGCCGCCGGATTCATCGACGCGGACGTGGACCGCTTCGAAGCCCTGGCGAATCTGCTCGCGGCTCCGGTGGAACTGATCGAATCGCGCCGCATGGCGCTCGGCCTGCTGGACACCTTCATCGGGCCGCGCATCAGCCAGCGCATCCTGCGCGGCCAGGTGAAGCGCGGCGACGGCGAGCGCATCGAGGCCGCGTTCTGGTATTCGGACCTGCGCGGCTTCACCGCGCTCTCGGAGTCGCTGCCCGCCGCCGAGCTGCTGCAACTGCTGAACGAGTATTTCGAGAACTGCGCCGCGGCCGCGGCGGCGCGCGGCGGCGAGATCCTGCAGTTCATCGGCGACGCGATCCTGATCGTGTTCGAGATCAAGCGGCCTGAGGACGAGGCGGCGGTCTGCGACGCCGCGCTCGATGCGGCGATAGACGCCTTTGCGTCCATCGCCGTGGTCAACCACCGGCGGCGCCATGCCGGCATGCCGCAAATAGAATTCGGCCTCGGCCTGCACCTGGGAACGGTGACGCACGCCAACGTCGGCTCGCCCAACCGGCTCGCCTTCAACGTCGTCGGCCCCGCAGTGAACAAGACCGCGCGCCTGCAGTCGATGACCAAGCAGGCAGGCGTGCCGCTGCTGTTGTCGCAGGAATTCGCGGCACACATCCAGCGGCCGGTGCGCTCGATCGGGCATTTCGACCTGCGAGGCGTCAGCGGACCCCAGGAGATGTTTACGCTGGAAAAAGAGCTTTAGGATCAGTCCCCTGCGTCCGACTTGCGGCAGCCATAAAAAACGTGTTCAATGAATACGTTGCATTGCATAGCTGAGATTGTTTGCTAACTGACTCAGAGCATGCCCGGTAAGGCGGTCAAGGACTTCTCCCTGCCTTCGACCGGCGGCGGCACCTTCAGGCTCTCCGACCAGCGCGGCAAGAAGCTGGTGGTCTACTTCTACCCCAAGGACAACACCCCCGGCTGCACGGTCGAAGGCGGCGATTTCCGCGACCGCTACAGGGAATTCGCCAGGGCGGGCGCCGAGGTGATCGGCGTTTCCCGCGATTCGCTCAAGTCGCACGAAAATTTCAAGGCGAAGATGAAGCTCCCCTTCGAGCTGCTGTCCGACGGCGAGGAGCAGCTCTGCACGCAGTTCGGCGTCATGAAGATGAAGAACATGTACGGCAAAAAGGTCCGCGGCATCGAACGCAGCACTTTCGTCATCGACAGGGACGGAACGCTGGCGCGCGAATGGCGCGGTGTGAAGGTCCCTGGCCACGCAGAGGAGGTATTGAACTTTGTTAAAGCCCTATGATGTCGAGCAGGCCGAAGCAGCAGTAGAACCCGCCACCAGCGACGCAATGTCGAAGAAGTCCAGCAAGCCGAAAAAATCCAAGGTCAAGAAGCTGTTTGTGCTCGACACCAACGTGCTGATGCACGACCCGGCCAGCCTGTTCCGCTTCGAGGAGCACGACCTGTACCTGCCGATGGGCACGCTGGAAGAGCTCGACAGCAACAAGAAGGGGCTCTCGGACGTGGCGCGCAACGCGCGCCAAGCGAGCCGCTTTCTGGACGAGATCGTCACCGGCAAGTCGGGCGACATCGCCGCGGGCCTGCCGATACGCACCCGCGATGGCGGGCCTTCGGCCGGCGGGCGCCTGTTCCTGCAGACCGAGGCGATCAACGGCGACCTGCCCGCCACGCTGCCCGCCGGCAAGACCGACAACCAGATCCTGTCCGTGGTGCGCCACCTGCAGAAAAAGGAACCCGCGCGCGGCGTGTTCCTGGTGTCGAAAGACATCAACATGCGCATCAAGGCGCGTGCGCTCGGCCTCGCCGCGGAGGACTACCACAATGACAAGGTGCTGGAGGACACCGACCTCCTCTATACCGGCGTGCACAAGCTCGCGACCGAGTTCTGGGAGAGCCATGGCAAGGACATGGAGTCCTGGAAAAAGGACGGCCACACCTACTACCGCATCCGCGGCCCGCTGGTGCCGCAGTTGGAGCTGAACCAGTTCGTCTACGACGAGTCCGGCGAGCGGCCGATCCACGCCCTGGTGAAAGAGAAGGCCGGCCGCGTCGCGGTGTTCGAGACGCTGCGCGACTACAGCCACAGCAAGAATTCGGTGTGGGGCATCACGGCGCGCAACCGCGAACAGAACTTCGCCCTCAACCTGCTGATGAACCCGAACGTCGATTTCGTCACGCTGCTCGGCCAGGCGGGCACCGGCAAGACGCTGCTCACGCTGGCCGCCGGGCTGACCCAGGTGCTGGACGAGAAGCGCTATAGCGAGATCATCGTCACCCGCGTGACCGTGCCGATCGGCGAGGACATCGGCTTCCTGCCGGGCACCGAGGAAGAGAAGATGCAGCCCTGGATGGGCGCGCTCGAGGACAACCTCGACGTGCTGAACGTGTCTGACGAATCCGGCGGCGAGTGGGGACGCGCAGCGACGCGCGACCTGGTGCGTTCGCGCATCAAGGTCAAGTCGCTCAACTTCATGCGCGGACGCACTTTTCTCAATAAGTGGCTGATCATCGACGAGGCGCAGAACCTCACGCCCAAGCAGATGAAGACGCTGGTGACGCGCGCCGGCCCCGGCACCAAGGTGGTGTGCCTGGGCAACATCGCGCAGATCGACACGCCCTATCTCACCGAGGGCAGTTCGGGCCTCACCTACGTAGTGGACCGCATGAAGGGCTGGGCGCACGCGGGACACGTCACGCTCGCTCGCGGCGAGCGTTCCCGCCTGGCCGACCACGCCGCCGAGACGCTCTGATATCTGCTACGCTTTCTCGCCTTTTCGGGAGGATCGGGAATGAATGTAACGGCGAAGATCGCTGCAGCGCTTGCGGCTTCCTTGCTGTTCTCGCTGCCCGCGGCGGCCCAGCAGAAACCCTACGAGCCGCAAGTCGGCCAGGCCGGCAAGGACGTGATCTGGGTGCCCACGCCCGACGAGGTCGTGGACCGCATGCTGCGCATGGCGCAGGTCGGGCCCAACGACCTGGTGTTTGATCTCGGCGCGGGCGACGGCAAGATCGCGATCGCGGCGGCGAAGAAGTTCGGCGCCCGCTCGGTGGGCATCGAATACAACCCGGACATGGCCAAGTTCGCGCAGGGCAACGCCGAGAAGGCCGGCGTCGCCGGCAGGGCGCGCATCGTCAACGGCGACATCTTCGCCACCGATTTCAGCCAGGCGACCGTGATCACCATGTACCTGCTGCCGCAGCTCAACATGAAGCTGCGGCCGCAGATCCTGTCGATGCGCCCGGGCACGCGCGTGGTGTCGCACTCCTTCACCATGGAGGACTGGGAACCAGATGAGACCTCGAGCCTGGAAGGCCACCGCGCCTATTTCTGGATGGTGCCGGCGAACGTCAACGGCGGCTGGGCCCTGGAGACGGGCAGCGACAAGGCCGAGCTCGCATTCGAGCAGCGTTTCCAGAAAATCGAGGGCGCGATCGGCCTCGGCCAGACCCTGGGCGGATTGCGCAGCGCGCGCCTGAGCGGCGCCAACATCAGCTTTTCTTATGTCGGCAACGACGGCGTGCTTCGCAACTACACCGGGCGCGTCGCCGACGGCAGGATGGAAGGTACCTTCCATGCCGACAACGGCACTGAAGGGCGCTGGATCGCGACGAAGAAGTAACCCTGGGTTCCCGCTTTCGCGGGAACGACGTCTCTTTATACTTTCTTGTGCGACCCGTCGCAGAACGGCGGGCCGCCGCTGTGCTTGCACCCGCAGAGCCAGACCTTCTGCGCCTCGGTCATGGTGAATTTCACGGGAGTGAATTCGGTGGTTTTGTGCGAGCCGTCGCAAAACGGCTGGCGCTTGGACTGCCCGCAGGCGCACCACCAGTAGTCGCCCGGCGCCAGTTCGACGGCGTAAGGCGATTTCTGCGGAATCAGCGGCTCTGCCATGCCCCCTCCCTCGCCCGGTCCTCGAACCTGGTGTGCTCGCCGAGGAAAGTCAGGTTGACCCTGCCGATCGGGCCGTTGCGCTGCTTGCCGATGATCACTTCGGCGGTGCCCTTGGATTCGGGCTTCTCGGGGAAATAAACCTCGTCGCGGTAGATGAACAGGATCACGTCGGCATCCTGCTCGATGGCGCCCGATTCGCGCAGGTCCGACATCATCGGCCGCTTGTCGTTGCGAGTCTCCAGCGCCCGGTTGAGCTGCGACAGCGCAACCACGGGCGCCCCCAGTTCCTTGGCGAGCGCCTTGAGCGAGCGCGATATCTCGGAGATCTCGGTGGCGCGGTTCTCGCCGTCGCTCGAGGCCGACATCAGCTGCAGGTAGTCCACCATCACCAGGCCCAGCTTGCCGCACTGGCGGTGGATGCGCCGCGCGCGGGTGCGCAGTTCGAGTGCGTTCAGCGCCCCGGTCTCGTCGATGAAGATCGGCGCGTCGTGCATCTTGCCCATCGCCGTGGACAGCCGGCTCCACTCCTCGTCGTTCAGGCGCCCGGTGCGCATTTTGTGCTGGTCGACGCGGGCGATCGAGCCGAGCATGCGCATGGCAAGCTGCGCGGCGCCCATTTCCATGCTGAAAATCGCCACCGGGACACCGTTTTCCACGGCCACGTGCTCGGCGATGTTCAGCGCGAAAGCCGTCTTGCCCATGGAGGGACGGCCGGCGACGATGACCAGGTCGCCTTCCTGCAGCCCGGCGGTCCGCTCGTCGAGATCGACGAAGCCCGTCGGCAGGCCGGTGACGTCGGATTTGTTTTCCTGGCGGTAAAGATGGTCGATGCGCTCGAATACGCGCGCCAGTACCGGCTGGATCGCCTCGAAGCCCTGGGTGCCGCGCTGCCCCTTCTCGCCCACTTCCAGGATGCGGGACTCCGCCTCGTCCAGCATCTGGCCGATATCCTTGCCGGAGGGCGCCAGCGCGGATTCGGCGATCTCCGTGGCAACCGTGATCAGCCGGCGCTGCACCGCGCGCTCGCGTACCAGCTCGGCATAGCGGCGGATATTGAGCGCGCTCGGCGTGTTCTGCGCGAGGGACCCCAGGTAAGCCGGGCCGCCGGTGCGGTCCTTGTCCTCGCTGGCTTCGATCGATTCGGCGATCGTCACCACGTCGGCCGGCTTGGCCTGCTCGATCAGCTTGGAAAGGTGGCGGAAGATGCGCCGGTGGTCGTCGCGGTAGAAGTCATCCGCCGTGACCAGGTCGGCAATTTTGTCGAAGGCCTGGTTGTCGAGCAGCAGGCCGCCCAGCAGCGACTGTTCGGCCTCGACCGAGTGCGGCGGTACCCTTAGCGCGAGGAGCTGGGGATCGCCGGGCTCGCTGCGGCGCGCTTGGGGTTGGGCCATGGGAGTCAGGCCATTCTAGAAAAGAAAAAGGGCCGTTGCCAGCCCTCGATAAGGAAAAAGGGCCGTTGCCGGCCCTTTTTTGCATTAAAACTTCAGCGAGAAAATATTTTCAGGCTTCGCCGGCCACCGATACTGTGATGGTGACCACCACGTCCGTGTGCAGCGCGATCTGCGTCGGATATTCGCCGACCTGCTTCAGAGCCCCGGCCGGCATGCGGACATTCGCGCGCTCGACCTCGTGGCCCTGCGCCTTGAGCGCCTCGACGATGTCGTAGTTGGTCACGGAACCGAACAGGCGCCCGTCCACGCCGGCCTTCTGCGTGATCTTCAGCACCAGCCCGTCCAGCTTCGCGCCGCGCTCCTGCGCCTGGGCGAGGGCCGCGGCCTGGGCCTTCTCCAGCTCGGCGCGGCGGATTTCGAAGGCCTTCAGGTTCTCTTCGGTCGCGCGCTTGGCCTTGCCCTTGGGAATCAGGAAGTTGCGCGCGTAGCCGTCCTTGACCTTGACCACGTCGCCCAGGTTGCCCAGATTGGCGAGCTTTTCCATCAGGATTACTTGCATGGCGCGTATTTTCCTATTTTCTCAGTGCAGGTCGGTGAACGGCATCAGCGCGAGGAAGCGCGCGCGCTTGACCGCCGTCGACAGCTGGCGCTGGTAGCCGGCGGAGGTGCCGGTGATGCGCGCCGGGATGATGCGGCCGTTCTCGTTGATGAAGTCCTTGAGAATGTCGATGGCCTTGTAGTCGACCCATTCGATCTTCTCGGCGGTGAAGCGGCAGAACTTGCGGCGGCGGAACAGCGCCCGCTGCCCGCGGTCCTTCTTGTCCTTGCCCTTGAACTTTCCCTTGCCCTTGCCGCGTCTCGGTGGAGGCATGTCAATTCCCTTCCATGAATTCAATGTTCGTCACGTGCAGCACCGGCTTCTTCGAATACCGGCTCTTCGCACACAAAAATCCTTCGGCTTTCAGCTGCCGGCCCAAGGCGCTGGCGGCCAGCAGCCTTGCCTGCGCTTCAAACGCAACCGCGTCGATCTCGGCTTTGACCTTGCGCTGCGCGCCGGCTTCGGCGCGCTCCGACTCATGCATCAAGCGGAACTCCACGACCGGAATCCCGCCCGGCGTATGCCGCAATGTGTCCAATGCCGTGATCACACCGGAAATCTCGACCTTATTCGCCGGGCCGCTCAAGCCGGCGCGGACGCGGCCGCCGGAGCCTCGGCCGCAGCCGGGACGTCAGCGGGTTTCGCCTCGCCCATCATCGAGCGCGACTTTTCCTCCTTCATCATCGGGGAGGGGTCCACCACCGCCTTGGTCATCTTGACGGTCAGGTGGCGCAGCACCGCGTCGTTGAAGCGGAACGAGTGCTCGAGCTCGGTGATGGTCTCGTTGTCGCACTCGATGTTCATGAGGACATAGTGCGCCTTGTGCACCTTGGCCAGCGGGTACGCCAGCTGGCGCCGGCCCCAGTCCTCGAGGCGATGCACCTTGCCGTTGCGCGCCGCTACGATGCCCTTGTAGCGCTCGACCATCGCCGGAACCTGCTCGCTCTGGTCAGGATGGACGATGAAACAGATTTCGTAATGCCGCATTCGGTGATTCTCCTTATGGGTAAGCCACCCCTAATGCGTTAGGGTGTAGCAAGGAAGGGCGCGGATTGTACGGTAAATCAGGGGGATAGCACAAGTCAGGCGAAACGGGCCCCGCGCGCCGCCAGCAAGGTCCTCAGCAGCGACCGGTGGCAGCGTCCTTCGTCGGCGCAGTAGCAGCCCACGGAGAAATCGGCCTGGCGGGATAGCGCCGCCAGCAGGTCGAGTGCCCGGCTTGCCGGCCCGGCCGCCATTTCCGACCGATAGCGCTTGGCGAAAGCGGCCCACTGCTTGTCGGTCTCCGCGCCCTGTCCGAGTTTCACGGTCTGGACGCTGGGTGCGAGTTCCGGGAGCCAGACGTCGTACCAGTCCTGCCGGGAAAACTCGGCTTTGGGCACGCCGCGCGGCGGCTTGCGCACGGTTCCGATCCGCAGGCCCTCGCCCTGCACGCGCTTGCTGCCGAGGCGGACTACGCGGATCGCCATGGCCCCTACCGGCGCCTCACCGACTCGAACAGGCAGATCCCTGCCGCCACCGACACGTTCAGGCTCTCTACCTGCCCGCGCATCGGCACCTTTACCAGCAGGTCGCAGCTTTCTCGCGTCAGGCGGCGCATGCCCTCGCCTTCGGCGCCCAGGACCCAGGCGATGGACTTGGGCAGGTCGGCCTCGAACAGCGACTTTCCCGCCCGTTCGTCCATGCCCACGATCCAGATGTTCCTGTCCTTCAGGTCGGCCAGGGTCCGCGCCAGGTTGGTGACCATGAAGTAAGGCGTGATCTCGGCCGCGCCGCTCGCCACCTTCGATACGGTGGCGTTGATGCCCGCGGCGTGGTCCTTGGGCGCGATCACTGCGTTCGCGCCGGCCGCATTGGCCACGCGCAGGCAGGCGCCCAGGTTGTGCGGATCGGTCACGCCATCCAGCACCAGCAGCATGGGCGGGGTTTGCAGCGCCTCCAGCAGTTCTTCGAGCGTCTGCTTCTGCGAGTTCACCTGCACGCGGGCGACGACGCCCTGATGGCGGCCGCCGCCGGCCATGCCTTCCAACCGCGTCGCGGATACGCGCATCAGGCGCGCGCCGGCGCGCTCGACCTGCACCGCGAAATCCTTCGCACGCGCGTCCTTGCGCGATTCATCGAGGAACACTTCGAGCACCGATTTCGGGTCCGCGCGCAGGCGCGCGAGTACCGTGTGAAAACCGAAAATGACGCGCTCAGCGTCGCTTGCCATCGCCATCCGCCGGCACCAGGTCGATCTTGCGGGTCTCGAGGTCCACGCGCACCAGCTTCACCTTGATGCGGTCGGCCAGCCGGTAGCGCTTGCCGGTACGCTCGCCGAGGAGCATGTGCCGGTTGGCCTCATAGCGGTAGTAGTCGCGCCCGAGTTCCGAAATGTGTACCAGGCCGTCGACGTAGTACTGGTCCAGCATCACGAACAGGCCGAACGCGGTGACGCCGGTGACGGTGCCCTCGAACACCCCGCCCACCTGGTCCTGCATGTAGTAGCACTTGAGCCAGTTCTCGACGTCGCGGCTGGCGTCGTCGGCGCGGCGCTCCGTCTCGGAGCAGTGCCGCCCCAGCTCGGCCCAGTCCACGCCCTCGTATTTCCGGTTGGCGAGCACCGCCTTGATCGCGCGGTGCACCAGCAGGTCGGGATAGCGGCGGATCGGCGAAGTGAAGTGCGCGTAGGCCTCGAACGCGAGCCCGAAATGGCCCAGGTTCTCCGGCGTGTAGACCGCCTGCTTGAGCGAGCGCAGCAGGATCGTCTGCAGCAGCGAGAAATCGGGACGCGGCCTGATCTTCTGCAGCAGCGCCGCGTAATCCTTGGGCGTGGGCTTTTCGCCGCCCGGCAGCGCGAGGCCCAGTTCGGCAAGGAAATCGCGCAGCGCGGATACCTTTTCCGGCGCCGGCACGTCGTGCACGCGGTAGAGCGCCGGATGGCCGCGCTCGGCGAGGAAGTTGCCGGCGCAGACGTTCGCCGCCAGCATGCACTCCTCGATCAGGCGGTGCGCCTCGTTGCGCGGCTCGGGAACGATGCGCAGGATCTTGCCGTTGGCATCGAACTCCATCCTGGTCTCGACGGATTCGAAATCAATGGCGCCGCGCCGGCTGCGTTCCTCGGCCAGGACCTTGTATACCTCGTACAGCGTCTTCAGGTCCGCGTTCGCCTTGCCCTTGGAAATCATCTCCCACACGCCGGTGTAGGTGAGCCGCGCCCGGGAGTGGAACACCGCCGCGTAGAACTCGTAGCGCACCACCTTGCCGTTCGGGCCGATCGCCATGTCGCAGACCATCGCCAGCCGGTCGACGTTCGGATTGAGCGAACACAGCCCGTTGGAGAGCTTCTCGGGCAGCATCGGGATCACCCGGCGCGGGAAGTACACCGAGGTGCCGCGCTCGCGCGCCTCCTCGTCGAGCGCATCGCCCGTGCGCACGTAGTGGCTCACGTCTGCGATTGCAACCCTCAAGCGGAATCCCTTGCCTTCGCGCACCGCATGCACCGCGTCGTCGAAGTCCTTGGCGGTTTCGCCGTCGATGGTGACGAAAGGCAGATCGCGCAGATCGCGCCGTCCCTTTGCGTCCTCTGCGCGCACCTCATCCGGCATCGCACGCGCGAGCGCCATGGCTTTTTTCGAGAATTCGTGCGGCAGGTCGAACTTGCGCAGCGCGATCTCGATTTCCATGCCCGGATCGGTGTAGCCGCCGAGCACTTCCACGACCCTGCCGATGGGCTGCGCGTGCTTAGAGGGCTGCGCGACCAGTTCCACCGTGGCCACCTGCCCCGGCTTGGCACGCCCGGTTTCGTTCGGCGGGATCAGGATGTCGGTGGCGATGCGCCGGTCTTCCGGCACCAGGAACAGCACGCCGTGCTCCTTTTGCAGGCGGCCGACGATGCGGCGGTTGGCGCGCGACAGTACTTCGACGATCGTCCCCGCGGGCCGGCCGCGCGGATCCTGGCCGGCAATACGCACCGATGCACGGTCGCCGTGCAGCACCTGGCGCATTTCGGCCTGCGGCAGGAACACCGGCGGGCCGCCGTCGTCCGGGATCAGGAAGCCGTGGCCGTCGCGATGGCCTTCGATGCGGCCGGCGATCACGGCGATGCGCCGCGCGATCAGGAAACTGCCGGCGCGGTTCTGCACCACCTGCCCGGCGCGCTCCAGATCAGCGAGCGCGGCCGCGCGCTCGCGGCCGCTGCCCGCGATCCCGGCCATCAATTCGACGCGGGTCAGCGGCGCGCCGGCGCGCTCGAGCGCGGCGAGAATTTCGCGGCCGATGGATTCAGGCGCCGAAGCCGGCGGCCGAGGGGATTTTCCGTGTTTCTTCTTTGACATGCGTGGGCTGGGACCCTAAAATTCGCCCCCTTGCCGAGGTGGCGGAATTGGTAGACGCACTAGGTTCAGGTCCTAGCGGTGGCAACACTGTGGGGGTTCGAGTCCCTTCCTCGGCACCAGTGTAATCCATTCATGTACGAAAACCGCACCCGCCCTCCGATCTCGCACGCAGCGTTCATCGTCAGGGTGGTGCGCAATGCGGCCGTTGCATTCGCGCTCACTCTGTTGTCCCTCGCCATTGGCATGGCTGGATACAGATTTCTTGAAAACCTGTCCTGGATGGACGCTTTTCTGAACTCGGCCATGCTGCTCGGCGGCATGGGACCAGTGAACAACCCGGTGACGCCAGCCGGCAAGCTGTTCGCGGGCTGCTACGCGCTCTATGCCGGGCTGGTGTTCCTGATCGTGGCCGGCCTGCTGCTGGTGCCGCTCCTGCACCGCATCCTTCACCTCTTCCACTGGGAAGGGAAGGAAAAGTAGGCCTGCCTCAAATCAGGTCGAATGGATGCCGGCGCACGATGGTCTCGGTGCGGTCGGGGCCCGTGGAGATGATGTCAATCGGCACGCCGGTAAGCGATTCGATGCGCGCCAGGTAGTCGCGCGCCGCCTTGGGCAGCTTGTCGTGCGCCTTCACCCCTACGGTGCTCTCCTGCCAGCCCGGCATCTCCTCGTACACCGGCACGCAGCGCGCGAGTTCTTCCGCGCCCACCGGCAGGATATCGCTCAGCTCGCCTTCCATGCGGTAGCCGACGCAGATCTTGAGCGTTTCGGCGCCGTCCAGCACGTCAAGCTTGGTGATGCACAGCCCGGAGACGCCGTTCAGCTGCACCGCGCGCTTCAGCGCGGCGGCGTCGAACCAGCCGGTGCGCCGAGGCCGGCCGGTGGTAGCGCCGAACTCCTGGCCGCGCTGGCGCAGGCGCTCGCCGACATCGTCCGACAGCTCGGTCGGGAACGGGCCTTCGCCCACACGCGTGGTGTAGGCCTTGGTGATGCCAAGCACGTAGTGCAGGTGCATCGGCCCGATACCGGCGCCCGCCGCCGCCGCGCCCGCGACGCAATTCGACGAAGTCACGAAGGGATAGGTGCCGTGATCGATATCGAGCAGCGCAGCCTGCGCGCCCTCGAAAAGGAGATTCTTGCCCGCGCGGTTGGCGTGGTACAGCGCTCGCGGCACGTCGGCTACCAGCGGCACCAGGCGCGGCGCCAGCGCCAGCGTTTCATCCAGCGTCTTTTTGAGGTCGACGCGCGGCTGTCCGAAGTATTTTTCGAGCACGAAATTGTGGAAATCGAGCACTTCCTCCAGCTTCTTGGCGAAGCGCTCCGGATTGAGCAGGTCCTGAAGCCGCACCGCGCGGCGCGCTACCTTGTCCTCATAGGCCGGGCCGATGCCGCGGCCGGTGGTGCCGATTTTTTTCGCCGTCTCCCGCGCGCGGTCCAGCGCCACGTGGTAGGGCAGGATCAGCGGGCAAGCCTCCGAGACGCACAGCCGCGCCTCCACATTGCGCACACCGGCGGTCTGCAACTCGTCCATCTCGGCAAGCAGGGCCTCGGGCGAAAGCACCACGCCGTTGCCGATGAAGCAGTCGACGCCCTCGCGCAGAATGCCGGAAGGAATCAGGTGCAGCACGGTCTTCTTGCCGCCGATCACCAGCGTGTGGCCGGCGTTGTGGCCGCCCTGGAAACGCACCACGCCCTGCACTTCATCGGCAAGCAGATCGACGATCTTGCCCTTGCCCTCGTCGCCCCACTGGGTGCCGACGACGACGACGTTGCGGGCCGTCTTCTTCATTTTTTCCTTTTCTTCGGTTTCATCGCGGCGGCCAGGCTTCTCAATTCGATCGAGAACCCGGTCGCGGCGCGCGGCCGGCCGAATGCCTTGCCGACTTCGTCGTAGCGCCCGCCGCGGGCGACGGCTCCGCTGACGCCGTCGCAATAGGCGTCGAACACCACGCCGGAGTGATAGTGGTAGCCGCGCAGTTCGGCGAGGTCGAAGCTGACGGGAACGGACGAGGCTTTCGAAAGCGCGCGCAGGGTTTCCAGCGCTTTCTTCAGGTCCGGCAGCCGGGGAAGCTTCTTCTCCGCCAGATCCAGGATATCGGCTCCGCCATACAGGTCGGGCAACAGCAGCAGCGCGGCCCGCGTTTTCGCGTCCGTCCGCCTGGTCAGGGCCTTCAGGGCGGGGACGTCCTTCTTCTGCAGGGCTTCGAATAGTTCGACTTCAAGCTCGTGGCCGATGCCCGCCGCCTGTACCACCGAGCGGAACACCGCGACGTGCCCGATATCCATGCGCGCGCCCCTGACCCCGGCCATGGCTAGCGACCGGCACAGCAGGCCCTGGATCTCGACGTCGCTCGCGATGCCGGCGTGGCCGAATATCTCCGCTCCGATCTGGATCGGCTCGCGCGTCGCGCCGGGGCCCGCAGGACGCGCGTGCAGCACGCTGCCGCAGTAGCACAGGCGCGTCACGCCCTTGCGGTTGAGCAGGTGGGCGTCAATGCGCGCCACCTGCGGCGTGATGTCGGCGCGGATACCCATCATGCGGCCCGAAAGCTGGTCCACCAGCTTGAAGGTGCGCAGGTCGAGATCGTGTCCGGTACCGGTCAACAGCGAGTCGGTGAATTCCACCAGCGGCGGCATCACCAACTGGAAGCTATTTTTAATGAATAAATCCAAAATCGAACGACGCAACCATTCGATGCGCATCGCCTCTTCGGGCAGGACGTCTTCGATATGCTCGGGAAGCAGCCAGCGCATAGGCGTCACCAGTTGGCAAGCAGAAGCAGCGCGAGCCCGACGATCATCGAGGTCAGCCCGAAGAACCGGATCTGTCCGTCCGAGAGCAGCATCAGGCGCCGGAAGGTCTCGCGCCAGGTATCAGGCGCGAGGAAGGGAAGCAATCCCTCGATCACCAGCACGAGGGCGAAGGCCATGAGTAGCGTGGTGCCCATGGCCCATTATTTCCTGGCCCCAGCCTTGCCGGCGGCGTCCCTCAGGTACTTGAAGAAATCCGAGTTCGGCTCGAGCAGCAGCAGGTCGGACTTGGAGCGGAAGCTCGACTTGTAGGCTTCCATGGAGCGGTAGAAGGAATAGAACTCGGGGTTCTGCGAGAAGGCCTGCGCATAGATGACCGAGGCCTTGGCGTCGCCCTCGCCCTTGATCTTCTGCGCGTCGCGGTAGGCGTCGGCCAGGATCACTTCGCGCTGCTTGTCCGCGTCCGCGCGGATGGCCTCGGCCTCGGCCGCGCCGGTCGAACGCAGCTGGCTCGCCACGCGCTTGCGCTCCGAATCCATGCGGCGGAACACCGAGGCGCTGACCTCGTCCGGCAGGTCGACGCGCTTCAGGCGCACGTCCACGATCTCGACGCCGATGCGGCGCAGGTCCGCGTCGGCGATGGTGCGCACCTGCTCCATGATTTCGTCGCGCTGGCCGGAGACCACATCGTGCACCGTGCGGCGGCCGAATTCCACCTGCAATCCGTTGGAGATCGTCTGCTTGATGCGCGTCGCGGCGCGGGTTTCATCGCCCTGGACCGACACGTAGTAGTTCTTGACGTCATAGATGCGCCACTTGACGAACGAGTCCACGGTCACCGGGATGTTGCCCGAAGTGAGGAAGCCGAGCGGCTCGGGGTCGTCGTAGGTGAGGTTGCGCATGTCGAAAAAGCGCACGTTCTGCAGTAGCGGCCACTTGACGTGCAGCCCCGGCTTGGTGATCACTTCCTTCACCTGGCCCAGCTGGAACACGATCGCGTTCTGCGCCTGGTCGACCGTGAACAGCGCCGAACTCGCGAGCATTACGAGCGCGGCCAGCGCGGCGGCAATGGGTCCGAGCAGCTTCATTACGGGCGCTCCTCCCGTCCGCGCTCGCGCAGCGCCTCGCGGGAACGCGGCATCGCGTCCGGCGCAGGCGCCGGGTCCGGCGCCTGCTGCTGCCGGGACGCCGCCGGATCGGCGAACGACGCCGCGCCCTGTTGCATCAGCTTGTCCAGCGGCAGGTAGAGCAGGTTGCCCCCGCCCTTGTAGTCCAGCATGATCTTCGAGCTGTTGGTCATGATCTGCTGCATCGTGTCCAGGTAGATCCGCTCGCGCGTCACCGCCGGTGCCTTGGCGTACTCGGTGAGGGTCTGCTTGAAGCGGGAGGCGTCGCCCTCGGCGCTGGCGATCACGCGCTGCTTGTAGCCGTCGGCCTCCTGCATCAGGCGGATCGCGGTGCCGCGCGCCTTCGGGATCACGTCGTTGGCATAGGCCTGGCCCTCGTTCTTCTGCCGCTCGCGGTCCTGGCTCGCGTTCTGCGCGTCGCTGAACGATGCCTGCACCTGCTCGGGCGGCTGCGCCGCCTGGATGGTGACGGTGGAAACCAGGATTCCCGTCTTGTAGCGGTCGAGGATCTGCTGCATCAGCTTCTGCGCGGCGATATTGATCTGCGCCCGCGACTCATACAGGATGCCGTCCATCTTGCTGCGGCCGATGATCTCGCGCATCGCGGATTCGGCCACCTGCGCCGCCGTCTCCTCCGGCTTGCGGTTGCTGAACAGCCACTCCTTGGCGTCGGTGACCACGTACTGCACCGCGAACTGCACGCTGACGATGTTCTCGTCGTCGGTCAGCATCAGCGCTTCCTTGTTGTTGCGCAGCTTGACGTTGTTGTTGCGGTAGCCGATCTCGATCGTGCGCACCTGCGAAAGATTCACGATCTGGTTCGACTGGATCGGCCTCGGCAGGCGCCAGCGCAGGCCCGAGCCGGTCTCGTAGGAATATTCGCCGAAGGTGAGCACCACGCCGCGCTCGCCCTCGACCACGATGTACAAGCCGCTCGCCAGCCAGGCGGCGACGATCACGGCGAATATGATGCCCGCGCCGCCGCCCATGCGCGCATTCGATGGCATGCGCGAGGGCGGCTCGCCGCCGCCGCGCTTGCCGAACAGGTCGTTCAGCTTGCGGTTGAAGTTGCGCCAGAGCTCGTCGAGGTCGGGCGGGCCCTGGTTGCCACCGCCAGGGCGGTTTCCGCCCCCGCGTCCCCAGTTCGGGTCGTTCAGCGACATTACAAACTCAGTTCTGGAGAAAGGTTGGAGGATCTGTCCGGGAAAACGGAAGCCGGCTTCGGCGGCTCCATTGCTTCGGCGATCGCGGCGCGCAATCCGGCGAGTCCTGCACCTGTCCGCGCGCTCGCGAAAACGCGGCAAATCCTACCATATTCGTCACGCTCGGCGCCGGGTTCGAGGCTGCTCTGGTCGATCTTGTTCCACACCAGCAGCTGCGGAATCGCCGCGGCCCCGATCTCGGCAAGCACCTTGTTCACGTCCCCGGTTTCGCGCTCGCGGCCGGGCGAGGTGCTGTCCACGACGTGCAGCAGGAAGTCGGCACGCACGGTTTCTTCCAGCGTGGCGCGGAACGCGGCCACCAGCCCGTGCGGCAGATCGCGCACGAAACCCACCGTGTCCGAAATCACCAGCTGGCCGGCGCCTTCGACATGGATTTTCCGCGTTGTCGTGTCCAGCGTGGCGAACAGCTTGTCGGCAACATAGGCATCCGCGCTTGGGTGCGTCAACGCGTTGAAGAGCGTCGAC
Source organism: Burkholderiales bacterium (assembly GCA_035308765.1). Lineage (GTDB taxonomy): Bacteria > Pseudomonadota > Gammaproteobacteria > Burkholderiales > SG8-39 > RBG-16-66-20. The sequence goes on from DATGGA010000004.1 coordinate 32,334, forward strand.
TTGCCCGCGTTGGTGTAGCCCACCAACGCCACCGAGAACACGTCGCGCCGGGCGCGGGCACGCCGCCGGACCACTCTTTGCTTTTGCAATTCATGCAGTTTTTCCTTCAACACCCCGACGCGCCTGGCGATATAGCGCCGGTCGAGTTCGATCTGCTTTTCCCCCGGGCCGCCGGTCTTGCCGAGGCCGCCGCGCTGGCGCTCCAGGTGCGTCCAGCCCCGCACCAGGCGCGTCGACAGGTGCTCGAGCTGCGCCAGTTCCACCTGCAGTTTGCCCTCGTTCGTTTTCGCGCGCTGCGCGAAGATGAGCAGGATCAATTCGGTGCGGTCGAGGACCTTGCGGCCGAGTTCCCTCTCGAGGTTGCGCTGCTGGCCGGGCGACAGCGCGTGGTTGAAGATCACGGTCGCCGCGTTCATCGCGTCCGCGGCGAGCCCGATCTCCACGACCTTGCCGCTGCCCGCGTAGAGCTTTGAATCCGGCCGCGCACGCCTGCCGCGCACGACCCTGGTTCTGAGCGCGCCCGTGCTTTCCGCGAGGCGCGTGATCTCGGCGATGCCTTCCTCGTAGCCCTCGTCGCCAAAATCCAGGCAGACGAGGATGGCAGCGGCCGGGCCGGAGGCCCTGCGGAGGGTTCCGGTGGGGGCGTCTAGCAAAAGAACCTAAGCGCCCGCGTCCGGATCAACGCTTAGGTTGATCGGGCGCGAGGGTACGACGGTGGAGATCGCGTGCTTGTAGACCATCTGGGTCACGGAATTCTTCAGCAGGACCACGTACTGGTCGAAGGACTCGATCTGGCCCTGCAGCTTGATGCCGTTCACCAGGTAGATCGAGACCGGCACGTGCTCCTTGCGGAGCGTGTTCAGAAAGGGGTCTTGCAGGAGTTGTCCCTTGTTGCTCATTTTTATACCTCTCGCGAGGAGGTTTGGGACACTACTGTAATTGATATTTAAGCGTTTTCCTAGCCAAGTTTGATCGGCGGCGCCACGTCGCCGCACTGGGCGCGGTGCCTGAGCGCATGGTCCATCAGCACGCAGGCAAGCATGGCTTCGGCGATGGGCGTGGCGCGGATGCCGACGCAGGGGTCATGGCGTCCGGTCGTCTCCACGGTGGTCGCCTTGCCCCGGGTATCGATGGTGCGGCGAGGCAGCCGGATGCTGGAGGTGGGCTTGAGCGCGATCGACACCGCGACGTCCTGCCCGGTGGAGATGCCGCCCAGCACGCCGCCATTGTTGTTCGACAGGAAGCCTTTCGGCGTCATCTCGTCGCCGTGCTCGCTGCCCTTTTGCGCCACAGCCGCGAAGCCGGCGCCGATCTCCACTCCCTTGACCGCGTTGATGGACATCATCGCGCCGGCGATGTCTGCGTCCAGCCGCCCGTAGACCGGTTCGCCCCAGCCCACCGGGACTTTCTCGGCAATCACGTTGACGCGCGCGCCGCAGGAGTCGCCGCTTTCGCGCAGCTGGTCCATGAACTGTTCGAGTTTTTTTACAATCGATTTGTCCGGCGCGAAGAAGGGATTCATCTGCACGTCCGGCCAGGCTTTGAACTTGATTTCCAAGGGACCGAGCTGGGCCAGATAGCCGCGGATCCTGACGCCGTACTTTTCCGCCAGCCACTTCTTCGCGATCGCGCCCGCCGCCACGCGCACCACCGTCTCGCGCGCCGAGGCGCGGCCGCCGCCGCGCGGGTCGCGGATGCCGTACTTCTGCCAGTAAGTGTAGTCCGCGTGCCCGGGGCGGAATTTTTCCGCGATCGCGCTGTAATCCTTGGAGCGCTGGTCTTCGTTGCGCACCAGGAAACCGATCGCCGTGCCCGTGGTCCTGCCCTCGTAGATGCCGGACAGGATCTCGACCGTGTCGCTCTCGCGGCGCTGAGTGACGTGGCGCGAGCTGCCGGGCTTGCGCCGGTCAAGTTCCTGCTGCAGGTCGGCGGCCGACAGAGCCATTCCCGGCGGGCAGCCGTCCACCACGCCGCCGTAGGCCGGGCCGTGCGATTCGCCGAACGACGTGACGCAGTAGAGCGTGCCGAAACTGTTGCCGGACATGCGAAAAGCTTAGCATAGCGAGCTTCGCCGACCGGCCGTTCCGCTCTAGGGAATTTCCAGGTCGACGATCATCAGGGCCTGCTGCTGCGGATCGACCCAGAACTCCCAGTCGGTCGCACCCACGACCGTCAATTTGCCGTCCGTCGCCACGCAGATCGTCCGTTCCTGAATGTCGATGATGCAGGACTCCGAGAACCGGTCCGGCATGATCTCGGCGCGTTCCCGGTGGAACTCCTTGCCGTCCGGCCCGTCCGGGACCGACGGCAGGCCCCTGCCCGGCTCGCTCAGATCGGGATGGTCGATCACAGGCTTGACGTAGATCCAGATCGCGCTACGCACGTATTCCTTCGGCAGCCACCGGTTGCGGATGGCGGGAAACTGCGCTTCGCGGTTGTTGAAGGCGAAAGCCAGGCAGGCGTCGTCCGCGGTCCCCGGGAACTTGCGGATGGCGCGGTGCCAGCGCTCCAGCAGCGCGTCGACGCCGGGACTTCTCCGGTAGAGCTGGACGCAGCCGCTGCATAGCAGCTGCGCCGGAGAATAGCTGGCGACGCGGTGGGAAAAAGCATAGAAGCGCGCGTGATAGATCTTTCCTCCGGAGCGGACGTCGATCGGGATAAACGCCTCGTTGTCAGGATCTGCGGCCCAGTTGAATACGGCGAAGTCCGTGCCGCCGTCCAGGTATTCATCGAGCAGCACCGGATACGAGCGGAACACGCAGTCGGCGTCGAGATAGAGGACCGGCTGTCCGTACCGGGTAAGCATGGTGTGGATGAAGTTCGCCTTGGTGTAGCGCAGGTCGGGACTGCCGCTTGGGCTGATGGAGTTGTGGATGGTCGGAACCTCCTGCAGCGCGTATGGCAGCGCAAACTTCTCGCAGGAAGCGCGAAGACGTTCTGCCTGATCGGCGTAGGAGGCCGTGTACATCGACACCACAAGGAAGCGGCTGCCGCTGCGGCCCAGGTTCTCGTTGGTGCGCGCCGCCGGCATCGGGAGAGGGAATGCATCGCTCGTGTCCATGTCCCGGTTAGGCATCCGATTCGAAGAACGGCCGCGTCTCGAACACCGAATTCGAGAGTGCACGGCCATCCGAGCGCCAATGGCGCTTGAGTACGAAGTCGAACAGCAGCGGATTATGCCTGCGGATCTCCGTCAGCACCGGCGAGCGCGGCGCCGCCGGCGAGAAAATTACGTCGTTTCAGTAGCGAAAGAAAGTACGGCCAGTTCGATCCATTGGCCGGCTATGCCGGCCAATTCTTTATGTAGCCCTTGAGCATCTTGTTCTCGAAATCCTGCTCTTCGAGAACCGCCTTGGCGACATCGCGGAACGAGATCACGCCGAGCAGCTTGCTGTCCTGCATCACCGGCAGGTAGCGCGCGCTGGTGTCGAGCATCGTGCGGCGCAGGTCGTTGACTTCCATGTCGGGCGTCGCGGTGACGGGGTCCTTCACCATGATTTCGCTCACCTTGACTTCGCCGAGCGTGCCGCCGCGCTTGGCCAGCGCGCCCAGCAACTCGTGGAAAGTCAGCATGCCGGCCATGCGGCCCTGGTCCAGCACCACCAGCGAGCCCAGGTTCTGGTCCGCCATGGTCTTGACCGCGTCCACGGCGCGGCTTCCAGGCTCCGCGCTGATCAGCCGGTTGCCCTTCACGCGCAGGATCTCTTTGACTTGCATAACCCCTCCTCTCCCGACGCATTTCGCTACCAGTGCACCTACATACTAGTCCAAACCGTGGCAGCATAACCAGTATGCGCTTCGCCCTAGCCTGCGCGCTTTTGCTTTGCGCCCCGCTGAATGCCGCAGCGCAACCTTACGCTGCAAAACCTATCCGGCTGGTCGTCACTTATCCACCGGGTGGCGGCGCCGACACCATGGCGCGGCTGCTGTCGCCGAAGCTGGGCGAAGCGCTAGGTCAGCCAATCGTGGTCGAAAACCGGGCGGGGGCCAGCGGCACTATCGCCGCAGACCTGGTGGCGAAGTCGTCGCCGGACGGCTACACCCTGATGCTCGATGCTGCGAACTATGCGGTAAATCCGAGCCTGTATCCGAAGCTGCCCTATGACCCGGCGAAAGCCTTCGCTCCGGTGACGCTGCTCGCGCTGTTTCCGAACGTGGTCGTGGTCACGCCGGCATTCCCCGTTTCTTCGATCCGGCAGCTGATAGAAAAAATCAGGTCGGAGCCCGGCAAAATCGCCTTCGCTTCCTCCGGCAACGGTTCGGCGCAGCATCTCGCTGCGGAGCTGTTCCGCCAGCGCGCCGGGCTGGACATGGTGCATGTGCCGTACAAAGGCGGCGGCCCGGCGCTCATCGACGTGATGGCCGGCCAGGTGCCACTCTATTTCGGCAACATGGCTTCGGCGCTGCCGCACGTGAAGAACGGCAAGCTGAAGGCGCTCGCCATCACCGGCGCGAAGCGCTCGCCCGCCGCGCCCGACCTGCCGACGGTGGCGGAATCGGGCATGCCCGGCTACCAGGTCTACGAGTGGAACGCGATCTTCGCGCCGGCCGGAACGCCGGAGGCCATCTTGAGGCGCCTGCACGCAGAGATCGCCAAGGCGCTGGCCGCACCCGATTTGAAGGAACGCATCGCCGCGCTCGGCGGCGAGATCGTCGCCAGTTCCCCCGGCGATACCGCTGCCTGGCTGCGCGAGCAGACCGCGAGCTGGGCCAAGGTCGTGCGCGAAGGAAATATCAAGGTCGAGTAATCAAAGCCCGACCGCCTCGGCGACGAGGAGCTTCAGGTCGCGGTGCAGCTTTTCGCGGACCGCCGCGTAGGCCCTGCTCCCGATCAGGTTCCTGATTTCGTACGGGTCCTTGTCCAGATCGTAGAGCTCGTCCAGCTCACCGTCGCGGCCGCGGTTCACCCAGTGGATCAGCTTGTAGCGTTCGGTGCGTATCGCCTTGTAGGTCATGCCGATGAGCCAGGGATAAGCCTGTTCGGCCCAATATTCCGCGAGGACGGCTTTTCTCCAGGGAGTTTTTTTATTTTTAAAAATATTTACCAATGATTTTCCTTGAATCTGGGGACCCGGTTTCCCGCCCGCGAGCTCGATCAGCGTCGGGGCGATGTCCTGGCAGATCAGCAGATCTTTTTTCCTCGTACCCGGTTTTATCAATTTCGGATAGCGGACCAGGAACGGCGAGCGGATCCCCTCTTCGTAGGCGAACCTCCGCTCCGGTCCCAGGCCATGTTCGCCGAAGAAGTAGCCGTTGTCGCCGAGGAAAACGATGCAGGTGTTGTCGAGCTCGCCCTTCTTCTCGAGCGTGTCGAGGACCATGCCGACGCCCTCGTCCACCGAGGCCATCATGCGCGCGCGCAGGCGGATCTCCTCCTGCGTGCCGGCATGGATCGCGTCGAGCAATTGGCGCGATTTCGGCTCGGCGCGCATCTTGAAGATTTCCGTCCATACCGGCTTTTGCTTGAGGACCTCCTCGTAGCTCAGCATGTTCGGCTTTTTCGGGAAGATCGCGTCCTTGTAGAGGCTCTTGTGGCGCTCGGCCGGTATGTAGCCGCCGTCCTTGCCGAAGGACACGGTGCCGTCGGCCTGCTGCTCCGCGTCCGGATGCACCGCCTTGTGCGCGAAGAACAGCGACCAGGGCTTGTCGTGCTTCCTTTCCAGGAACTCCACCGCCAGCCCGTTCATGATGTCCGTGATATATCCGACGTGCTCCACGTACTTGCCGTCGTGGCACAGCTTCGGGTTCACGATCCGGCCGTGGCCGTCGTAGCTGACCCAGTGGTCGTAGCCCGGGCGCGGCACGCCGTCGTTGCCCATGTGCCATTTGCCGATATGCGCGGTCTCGTAGCCGAGTTTCTGCAACTCGAGGTGGTAGTTCGGCAGGCGGTGGCTCATCGCGCCGCGCGCCACGTTGTCGATGATGCCGTGGCGGCTCGCGTACTGGCCGGTAACGATGGAAGCGCGGTTCGGCGAGCAGATGGACGTGGTGTGGAACGCGCGTTCGAACAACGCCCCCTCGTGCGCGAGGCGGTCGATGTGCGGCGTCTTCATGTACGGATGCCCGCCCGCGCCGAACTCGTCGTAGCGCAGGTCGTCGATCAGGATGACGAGGAAATTGGGCTTTTTCACGATTGCATTGGCTTGAGAATGCCGAGCATGGTGGGAATCAGTTCAGTCACCGTCGGGTGAATGTGCACCGCGCGCTGGATCGTGGTGTAGGGCTTCTTCGCATACATCACGTCGAGCAGCGAGTGCACGATCTCGTCGCCGTTCAGGCCGAGGATCGCGGCGCCGAGCAGTTCCTTCGTATCGGCGTCCACCAGCACCTTCATGAATCCCTGCGTCTCGCCCGCCTCGCGGGCGCGGCCGACACGGGTCATGGGCATCTTGCCGGCAAGTAGTTTCCTGCCGCTCTTCTTCGCCTCCGCTTCGTTCATGCCGACGCGGCCCAGGGGCGGGTCTATGAAGAGCGCGTAGCAGGAGATGCGGTCGGAGATTTTGCGCGGATCGTCGTCGAACAGGTTGGCGGCGACGATTTCGTAGTCGTTCCAGGAGGTGTGGGTGAACGCGCCCCTGCCGTTGGCGTCGCCCATGCACCACACGCCTTCGGCGCTGGAGCGGCATTGCTCATCCACGGTGATGTAACCGCGCGAGTCGACGGCGACGCCGGCTTTCTCGAGGCCCAGGTCGCCGGTGTTCGGAACGCGGCCCACGGCCAGCAACAAGTGACTTCCCTGCACTTCTGTTTTCTTCTTCTCGCTTTCAAACCGGACTGAAATTCGATCATTCAATTTCGAAATATTCATGCTGTCCGCACCAACATGAATCTCCACCCCTTCCCGCCCCAGGATGGCGCGGATCTCGGCGACGACGTCCTCGTCCTCGCGCGGCAGCAGCTTCGGGAATTTCTCGATGACGGTGACTTTGGCGCCGAAGCGCCGGTACATCTGCGCGAATTCCAGGCCAATGTAGCTGCCGCCGACGATGACCAGGTGCTCGGGCACGCGATCGATGTCCATCATGTTGGTGTTGGTGAGATAGGGCACATCCTTCACGCCCGGAATGTCCGGCACCACCGCGCGGCCGCCGACGTTGATGAAAATCCTGTCCGCCTGCAGCGTCCTGCCGCCCACTTCCAGCGTGCGCGGCGCAGTGAAGCGCGCGTGGCCGCGAAGCAGCGTCACGTTCTTCATGCCGGCGATCCAGCCGGCGAGGCCGTCGGAGGACTGCCTGACCACGCCATCCTTGCGCGCCTTGACCGACTTCATGTCGACGCGCACGTCGCTCGCTGTAAAGCCGTATTCGCCGCCGCGGCGCGCCATGTGGATCGCGCGAGCGCTGCCGACGAGGGTCTTGGTGGGGATGCAGCCGACGTTGACGCAGGTACCGCCGAGGAGCTTGCGCTCGATGATCGCGGTCTTCAATCCTTCGGCGCCGAGGCGCGCGGCAAGCGGAGGCCCTGCCTGCCCGGCACCGATTACGGCTGCGTCATAGCGTTCAACCAACAACTTAATCATGGCACAATCTTCCGCGTGAAGAAAGAGAAGGTCTCCGTCACGATAAGGATCGCCGAGCCCGGCGACGCGCAGGGCATCGCCGAGATGTCGCGCGACCACATCGAAACCGGCCTCGGGTGGAGGTACGACCAGGCGCACATCCTGCGCGCCATGCGGCGGCGCGAAACCGTGGTGCTCGCCGCCAGCGGACGCCCGACCTACATCGCCCGCGAACGCCCTTCGCTTGCCGGCTTCACGATCATGGATTTCGGCGACGAGCGCGCGCACCTGGTGCTGCTCGCGGTGCATCCGACGCAGCGCCGCAACGGCATCGGCCGGCGGCTGGTGGAATGGCTGATGGAATCCGCGCTGACCGCCGGCATGGCGAGCGTGCACCTCGAGTTGCGCGCCGACAACGCGGCCGCGCGTCGCTTCTACCGCGCGCTCGGATTCTCCGAAACGGTGCTGATGCCCAGGTACTACGACGGCCGCGAGGCGGCGATGCGGATGATCCGCGTGCTGCGCGCCCCGGGCCCGTTGCCGCTGTCCTGGCGTCCGCCCGTCCTCGGGCAGAGCTAGACACCCCTCGTCATGGATCTTGGCATTTCGGGCAAGACGGCCCTGGTCACGGGCGCCAGCGCCGGCATCGGCCGCGCCATCGCCAAGTCGCTCGCCGCCGAGGGTGTGAGGCTCGCCGTGGTCGCGCGGCGGCGCAAGCTGCTGGAAACGCTGCAGGACGAGATCGGCGCCGAGCTCGTCATCATCGAATGCGACTTCATGCTGGAGACCGCGCCGAAGACCATCGCGGATGCCGCGCTCGCTGGCCTGGGCTCCGTCGAGATCCTGGTCAACAACGCGGGCGGTTCGCGCGCCTTCAAGCTGGATGCATCCGAAGAGCAGTGGAACGAGGCCCTGACGCTGAATTTCACGCGCCAGCGCCAGCTCACCCACCGGCTGCTCGATCAGATGACCGCGCGCAGATGGGGCCGCATCGTCAACATCACGGGCAAGTCCGAGCCCGAGGGCATCAACGGCGCCTTCTGCGCCAAAGCGGCGATGCATTCCTGGTCCAAGGGCCTGTCGCGCGAAGTCGGCAGGCACGGCATCACGGTGAACTGCATCCCGCCCGGGCGCATCATCAGCGAGCAGATCCTGCGCAACTATTCGCCCGAGTACCGCAAACACCAGTCCGAGCACGAAATCCCGGTGGGCGAATACGGCCAGCCGGAGGATCTCGCGAATCTGGTCTGCTTCCTCGCCTCGCCGCGCGCGCGCTACATCACGGGCGCGGTGATCCCGGTGGACGGCGGCCTGCGGAAATACCAGTTCTAGCATGGAGTACGACGTTATCGTCGTGGGCGCAGGCAACGCGGCCTTCTGTGCGGCGCTCGCCGCCGCCGAGACGAAGAAGAAGATCCTGGTGCTGGAGCGCGCGCCGGAGGAAGAGTCCGGCGGCAACTCGCGCTATACCGCGGGCCTGATGCGCGTCGCCTACCGCGGCGTCGACGACCTGAAGCGGGCGATCCCGGACCTGAGCGCGGAGGAAATCGCGCGCAGCGATTTTGGCACCTATACGGAAGAGCAGTTCCTCGACGACATGGGCCGCGTGACGGAATACCGCTGCGATCCCGATCTGACCGAGGTCCTGGTCAAAAACTCCCTTTCGACAGTCGAGTGGATGCGCGGCAAAGGCGTGCGCTTCACCGCGGCCTGGGGCCGCCAGGCGTTCAACATCGGCGGCAAGTTCAAGTTCTGGGGCGGCCTCACGGTCGAAGCGGTGGGCGGCGGGCCGGGACTGGTGGAATCGCTCACCAGCATCGCGAAGAAGAACGGCATCGAGGTCTGGTACGAGGCGCGCGCCAAGGAACTGTTGAGCGACGACTCGGGGATTACCGGGATCGTCGTGAAGCACAAAAGCAAAACCGTGTCATTGAAAGCAAAAGCGGTCGTGCTCGCGGCTGGCGGCTTCCAGTCGGATCCCGAGCAGCGCACGCGCTACCTGGGACCGGGCTGGGAACTCGCCAAAGTCCGCGGCACGCGCTTCAACACGGGCGACGGCATCCGCATGGGGCTCGCTGCGGGAGCGGCGGCCACCGGCAACTGGTCGGGCTGCCACGCGGTGGCCTGGGAACGCAATGCGCCCGAGTTCGGCGACCTCGCGGTCGGCGACCAGTTCCAGAAGCACTCCTATCCCTGGGGCATCTACATCAATGCCGAGGGCAGGCGCTTCGTCGACGAAGGCGCGGACTTCCGCAACTACACCTACGCCAAGTACGGCCGCATCATCCTGCAGCAGCCGGGCCAGTTCGCCTGGCAGATATTCGATGCCAAGGTGAAGGCGCAACTGCGCGATGAATACAAGATCAAGCAGGTCACAAAGCGGGTCGGCAACACACTGGAGGAACTCGTATCGAAACTCGAGGACACAAACCAGGCAGCCGCCTTGGAGGAGATCCGGCAATACAACGCCGCGGTGCAGACGGATGTGCCCTTCAATCCCAACCTCAAGGACGGCAGAGGGACGAAAAACCTGAAAATAAACAAAAGCAATTGGGCCAACACCCTCGACACGCCGCCCTACGAAGCCTATGCGGTCACCTGCGGCATCACTTTCAGTTTCGGCGGCCTCAAGATCAACACCGACGCACAGGTGATTTCATCGGACGGCGCGCCCATCCCGGGCCTTTACGCGGCAGGCGAACTGGTCGGCGGCATTTTCTGGTTCAACTACCCGGGCGGAACGGGGCTCACCAACGGCGCGGTGTTCGGCAGAATCGCCGGCCAAAACGCCGCACGCAGCTAGTTCTTCGCCTCTTCCAGCAGCCAGGCTGCGAACTTCGCCACATCCTGCTTGCCCGCGGCGCGCGCCGAGCGCACCACGAAGTACCCGTGCGAGGAAACCACCGATTTCTTGAATGGCGCCACCAGCGTCTTGTCTTTCAGCATGCGCCGCAGTAGCGGCAGGCGCCCGAGCGCGATGCCCTGCCCGTTGACGGCGGCCTGCACCAGCTGGTCGTACTGGTTGAACTGCAGCGCGCCGGCGGGCTTCAGGTCGCGCAGTCCGTGCGCGTGCAGCCACAGGTTCCATTCCATCCAGGAGAATTTCGCGTCGGCCGAGTGCAGCAGCACGTGCGCGCGCAGGTCCGCGGGTTCGCGCAGCGGCCGCGCCGGATCGGCGGCGAGCGATGGGCTGCAGACGGGGATCACCGCCTCCTCGAACAGCGGGCGCTGCCCTTTCATTTCGGCGTCCGGCGCATAGCGGATGCCGAGGTCGATCCCCTCGCGCTCGAGGTTGGCAAGTTCGTAGGAGGCAGAGATGCGCACGTCCACGCCCGGATTTGCCTGCAGGTAGCCGTTCAGGCGGGGAATCAGCCAGAGCGAGGCGAAGCCCGGGGTCGTGGTCACCGTCACGGTGCGCGCGGCGGCCGCGCCGCGCAGCTTCTGCGTCGCGCCGTCCAACTCGCCCAGCGCCCCCTGCACCACCTGGTAGAAACGCTGTCCGGATTCGGTCAGCAGGAGCGCCCGCGTGCGGCGCTCGAACAGCTTGGCGCCCAGGCTTTCCTCCAGCGCCTGGATCTGGCGGCTGATGGCCGACTGGGTCAGGGACAACTCCCCCGCCGCCTTGGTGAACGACAACTGGCGGGCCGCCGCCTCGAAGGCGAGCAGCAGCTCCAGCGGGGGCAGCTGCCAGCGCTGGCTATGGATTCCTGGCATGCATGCATCTCATTCGAAAAGACCGCTTGTTCCTCTGTAGAGCAACGCACAAAATAGATGCATACCAAGAATGAGTCAAGGAGCTCTCCATGAACCTCAGCCAGATCGCAGGCAGCATTCCTCTCCGCAGCAACCAGCCGCTGCGCATCGAAAACGGCTACGGCAGGCGCATATCGGTGCTTGAAGGCCATGTCTGGGTGACGCAGGACGGCGACCCGCGCGACATCGTGCTCGGCGCGGGCGAGGACTTCGTGTTCGATCGCCGCGCGATGGCGGTGCTGTCCGCCCTAGACGGCGATGCGCGCATCGTCCGCCAGGACGGCGTGAACCTCGCCTAGGCGACCGACAGCGTACCGGCAGCGTAATATCGGAGTTCAGATGCAATAGGGGGCTCCGGGGTGCTGCGCTGGCTGGTCGTTCTGGGTTGCCTGCTCGCCGGAACGGTCGCCGCGGCTTACCCCGACAAGCCCATCCGCTTCGTGATTCCCTCCGCGCCGGGCGGCTCGCCCGACGTGCTGATGCGCGTTCTGCTTGCCGAGATGTCGAAGCAGATGGGCGTGGCCTTCGTGGTCGAGAACAGGCCCGGCGCCTCGTTCGTGATCGGCACCCTGGAGATCGTGCGCGCGCCCGCCGACGGCTACACGCTGGGCTACGGCAATATCGTGTCGCTGGCGGTCAACAGGTCCCTGCTCGACAAGATGCCCTACGACGTCGAGCGCGACCTCGCGCTGATTTCCAATTGCGTACGCGTCTACAACATGCTCGCGGTGAACAACAACCTGCCGGTACGCACGGTAGCCGAGCTGATCGCGTACGCGAGGCGCAATCCCGGCCAACTGGTGATGGCATCCGCAGGCAACGGCACCACGGGCCACCTCGGCGGCGAACTGTTCAAGTCCATGACCGGGACTTTCATCCTGCACCTGCCCTACCGCGGCAGCGCGCAGGCAATCAACGACCTGATCGGCGGCCAGGTGCAGCTGATGTTCGACAACGTTCCGTCCATCGGGCCGCACGTCAAGGCAGGCCGCGTGCGCGGCATCGCGGTATCCGGCCCGCGGCGCTCGCCGGTGTTCCCGGAACTCCCGACCGTCGCCGAGGCCGGCGTAACGGGCTACGAGACTGTCGCCTGGGGCGGCGTCATCGGTCCCGCCGGCCTGCCGAGGGACATCGTCGCCCGATTGCATGCCGAGATCCGCACCGCGCTCGCTTCGCCCGCGCTGCAGGAGCGCTACCGCAACCTCGACGCCGAGATCGACGGCGGCACGCCGGAGGAATTCCTCGCCCTGGTGCGCAGCGAAACGCCGAAATGGGCGGCCGTGGTGAAGCGCTCCGGGGCGAAGGTGGACTGAGGCGCGTACCCGGCTGAAGCCTGCTCGCGAGATAATTGCGCGTGAAGAGCAACCCTACCCCCCAAGGAGATACCCGCATGAAGCTCTACTACTCCCCCGGCGCCTGCTCGCTCGCGCCCCACATCGCCATGCGCGAGCTCGGCATTCCCGTCGACCTGATGAAGGTGGACTTAAAGGCCAAGCAGTACGAAGGCGGCGACTACAAGCAGGTCAATCCCAAAGGTTATGTGCCCGCCGTCGAGACGCCGGCCGGCGTGCTGACCGAGGCGCCCGTCATCCTGCAGTACCTCGCCGACCAGAAGCCCGACGCGGGGCTCGCTCCCAAGCCCGGCGACCCGGCACGCTACAAGCTGCAGGAGATGCTCAACTTCATCACTTCCGAGATGCACAAGGGCATGGGCAATTTCTTCAACCCTGCGATGAACGACGGCTGGCGCCAGGCGGTGACGGACCGATTGGGCGTGCGCATGGACTGGCTCGCCAAGCAACTCGAAGGCAGGCAGTACATCATGGGCGACAAGTTCACGGTCGCCGACGCCTACCTGTTCACGATCCTCAACTGGGCTGGCCCGAGCAAGTTCGACCTGTCGAAGTGGCCGGCGATCACCGACTACCAGAAGCGCGTGGCGTCGCGACCGAAGGTGCAGGAAGCGCTCAAGGCGGAAGGCCTGGTGAAGTAAGGACCGGCCAAAGACCGGCAGTCGCGATGACCGCAGCGCTGCCCACCCTGTTCCTGTCGCACGGATCGCCGATGCACGCGATCCAGCCCGGCGCCGTGCGCGCAGTGTGGGAGGGCATCGCCCGCGGCTTGCCGCGGCCGAAGGCGATCCTGATCTCCTCGGCGCACTGGGAGACGAACCTCCCCGCGGTCACGGCGACGGCGAAACCGGAAACGATCCACGATTTCTACGGCTTCCCGAAACCGCTTTACGAAATTCAGTATCCGGCCAACGGGGATCCTGCGCTGGCTTCCCGCGCACTGGCTTTGCTGAAAAATTTCAGAGCGACGGCAGATCCGGTTCGCGGCCTCGATCACGGGGCCTGGTCGCCCCTGCTCTACATGTATCCGAAGGCCGACGTGCCGGTGGTGCAGATCGCCGTGCAGACCGAACTCGGCACGCGGCATCACATCGAGCTCGGCCGCGCGCTCGCGCCGCTGTCTCAGGAAGGCGTGCTGATCATCGGCTCCGGACACCTGACGCACAATCTGCGCGATAGAGGCAATGGCGGGATCGCGCCTTACGCGCTCGGATTCCAGGACTGGGTAAAGCAGCGCATCGACCGGCACGAACTCGACCAACTCGCCGACTACCGCCGGCTGTCGCCCGACGGCGCGCGCGCGCACCCGACCGACGAGCATTTCCTGCCGCTGTTCGTTGCGCTCGGCTCGGCGCCTGAAAACTACGCCGCACAGCGCCTGTACGACCGCATCGAGATGGGCGCGCTGGCGATGGACGCCTACCTGTTCCGGCAGGCCGCATAAGGCGCCTGCTCAGTTGTCTCGCCTGGGCCTGAGCAGCGCGGCGATCAGTTCCAGTCCGACTGCGCACCCAAACAGCACGATCGCCAGCACTACGTCCTCTATTGGTGCAACCAGGAAGAAGTAGGCGCTGCACAGCGCGCAGAGAGTTCCCCCCCAGAAGCAGGCGATGGAACCGTACTTGCCGATGTGGTCTGCGCCCGATGCCATGTCCGCTGCGAAACTACCCGCTACAATTGCCGCGATCACTATACACAGCGCCATGCTGGCGGCACAATAATGCCGGTACTGTTCTTGCGTCCACTACAGTCCCGCGGTCTTCCATTGATCCGTCGCAGTTGAATCCGGCTCCGCGCTGAGCGTCAAACCCAGGAGATTCTTGTGCCTGCAAATCATCCGCGTGCATTGTCTACCGCCCTTGGCGCGCTGGCATCGGCCGTGTTACTGCTCGCGCTGTCCGGCTGCGGCGACAAAAACGCGAACCAGGGTCCGCCGCCGGCCTCGGTACCGGTGCTCAAGGTCGAGCTCAAGCCGGTCGAGGTGAGCGAAGAATACGTCGCGCAAACCGAAGCGGTGGACACCGTGGAGATACGCGCCCGGGTCGGCGGGATACTCGAACGCCAGGCATTCACTGACGGCGCGAGCGTAAAGAAAGGCGAGTTGCTGTTCGTGATCGACCCGCAACCCTACGTCGCCGCGCTGGCGCAGGCGAAGGCGGCGCTGGCCCAAGCCCGCGCGAATCACGTCAATTCCAGCCAGGTGCTCGAGCGCGTGCGGCCGCTGGTCGCCGACCAGGCGATCAGCCAGCAGGACTTGGATGCCGCGACGGCAAAGGAGGCCGCCGACGCCGCCGCCGAAGAGGCCGCGCAGGCGCAGGTCACCACCGCCGCACTGAATCTCGATTACACGACGATTCGGGCGTCGCGTGACGGCATGATCAGCAAGGCCCTGATCAAGCCGGGCGGCCTGGTCAATGCGTCCACCACGCTGCTGACGACCCTCTATTCCGTAGACCCGATGTACGTCAACTTCGCCATCAGCGAGCAGAAGCTGCTCGAGTTGCAGAAGCAGCTCAAGCTCCGCCCGGCGGAGGCCAAGGGCAAATCGGCGCCCTTCCGCCTGATGCTCGTCGACGGCAGCGTCTATCCGCACGACGGAAAACTGAACTTCATCGATACCGCGGTCGACGCCAGGGCCGGCACCGTGCAGCTGCGCCTTTCGGTGCCGAACCCGGAGCGCGAGCTGCGCGCGGGCCAGTTCGTGCGCGTGGTCGCCACCTCGGCGGTGCCGCTCAACGCCGCGCGCGTGCCCCAGCAGGCGGTGCAGGAGTTGCAGGGCAAGCGCTCGGTGCTGCTGGTCGGCGCGGACGGCAAGGCGGCATACCAGGAAATCACCGTCAACCAGAGGATGGGCAACGATTGGCTGGTTGAGAGCGGGCTGAAGGACGGCGACCTGGTGATCGTCGAGGGCATCAACAAGGTCCGCCCGGGAATGGCGGTCACGCCGCTGCCGGCGGGCGCGCCCGCCGATGCGGGCAAGGCGGCGCCGGAAAAAGGCAAGAACTGATGTTTGACTTCTTCATCGACCGGCCGGTCTTCTCGACCGTGATCTCGCTCATCATCACGCTTGCGGGCCTGGTCGCCTCGACCAGCCTGCCGCTCGCGCAGTATCCGCAGATCGTGCCGCCGCAGGTGCAGGTTACGACGGCGTTCCCCGGTGCCAACGCGGAAACCGTCGCGCAGTCCATCGCCGCGCCGCTCGAGCAGCAGATCAACGGCGCGCGCAACATGATCTACATGGATTCCAAGAGCGCCAACGACGGCACCTACAACCTGGTGGTGACCTTCGACGTGGGCACCAACCAGGACCTCGCCGCCGTCGACGTGCAGAACCGCGTCGCCATCGCGCAGACCTCGCTGCCGCCGGACGTACTGCGCCAGGGCGTCCAGCTGCGCAAGGTATCGACCGACTTCCTGGAGGTGTTCGCGCTGATCTCGCCCAAGCACAGTTTCGACAACGTGTTCCTGTCCAACTACGCGCTGCTCAACGTCCAGGACGCGCTGTCGCGCATCAAGGGCGTCGGCTTCGTGCGGATTTTCGGCGCGCGCGACTACAGCATGCGCATCTGGCTGGACCCGGACAAGATGGCGCGCCTCGGCGTGACGGCGGGCGACGTGTCGCGGGTGGTCCAGGAGCAGAACCAGGTGGCGCCTGCCGGGCGGGTCGGATTGCCACCGACGCCCGCCGGGCAGCAGATGCAGTACACCATCTACGTCCAGGGGCGCCTCGCCGCCGCGTCGCAATACGAGAACATCGTGCTGAGCGCAGCGCCCAACGGTCAGATCGTCCGACTGAAGGACGTCGCGCGCATCGAGCTCGCCGGAGTCGATTATTCGATCAACGTCATGGAAGGCGACAACCCCTCGGCCTTCATCGGCCTGTTCCTTTCGCCGGACGCCAACGCGCTGGACGTCGCCAAGGAGGCCAAGCGCACGATGGACCAGCTCGCCCAGAGCTTCCCGCCGGACATGGCCTACACGATCCCGTTCGCGACCACCCCGTTCGTCACCGAGTCGCTGAAGGAGGTGGTGAAGACGCTGTTTGAGGCGATCGTGCTGGTGCTGATCGTGGTGTACGTGTTCCTGCAGAGCTGGCGCGCCACTCTGATCCCGATGGCGGTGGTGCCCGTGGCGCTGATCGGCACCTTCGCCGCCTTCGTCGCGCTCGGTTTCTCCATCAACACGCTGACCCTGTTCGGCATGGTGCTGGCGATCGGCATCGTCGTGGACGACGCCATCGTGGTGGTCGAGGCGGTGCAGCACAAGCTCGACAGCGAACACATGACGCCGAACCAGGCGGCCAAGGCCGCGATGGCTGACGTGGGCGCGCCCGTGATCGCGATCGCGCTGGTGCTGTCGGCGGTGTTCATCCCGGTCGCCTTCCTCGGCGGCCTCACCGGGCAGCTCTACAAGCAGTTCGCACTGACGCTTGCCACTGCGGTGCTGCTGTCGGCGGTCTGCGCGCTGACGCTGACGCCGGCGCTGTGCGCGCTGCTGCTACGGCCTGCGGCGCAGGACAAGCCGAGCGGCCTGACCGGACGCTTCTTCGGCCTGTTCAACCGCGCCTTCGGCGCGTTCAGGGAGCGTTACACGCGCTCGGTCGCCTCGCTGATCAAGCGCGCGGCGCTGGTGGCGCTGACTTTCGCGGTGCTGCTTGTCGCCGTCTACGGATTGATCGGTACGCGCCCGACGGGGCTGGTGCCGGACGAGGACCAGGGCTACCTGTTCGTCGTGCTGCAGCTGCCGCCCGCGGCCTCGCTCGACCGGACCGACGAAGCGGTGCGCCAGGCGAGGAAGATCATCCTGGAGCAGGTCAAGGGCATCGGCGGCGTAGCGACGCTCGCGGGCTTCAACCTGCTGACCGGCCTGACGACGTCGTACAACGCGACCATGTTCATCCGCCTGAAGCCCTGGGACGAGCGCAGGGATCCCGGCGAGCGCGCCAGCGCGCTGGTGCGCAAAATGTCCGGGCTGCTGAACGCCCAGGTCAAGGACGCCAACGTGCTGGTGCTGAACGCGCCACCGATCCGCGGCCTCGGCACCGCCGGCGGCTTCGAATTCATCCTGCAGGACCACGCCGGCCGCGATCCGAAACTGTTCTCGCAGGCGCTGCAGAATTTCCTCGCCGAGGCGAGGAAGCGCCCGGAGCTGGGCTTCGTCTTCGCCAACTACGACGACCGCATTCCGCAGATCGAATACGAGATCGACCGCGACAAGGTCAAGTCCTACGGCATCTCGCTGTCGGACGTGTTCTTCACGCTGCAGACGATGCTGGGCGGCTACTACGTGAACGATTTCAATCTGTTCGGGCGCACGTTCAAGGTGCAGGCGCAGGCCGAGGCCTGGGCGCGCGCCGGGCCCGACGACGCCAAGCGCTACTACGTGAGGAGCGCCGCGGGCGACATGGTGCCGCTTTCGGCAGTGCTAAAGCCCAAACCGTTCAACGGCCCGGAATACTACGAGCGCTACAACATCTACCGCGCCGCGACCATCAACGGCGCCGCCGCGCCCGGCTACAGCTCCGGCCAGGCGGTGGCCGCGATGGAAGAGCTCGCCAAGACGCTGCCGCAGGGTTTCGGCTACGACTGGACCGGCGCCACCTACCAGGAGAAGAAAACCGGCGGCCAGACCGGCTACATCTTCGCGCTGTCGCTGATGTTCGTGTTCCTCGTGCTCGCGGCCCTCTACGAGAGCTGGGCGATGCCGGTGGCGATCATGATGGTCGTGCCCTTTGGCGTGTTCGGCGCCTTCGTCGGCCTCGCGCTGCGGGGCCTGGACAACAACGTCTACGCCCAGGTCGGGCTGGTGATGCTGATCGGCCTCGCGGCGAAGAACGCCATCCTGATCGTCGAATTCGCCAAGCTGGCTCATGATCGCGGGGCTTCGATCGTTCGCGGCGCGATCGAGGGCGCGCAGCTGCGCCTGCGGCCCATCCTGATGACCTCCTTTGCCTTCGTCCTCGGTACCCTGCCCCTCGCGATAGCGACCGGCGCGGGCGCCGGCGCGCGGTTGTCGCTCGGCAACACCGTCGTCGGCGGCATGCTGGCGGCGACCGTGATCGGCATCTTCGTGATCCCGGTGTTCTACGTGATCATCCAGCGGATCAGCGAACGCAAGGCGCCCTTCCGCGACGAGGAAGGCGACGCCAAGGACGGCGCGGGATGAGGATCGCGGCTCGCGCGTTCGTGCTGGCGACGGCCCTGGCGCTGTCCGCGTGCCAGATGTTTCCGGCCTACAAGCGGCCGGAGGTCAAAGTGCCGGAGACGTTCCGCGGCCAGACCGGGCCGGCGGGCGAAAAATCGATCGCGGAAACGGCGTGGTGGGAGATATACCGCGATCCGATACTGGAAAAGCTGATCCGGGTTGCGCTGGAGCAGAACTACGACATCCGGCTCGCGATCGCGCGCGTCGACGAATTCCGCGCCCTGGCGGGCGTCGCGGGCCTGGGCTCCGTGCCGCTGATTTCGGCGGGCGGGTCTGCGGGCAGGGAAGCCTTCTCCACCGTCGGCCCGACGCCGTATCCGACGAGCATTCCGAGTATCACCCAGGCCTACGGCGCCAACGTCGTCGCCAGCTACGAGGTAGACCTGTGGCGCCGCATTGCCGACCTGCAGGACGCGGCGAAAGCCCAGCTGTTCGCGAGCGAATTCGCCCGCGAAACGACGCGCATCACCGTCATATCGAGCGTGGCGACCGCCTATTTCGCGCTGCGCTCGCTCGACCGCCAGCTGCTGGTGACGCAACGCACCCTGGCATACCGCATGAAGTTCGTGGAACTGACGCGCGCGCAGTTCAGGCGCGGCGTGGTCTCCGGCCTGGACGTGAACCGGGCCGAGGCGAACCTGGCGGCGGCCCGCGCCGCAGTCCCCGTGCTGCAGTCCCAGATCGCGCAGGCGGAAAACCTGATCCAGGTGCTGCTCGGACAAAATGCCGCGCCGGTGCTGCGCGGCGAGCCGACGGAAACGGCGTTTTTCCCGGTTCCGCCCGAGGTGCCCGGCGGCATCCCGGCGACCCTGCTCCAGCGGCGCCCCGACCTGCAACTGGCGGAGTACAACCTGATCGACGCCAATGCTCAGCTGAAATCGGTCAAGGCGTCGCTGTTTCCGACGATTTCCCTCACTGCCGCGGCGGGGTCCTCGAGCGCGCTGCTGCGGAACCTGTTCACGGGGCCGGCGAGGACCTGGTCGTGGGCGCTCGGTTTCCTGCAGCCGATCATCGACCCGAACCGCAACCTCTACCAGGTCGACGCCTACAGCGCGCGCGAAAGGCAGGCGATCATCCTCTACCAGCAGGCCGTAGTGCAGGCCTTTCGCGAGGTAGCCGACGCGCTGGCCGCTCGCGAGGGCTTTACCGCTGCCCTGAGCGCGCAGGAGGACCAGGTCAGGGAGCTGCGCGAGGCAAGCCAGCGCGTGCTGAAGCGCTACGCCGCCGGCTACTCGTCCTATTTCGAGGTGATCGACGCCGACAGCTCGCTGTTCACCGCCGAGCTGCTGCTGGCGCAGGCCTACCAGAACTCGCTGGTGTCCTTCGTCCAGCTCTACAAGGCGCTCGGCGGCGGCTGGGACGTGCCTAAACCCGGCGAAGCTCCCGGGCAGCAGTGAGCAGAAGGAAAAAAGCCTCCCGCGCGGCGCTCGGGCTCACGCGGGGCGAGTACGCGATGCTGCGCCGCCTGCGGACGCCGGAAAAGATCCAGCAATTCCTCTACCGCCTGAAGCAGAACTTCGAGCCCGGCGGCGATACCTGCAACTCGGTGCGCGTCGTGCTCGGGAAGCGCCGCGCGCACTGCATCGAGGGCGCGATGGTCGCCGCCTGCGCGCTGTGGATCCACGGCGAGCCGCCGCTGCTGCTCGATTTCCAGGCGGTGCGCGATTTCGACCACGTGGTCGCGGTGTTCCGCCGCAACGGCCGATGGGGCGCGATCTCCAAGACCAACGGCATCGGCCTGCGCTGGCGCGATCCGGTGTACCGGTCCTTGCGTGAACTGGCCATGTCCTACCTGCACGAGTACTACAACAAGCGCGACCACAAGACGCTGCGCACCTACTCCCGTCCCTATGACCTGCGGCGGATGGAGACCGGGGACTGGGTCACCGCCGAAGACGGCGCCTGGGGCCTGATCGACAACCTCGAGGCGACCCGTCATTACAAGCTGATGACGCGGGCGCAGACGCGCAGCCTGGTACGCCGCGATCCATTCGAGCGCGAGGTGGGCAACCTGCTTCAGTACAGAAGGCCCAGGAAGAAGTGATGCGAGGTTGATGATCCCAGAATGACCGCTTTCGACCCAAAGCAGTCATTCAGGCATAGACTGATGTTTGGCGCCTGCGGGTGAGTCCGTGCACGAGGGGGACGCGAACATGGCTTGGTTCGGAATCGTCTTTGTCGTACTTGCGGCCGTGTTTCTGGCCTCCGCGATCCGCATATTTCGCGAATATGAACGGGGAGTCGTCTTCACCCTGGGGCGATTCTGGAAGGTGAAGGGGCCGGGACTGGTAATCATCATCCCCGCAATCCAGCAGGCCGTCCGAGTGGATCTTCGCACCATGGTTCTGGAGGTGCCGACCCAGGACGTGATCTCCCGAGACAACGTATCGGTGAAGGTCAGCGCGGTGGTGTACCTGCGCGTCATCGACGCGGAAAAGGCGGTTATCCAGGTCGTGGACTATCTGAATGCCACAAGCCAGCTGGCTCAAACCATGCTGCGATCGGTGCTCGGAAAACACCAACTGGACGACATGCTCGCGGAACGGGAGAAGCTCAATCTGGACATCCAGACAGCCTTGGACGCGCAGACGGATTCGTGGGGCGTAAAGGTCGCAAACGTCGAAATCAAACAGGTCGATCTGACCGAATCGATGATTCGGGCAATCGCGAGGCAGGCCGAGGCCGAGCGCGAGAGGCGCGCAAAAGTGATTCATGCCGAGGGCGAACTGCAGGCTGCGGAAAAACTGTTCCAGGCGGCCAAGATTCTGGCGCAGGAACCGCAGGCAATCCAATTGCGATATCTGGAAACACTTACCGTAATCGGCGCAGATAAGAATTCCACCATCGTATTCCCGCTGCCGATGGATCTGCTGGCCCCTTTCCTGGAACGGCAGAAGCGACTCCCCTAAATACAGAGGACCTATAGTCCCGGCATGGATGCGCGGTGGCTGACGCTGCTAGCTAGCTTCTGGATCATGCCGGCATTGGCTGCGCCGCGGCCGGTCGTTGTCATTCCGGTAGAGGGGGCGATCGGACCGGCAACGGCTGATTTCGTGCATCGCGGCCTGGAGCGTGCCGCCCTCGAAGGCGCGCAGCTCGTGGTGCTGCGCCTGGACACGCCCGGCGGCCTGGATACTTCGATGCGCGACATCATCAAGGACATCCTCGCCTCGCCGGTGCCGGTGGCAGGGTTCGTCGCGCCGTCGGGCGCGCGCGCGGCAAGTGCTGGCACCTTCATCCTGTACGCGACCAATGTCGCCGCGATGGCGCCGGCGACCAACCTCGGCGCGGCCTCGCCTGTGGCGATCGGTCTACCCGTGGGCGGGGCGGAAAAAGGCGAGCAGAAAAAGGACGCAGGCGGGGATTCGGGGGCGGCGCCGGGCGACACGCTGATGCGCAAGCAGATGCACGACGCGGCGGCCTACATCCGGGGCCTGGCGCAACTGAGGGGGCGCAATGTCGAATGGGCGGAACGCGCCGTGCGCGAAGCGGTGAGCCTGCCCGCGGCCGAGGCGCTCAAGCTGAAGGTAATCGATATCGTTGCCGATGATGTTCCGGCACTACTCAAACAGCTAGACGAGCGCACGATCGGGGGCAAGACGCTGCACACAGCCGGCGTTACCGCGCACGAATATGCGCAGGACTGGCGCACGCGTCTGCTCGGTACGATCACCAACCCCGGCGTCGCCTACCTCCTCGGCCTGCTCGGTATCTACGCCATCATCTTCGAATTCATGAACCCGGGATTGGTGCTGCCCGGCGTCGTCGGCTCGATCTGCGCGCTGGTGGCGATGTACGCCTTTCACCTGCTGCCGGTGAGTTACGCGGGCGTTGCGCTGGTTCTGCTCGGCATCGGCTTCATGGTGGCCGAGGTATTTCTGCCGTCCTTCGGCTCGCTGGGGGTGGGCGGCGTGATCGCTTTCGCCGTCGGATCGGTCATCCTGATAGACACCGACATGCCGGAGTTCGAGATCCCCTACGCGCTGATCGCGAGCCTGACTGCAGCGAGTGCCGCATTCTTCATCCTCGTCGCCGGCATGCTGCTGCGCGCGCGGCGGCGCCCGGTGGTGAGCGGGCCGGAGCGATTGATCGGCGCCGCCGGCGAGGCGCTCGAGGACATGCAGGACGAAGGCTGGGCGCGGGTGCATGGCGAGAGTTGGCGCGTGCGCTGCCCGATCCCGGTCAAGCGTGGCGAGCGTTTGCGCGTTACCGCAATCAACGGCCTGGTTCTCGACGCAGTTCCGGATCCCCGGATCGGATCATGAATCACTCCGCCTTCGGAGCAAACTCGGTAGTCGGCGTCAGGTCCGAACGCTAGCCCCATGGACGGTCCGCCCACCTACACGCCGCCGAAGGTCTGGTCCTGGAACAAGGAAAACGGCGGACGATTTGCGAGCATCAACCGCCCGATCGCGGGCGCGACGCACGACAAGGAGCTGCCCGTGGGCCGCCATCCGCTGCAGCTCTATTCGCTGGCCACGCCCAACGGCGTCAAGGTCACGGTGATGCTGGAAGAACTGCTGGCCCTGGGCCATGGCGGCGCAGAGTACGACGCCTGGCTGGTACGGATCAACGACGGCGAGCAGTTCGGCAGCGGCTTCGTCGCGATCAACCCGAACTCCAAGATCCCGGCCCTGCTGGACCGCGGCGGGCCAAAACCGGTCCGGGTATTCGAGTCTGGCGCGATCCTGCTGTATCTGGCCGAGAAGTTTGGCGCCTTTCTTCCAGCCGACGGCGCCGAGCGCGCCGAGTGCCTGTCGTGGCTGTTCTGGCAGATGGGCGTTGCGCCTTTTCTCGGCGGCGGGTTCGGCCACTTCTACGCGTACGCGCCGAGCAAGATCGAATACGCCATCGATCGTTACGCGATGGAAGTAAAACGCCAGCTCGATGTGCTCGACCGGCGCCTCGCCGCGAGCCCCTATCTGGCGGGGGACGACTACACCATCGCCGACATGGCGGTCTGGCCCTGGTACGGCACGCTTGCAAAGGGCCAGCTCTACGGGGCAGGCGAATTCCTGCAGGTTCATACGTACTCCCACGTCTTGCGCTGGACCGACCAGATCGCCCAACGTCCGGCCGTGAAGCGCGGCCGCATGGTCAACCGCACCTGGGGTCAGCCGTCCAGCCAGCTGCACGAGCGCCATAACGCCGGCGACTTCGATAACAAAACCCAACGATGATCACCCTCTACGACTGCGCTACGGCACCAAGCCCGCGCCGCGCGCGCATCCTGCTCGCCGAAAAAGGCGTCGCGCATGAAACGGTCCAGGTGGACTTGAGGAATGGCGAGCAACTCAGCGACGCCTACCGAAAGATCAACCCGCAATGCACCGTGCCGGCGCTGCGCACCGACGAGGGGTTGCTGCTGACCGACAACGCGGCGATTACGGCCTACCTCGAGGCGCGCTTTCCCCAGCCGCCGCTGCTGGGTAGCACGCCGCAGGAAAAGGCCGAGATTGCGAGCTGGAACTGGCGCGTCGAGTTCGAGGGTCTGCTCGCTATCGCCGAAGCCCTGCGCAACAGCGCGCCGGCCATGGCCAATCGGGCACTGCCCGGACCGGTGGACTATCCGCAGATCCCCGCTCTGGCGCAGCGCGGCCTGGCCAGGGTGCAGCAATTCTTCGTCACGCTGAATGAACGGTTGGCCGGCCGCGACTTCATTGCCGCAGATCGATTCAGCGTTGCCGACATCACCGCGGTGGTGGCCGTCGACTTTGCGCGCGTGGTGAAGGTCAGGCCGGGCGAGCAGCACCCCCAGCTGCAGCGCTGGCGGGCGGCACTGGCGCAGCGGCCGTCGATGTCTTTCCAGCAATAGGGGCCATCCGGGCCTCCGGCTAGTTGGGGTTCGAGAGGAAATGCATTGCCAGCCAGGTGGCAAGAGCGCAAATCCCCAAAGCGGCGACGCAGACCGCAAGAACCTTGTCGAAGCGGAATTCCGCCGAATAGCGCTCCACCTCGCTGACGCGCCGCTGCAGGTCAAGCTCCAGGATCGAGCCGTTCGCATCCCGGAATTCATCGAGCGCGATCCCGAGCTTCGCCGCGCGCGCCGCGAGGGCATCGCCTCGAAGACTACGGCCGTTTTTTCGTGCCATTGGATATGGATAAGCTTACTCTCCTCGCCCAAGCGAGGGATTGAGGCTTAGACTTTTACGCCAGTTCGATCAAGGAGAGGGCATATGACGGATGCAGTGCCAGTGACGGGCCCCGGAGGTCCCTCGAAGATCGCGACCGTGCTTCGCGTCACGAGCGGAAACTTTCTCGAACAGTTCGATTTCTTCCTGTTCGGCTTCTACGCCACGTACATCGCCAAGGCGTTCTTTCCGGCCCAGAGCGAGTTTGCCTCGCTCATGCTGACTTTCAGCGCATTCGGGGCAGGCTTTCTCATGCGCCCGCTGGGAGCGATCGTCCTTGGCGCGTACATCGACAAGGTCGGCCGCCGCATGGGGCTCATCGTGACGCTGTCGATCATGGCTTGCGGAACGATCCTCATCGCCTTCGTGCCAGGCTATGCTTCCATTGGTCTGGCTGCGCCGCTGCTGGTCCTGACCGGGCGTCTGCTGCAGGGGTTTTCAGCCGGGGCGGAACTTGGCGGAGTCTCGGTCTATCTCGCCGAAATGGCGACGCCCGGCCGCAAGGGCTTCTATACCAGCTGGCAATCGGCGAGCCAGCAAGTTTCGATCATCCTGGCCGCTGCGCTCGGCTACGCGCTCAATCACTGGATGTCGGTCGACGACATCCACGCCTGGGGCTGGCGTATTCCATTCTTCGTCGGCTGCGCGATCGTGCCGATTATCTTCATCCTGAGGCAATCGCTCCTGGAGACCGAGGAATTCAAGGCGCGCAAGCACCACCCCACGACGGCCGAGGTGTTCCGATCCATGGCCGAGAACTGGACCGTGGTGATCGAGGGAATGCTGCTCGTGGCCATGACCACGACGACCTTCTATCTGATCACGGTCTATACGCCGACGTTCGGCAAGACCGTGCTGAAACTCAGCGCCGCGGACAGCCTGGTCGTCACCCTTTGCGTCGGCATTTCAAATTTCTTCTGGCTGCCGATCGGAGGCGCGCTGTCGGACCGGATCGGCCGGCGCCCGATTCTGCTCGCCATCGCTACGCTGGCGATTTTCACCACCTATCCCGCGCTTTCCTGGCTCACGGCGGCGCCGGATTTCGAGCGGATGCTGTTGGTGCTCCTCTATCTGTCATTCTTCTTCGGCGTCTACAACGGCGCCATGGTTGCCGCGCTTACGG
Source organism: Burkholderiales bacterium (assembly GCA_035308765.1). Lineage (GTDB taxonomy): Bacteria > Pseudomonadota > Gammaproteobacteria > Burkholderiales > SG8-39 > RBG-16-66-20. Next base: position 58,395 of record DATGGA010000004.1, read on the forward strand.
AGGTCATGCCGGTCCAGGTACGCGTTGCGGGCTTTTCGCTCGCCTACAGCCTCGCCACGGCCGTGTTCGGCGGCATGACGCCGGTGATTTCGACTTACCTGATCGAAAGGACCGGGGACAAGGCGGCGCCTGGATATTGGATGAGCATTGCCGCCGCCTGCGGTCTGGTCGGTACGGTATTGCTGTACCGCCGGAAGGATTGGATCCGGCCGGGATGAATCTGCAACAGCCCGGTCTATCCGGTCAAGGAAAGTGATTATTCAGGATCGAAGCGGCCGGAAATCGAAGCCGGCCCTCGTTCTTCTCCTGCTGATCCACGCGCTCGCCCTGGCGACGGCGGCGCCGGCAGGCGAATCCGCGCCGAGCCGCTACACAACTGCTGCGGCGAGCGCCGACGGCATCGGCAAAGTCTATTTGGGCCGTGAGATTGCGCAGGTCATGAGCTTCCACGGCGCGCGATGGCTGGAGCGCGTCGAGCGCGCCGACGAGGAACGGCCGGAGCTGGTGCTCTCCGCGCTCGAGCTGAAGCCCGGCATGACGGTCGCCGATATCGGCGCGGGCACCGGCTATTACTCGTGGCGCATGGCGCAACGCGTGGGCGCGAGCGGTACGGTGTACGCGGTGGATATACAGCCAGAGATGACGAAGCTCCTCGAGCAGCAGATGTCGCGGCGCGGCGCCGCCAATGTGAAGCCAATGCTCGGCGGGTTAACCGATCCAGGGCTGCCGCCAGGCAGCATCGACCTCGCGCTGATGGTGGACGTTTATCACGAGTTCGAATATCCGTACGAGATGCTTGCCGCCATCGTGCGCTCGCTCAAGCCCGGCGGGCGCCTGGTGTTCGTCGAGTTCCGGGGCGGCGATGCGGCCGTGCCGATCAAGCCTCTTCACACCATGACTGAAGCGCAAGTGCGCAAAGAGGCCACCATTCACGCGCTGGAATGGGTGAAAACCGCGCGTGACCTGCCCTGGCAGAACGTCATCGTTTTTCGCAAGTTGTCCGGCAACTGACGAAATGCGCGGGCGAGGTGCATGTGTGGTATCGCACAGACCGCGCGTCCGCCGAGGGAGAGAGTATGGACATGAACAAACTCTCTCGAATCACCTCGTACGCGCATCGCAATCCATGGATCGCCGTGCTTGCGACGTTCGCTTTCCTTCTGGCAATGCCGGCATGGAAAATCGTTCATGCACAATCCGCGGAACACTTGCCAATGAGCAATGAGACGGCGGCCCATCGCCACGTCGAAGGGCTTGCAATGGAGCGCCGCGGAGACGAGCAGGGCGCATTCGTCGCCTTTCTCGAGGCCGCGGAAGAGGGCTACCCGCCGGCGCAGCGCCGGCTCGGCGAGATCTACGACAGCGGGAATTCTGCCGTTGCCCGCAACTATTCCGAATCCATCCGGTGGTACGAAAAGGCGCGCGAGGGGGGAGAAGAGATTCCGAAGCCGCAATCCCCTTACCCTGTGTTCGACGCGAGCCCCCCGACCAACATAAGGCATTGATCCCTCAGCGCGGCTGGCAACGGAAATCGCGGGAATTGCGTTGCGAATCACGGTGTTCTCCTCCCTGGTTGCGGATGTTAGATTAGCTGCTGTCAGGTCGCGCGCTGTTCCGCGACCAAGGCTTCGAGGAACTCGAATCGAGGAGAATGCAATGCAACGGCGCACCTTGTTGGGATTTCTTGCCTTGGGGCCCTTCTTTGCCCACGTTCATGCCGCCCCTCCAAAGACCATGAAAGGGATACAGGAAATGCAAGACAACTGGAAAACCCTGCTCGCGCCGGGCACCGAGATTCCCAGCGCGACCGAAGAGCTGAAACTGCCCAAGGAGGAATGGAAAAAACGCCTGCAGCCCGCGTCCTACGGCGTGCTGCGCGAAGAAGACACCGAGCGCCCCGGCACCAGCCCGCTGAACAACGAGAAGCGCTCCGGCGTGTTCGTCTGCGCCGGCTGCGGCCTGCCGCTGTTCACCTCGGAAATGAAATTCGAGAGCGGCACCGGCTGGCCGTCGTTCTTCACCGCCATTCCGGGCAACCTGCAGACCAAGACGGACTACAAGATCGTCTACCCGCGCACCGAATACCACTGCGCGCGCTGCGGCGGCCACCAGGGCCACCTGTTCGACGACGGCCCGGCGCCCACCGGCAAGCGCTACTGCAACAACGGCGTGGCGCTGAAATTCATCCCGAAGGACGCGAAGGCGTAACAAGCCTCAGTTCTTCGGCGAGCGGCTTCGCCGGGAAGTGAAAGCGCACCGGCCCGTCCGGCAGCGCTTTCAGGAACTGCTTCAGATAGGGATCCTCGGAGGCGAGAAGCTGGTCGGGCGTGCCTTCGCCCATCAGCTTGCCTTCCGCGATCACGTAGATGTAGTCCACCAGCTTGAGCGACTCCGAGACGTCGTAGGTCACGACGATCGAGGTCAGGCCGAGCGCGTCGTTCAGCTTGCGGATCAGCGTCGCGATGACGTTGAGCGAGATCGGGTCGAGGCCGGCAAACGGCTCGTCGTACATCGCCAGCAGCGGATCGGCCGCGATCGCGCGCGCCAGCGCCACGCGGCGCGTCATGCCGCCCGATAGATCGCCCGGCATCATGTCGCGCGCGCCGCGCAGGCCGACCGCGTCGAGCTTCATGAGCACCAGCGAGCGCACCAGTTCCTCGGGCAGGTCGTAGTGCTCGCGGATGGGGAACGCGATGTTCTCGTACACGGACAAGTCGGTGAACAGGCCGCTCGACTGGAACATCATGCCCATCTTGCGGCGCATTTCGTATAAATCATGGGTGGACAGCTCGTGCACCACCCTGCCGTTGACGCGGATCGCGCCGCCGTCGGGCGCGAGCTGGCCGCCGATCAGCTTGAGCAGCGTCGACTTGCCGCTGCCGCTGCCGCCGAGGATCGCGACCACCTTGCCGCGCGGGATTTTGAGCGACAGCCCGCGGAATATCTGCAGTTCTCCGTAGGAAAACTGCAGGTCGGAAACGTCGACCAGGTCGTTCGATTCAGCCACCGCGCGAATTCTACCCCGGGGTCAATCGGCGAACCTCACAAGTGCCGCGTTTCCGCGGGCGGCGACTTGAAATTGTCGTGCAGCATGTCGAAGTACCGGACTGGCGCATCGACAAACTCGTTCGCATCCACGCCTTCCAGGCAATTCACGCGCACCACATATGACCTGTTGCCCTTGGGGTCTTGCCCTTGCGAAAACGGCCGCACGCCGCAGACCGAGCAGAACAGGTGGTGGATTCTCTTCGGGCCGAACTGGTAGTCGCGCAGGTTCTCCTCCCCGGAGAGCAGCCGGAACGACTCCGCGGGCACCGGGGCGAGCCAGGCGCGCGACTTGAAGCAGATCGAGCAGTTGCAGCGGAACGTGCCTTCGGCGAGGTCGACGTCCGCCTCGAAGCGAACGGCGCCGCAATGGCAGCTGCCTTGATGAGTTTTCTTCATGGTCTGAGGTCCTGTTCAGGTTGCGGGTTTCAGGGCGAGCCGTGGCGGCGGGAAAGCGAGCGCGATCGCCACCGCGCCCAGGCCGACGGTGAACGAGCCGATGTAAAGCCAGGTATACGTGCCGAAGGCGTCGAAAATCCAGCCGCCGGCGAGCGGACCCAGCGCCATGCCAAGGCTCGAGACCAGGCTCGCGGCGCCGATCACGCCGCCCATGATGTGCGGCCCGAAATAGCTGCGCGCGAGCACCGCGTAGAGCGGCATCACGCCTCCATACGCCAGGCCGAAGACGAAAGACACGGCGTAGAACTCGCCCAGCCGGCTCGCGAAAACGAAGGCGCCCGCGGCGAGCGCCTGCACGAACAGGCCGGCGATGAGCACCCGCTTGGCGCCGTAGCGATCGCCGAGCATCCCGAACAGCACGCGCCCGCCCAGCCCGGCGAGCCCCTCAAGGCTGTAGATGCTCACCGCCGCCATCGCCGGCACGCCGCAGTAGATGGCGTAGCTGATGGTGTGGAAGATCGGCCCGGAATGCATCGCGCAGCAGGCGAAGTAGGTGGCGCCGAGGACGACGAACGGCAGGGAGCGCAGCGCCCCGCCGAGCGACATCTCGCGCCCGGGGCTCGCGCCCGGCGCCGGTGCGCCGGCGGGCGCCGCCGGCGGCTGGCGTACCAGCAGCGACGCCGGGACGAGGACAAGCGCGACAATGGCCGCGATCGTCAGTTGCGCGCCGCGCCAGTCCGTCGCCGTCAGCAGCCAGCTCGCGAACGGCGACATGGTCAGGGGCGCTACGCCCACGCCCGCCGTCGTGAGCGAGACTGCCAGCGCACGATGCCGGTCGAACCAGTTGCTGACCACCGCGATGAACGGCGGGAAGAAGCTTCCGGCGGCGAAGCCTACGAGCAGGCCATAGGCGAGCTGGAATTCCAGTAGGCTGCCGGCCCGGCTCGCCAGCGCGAGCCCGAGCGCGAGCAGGACGGATCCCGCGAGCACGACAGGCCGCGCGCCGATGCGGTCGCTGAGCGTGCCCCAGGCGAAACCGCCCGCGCCCATGGCGAGGAACACGAGCGTCATCGCGCCAGAGATCCCGGCGCGCGACCAGCCGGTCGCGTCCGACATCGGCTGCAGGAACACCGCCAGCGAGAACACGGCGCCAAAGGCGATGCAGGTCATCAGCGCGCCGGCAGCGACGATCACCCAGCCGTAGTAGATGCGCATGGCAGGTTCCTTTTCTGATCCGCGGTTTCAGTGCGAAGCAAGGCTGCAATCAGCGAGGCGGCGGCAGCGAATAGTGCGCCGACGCCAAAGGCGGCGTGATAGCCGCCTGTCAGCGCAGCTGGAATCGCGGAGCCGGCAGCGAGCAAAGCTTCGCTGCGCGCGGCGGCAAGGCTGGCAAGCACCGCGAGACCGAGCGCGCCGCCCATCATGAACGCGGTGTTGACGATGCCCGAGGCGAGCCCGGAATCCTCGGGGCCGACGTCGCCCATCGCGGCGAGCAGCACGGGATTCAGCGCCATGCCGCAGCCGAGGCCGAGCAGCGACATACCCGGCAGCACATGGACGACGAAAGTCCCGTCGACCGGCGCCAGCGCGAACAGCGCGAGCCCGATGGCCGCCAGCAGCATCCCCGCCGCGATTGGCGGGCGCAGGCCGAAGCGCATCACGATTTTTGCAGACAGGCCCAGCGAGAACGCAGCCATGATCAGGTTCGACGGCAGGAAGGCGAGGCCGACTTGCAGCGGGCTGTAGCCCAGCACGAGCTGCATGTACAGCGCCGAAATGAAGAACCAGGCGAACATGCCGGCGGCCCACAGGACTCCGATCACGTTGGCGACGGCGATGTTGCGCAGCCGGAACATGCCGAGCGGCATGAGCGGCTTGCTCACCCTGGCCTCGATGCCGAGGAACAGCGCGAATAGCGCCGCGGCGCCGGAAAGCAGGCATATGGTCTGCGTGGAAACCCAGCCCGCTTCGTTGCCGTTCACGATCGCGTAGACCGCGAGCATGAGGGACAAAGTCACCGTCACCGCGCCGGCGACATCGAGCCGCCCGGTTCCCGCCTGCCCGCGGTCGTTCGGTAGCAAGGCCAGGCAAAGCGCGTAGACGACGACGCCGATCGGCAGGTTGACGAGAAAGATCCAGTGCCAGTCCAGCGCGTTGGTGAGCGCGCCTCCGAGCAGCACGCCGATGCTGCCTCCGGCCGCACAGACGAAACCGTAGACGCCCATCGCCTTCGCCTGCTCCCCCGGCTCGCTGAACAGGTTCATGATCAGCGACAGCGCGATGGCCGAGACCACCGCGCCGCCCAATCCCTGCACCGCCCTCGCTGCGATCAGCAGCTCCTGCGAATTCGCCAACCCGCAGCCGAGCGAGGCCAGCGTGAACAGCGTGAGCCCCAGCAGGAACACGCGCCGCTGGCCGTAGAAATCGCCCAGACGGCCGCCCAACAGCAGGAAGCCGGCGTAGGTCAGCATGTAGGCGTTCACCACCCAGACCAGCGAGGTCTCGGAAAAGCGCAGGCTCTCGCGGATCGAAGGCAGGGCGACGTTCACGATCGTCGTATCGAGGACGATCATCAGCTCGCCCAGGCAAAGCAGGTAGAGCGCCAGCCAGCGCTGGCGGTCTGCGGATTCCGGCATCAGTTCTGCAGGTACTTGACGAGGTTTTCGACCAGGCCGCGCGTGCCCTGCTCGGCCCGCGTGTCGAACCAGAGGCACGTCGTGATTTTCTGCATGGCTACATCTTCTGCGGAACGATGACCATCCAGCCGACGCCGAACCTGTCGGTGAGCATGCCGAAGCGCGGCGAGAAGAACGTCTTGTTGAGCGGCATCTGCACCTTGCCGCCGTCGACGAGCGCGGCGAACAGCTTGTCGGCGTCGGCGGCGTTCTTGGCGTCGACCGACAGGCAGAAGCCCTGGAAGCTGGGCTTGTTGCCGCAATTGCCGTCGGAGGCCATCACCAGCGTCTCGCCGACGCGGAACGCGGAGTGCATGACCTTCTTCTCGGCGCCCGGCGGGATCATTCCCGGCGGCATCGGATCGGGGCTGTCGCTGTAGCGCATCAGCATCTCGACCTTGATGCCGAGGGCTTTCTTATAGAACTCGAGGGCCTCTTCGCAGCGGCCGTCGAAAAACAGATAGGGTTGAGCCTGCATCACATCTCCTTTCAGGTTTTCGCCAGGTATGCCGTGAACTGTTCCATGGTGCCGCCCCAGCCCTGCGTCATGCCGGCGCGTCCCGCCTCGAAGGTGGCGATTTCCTCCGGCGAGGCATTGATCGGCAACCATTCCAGCGTGAGCGTAGTCTTGCCGCCCTGCTCCGCGAAGGTCGTGGTGGACAGCATTTCGAGCGGCCAGGTGGGCGCCATCGGGTGGCGCGTGATGCCGCCCGCGGCATCGGAAAAGCAATTCACCAGCACCAGGCGCTGCGGCGCCTCGATTTCCCGGAACGTCCACTTGCCCCACATCTCGTGGCCGTCCGGCGTGCGCATGCCGTAGTGGTAGGTGCCGCCGGGCCGCAGATCCATCTTCGCGGCGATCACGGTGCAGCCCTTGGGGCTGAACCACTGCTTGAGGCGCTCCACCTCGGTCCACGCTTTCCAGACGCGGTCGCGCGGCGCGTCGAACACGCGCGATATGACGAACGGTTCAATTTTTTTCATAGTTGTCGTGATGCCTGACCCATGACATGGTGAATTCCAGTTTGTCCTCGTCGCGTCCCCTGGGCGCGATGTCGAGCCAGTTGTAGGCGCCGATCATCATGTCCAGGCCGCGCGCGTAGGTCGAATAGGTGTGAAACACGCCGCCCTGCGCATCTTTGCAGAACGCGCTGGCGCCGGGAAGTTCCTCCATGCGCGCGTCGCCCAGCTCGTAGTTGTACTCGACCTTGCGCTTGCCGATGTCCTCCTTGCGGAAGGAAACATGGAAATCGAAGTTGAAATCGTTGCCGTGCGACGACACCCACGGGAAACGCCAGCCCATGCGCTTGCGGAACACCTCGATTTCGGCCAGCGGCGCGCGCGACACGGCGACGAAACTGACGTCGCGCGCCGCGAGGTGCGGCAACGCGCCTTCGAAATGATCCGCGAGGTAGGAACAGCTCTTGCAGCCCGCCTCCCAGCCCGGCCCCAGCATGAAGTGGTAGACGATGAGCTGGCTCTTGGCGCCGAAGAGTTGCGCCAGCGTCCGTTTTCCCTCCGGCGCCTCGAATACGTAGTCCTTCTCCACTTTCACCCAGGGCAGCGACTGGCGCTCGCGCGCAAGTTCGTCGCGCTGGAGGCTGAACGCCTTCTCCTTCGCCAGCAGTGCCTTGCGGGCCGCCAGCCAGTCTGCCTGCGATACGATTTTGTTCGGCACGGCGTCTCCTACAGGTCGACCATGATCCTGAAGCCGCCGTAGATCATGCGCTTGGCGTCGAAGGGCATGCCCTTCGGGTCCATCATCCGCGCGAGGCGCTTGTCCTTCATTACCTTGGCCAGCACCCGATCGCGATCCCTGCGGGATTTGTAGACGATCCACGAGAACCACACCACCTCGCTGCCCTTCAGCTTGACGCTGCGCGGGAACGAGGTGCGCTTGCCCCACTTTACATCGTCGGCCACGCTCTCGCGGTACTCGAGCGCGCCGTGCTCGCGCCAGACCCTGCCCGCCTTGCGCGCCATGGCGCGGTAGGCCGCCAGTTTCTTCTTCGGTACCGGCACGACGAATCCGTCTACGTAACTCATGATTGCGCTTCTCCATTGAGAAAGGCTTCCAGCTTGACCAGAAACTCGCTCCAGCCGCGCTTGTGGCCGTCGCGCGACGCTTCGTCGAAGAACTGCTCGTGCAGAAACTCGAGATCGGTGCCGCCGCCCGCCGGCTTGAAGAGGATCGTCACCTGCGACACGCGGTCGGGCGTGGTATTGGGCCAGCACCAGGTGAATACCAGCTTGCGGTTCGGCGCGATTTCCTTGTAGATACCGGCGCACTCGTGCTCGCGCCCTTCCTTGCCGCCAAAGACGATGCGGAAGCGCCCGCCCACGCGCAGGTCGAGTTCCGCCGCGGAAACCGGATCATGGCCCGGACCCCACCATTTCGCTATCGTTTTCGGGTCGGTCCACGCCCGCCAGACCTTTTCCGGTGCGACGGGATAGTGGCGCGAGAGGGCGAGCGAGGGTTTGTCCGCGGGTTTATTCTTAACGTGGGCTTGTTCCATGTCTGCAGTTCCTCTTGTTGGTACAGGTAGCGGGCGAGCGAATCGAGCTTGTCGCTCCAGAATTTTTCGTAGCGGGACATCCACGCGGAGGCTGCCTTCATCGGCTGGGCGGAGAGCTCGCAGCTCACCACGCGCCCCTCCTTGGAGCGCGCGATCAGGCCCGCCTCCTCGAGCACGCGCAGGTGCTTCATGAAGCCCGGCAGCGACATGCCGTGCGGCGCCGCCAGTTCGCTCACCCCGAGGCTGCCGCCGCTGAGCGACTCCAGCACGCCGCGGCGCGTCGGGTCGGCCAGCGCGGAAAACACTTGGTCCAGGACAGGCTCTTCATACTTAACCATAAGGTTCAGTATTAATCAGCACGGCGGCCGTGTCAAGCACCCTAAAATGCCTGCGTGAACTCAAGGCCTTATGAAAACCTGACGCCGGACGCGGTGCTGGACGCGCTCGAGGGCATCGGCCTGCGCGGCGACGGGCGCATGCTGGCGCTGAACAGCTATGAAAACCGCGTCTTCCAGATCGCGCTCGAAGACGATTCCTACGTGGTCGCCAAGTTCTACCGCCCGCAGCGCTGGAGCGATGAGCAGATCCTCGAGGATCATGCGTTTTCGCTGGATCTGTCGGGGCGCGAGATTCCGGTCGTGGCGCCTCTCGAAATCGGCGGCAGGACGCTGCATCACGGCGCCGATTCGCGATTCGCGGTATTCCCGCGCCGCGGCGGGCGGCCGCCGGAACTGGAAGACGAAAAGGTGCTGGAGTGGATCGGCCGCTTCCTCGGGCGCATCCATGCCGTCGGCGCGACGAAGCCGTTCAAGGTGCGGCCGGCGCTCGACGTCGAGACCTTCGGCATCGAACCGCGCGACTGGCTGATCGCCTCGGGCATGATCCCGGAGGACTTGCGGGAAACCTGGGAGTCGACCGCCGACCTCGCGCTTGAGAGCGTGCAGAACCGCTTCGACATCGTGCAGGCCGGCCGGATTCGCCTGCACGGAGACTGCCACGCCGGCAACATTCTGTGGACGCACGATGGGCCGCATTTCGTGGATCTCGACGACGCGCGCATGGGGCCGGCCGTGCAGGACCTCTGGATGCTGCTGGCAGGGGACCGCGCGACCGCGACCATTCAGCTGCGCGCGCTGCTGGAAGGTTATGAGCAGTTCCACGCTTTCAACCGCGAGCAGCTGAGCCTGATCGAACCGCTGCGCACGCTGCGCCTCGTCCATTACTCGTACTGGCTGGCGCGCCGCTGGGAAGATCCGGCCTTTCCGGCGGCGTTTCCCTGGTTCGGCACGACACGCTATTGGCAGGATCGCATTCTCGAATTGCGCGAGCAGACTTCCGCAATGGACGAAGCGCCGCTGATCGCTTAAATTCGCGCGCCCGCATGCTCCTTTTCGCCGCCACCGTATTCACCAGCGCGTTCCTGCTGTTCCTGGTGCAGCCGATCATCGCCAAGCAGATCCTGCCCTGGTTCGGCGGCAACGCCTCGGTCTGGACCGTGTGCATGGTGTTCTTCCAGCTGGTGCTGCTCGGCGGCTACGCCTATGCCGACGCCGTCAGCCGCAAGCTCGCGCCGCGTTCGCAGGCCGTCGTGCATACGGTGCTGCTCGCGGCGAGCCTCGCCTTCCTGCCGATACTCGCGTCCGAGAGCTGGAAACCCGGCCCCGGCACCGAGCCCTCCCTGCGCATCCTCCTGCTGCTCGCCTCGACCATCGGGCTGCCCTACTTCCTGCTCTCCACCACCGGGCCGCTGGTGCAGGCCTGGTTCGCACGCAGTTTTCCGAGCGGCACCGTGTACCGGCTGTTCGCGCTCTCGAACCTGGCGTCGCTGATGGCGCTGGTGGCCTATCCGCCGGTGATCGAACCCGCATTCGCGCTGCAGTCGCAATCCTACGCCTGGAGCGCGCTGTACGTTGTCTTCGCAGTTTTGTGCGCCTGCTCAGCATGGAAGGCGGCGGGAAATTCTGTCGCGGCAAAGGATTTTTCTTCGGAAGAAAAAAACCAAGAACAGCCGGCGCCGCGCGCTTCTGACTACGCGCTCTGGCTGGCGCTCTCGGCGCTGGGCTCGCTGATGCTGCTCGCGGTGACCAGCCACATCACGCAGAACATCGCCTCGGTGCCGTTCGTCTGGATCGTGCCGCTGGTGTTGTACCTGCTGTCCTTCATTCTCGTCTTCGACGTCGGCGGCGCGCGCGGCCGCAGCGGCTGGTACTCGCGCAAGTGGGGCCTGCCGCTGCTGTTCGTGATGCTGCTGGCGATGTCCTGGACGTTGTACGAGAACCTCGGCGTGATGAAGATCCGCTACGCCATCGCGCTCTACTGCGCGGGGCTGTTCGCGGCCTGCATGTTCTGCCACGGCGAACTCGCGGCGATGCGGCCTGCGCCGCGCTATCTCACGCGCTTCTACCTGATGGTGTCGGCCGGCGGCGCAGCGGGCGGCCTGTTCGTCGGCCTGATCGCGCCGCGCATCTTCCACATCTTCCTGGAGCTGCCGATCGCGCTCATCGCCTGCGGCACGCTCGCCGCGCTGCTCAGCTGGCGCACGGCTCGCGGTCCCTCGGCGGGCAGGTTCGCCTACGCGGTACCGGCGGCCGCGCTCGCCGTCACCGGGGCGGTCGCCTGGCACGTCTACCAGTACGTAGCCTACATCGGCAGCGACGCGATACTGATGACGCGAAATTTCTACGGCACGCTGCGCGTCAAGCAATACGACCGCAGCGGCGACGGGAAAATCACGCGCGCGCTGGTGCACGGCGTCATCAACCACGGCTGGGAATACGTCGATCCGGCGACGCGCGCGCAGCCGATCAGCTATTTCGGCCCGGGCTCGGGGATCGCGAAGGCGCTCGATTTCTACAACCAGCGGCCGCGGCGCGTCGGCATCATCGGCCTGGGCGTGGGCTCCTTCACCGCGTGGGGAAAAACCGGCGACTACTTCCGCATCTACGAACTCGATCCCGACGTGGTCAAGATCGCGCGCGAGCAGTTCTGGTACCTGCCAGACGCCAAGGCGAAGATCGACATCGTCGTCGGCGACGGGCGCCTGAGCATGGAGCGCGACCCGCCGCAGAACTTCGACCTGATTTCCGTGGATGCCTTCTCCAGCGACGCGATACCGATGCATCTGCTCACGCGCGAAGCGCTGCGCGCCTACAAGCGCCACCTCGCGCCCGGCGGCGTGATCGTCTACAACGTCACCAACCGCTTCGTGAACCTGCCGCCGCTGATCAAGCTCGTCGCCGAGGCCGAAGGCATGAAGGTCCTGCTCATGGACGACGACCCGACGGAGGAAAAATACTCCGGCACCTCGTACGTGCTGGTGACGGACAACCCGAAATTCCTCGCCGACAAGCGCTTCGCCGGTGCCGACGACATCGAGCCCATCAAGGGCCTGCAGACCTGGACCGACGGCTTCAGCAACCTGTTCAAGGTCGTGCGATAGCTATTCCGGAAGATCGTCCAGCGCGCTTTCAAGGTGGGCGACATCAGCCCAGGATTTAATCTGCCAGCCGGCGGGCGTGAGTTCGATGCGATTCAGGCCGGCGTTGGGGATGCCGAATTCGCGTTGCGCGCTCAAGGGCAGCCCGGTGACGAAGCGATAGAGCTTGTCCAGCACGCCGCCGTGGGTGAACACCAGGATGCTTTTGCCTTCGTACGCATTCGCTATCCTTGAAATGACGGCAATGCTGCGGGCGGAAAAATCCCTGAGGCTCTCGCCGGTCCGGAACGCATAGTCCGGCTCGCGCGCCTCGAAGCGGGCGTAGTCCTCCGGGTACCGCGTCTTCACTTCCGCGTAGGTCAGGCGCTCGAAAATCCCGTAGTGCCTTTCCCGCAGGTCTTTTTCCAGCAGGATTTCCAGCGACAGCAGGTTCGCGGTCGGCCGCGCCGTCTGCCGCGCGCGCGAAAGGTCGCTCGAATAGATGGCGTCGAATTTTTCCCGCGATAGGACTTTCGACGCCGCCAGCGCCTGCGCCTGCCCGATCGCATTCAGCGGCACGTCGAGCTGCCCCTGCACGCGGTGCTCGGCGTTCCACGCGGTCTCGCCGTGGCGCACGATGCAGAGGCGCGTGGTCATTTCCTACCCGCCCCCATCCAGACGATCGCGCCGACGACGATGAAGGCTCCCGCGACCTGCAGCGGCGCCACGGCCTGGTCGAGGATCGCCCAGGCGAGGCCCAACACGGCGATCGGCTCGAAATTCAGCACCGCCATGTTGTTCACCGCGCCCAGCCGCGGCAGCACCACGAACAGCGAGGTGATCGCGGTGCCGTAGAACGCGGTCAGCAGCGCAAGCGCGATCCAGCCAGTGCGGTCGGCGGGCCAAGCGAAATCGCCCGCCGCCATGCCGCCGGCGAGCGTCACGACGGCGACGACGCTCATGGTGAGGAAGCTGCGCAGGCGGCCGTCCATGCCGACCAGCCAACGCGTCGTCAGCAGCATCGCCGTGGCGAAGGAAAGCGACGCGCCGCTCGCCCACAGCACGCCGGGGCCTATCTCGGCCCAGCGCCCGGCAAAGCCGGATAAATGCGCGCCCGCCCTTCCCCAGACGTCGAGCGCGAGCGCGAGGCCGGCGAGCGCGATGGGCATGGCGATCAGCACGCGCGGCCGCGGACGCTCGCCGCCAGAGGCCCAGGAGAGCAGCGAGAGCGCCAGCGGATGGGTGTTGAAGGCGAGCAGCGCGAGCGCCACCGGTATGCGCGCGACAGACGAATACAGGCAGTAGCTCTGGATCGTGAGCAGCAGCCCGATGACGATGGCTCGGTCTTTTCTTTCTACCCTTAGGGAAACACCGTTGTAGACAAGAAGAGCCAATACAAACAATGCCGTGCCCGTGGAGCGCACCACCACCGCCACGGTCACGTTGGTGCCGTGGTCGAACGCGATGCGCGCCGCAATGTGATTGCTGCCGAAGACGGCAGCAATCACCAGCATCAGGACGATGCCGAGCCCGCGCGATTCCAGAAAATCAGTCCGGCTTGATGTTGTTGTCTTTGACGACCTTGCTCCAGCGCGCCATCTCGCCGAGCAGGAATTTCTGCAGGTCTTCCGGGCTGCTCACCACCAGGTCCATGCCGAGCGTCTCGGTGAGCGTCTTGCGCAGGTCGGGCTGGCCGAGCGCCTTGACGAGTTCGGCGTGGAACTTGTCCAGGATCGGCCTGGGCGTGCCGGCGGGCGCGAATATGCCCCACCACGCCAGCGCCGAGAATCCCTTGAACCCCTGCTCGGCAAGCGCGGGCACATCCGGCATGGACGCCGAGCGTTTGTCGCCGGTGACGGCAATGGCGCGCAGCTTGCCATTCTTGACGTGCGGTCCGACAGCGGCCACGGACGCGACGCCCAACTCGATCTGGCCGCCGATCGTGTCGGTGATCATCGGCCCGCCGCCCTTGTAGGGCACGTGCACCAGCCTGATGCCGGCCGACTGCTGGACCAGGATCATGGTCAGGTGCCCGAGTGAGCCGTTGCCGATCGAGCCGAAGGAAACCGAATCCGGCCTGGCTTTTGCCGCCGCAATGACGTCGGCAAAGCTCTTATACGGTTTCGAGGGATTGGTGGTGATCGCCATCGGTGCGGTGCCGACCAGCATCACGGGCGCGAGGTCCTTGGCGGTGTCGAACTGCATCCCCGGGATCAGCGAGGGATTGACCGCGTGCGTGTCGAACACCACCACGTAGGTGTAGCCGTCGGGCCTGGACTTGGCGACGAATGCCGTGCCGATGGATCCCGATGCGCCGGGCTTGTTCTCGACGACGAACTGCTGCTTGAGCGCTTCGGTGAGCTTGACGCTCAGCAGCCGCGCCAGCGGATCCACCGATCCGCCCGGCGGGAACGGCACTATCAGTGTCACCGGCTTCGCCGGCCAGTCCTGGCCGTGGGCGCCGAAAGACGCCGCGAGCGACAGCAGCAGTGCGATTGCAAAACGTGGCATTGGCATTCCTCCCCGGTCGCTATGATAGCGGCGGAATCCACCCGGGAGAACAAAAGCAAATGAAACCCTTCGACCTGAACGGCAAAGTCGCGGTCGTCACCGGCGGCAACGGCGGCATCGGCCTGGGCATGGCGCGCGGTCTGGCCGCCGCGGGCGCAAAAGTGGTGGTCGCGGGCCGCAATGCGCAAAAGAGCGCCGCCGCGGCCAAGGAGGTCGGCGGCATCGCGATCGAGGCCGACGTCAGGAGCGAAGCCTCGCTACGGGCGCTGATCGCCGGGACCGTGAAGCACCACGGCAGGCTCGACATCCTCGTCAACAACGCCGGCATCAACATCCGCAGGCAGCCGCAGGAGTACACGCTCGCCGAATACCACGAGGTCATGAACACCAACCTCACGAGCGCGTTCAACTGCTCGCAGCTCGCCTATCCCGAGATGAAGAATGCCGGCGGCGGCAAGATCATCAACATCGGATCGATGATGTCCATTTTCGGCGCCTCGTTCACCACGCCCTACGCCGCATCCAAGGGCGGCATCGTGCAGATGAGCCGCGCCATGGCCTGCGCCTGGGCAAAGGACAACATCCAGGTGAACGCGGTGCTGCCGGGGTGGATCGACACCGATCTCACGCGCGGCGCGAGGCAGGACGTCGCCGGCCTGCACGAGCGCGTGCTCGCGCGCACGCCGGCAGGACGCTGGGGCGACCCGGCCGATTTCGCCGGCATCGCAGTGTTTCTTGCGAGCGCCGCCTCGGACTTCGTCACCGGCACGGCAATTCCCGTGGACGGAGGGTATTCAGTTCAGGGCTAGCTCCCAAGTCTCGGCAACCAGGTATTTGCCGAAGCTTTTGTGACGCGCGCTCGACACCAGGCGGAATCCTTCCGCCTGGTAGATGGCGCGCGCCGCAGCGAGATGGCTCTGCGTCCACAGCACCATCCTGCGGTAGCCGGCGCGCCGCGCGAATGCGATGCAGGCACGGGTCAGGCGCCTGCCGAGCCCCTGACCGCGCGCCCTGGGATGGACGATGAGCAGCCGAAGCTTGGATTCCCTGGCGGAATTCCTGACCAGGAAGACCGAGCCCACGACCTCGCCGTTCATTTCGGCGATCCAGCAGCGCTCGAATTTCGGCTTGAAATCGCGCACGAAGCCGGCGGCGATTTCGGCCACCAGCGCCTCGAAGGTCGCGTCGTAGCCGAATTCGCGCGCATAGAGCTCGCCATGCAGCTGCACCACGCGGCCCATGTCGCCCGGCCGGGGCCGCCTCAAGCGCACGGCTATGCGGCACACGTCAGGAAGCCAGCGTGCACTTGCCGTTGTTGATCACGACGATGTCGTTGCGCTCCGGGATGCGGCAGCGGAAAGAAACCGTCCTGCCATCGACCCAGATATCGGTGGCGATGGCTTCGCCGGGATAGACCGGCGCGGAAAAACGCACGTCGAACCCGGCGATGCGCGTGTGGTCGTAAGCCGCGACCGTCTGCAGGATGGCGCGGCAGGCCACGCCGTAAGTGCAGAGACCGTGCAGGATGGGCGCCGGAAAACCCACGCGCTTCGCGAGGCCGGGATCGGCGTGCAGCGGATTGCGGTCGCCATTCAGCCGGTAGAGCAGCGCCTGGTCCTTGCGCGTCGGCAGCGTCGCCGTCATATCGGGTTTGCGGCCGGGAACCGGATGCGGCTGCGGGCCGGGCCCGTGCTCGGAACGTGCGGGTCCGCCGAAGCCGCCGTCACCGCGCGCGAATGTCGACGAGCGCAGCGTAAACATCGGCTGCCCGTCGGCGGCGGAACGCACCGCGGCTTCCGTGCAGATGACCGCTCCCTTGCCGGCTCCCTTGTCGTAGGCGGCGGTAACGCGCGCGCTCGCGATCAGCTCGCCTTCAGGGGGCAAGGGCCGGTGCAGGGTCAGGCACTGCTCGCCGTGCACCACTTTCGTGTAGTCGTAGCCGCAGTCCTTCAGCAGCGGCACCCGCGTCAGCACGGTCGCCATCGACGGCACCGTCTTCAACGCAGGCTGCTCGAATACATATGGCAGCTCGTTCCGGTCGAGGGGATCGGCGCCCATGCCGATGCCGACGGCATAGAGCATGGTCTCGCGGTCCGTGTACCGGAAGCGCTCGCCGTCGCGCTTGAGGCCCATCAGGTGGTCGTAGTTGAGAGCCATCGCGTCCTCAGTCCAGTTCCATTCCGTCCATGCCCGAATTCTTGCGCACCTTCGGCAGCATGGCGCGGATCAGCCGGCCCGCTTCGGCGGGATCGGCCACCTGCTGCGCTTCCGCGCCGCGCCGCCAGCCTTCGCAGACCGCGATGCGCCCGACGCCGGCCTGGATCACGCGGCCCGTGATGTCCTGGGCCAGCTCGCTTGCGAGATAAGCGACGACCGGCGACACCCACTTCGGATCGCGCATGGCGCGCTGTTCTTCGGTCACCGCGCGCAGGCCCTCCGTCATGCGCGTCTGCGCGGAAGGCGACACCGCGTTCACCGTGACGCCGATGCGCTTCAACTCGCGCGCGGCGATGATGGTGAAGGCCGCGATGCCCGCCTTGGCCGCGCCGTAGTTCGACTGTCCCACGTTGCCGTAGATGCCCGAGGTCGAAGTGGTGTTGATGATCCGTCCCATGACCGGGTCGCCTGTCTTCTTGTGCAGTTCGCGCCAATGGGCCGCGGCGTGGCGCGACGGCGCGAAGGTGCCCTTGAGGTGCACCTGGATGACGGCGTCCCACTCCTCTTCGCTCATGTTGACGAGCATGCGGTCGCGCAGGATGCCCGCGTTGTTGACGACGATGTCGAGCTTGCCGTAAGCCTCCACCGCGTGGTCGATCATGTGCTTCGCGCCAGCCCAGGAGCTGACGTCGTCGCCGTTGACCACCGCCTCGCCGCCCGCCTTCCTGATGTCGGCGACGGTCTGCGCCGCGAACGAGGCGTCGCGGCCGGTGCCGTCCACGTTCGCGCCCAGATCGTTGACCACCACCCTGGCGCCGTTCGCCGCGAGCAGCAGCGCGTGCTCCCGGCCCAGTCCGCGGCCCGCGCCCGTGACGACCGCCACCCGCCCTTTGCACAATCCCGCCATGCCTGCCCTCCCCCTGTGTCTACCGTTTCCGGCCCGCTCAGCGCCGGCCCTTCTTCACGAAATCGAGCGACGCCTGGAACAGTTCCAGGTCCTTTTCGTAGTCGGCCGCATCGGCGCGCTCGATCTGGATCCACTCGCGCGTGCTCGCCACGCCGCCGGGCGAAAAGGGTCCGACGTTGTCGCGGGTAAACTGCAGCTCGGTCGCAGTCGCCACGGGCAGGCGCAGGCCGACGCCGTTGCCGCTGATGCAGGCGAACATCTTGTCGCTGGCGAAGTAGGCGTCGAGGCCGTTGATCTTGCGCGCGCTGACGCCCGGCAGGGCCAGCAGCAGCGCGTCGATCCGCTCTTTTCTAGAAGAGGGAATATCCGCCATCGATGAGGAAGGTGTCGCCCGTGTGGTAGCTGCTCGCATCGCTCACCAGGTAGACCGCGATGGCGCCGAAATCCTCGGGCTTGCCCCAGCGGCGCACCGGCACGCGCGGCAGCACCTTGTCGCGGAACTTGTCCCAGTTGAGCGCCTTTTCGGTCATCGCGGTCTCGATCCAGCCCGGCAGGATGGCGTTGGCGCGAATGCCGTGGCGTGCGAATTCCACCGCCAGCGCCCGGATCATGGAGATCAGGCCGCCCTTGGTGGCGGCGTAGTGCTCGCCACGCGGCTGGCCCGAGATCGCAGCCAGGCTGGCGGTGCCGACCAGCGCGCCGCCCCTGCCGTGTTCCGCCATGTGCCTGGCCGCGGCGCGCAGCGTATAGAACGCGCCGTCCAGGTTGACGCGCGTGACGCGCTTCCATTCCTCGGTCGTCATCTCGGTGAAGGATTTCACCGTCGCGCGGCCGCTCACGCCGGCATTGGCGAAGCAGGCATGGACCGGTCCGAGCGCGGCGACGGTTTCGGCAAAGCGCTTTTCAACTTCCTGTTCGTCGCCTACGTCGCAGTGCAGCGCGATCGCTTTCCCGCCATGGGATTGTATTTTTTTCAGGGAAATTTCATTTTTTTGGGCATTCGTGCCCCAAATGCAGACCGCGGCACCCGCCTGCGCGAGCGCCTCGGCCATGCCCAGGCCGATGCCGCTGTTGCCGCCGGTAATCAGCGCCGTCTTGCCGGTCAGATCGAAAGCCTTGTAGGCCATGGGCGGCTCGCCAATTAGAATTCAAACATCATGAACGAAAAGTACGGCGTCGGGCAATCGGTTTCGCGCTTCGAAGACCCGCGCCTGCTGCGCGGCGAGGGACATTTCATCAACGACCTCGTCGTCCCGGGCATGGCCCACATCGCCTATGTGCGCTCGCCGCATGCGCGCGCGCGCATCGCCGCGATGGACGCGGCGGCAACGCTCGCCGCGCCGGGCGTGCTGGGCGTGTTCACCATCGACGACCTGGAACGCGACGGCGTCGGCGTCACGTCGCCCTCGCTCAAGCGCAGCCGCCCGGACGGCAAGCCCGCCTTCTGGCGCGCGCACCCGGGCCTCGCAAAGGGGATCGCGCGCCACGTCGGCGACCCTGTGGCCATCGTCGTCGCGGAGACGCTGGCGCAGGCAAAAGACGCCGCAGAACTGCTGCAGGTGGACTACGAGGCGCAGCCCGTTAGCGGGCCTGTCTGGGAGGAATGCCCCGACAACATCAGCAACGTATTCGAGGTCGGCAACCGCATCGCGACCGAGGCCGCGTTCGCGGCCGCTGCTCATGTCGTCAAGCGACGCTACACCGTGTCGCGCGTGCACGCGCAGTTCATGGAGCCGCGCGGCGCGCTGGGCGTGTGGGACCGGGGCGAAGACCGCTACACCCTGCATTGCGACGTGCAGTATCCGCACCGCGTGCGCGAGATCCTCGCCGGGGTGCTCAAGGTCCCGGAACACCGCATCCGCGTCGTCAGCCAGGACGTCGGCGGCGCCTTCGGCGCCAAGGGCTGGGCGCACTTCGAGCACCGGCACGTGCTGTGGCTCGCGCGCAAGCTCGGCCGTGCCGTGAAATGGACCTGCGACCGCAGCGAGTCGCTGCTCGCGGATGAGCACGGGCGCGACCTGTCCTCCGAGATCGAGCTCGCCTTCGACGCCGATCACCGCATCCTCGCGCTGCGCGCGCAAAACGTCAGCGCGCTCGGCGCCTACGTCTCCACCGACCGCAACCTGCTGCCCGGATTCGTCAACCTGGGCTCGCTTGCCGGCATGTACGTGATTCCGGCGGCGCATGTGCGCGTCACCAGCGTCTTCAGCCACACGCAGTCGCTCGCACCCTACCGCGGCAACGGCCGGCCGGAGGCGATTTTCCTGCTGGAGCGCCTGATCGACGACGCCGCGCGCGAACTGGGCATCGACCGCGTGGAATTGCGCAGGCGGAATTTAATCAGGACCTTTCCATACAAGACCGCGATCACCTTCACTTACGACTGCGGGGACTTCGAGAAGGGACTGGACAGGGCCCTTGCTCTCTCGGACTGGAAAAATTTCCCCGAAAGAAAGAAGCAATCCCTGTCGAAAGGAAAACTTCGCGGCATCGGCCTCGCCAACGCCATCGAACGCGCCGCGGCGCCCGGCATCGAATACGCGGAAATCCGCTTCGATTCCTCGGGCGGCGCGACGCTCGCGGTCGGCACCAAGAGCCAGGGCCAGGGACACGAGACCATGTACCGCCAGATCGCGGTGGAACGCCTCGGGCTCGCGCCCGGCGAGCTGCGCTTCATCGAAGGCGACACCGACGCCGTTGCCTGGGGCGCGGGCACGGGGGGCTCGCGCTCGGCCGCGATCGGCGGCACCGCGCTGTGGCTCGCCGCCGACAAGGTGATCGCCAAGGGCAAGCGCATCGCCGCGCACCTGCTGGAAGCGGCCGATTCGGACATCGCGTTCGCCTCCGGGCGCTTCAGCATCGCCGGCACCGACCGCGGCGTTTCCATCAAGGAAGTGGCGCGCGCCTCATTTGCCTTCGCCACGCTGCCCAGGAACATCGAGCCGGGCCTGTTCGAGAGCGCGACGTTCTCGCCCGCGCAGGAGACTTTCCCGAACGGCACGCACGTCTGCGAAGTAGAGGTCGATCCGGATACCGGGGCCATCGAGCTGCTCAACTACGCGGTGGTGGACGACGTCGGCACCGAGATCAACCCGCTCACGCTGCAGGGCCAGGTGGTGGGCGGCATCGTGCAGGGCCTGGGCCAGATCCTGATGGAGCAGATCGTCTACGACGCCGACGGCCAGCTGCTCACCGGCTCCTTCATGGACTATGCCATGCCGCGCGCCGGCGACATCTGCGATTTCAAGGTCGGCCACAACGCGGTGCCGACGAAACTCAATCCGCTCGGCGCCAAGGGCGCGGGCGAAGCCGGCACCGTGGGCGCACTCGCCGCGGCGATGAACGCGATCGTGGACGCGCTCGGCACGGAAAACATCGAGATGCCCGCCACGCCGGAACGGGTATGGAGGGCGCTACGTACGAAACCGCACACCACAAATACCGGCCTCTAGGGCTCCCGACGCTGCGGCCTCGAGCACAACGCCCGCGAATACCGGTTCCGGGCCGATTCCCGGCAGGAAATCGATCGCGCCCGCATCGAGCGCGATACGGAATTTCCCGCCACCCAGTTCCTGCGCCGGCCGCTCCATGATCCCGCCCCACTTCGCGGCCAGCGCAGCGGCGTCGGGGCATTCGATTTCCACCGCGAGCAGGCGGCGCGCGACGTTGTCGCGAATCGCGCGCTGCCAATCGGGTCCAGCCGGCGCGTAATGTCCCATCGGATCGCTGCCACCATCGGTGCGGTTGAATTCCAGCATCGCCGCGCCAGTGTCTTTGGGGTGCAACTGCACGCCCAGGTAGCCGCCGTGCCGGATCACGTTGGCGGCGCGCACGCCCAGCGACTCCGCGTGCCGCTGCCGGCGCTCGGGATCGTCGCAGTCCATGATCACCATGTAGCCGTAGCGCCCGCCGTGGCGCTCCAGGAAACGCCCGGCCGTAGTGCCGGAGCGCGTAGGCGAGACGATTTCGATGAAGCTGCTGCCGACCGGGAACAGCACGTTCTCCAGGCCGTACCTGGCGACGTTCGGGTCGCGATGGCACTCTTCGAGGCCGAGCTGCGACTTGATCTTCGCGGCCTCGGCGGCGAGGTCTGCCGCGACCAGGCAGACCTGCCGCAGCCGCAGGTAAGGCGCCACGCTCAGATGCCCTTGAACGCCGCCGCGCGCTTCTCCACGAAATGCGCCACGCCTTCCCTGAAATCCGGCGTGGTGAAGCTCTTCTGCATCTCGCCGTCGGCCAGCGCGAGCGCTTCGTTGAAATCCTGGAACAGCGCCTTCCACACCTGCGCCTTCATCACCGCCATGGAGCGCGGCGACACGGCCTGCGCGAGCGATTTCGCATAGGCGAGGACTTCCTGCATGAAGGTTGCCTGCGGGAATACCTTGTTGACGAGGCCGATGCGCTCGGCTTCGGCGGCGCTCAGCTTGCGCGCCGACAGGAGAAGGTCGAGCGCGTGCGCGGGCCCGATCAGGCGCGGCAGCAGCCAGCTGATGCCGTGCTCGGCGATCAGGCCGCGCTGGGCGAAGGAGGTGGTGAATTTCGCCTCGCTGCCGGCGAAGCGCACATCCGCATAAAGCGCCAGCACCAGTCCCAGTCCCGCTGCCGGCCCATTCAGCGCCGCTATCACGGGCTTGCGCGCCTGCAGCAGGTAGCCGAAGCGGCCGCCGTAATGCGGGCCGACGTCGGGCCCCAGGCCCGTATGAAAGTCTGGTCTTTCATCCTTCACCTGGGCGGCGCTCCTGCCGCCGGCAGGGATGCTCTGCAGCAGCTTCATGTCCGCGCCGGCGCAGAAACCGCGGCCGGCGCCGGTCAGCACGATCACGCGCGCCGCCTCATCGGCCACCGCGTCCGCGACGGCGCGCTTCAGGCCCTGGCCCATCGCCGCCGTGAAGGCATTCAGCGAATCCGGGCGATTCAACGAAATCACCGCGATACCGTCCTTCACCTCGCAGATCACATCTTCGTAGGCACTCATAGGACCTCCTGTTGGCGGACTAGACTGGGTCCGGCGTTCATGGCCGGCATTTCAGCGGCAGGAAAATCACCGGGATATCCGTCTTGTTTTCGCCGTTGACGGTCATCTTCTCGGGCGCCGTGGAATTGCCGCACACCCACGCCACGGGAACGATCGGCGCGTCGGCGACCACGGCCGGGCGCAGCGTGAGCACCTTGCCCTTGAGGGCGCTGTTCGCGTGATTGCCGAAGGTGATGTGGATCGCGCCGCCCTGCACCAGCACCGAACTGACGAGATTGCTGACGATCTTGTCGGCCGGCGGCAGGCCGGCCGCATCGTTGCTGCCGGGGAACGGCTGTCCGAGGGCCCATGACGCGGCGACGGGCGCTTTCGCGATATCCGCCAGCGGCAGCGCTTCGATGATCTGGTCCCTGACGATTTTCTCCTGGTAACTCGGCACCGCCATCAAGGCCAGGACGGCAACGACCCCGATCACAACCATCACCTCGATCATGGTGAAGCCGAGGCGCCGTTGTCTCATCAGGCTTGCGAAACGCCTAGACGGCGTTTTCCAGCGACTTCTCTATGTCCTCGGTGGTAGCGCGGCGCATTTCGCGCCGCTCGGACAGGTCGAAGCGCCGCCCGCGATGCAGCACGGCGCGGTTGTCCCACATCACCAGGTCGCCCACCTGCCAGCGGTGCTGGTAGACGAACTGGCGCTGCGTGGCGTGCTCGAGGAGGTCCATCAGCAGCATGCGGCCTTCCGGCACCGTCATGCCGAGGATGTGCGTTGCGTGGATGCCGACGAAGAGCAGCTTGCGCTTCGAGCCCGCGTGCGTGCGCGCCAGCGGCCACACCGCCGGCGGAATGGCCTTCTTCTGCTCCTCCGTGTAGCCGGTATCTCCCATCATCAGCCGCGAATGCAGCGCATGGTGTTCGGCCTCGAGGCCAGCGATGTCTTTTTTAAGGTCGTCCGGCAGCGCGTCGTAGGCCGCGCGCAGGTCGGCGAATTCGGTCTCGCCGCCCTTCGCCGGGATTACGACCGAATGCAGCATCGAGTAGCGCGCCGCGGGCTTCTGGAACGAGCTGTCGCTGTGCCAGAGCCGGTTGGCGATGTTGTTGACGATCTTGGCGTGGTCGCGCGGCGCCACCTTGCCGTCGCCCTGCACGTTCGAGATGTCGGCCAGCTCGTCGTACTTGAAGCGGTGCGGCTGGCCCTTGCGGATTTTTCTCAATCCAAGGTCCAGGGGTCCGAATTGCCTCGCATACGCGATCTGCTGGTCTTCATCCAGTTTCTGGCCGCGCCACACCAGCACCGCGTGCCGGTCCATGCCGGCGACGATTTCCCTTACCTGCGCCGCGTTCAGCGGCTTCGACAGGTCGGCACCGCTCGCCTCGGCGGCGAGCAGCGGGCGCAACGGCTTGAAGGCGATGGCCATGGCGTGGTTTCAGTCGGCCTTGATGTTGTTATCTTTGACCACTTTGGCCCACTTCGCAATCTCGCTGCGCACAAACGCGCCGAACTGCTCGGGCGTGGATGCCACGACTTCCAGGCCCAGCCCCGCGAGCCGCTCGCGCACGTCCGGCATCGCCAGCACTTTCGCGCTGTCCGTGTAGAGGCAGGCAAAGAACGGCGATGAAAAAACCGATGAACCGCATCGACCCCCTCCTTCGCCAGCATTCTTGACGAAGTCGGGGGCCGGCTCAAGCCGGTGTTTACAGGGCGATGACGAGCAGCAGGATGACGATGATGACGAGCAGCCAGTTCTGGTCGGTCATGCCGCCCGCGGGCAGCGCATCGATCCGGCCCGCGAGCTTGCCGACTTCCTCGTCGGTCAGCGCGTCGACCCTGGCCTGGGCGTCCTTCGGCATGACGCCGAGCGACTCCAGTTTCTTCGCCACCTCGGGGCGCGCGAGGAGCGCCTTGACGCGCTCGCGTTCCGATTGTGCCGGAGCCGCTTCATTGGTGCCGATCAGGCCGGCGCTCGCGGGTGGGGCGTAGGCACAGACGCCAAGCAAAACGGAAAAAGCGACAGCAGACAGGACATGGCGGGGGTTGCAGGTCATGTTGCCTCCTTCCCCTTTCGACCCCGAAATTCGGCGCCGGGTTCGCGGCAAAACTGTCGCCATGTGCCGACGCAAAACCGCGCCGCCATTCAACCGGGAGGATAATTCGGAGCGGAGGAGTTCGAACATGACCCCGATGAGGAAAATCGCCGCGCTGGCGTTGCTGGCCTGGTCGGCGGGCGCCGCGGCGCAGGCCTATCCGGCGAAACCGATCCTGATGCTGGTGCCGCTGCAGGCGGCCAGCGCGGTGGACAACGCCGCCCGCCTGGTGGCGCAGAAAATGTCGGATAACATGGGCCAGCCGATCGTGGTCGAGAACCAGCCCGGCGCCGCCGGCCTGATCGGCGCCGAGCGCGTGGCGAAGGCCGCGCCCGACGGCTACACCATCGGCGGCTTCAACGACAGCATCATGACGATGCTGCCCAACATGCACGCGAAGCTCGCCTGGGACATCCAGCGGGATTTCGTGCCGGTGTCGCTGGTCTCGACCATGGAATGGGCTCTCGTGGTACCGCCCGGGTCGAACCTGCACAGCGCGGCCGACCTGATCGCGGCGGCGAAAGCGCGGCCGGGCGCGCTCAACTTCTCTTCCGGCGGCAACGGCAGCCCGCAGCACATCGCCATGGAGATGTTCAAGGCGCGCGCCGGCATATTCGTCACCCACATCCCGTATCGCGGCGCCACCGCCGCCGCGCTGGACGTCGCCACCGGCCAGGTGGACGTGCATTTTTCCGGGATGCCGACGGTGTACACGCTGATCAAGGGCGGCAAGCTCAAGCTGATCGGCGTCGCAAGCCCCGCGCGCTCGGCGCTGTTTCCCGAGGTGCCGACGATCGCGGAGTCCGGGCTGCCCGGATTCGAGTTCCGCTCCTTCTTCGCCATCACCGCCCCCGCCGGGACGCCGCGCGACATCGTCGCCCGCCTGAACGCGGAAGTCGCCAGGGCCTGCGCCGATGCCGCGGTGCGCGACAGGCTGGTCGCGCAAGGCTTCAGCGTGGTCGCTTCGCCGCCGGAAGAACTCGCGCGCGTGACGCGCGAGCAACTCGAGCGCTACGCCAGGCTCTTCAAGCAGGCCGGGATAACAGCCGAATGAAAATGCTCCGGCATGTACTTGCCGCCGCCGGGGCCCTACGGAAAACTCGCGCCGTAACTACTGGCGTACGGTCGCAAGGCGCTGGTTCGCCAGCGCGAGGCGGTCCACCACGTTGCGCGTCAGCGCCTTCACCAGCTGCAGCTGCGCGTTCAGGCTCATCTGCCCCAGCGCGGTCGGATCGAATTCGGCGATCAGCAGGTCGGTCATCGCGTCCGCGGTGGCGTGGCGCGGCAGCTCGCCGCCCCAGATGTAGGCCATCTCGCCGAAGAATTCGCCCGCGCTCACCATGTTCAGCAGCCGGTTCTGCCGCACGATCTTGACTTCGCCCTTGGCGACGAAGAAGAAGCTCTGCCCGGGCAGGTGCTCCTGCACGATGTTCTTGGCCCGCTCCAGGCGCGACCACTTGCCGGCGCGCGCCAGCTCCCAGATTTCGGCGTCCGACAGCGCCGAGAGCATCGCCACGCGCTTCAACGCAACGAATTTTTCGCTGTCCGGGATCGCGTTCGGCGGCAGCACCAGCGCGCCCAGGCGCGACAGCTCGAAGGCGAGCTCGTTCCAGGTCGCAAAGCGGTGCTCGGGCTTCTTGCCCAGCAGCTTCAGCATCGCCATGTCGATGTCCTTGGGCAGCCCCTTGCGCAGGCTCGAGGGCGGCGCCGGATTCTCGATCAGGATCTTCTTCACCAGCGCTTCGAGCGTGTCGGCGACGAACGGCCGCCGCCCGGTGAGCAGTTCGTAGAGCACCACGCCCAGCGAGTACATGTCGCTGTGCAGCGTCAGCGTCTTGCCCTCGATCTGCTCGGGCGACATGTAGAACGGCGAGCCCATGGCGGCCGTCTGCACCACCTGCGTCTTGCGCAGGAACGCGGCGCCGAAATCGGCGATTTTCACGTCGGTGCCCTGCACGATCATGATGTTCGCGGGCTTGATGTCGCGGTGCACGATGCCCTGGGCGAAGGCGTAGTCGAGCGCGCCGCAGCACTTGAAGCCGATCTGCAGCACGTCCTCGATCGGCAGCAGCTTGTCGGGCTTGACGTACTGCGCGAGGTCGCCGCCGCTGACGATCTCCATCGCGATGTAGCCGGAGTTCTCCTCCACCACCGCGTCGAGGATGGCGACGATGTGCGGGTGGCGCAGCTTGCCGGCGAGCGAGGCCTCGTTCAGGAACTGGACGCGATAGACGGAGCCGAACTCGGGATCGCGGAACACCTCGGGCTCGATGGTCTTCAGCGCCACTTCCTTGCCGGAAAAGGTGTCCCTGGCGAGGTAGACGGTCCCGGTCGCGCCCTTGCCGAGCAGCTTCTGGACGTCGTACTTGCCGACCTGCAGGCTCAGGTCTAGAGTGAAATCTCCGGCCATGCCCTTGAATTTACCTTAAAAAGGAGACCACCATGCTATCGGCCCGCGCGCTCGCAGCGAGTCTGCTTTTCTGCTTTTTTTCCGGCGCAATGGCCCAGGCTCCGGCGCCGCGGATCCGCGGCGCCATCGAGAAATTCGACGCCGGCATGCTGACCATCAAGCAGCGCGACGGCGGCACGATCGCCGTCAAGGTCGGCGACAAAGTCGGCGTCACCGGCGTGGTCGCGGCGCCGTTGTCCGACGTCAGGACCGGCAAATTCATCGGCACCGCGACCCTGGGCAGCAAGGACGGCGCGCTGGTGGCGCTCGAAGTGCTGATCTTCCCGGATGCCATGCGCGGCGCCGGCGAGGGGCATTACGCCTGGGACCTGAAGCCGGAAAGCATGATGACCAACGCCAACATCGAAGGACTGGTTTCCGACGCCACCGGCCGCAGGCTGATGCTCAGGTACAAGGGCGGCGAGCAGACCGTGCTGGTGCCGGAAGGCACGCCCATCGTGACCTTCGTGGATGCCGACGCGAGCGCGCTCAAGCCCGGCGCGCACGTGTTCATTTCGCGCGCGACGCGCGAAGCCGACGGCAGCATCAGCGCCGCCCGTGTCGCCGTCGGCCTGGACGGCCTCATCCCGCCGATGTAGCTAGATGAGTTGCAGGAAAATCCTCGCCAGGCCGATGATGGAGACGACCCATACGCCGGTGCGCAGCCAGGGAATGCCGGCGACGTAGACCACGGCGTACGCGATACGCGCATACAGGAAGATCTGCGCTCCCTGCAACGTCGTGGCGTTGGTCTTTCCTGCGGCGACCGCCACCAGTACCAGGACCGCAAACAGCACCAGGTTCTCGAGCATGTTGCGGTGCGCGCGCGCCGCGCGCCCAGCCCAGCCGCGTATCTCCGGCAAGCCTTCGCGGTTGCCGGCGAGCGTCGCCAGCCCGACCTGGAATGCGGCGCCCTGCGCAGCCACGACAGCTTGCACAACCGTCAGCAATACGGCCCATACCAGCAGCGTAAACTCCGGGTTCATGTCGATCCCTCCCTCGGGTAAAGGAGCGAGGATACGCCACCGGTTACAACTTGAAACACATCATTACCAAAATGTCCGCCCGCCGGCGAACGCCGGCGGTATTCTTCATGTCCAAGAGGTGACCATGAAAACCACTAGAACAGCTCTTGTACTTTCAGTGCTCCTGATAACCGCCGTGGCGACCGAGCCTGCGTACGCGTGGGGCCGGGGGCGCGGTTGCTGCTGGGGCGCTCCGTTTGTGGCTGGCGCATTGGTGGGCGGTGCATTGTTTGCCGGGTACCCCTACTACTACGGCTACGGGCCCTATTCGCCGTACTACTACCCGCCCTACTATCCGCCGGCCGTCGCGCCTGCCCCGTCGGTGTACATCGAGCAGCCCGCGCAACAGCAGCTCGCGCCGGCAGCGCCACAGCAGCAGATGCAGGGGTCCTGGTACTACTGCGCCGCGTCGCACGCGTATTACCCCTACGTGAAGGACTGCCCGTCCGGCTGGCAGCGGGTCGCCCCGCAGCCTGGCTGATGCAAGGATGAATGCCATGCCAATCATTTCCCGCGTCGCACTCGCCGGTTCGTTGCTGCTGCTCGGCGCCTGCGTGAGCATGCCCACCGGCCCCAGCGTGATGGTGCTGCCGGGAACCGGCAAGAGCTTCGACCAGTTCCGCGCCGACGACATGGACTGCCGGCAGTTCGCCAGCAGCCAGGTCGGCGGCACTTCGGCGGACCAGGCGGCCGCGGACAGCGGCGTGAAAAGCGCGGTGATCGGCACGGCGATCGGCGCCGCGGCAGGAGCGCTCATCGGCGGCAATCATCAGGGCGCAGCCGTGGGTGCGGGAACCGGTTTGCTGTTTGGCAGCGCAGCGGGCGCAAATGCCGCCAATGCCTCCGGGCGCACGCTGCAGCAACGCTACGACCACGGCTATACGCAATGCATGTACTCGAAGGGGCACCAGGTGCCGATGGCGGGCTATGCCAATTCGCCCGCGCGGCGTCCCGCCATGAGCTACACGCCGCCACCGCCGCCCCCGAACGCGCCGCCGCCGTATGGAGCGGGTTCACCGCCTCCGCCCACAGCGAGCAGCGTGCCGCCGCCACCTCCGGGCACGCCGCCACCGCCACCGCCCGGCGCGCACTGACGGCGCCGCTTGCCGTCGCCACAGGGCGACGAAATTTCCGCGCCTCGAAGCCCGGGCGCGAACAAACGATTGATTTGACGCGGAGCAGATCCCGCATGGCATGAACTTCGCAGGGAGAAGGTTGCAGATGCATTGCACCTTTTTTCTGACGAAGGAGCAGTCATGAAAACCATGCCGTACATCGCGTCCGTCGCGCTCGTTTCTGCAAGTCTGGCCGCCTGCGACTCTCAGGCCCCGGTCGAACCAGCTGCCGCCAATCGCGCGCCCGCTTCGCCCTCCACGCCGGTCGCCCAGGGCGCGCCGGTTGCCCAGGGTACGCAGGCCGCGCCAAACGCCGCATCCAGCGCCGACGCCGAATTGAGCGATAAAGTGAAGTGCACCCTGACCAGCGCCAGCGGGATGGAGATCCAAGGCGTCGAGGTCCAGGCGTCGAACGGCGTCGTGACTCTCTACGGCATGGTCGAAGCGTCCTCGGCGAAGGACCGCGCGGCGATCCTCGCCCTGGGCATCGACGGCGTACGCTCCGTCGTCAACAATCTGGTGGTGATCCGCGGCTCCTGAACGGCGCCGCGGATCGGGGCGAGCGCCCTTACAGAGTGGTGATGGCGAACCGGCGATACCGGTAGCCGCCCATGCTGCCATAGCTCGGCAGCGGCCGGATGACGCGTGTTTCAGCGACGGTCACGGGTTCGACCGGCGCGACCGCCGCCTCGCCCGCCGGCGCGCTCGCGCAGCCGGTAATTCCCGCCACCGCCAATCCTGAGACCACTGCCCACGCCAGTTTATTCGTCTTTTTCATGATCGCTCCTTATGTGGAGGTCCGATGACTCTTTGTACCCCCGCCACCGGAAACGATCGGCTTTTCTTCGCGCCGCCGTGACTTAATTTCCACGGCAAAACCGGAGATCCGTCACGGGCGCCGCAGCAATTGTGACTTTTGCCGGGGCCTTCAGACGGACGGCAGGGTTCCGGGATCGAGCGGATAGACGGGCCGGCGCACGCGGCTGAATTTCAACTGTGAATAATCTGACGTGCAGACGCCCTCGCCCGCGCACTCGACCACCGCCTTCGCGAGCGGGCCGAGGCCGGCGCGCCAGTGCACGCGGCTCTTCAGCATGACATAACGCTTTTTCGCCGGTTCGATGCCGAGCGCGCGGAAGGAGCCGATGTCGTGCGGCTCGACGTGGCGCGATATCACCGCGATTTCCGCCTTGCCGGTATCGAGCACCGCCGAGGGGCCCATGTCGGCGAGCTCGCCGCGCGCCATGGGGCCCTCGTTACGGTAGATGCCGTTGCAGATGCGCCGCACGTTGCCGGTCACCGTGCGCGGCCTGCCCTTGAGGCCGATCGCCGGCATGTCCATCTTGCCGCCCAGCGGGATCGTGACCCGCGCGCCCTCGCCCGCCCGCTTCATCTGCTCGACCGCCTGCGGGTCGCAGATCGCGAACGCGGCGACCTCCTCCAGCCCGGCATCGAGGATCGCGCCCAGCACCGCCATCGTGTCCATGCTGCCGCCGGAGGCGCAGTTGTCGTAGTGGTCGAGCAGCATCACCGGCCGCGCGCCCATGTCCTTCGCGCGCAGCAGCGACTGCTCGAGCGGCTCGATCCTGTAGACGAACTGCTCGCGCGCCCGCCACGCCATGTCGAGCAGTTCTTCGCTCAGGGCCCGCGCTTTCGCCGGGTCGCCGTCGGTGACCACCACCGCAGAGGATCCGGCATACGGAATGTCGGCGTGCGGAAAGCCGACGAAGAAGCTTGCGGACAGCGTTCCCTGACGTTCCATCTCCCGTGCGCGCGATTGGATTTCCTTGTTGGGCGAGTCAAGGCTCGACTGGCGCATGACGTGGGGCAGCATCGGCCGATGGCCGAAAGCCATGACCGGTTTCGCTTTTTTCTCCAGCATGGAAAAAATCGCCCGCCCGGCGCGCATCCCGGTCTCGTGCATGTCGACGTGCGGATAGGTCTGATAGCCCGCGATCACCGTCGCCAGGCGGCCCATCGCCGGAAACAGGTTGGTGTGCATGTCGAGCGCGACGCCGATCGGCACCTCGGGCGCGATTTTGCGGATGCGGCCGAGCAACTCGCCCTCGCCGTCGTCGTGGCTGCGCGTCACCATCGCGCCGTGCAGGTCGAGCAGCACCGCGTCGCAGCCCTTCGCCACGGCATCGACGATGCGCCCGGCCATCGCCTCGTAGGCCTCGTCCTCCACGGGCGCGCTGGGCGCCGCGTTGCCCGCGACCGGATAGACCGCTTCGGCGCCCGCCTTTTCGGCCAGATCGATGAAGGCGCCGATCGCGGTGCCCGTACCCTTGAACGCCTCGTACACCTCGCGCCCCTCGGGCGGCAGCGGCCTGCCGTGCGCGAAGCGCGCGAGCGGCGTCGGCACCGGGGAGAAAGTGTTGGTCTCGTGCTTCATCTGGGCGATGACGAGGCGCACCTGCCTAGTCTAGCCCCGAAAAACAAAAGGGCCGCTCAACGCGGCCCCTGGGCTGGATTGCCGCGCGTCAGCGGTGGCCGCGGCCGTGCTCGTCCCGATGCCAGTCGCCGGAAACGAAGTGATACCGGCCACCCCGGTTATCCCAGTGCTCGGGCCGCCAGACGTATCCGGGCCGCGGCGCGATGTAGCGGCCACGGACCCAGATATACCGGTTGTCGTTCCACCCCCAGTACCCCGGCGCCCACACGTAGCCGTACGCGGGCGGCGGCGGTACCGGTTCGTATACGGCTGCCGGCGGCGCCACGGGAATGCCGACGCCGACGCTCACGCTCAGGCCCGCGATTGCCGGCGTTGCCATGGCGCCCGCGGCGATTGTCGCTGCAATGAGACAGTTCTTCAGGTTCATGACATGCCTCCTTTGGCTTGCATGTCCATTTGACGCGCGCCGGGGCGGGAAGTTGACGCCGATTCGTAACAGCTTGTATCTAGGGATTTCCGACGTAGTCCCGCTTGCCGATCTCCAGGCCATTGTGGCGCAGGATGCTGTAGGCAGTGGTGAAGTGGAAATAGAAATTGGGCCAGGCGAAGCCGAGCAGGTACTGCATGCCCTTGAACGGCAGGTCGTTGCCGCCGATCTTGAGCACGATGTCCTTCTCCTCGCTGCCGTCGATCTGGGCGGCCTTCGCGGTGGCGATGAACGCGAGCGTCTTGGCGATCCGCGCCTTGAGTTCGTCGAAGGTCTTTTCGGTGTCCTCGTGCTTGGGCGGCTCCATGCCGGCCAGGCGCGCCACCGCCCCCTTCGCCGTGTCGCAGGCGATCTGCACCTGGCGCGACAGCGGGTACATGTCCGGGTAGAGACGCGACGAAGTCAGCACCAGCTCGTCGATTTTCCTCGCCTCGGCGTGGGCCTTGGCCTTGTCGAGGATCGCCGAGAGGTTTTTCAGCAGGTTGGCGAAGCGCGGCGCGCTCGCCTGGTACATGGAAATGGCCATTGAAATGCTCTCTGGAGGATGTTTTGGGCAGCCTTTATACTCCCACATATAGGGGGCACGCCATGGCCAGGTTCAAGATCGCGCCGCATTTCCGGCTGCAGGAATGGGTCGCGGAGGAGAAGGGTTATTTCAGGGCCGAAGGCCTCGACTACGAATTCAGCGACAGCTGGGGCAAGGACGACCCGGGGAAAACGCACCAGGTCGCCGACAAGGTCGGCGCCTACCAGACTTTCGAGAAAGGGCGCGAGCAAGGCGTGAGCTGCGCCTGCCACTGGACGGTGAACGCCGCCGCCTCGCAGGGCCACGGCAAGCTCTACGCCGACTGCTACTCGGTGGCGCCCGCGGCGGTGTTCGTGCCGCCCGAGTCGCCGGTGAAAACGCCGCAGGACCTGAAGGGCGTGCCGATCTCGGTGGGCTACCAGTCCGGCAGCCACTATTCGACCATCCAGGCGCTGGAGCAGTACCTGAAGCCCGGTGAAATCAAGCTCTCCTTCGCCGACGGCATCCTGTTCGGCCGCCTGCAGAAACTGGTGGACCGCGAGGTGCCGGCCGCGGCGCTGTTCAGCGGCCCCTACTACTTCGCCGAGCAGCTCGGCTTCCGCAAGGTGATCGACACCACCTTCATGATCGCGACCATGATCCATGGCAATCCCGATCCGGAAGACCTGCGCAAGTTCTTCCGCGCCTTGCGCAAGGCGCAGCGCGACATCGACCTGCGGCCCGAGCTCTACACCCATTATTACAAGAACGAATTCCCCGATCGCTTCCACGCGATGATGGACACGCGGCGTTGGGGCCCCGGCGAGCGGCTGGTGTTCGAGCCGTACACCAAGGAGGTCTACGAGG
>DATGGA010000005.1:0-7354 GCA_035308765.1 Burkholderiales bacterium
CGCCTGCTGGATGGCCTGCCCGCCGAGGAGCGGCGGCGGTTTCATGATGCCGTTGCGCGCATCTACAACCCCGATCCGATTGCGCGCCGCCGAAGGATGAAGGCCGAGGAGCGCGCGAAGAAGGCCGCCTGGAACCGGCGCGAGGACGAAGTGCTGAACAAGACCGGCATCCGGGAGCTGCGCCGCAAGCCCGTGTTCATGACGCCGAATGTGTTTCCTCCGAAGCGGATCGCCTCGGAGCGCCGCGAATCGCTGGAGCCGCAGCACTGCTATGTCTGCAAGCGGAAATACACGGAGATCCACCATTTCTACGACCAGCTCTGCCTCTCCTGCGCCGAACTGAATTTCAGGAAACGCACCGAACTCGCCGGTCTGGAGGGCCGCGTCGCGCTGCTGACCGGCGGGCGCGTGAAGATCGGCTACCAGGCCGGCCTGAAGCTGCTGCGCTCGGGCGCGCACCTTATCGTCACCACGCGCTTTCCCCGCGACTCGGCGGCGCGCTATGCGCGCGAACCGGATTTCGCGGATTGGAGAGGCCGCCTCGAGATTTTCGGCCTCGACCTGCGCCACACGCCCAGCGTGGAGGCGTTCTGCCGGCAACTGCTTGAAACCCGCGACCGGCTGGATTTCATCGTCAACAACGCCTGCCAGACCGTGCGCCGGCCGCCGGATTTCTATGCGCACATGATGGCGGGCGAGCGCGCGGCGCTTTCAGCGTCGGCACAGGGATTGATTTGCTCCTCGGAAGCATCGAGCCCGGCAGAACTGTCTCAGGTACCGCTGTTGCCTGAAGAATTCCTGGCGCAGAAACATCTCTTTCCCGAAGGCCGGCTCGACCAGGACCTGCAGCAGGTCGACCTGCGCGGGCGCAACTCCTGGCGTCTGCTGCTGGACGAGGTGTCGTCGGTGGAATTTCTGGAAGTGCAGCTGGTGAACGCCGTCGCGCCGTTCGTCCTCAACGCGCGCCTGAAGCCGTTGATGCTGCGCACGCCGGGCCGTGACAAGCACATCGTCAATGTCTCCGCCGTCGAGGGCCAGTTCTACCGCAACTTCAAGACCACGCGCCATCCGCACACCAACATGGCGAAGGCGGCGCTCAACATGATGACGCGCACTTCCGCGGCGGATTACCAGGGCGACGGGATCCACATGAACAGCGTCGATACCGGATGGGTGACCGACGAGGACCCCGTCGAAATCGCCGCGCGCAAGACGGCCGAACACCGCTTCCACCCTCCGCTGGACATCGTCGACGGCGCCGCGCGCATCGTCGATCCCATCATCTCCGGCATCAACACCGGCGAGCACGTCTGGGGGAAATTCCTCAAGGACTACCAGCCCACCGACTGGTAGTGCCGGCCCTTGCAGTAGCGACCCTCACGGAGGCGGGCCGTCGGTCTCGAAGATCAACCGCGACCTCTGGTCGCCTGGCGCCGATCTGCTGGCGCTGATTTCGAACACGGCCGCGGGCGTCGCTTCCCGGCCAGCCCGGGCGCGTTGCGCGCGCAATGCGGCGATCCGCCGGTCCAGCTTGCTCGCGGCGCCGGTCATGCCCCTGGAGGCGAGCACGCTGCGGATTCTCATCAATTCCTCGATCCGCCCGGTCATCGCGCCTGCCGGGCCGGAAGCGGCGGAGCCAGGTCCCGCAGCGGGCGCGGGCTGCGAGCGTACCGGCTCGCCCCACTGCGACTTGGGAAGGTTTGCCGCCGCGACGAAGTCCTGCGGCGTCGCGACCAGCCTCGCGATGGAAAGGCGCTGGAACTTGAAAGCCCACTCGAGAGCGCCGTCGCCCCTGTCGTTTTTGATGCCGCGGTCGGCGCCGCGGGCGATCAGCTGGCGGACCATCTGCTCCCGGCCTTCGTAGACCGCCATCATCAACGCGCTGGAGCCGTTGGTGCTGCGCGCGTTGATGTCCGCGCCGCGATCGAGCAGCAGCGCCGCGACGTCGCCGTGCCCGGCGAAGGCCGCGTAGTGAAGGGGGCTCCAGTGCATGGGATCGCTGTTGATCCTGGCGCCCCTGGCCAGCAGCCACGCGACCGCGTCGGCGTGCCCGCGCCAGGCGGCGTGCATCAGCGCGCGCTCGCCGAGCGCATTTTCCCTGTTTACGTCCGCGCCGCGGGCGACCAGCAGTTCCATCATCGCGATGTCGCCTTGCCAGGCGGCAATCATCAGGCCGGTGCCGATGTGGTCGGCGAGGTAGTCCGGATCGAGCCCGGCATCCAGCCATGCGCGCACCTGGACGATATTGCCCGCTTCCACTTGGGCGCCGTAGCCCGCTGGATCCGGCTGCGCCAGGGCAGCGCCCGCGTGGAGCAGCAGCGCCAGCGCGCACGGGCGGAGCGTCGTGCTGATAAAGTGCCGCAACACCGTCGGTTCCGTCAGCTGTCCACGATGAAAAGCGCTCGTTCCTTCTTCGGCCAGGCCCTGGTCCTATCGCTGATCCTGCACGCGATCGTGATCGCCGCCGGCATCCGGATTTTTTCGCCCGCGACCTTCGGCCAGCAGGCAAGGCAATCAGACGTGATGGTGTGGCTGCGCGCCCGCCTTGTCGAGCCCGCCTCTCCACCCCCTGTGCTCCCGCAACTGCCGCCGCCGCGTGAAGCAGAGAGGAATGCTAACCCAGGCGTGGTTGCAGGCACAGGGCGCCCGCGGATCGAAGTCGCCCCCAGTGCCGCAACCGCCGCGCCGCGGACGGCATCGCCGGCGCCGCTCCAGGGCGACGCCGCGGCCAGTGCGACGGAGCAATTGCGGCGCGAATTGCTCTACCCGCGCGAAGCGATCGAGCGCGGGCTGCAGGGCGAGGCCGTGATGCTGCTGTTTCTCGACCAGTCTGGCAACGTCATCGCGGCCCGCGTGGAGGCGAGCAGCGGCTATGCGATATTGGATGACGCGGCCGTGCGCGCGGTACGTTCGCTGCGCGCACTGCCCGACAGCGCGCCGCGCGAAGCGCTGCTGCCGGTGCGCTTCCGCCTGCGCTGAAACCGGCTGCTACTTCTTCTTGACCGGCGCGAAATTGAGGTCGTGGATGCCCTCCAGTTCGTCCTTGTGCCTGGCGCGCACTTCGTCGAAATCCTTCGCGACCTTCATGAATGCGGCGACCACGGCCGGGTCGAACTGCTTGCCGGACTCGGCGGCGATCTTCTTCGCCGCATCCATCGACGATATCGGGCTGCGGTGGCGCTGCGTCGCAGTCATGGCCTCGAAGGCGTCGGCCACGGCCATGATGCGGCCCGGCAGCGGGATCGCGTTGCCCTGCAGCTTCTTCGGGTAACCGGAGCCGTCCCAGCGTTCGTGGTGGGTGAGCGCCATGACGCGCGCCTGCTCCAATAGCGGATCCTTGTGCTCGCCGATGATGCCGGCGCCGATTTCGGGATGCCTGCGCATTTCATCCCACTCCTTGGCGTTCAGCGCATCGCTTTTCCTGAGGATGTGCTCGGACACGCCCATTTTCCCGATGTCGTAGAGCGGCGCCGCTTGCGACAGGATCTCGACCACCTTGCCCTTGAGGCCCAGGGACTGGGAAAGCAGCTCGACGTATGCGCCGACGCGCAGCACGCGGTTGGAGAGGCCGCCTTCGCGGAATTCCATCGCGCGCGCCAGCCTGCGGATCAGCTCGAGCCGGGTGTTGTACAACTCCTCGGTGCGGGCCTGGATCTGATCCTCGAGGGCGCGCCGCTGGTCCACCAGCGCGAGCTGGGTGCGCACGCGCAGCATGGTGATGGGCGCGCTGATCGGCTTGGTGATGTAGTCCACCGCGCCCGCGAGCAGACCCTTGGCCTGGTCCTTCGGATCGGAGCGCGCCGTGACGAAGATCACCGGGATGTGCGCCAGCGCAGGGTTCGCTTTGAGCCGCGCGCAGACTTCGTAGCCGTTCAGTTCCGGCATTTCGACGTCGAGCAGGATCAGGTCGGGCAGGGGATCGGTGTCCGCTCCAGCCAGCGTTTCGTCGCTATTGACCGCGAACCGCACGTCGTACTTGGACTTCAGCATGATGCCGAACAGGTTGCGGATATCCTCGGAATCATCAGCGACGAGGATCAGCGGCCGGCGGTCCATGGTGCGGGGATTATAGGCGCTTGCGCAACTCCGTCTTCAGCACCTTGCCGTAGTTGTTCTTCGGCAGACTATCGACGAGCCTGTAGTCCTTGGGCCGCTTGAAGCGCGCGATATTGGCGAGGCAGAGGGCGTCGAGTTCTTCCGTTTTGAGAATCGCATTCGAAACGGGAACGACAAAAGCCACGACCTCCTCTCCCCATTCCGGATGTGCCCTTCCCACGACCGAGCACTCCGCGACCGCGGGATGGCGCAGCAGCACCTCCTCGATTTCGCGCGGGTAGATGTTGGAGCCGCCGGAGATGATCATGTCCTTCGAGCGGTCGAGAATCTTCAGGAAGCCCCGCTCGTCCATGCTGCCGATATCTCCCGTGTGCAGCCATCCACCGCGCAGGGCCTGCGCGGAGGCTTCGGGGTTGTCCCAGTATCCCGCCATGACGCAGTCCGAGCGCGTCGCGATCTCGCCGGATTCCAGCACCTTTACTTCGACGCCGGTGCGGGCATAGCCGCAGGTATCGAGGTGAATCCGCCTTTCATGAAAAGACTGGGGCAGGCCGGTGATGGTCATCGGGCTTTCCCCCTGGCCGAACAGCTGGTACAGCCGCGGGCCGAACAGGTCG
The DNA here is from genome assembly GCA_035308765.1 of Burkholderiales bacterium. Classification (GTDB taxonomy): domain Bacteria; phylum Pseudomonadota; class Gammaproteobacteria; order Burkholderiales; family SG8-39; genus RBG-16-66-20. Next base: position 4,674 of record DATGGA010000005.1, read on the forward strand.
ACCGCGCGCAGCGCGTCGGACAGGTACATCGGCGCGCCGCCGTAGGTGATGGTCTTCAGCGTTGCCGGCGTACGCGCGGCGGGACAGGCCAGCAGCCGCACGATCATGGTCGGTGCGGCGAAGAACGAGGCGTTCGGCCAGCGGTCCATCAGGTCGAAGATTTCCGGCGCATCGAAGCCGCCGCTCTCCGGGATCACGTTGACCGCTGCGGCGGCAAAGTGCGGCAGGCCGTAGAGTCCGGAGCCGTGCGACAGCGGCGCCGGATGCAGCGCCGCGTCCTGCGGACCCAACTTGTCGATGTCTGCGAAATACGCCTGCACGGCGAACAGCAGGTTGCGGTGGGTAAGCATCGCGCCCTTGGGCACGCCGGTGGTGCCGCTGGTGTAGAACAGCCAGGCGGTGTCGCCGGGTTTCGTTTCCGCCGGCGGTTGGGGCTCACCCTTGAGGCTTGCGAACTCCTTCGGATCGAAGAATCCGGCCTTCGCACCGCAATTTCCGATGATGTACTCGAACTCCTTCGCGTGCAGCTTGGCGTTCATCGGCACGGCCGTGAGGCCGGCGTGCCAGCAGGCGAACATGAGTTCCCAGTATTCGGGGCAGTTTTTCATCGCCAAGGCGACGCGATCGCCCGGGTGCAGGCCGAATTTCGACGTCATTCCGGCAGCGAGTTCTGCAACCCGGCGGGACAAACTTGCATACGAGCGAACGACTTCCCCGCCAACGGCAAGAGCGGGCCGATCGGGCCAGCGCCGTGCGCTCTGCAGCAGAAGTTGAGCGATGTTCATGGCAGGCTGAAAAACAACCTGGCGTTGCGCGTCGTTTCAGCCGCCACGTCCCCGGCGGGGCGTCCGAGAGCGCGCGCGACCGTGCGCAGGATGTGGGGCAGGAACGACGGTTCGTTCCTGCGCGCCTTTGGTTGGGGACGCATATCGCGCGGCGTGAGGTAGGGCGAATCGGTTTCCAGCAGCAGCCGCCCGGGCGGAATATCGCGCACGAGTCCGAGCAGGTGGGCGCCGCGCCGCTCGTCGCAGATCCAGCCGGTGATGCCGATGGCGAGCCCGAGCGCGAGATAAGCGTCGAGCTCGGCCGCGCCCCCGGTGAAGCAGTGGGCGACGCCGTGCCACTCGCGCGCGCGCTCGGCGAGCATCGCCGCGAAGTCCTCGTGTGCGTCCCGCTGGTGCAGGAACACCGGCTTGCCGAGCTCGCCGGCGAGAGCGAGCTGCGCGGCGAACCCCTGGCGCTGCAGGTCCGGGGGAGAGAAGTTGCGGTAGTAGTCGAGTCCGCACTCACCGACCGCGACCACCTCGGGCGCGCGCGCGAGCTCGCGAAGCTCCGCGAGCGCCTCGCGGCCGAGCTCACTGGCGTGGTGCGGGTGCACGCCGGCGGTCGCGAACAGCCGCCCCGAATGGGCACGCGCCAGGGCGATGGCGGCGCGCGTGCTCGCGAGAGTCGAGCCGGTCACGATGAGCTGCACGACACCGGCGGCGGCGGCGCGCGCGAGCACGGCGTCGCGATCGCTGTCGTAGCTGTCGTGAGCGAGGTTGATTCCGATGTCGATGAGCGCGGCGGGCGCGCGGGCTGTGGGGGCTGTGCTAAGGTCGGCCATGTCACGGCCATTTTACTGAACGGGGCCCTCGTGTTGCTCAGTCCGCATGCCGACGCCGTGCCGCGCCGCGCGCGGCGGGCGCGTCTGCTCGTCCTCGGCGCCGCGGCGCTCGCCGCGCTCGCCGGCGCGGCGCGGGCGGACGAGGCGCAGTGGCGCGATCTCGAGAGCCGCATCCAGTACGGCTACTACACCGAGGACCGGCGGGCGCTGCAGAATCTCGCCGACAACATCGCGCTCGATGAGTCGCACGGGGAGTGGCGCGCTTATTACGCGGGTCTGGTGTACTGGCGGCTCGCGCAGCTCGCCGCGCAGGGACCGCAGGGCGCCAAGGGTTCATCCGTCTCGCAGCTCGCCGAGCGCTGCACGCGTGAGCTCGACGGCGCCCTCGAGAGCCATGCCGACTTCGTGGAAGGGCTCGCGCTGCGCTCGGCGTGCCTCGCGACGCCGCTCGCCGGCGGCGGCATGCACCTGCCCGGTCACCGGCCGCGCAAGGACGTGGAGCGGGCGCTGTCGCTCGCGCCGCGCAATCCGCGCGCGCTCCTGATCGACGCCCTGAGTGACTACGAGCTGCCACCCTCGCTCGGTGGCAACCAGGAGCGAGCTCTGGGAGAGTTCCGGCGCGCGGTCGCGGCGTTCGAGAGCGAGCGCACCGGGCCGGAGGGCCTGCCCGGCTGGGGCGCGGCGGAAGCCTACCTGCTCCTCGGGCAGAATCTGCTCGCGCACAACGACCCGGTCGGCGCACGGGACGCGCTCGAGCGCGCCCTGCTGCTCGCGCCCGACTATGCCCAGGCGCGCCGCCTGATGGCTACGATCATCTCCGGATAGACAACTCCGGCAGGGCGCTCACGCGGCGGGCCGAGCCGCGCCTGCGGCGTGAGGGAACGGCGCTCAGGCGCGCTATGTTATCGTTGCGCGCCCTTTCCCCTGAGCCGTTACATGTCGTCGGAGAACGAGAACAAGGCGCTCCTGCAGCAGCTGCGCATCAACCGCGACGACGAGCAGAAGAGCATTGTCCCGCGGCGCGTGTGGCTGATCGGCGCGCTGGTCATCCTCGTGGCAGCGCTCGGCGTGCTCG
>DATGGA010000006.1:0-6998 GCA_035308765.1 Burkholderiales bacterium
AAACCGGGACGCCGCGGAACTCGTCGGCATCCCGACTACGCGCATTCTTGCGCTCGCTTTCGGCCTTGGGGTCGCACTCGCCAGCGTCTCGGGAGCGCTGATCGCGACCATGTTTCCATTTACCGTGCTCTCGGGCGACGCCTATCAGCTTAAGAGTTTCGTCGTCACCGTGCTGGGAGGGCTCGGCAACCCCACGGGGGCGCTGGTCGCAGGCATTGCGCTCGGCCTGGTCGAGGGGCTGGCCACGCCGTTCATGCCCGTGAGCTGGACGCTCGTCATCGAATTCGCGTTGTTCGTCGTGGTGCTGATCGCGCTCCCGGGCGGCCTCCTGTCCTTGCGCATCCGACGCCGCAGGACCTAGGCGGAACGCGAGCGCCCGATGATCCTCCGCCGCCCCTTCTTCTGGATCATCGGAATCGCGATGCTGGCGTTCGCCGCGGCGCCTCTCGGCAAGAACGTGGAGTTGCGCGAAAGCCTGGTACTCGCTGCCGTCTACATTATCCTCGCGAGCAACCTGAACATGATGCTGGGCTACGCCGGGTATGTGAATTTCGGGAGCATCGTGTTTTTCGGGCTCGGCGGCTATTTCTGCCTCTTCCTGATGAGCGCCCGCGACTGGCCGCTGATACCGGCGATACTCGCGGGCGGGATCGCCGTGAGTTTCCTGGCGTTCCTTTTCGGGATCGGGATTCTCCGGTTGCGCGGCGTCTACTTCGCGCTGGCGACGATTGGCGTCAATGAAGCCGTGATGGCCTTCGTCAATAACTTCGAGCCATGGGGCGGGGCGACCGGCATCTATCTTTCGACCGGGATCTTCCAGCAGCTGGGCGGCCCGGCGTCGGCGCTCTGGATCGTCTACTACCTGCTCGTGGCCACCATGGGCCTTTCCCTGTACCTCAGCTATTTCGTGAAGAGATCCAAATTCGGCCTGGGCCTCCTCGCAATCGGACAGAACGAGGACGCGGCCGCGGTGCTCGGCGTGCCGACGCCCCGCTACAAGGCGCTCATTTACAGCGCGTCCGCGTTTCTGCCGGCGGTCGCCGGCGGCCTGTATTTCTTCAAGGGAGCCTTCATCCAGCCGCCGGATGCCTTCGATCTGCAGCTTTCGACCGAAGCCATCGTAATCACCATGCTGGGCGGCCAGGGCACGATCCTCGGCCCGGCCTTGGGCGCCTTTCTCTACGAGGAATTGCGCGGCTGGCTGCTTACCTCGGCGACGTTTTCCAGCTTTCAGCTGGTCATCGCCGGTGCGTTGCTGCTCGTGATCGTGCTGTTCGCGCCCGGCGGCCTGATGGGCCTTCTCCATCGGCGCTGGCCGAACCTGAAGAGGTTCCTGGAATGAGCGCACTGCTCGAGATCGAGAACCTGAGCAAGCGTTTCGGCGGCCTGCAGGCCGTCGGATCGCTCAGCTTCACCGTGGTCGAGCGCGAGATCCTCGGGCTGATCGGGCCGAACGGCGCCGGCAAATCGACCGTGTTCAACCTGATCAATGGCGTGTTTGCGCCGGACGGCGGCCGCATCAGATTCCGGGGCGCCGACATAACGGGCGAGCCGCCCCACCGCGTGGCGCGCTGCGGACTGGCGCGTTCGCACCAGATAGTGCAGCCGTTCATCGGCATGAGCGTGCTCGAGAACTGTACCGTGGGCGCCTGCTTCGGCCGCGGCAATCTGCCGCTCGCGCGGGCGCGCGAAACCGCGCGCGAGACCGCGGCCATGGTCGGTCTCGGGGACCGGCTGGAGACGCCTGCCTCCCAGCTGACAATCGCCGGCAAGAAGCGGCTCGAGCTCGCACGCGCCCTGTCGGCGCAGCCGGCCCTGCTGCTGCTGGACGAGGTGCTCGCGGGCCTCAACCCGACCGAAGTCGATCACATGATCGGGATCATCCGCGCGATCCGCGAGCGCGGCACTGCGATCCTGATCATCGAACACCTGATGCAGGCGATCATGAGTCTTTCGGATCGCATCGTGGTGCTCAATTCGGGACGCAAGCTGACGGAGGGCGCGCCCGCCGAGGTCGCCCGCGATGCGCAGGTCATCGAGGCCTACCTCGGCGATCCCGAACTCGCCAAGACGCTGAAGGGCCGCAAGAAATGACCCGGGCGCTGCTGGAGGTCGAAGCGCTCGAGGCCGGCTATGGGGAGGTGCGGGTGCTGTGGGGAATCTCCCTCGGAGCGGCGGCAGGCCATCTCACGACCATCGTCGGCGCGAACGGGGTCGGCAAAACCACCGCGCTGCGCGCCATCGCCGGCAGCATCCGCCCGTGGGGCGGACGGATCCTGTTCGACGGCGAAGACGTGACCCGCCTCGAGCCGCACGTCAAGGCGGCGCGCGGCCTCGTGCTCGTGCCCGAGGGCAGGCAACTCTTCAACGACATGTCCGTCGAGGAAAATCTGGAGATGGGCGCCTACACCAGGCGGGGGTCGCGAAGCTACGCCGACCGCCTCGATCGGGTGTTCACGCTCTTTCCGCGCCTCAAGGAACGCCGGCGGCAGAGCGCCGGCACCTTCTCCGGCGGCGAGCAGCAGATGCTCGCCATCGCGCGGGGTCTGATGTCCGAACCAAAAATCGTGATCATCGACGAGCTTTCGCTCGGACTCGCGCCGGTCGTCGTGCATGAGCTGTTCTCGACGCTCATGGCCTTGAAAAACGGCGGGCTTACGATCCTGCTGGTGGAGCAGAACGTGCATCTTGCCTTCGCCCTCAGCGACTACGCCTACGTGATCGCCGAGGGACGCCTGTTCACCGAAGGCCCGCCCGCAAAACTCGAATCCATGCCGGAGATCCGGCAGGCGTACCTGGGTCTTTGATTTTCACGCCTCACGCCCGCGGCAGCATGGCGTCAATATCCCGCTTTGCGGTCCACCGCTTCCTTCAAAGGCCTGCCGTCCAGGAAGCGGCCCAAATTGTCGACAAACAGGCGCGCAACTATCCTGTCGCGCTGCGGGTGCGGGCCGCCGATATGGGGGAGCACGATGATCCGCTCGGTGGTCCAGAACGGGTGGTCGGCTGGCAGCGGTTCCTGCCGGAACACATCGAGCACGGCGCCCGCAATCTTCCTTGCCTTCACGGCGGCGACCAGGTCTTCGTCCCTGATCAGATGGCCGCGCCCGAAATTCATTAGCCAGGCGCCGGATTTCATCATCTGCAGGCGCTCGGCGTTGATGAAATTGTCGGTCTCCGGCGTCGCCGGCAGCAGCAGCAGCAGGAAGTCGGACTGAGCCAGCACCTCTGGTGTGCGGTCGGCGGGAAAAACCTCGGCGACGTCGGCCACGGGTTCCGGCCTGCGCCGGGTGCCGATCACCCGCATTCCAAGCGCGGCGGCAATGCGGGCGACGTCCCGGCCGATCGCGCCGAGCCCGAGAATGCCGAGGGTCTTGCCGGTCAGCGGCTGCGCGGGGCTGTGGACCCATTTTCCGTGCTTCTGGTTTTCTACCGCCGCGGCGTAAGGCTTGGCCACATACAGCAGCGCGCCGATGATGTTCTCCGGCATGGACTCCCGGTGGGTGCCGCGGGCGCAGGTGAGCGTCAGATCTTCCGGCAGGTCGGGCAATGCGACCCAGGCCTCGACGCCGGCGGTCATGGCCTGGGCCCAGAGGAGTTTCGGCATCGCCGGCAGCAGGCCCGGCGGAACAACGTAGGCCATAAGCGCTTCGGTCCGGGCCATCTGCTCGGCGGACGGTTTTTCCTTGCGGGGCAAAGTATCGACGACGACGCGGTCGGCCAAACCGGCGGCCTTGATCGCGTCGAGATAGGCGGCGCTAGAGTCGGTCCAGAGCAAAACATGCGTGCGGCGGGTCACAAGACGGCTCCTTTGAGGATTGGGAGACAGCCTAGCGGATTTTTCGTGTCCGCTTTAGGTCGAAGCTTGACACTGGACTGGGATCCAGGGTTTAGCCTTGTTCACCATTTCATCCAAGTGAGCACGCTCATGACAACTACGGCTGATCACCCTCGTCACTTACACACCGGATCCTGGAGCGGCGCGGCAAACGTAACGCTTCATTGCCTGACCGGATGTGCGATTGGCGAACTGGCGGGTCTTTCGATCGGCGTAAGCCTGGGGTGGACACCCCCAGCCACAATCACGTTGGCGGTCATTCTTTCTTTCGTCAGCGGTTTTTCCCTGACCCTGTTGCCTCTGTTTCAAGGCGGCTTTGGCTTCGTTGTGGCGTTCCGCACGGTATGGCTCGGGGAAACGATCTCCATCGGAGCGATGGAACTGGTGATGAATTTTGTCGACTACCATATGGGCGGCATGCGCGCGGTCAGCCTCGTGTCTACGAAATACTGGGCCGCGTTTGTTCTGGCCGGGATCGCCGGCTTCGTTGCGGCATTGCCGGTCAACTACTGGATGCTCTTGAAAAACATGAAACGCTGCCACGGCTGACAAATGGATGAGACTCAACAAACGTCGAGGCTGACGATCGGGCGCCTCGCAAAGGGGGCCGGCGTCGGGATTGACACGGTGCGCTTCTATGAGCGACAAGGGTTGCTGGGCAGGGCGCCGCGCTCGGAGGGAGGCTACCGCCTCTATAGTCCTGCCGACGTTCAGCGGTTGAAATTCATTCGCCGCGCCAAGGTACTGGGATTCCCCCTGACAGACATCGCGGAGCTTCTTGCCCTGGCGAGGGAAGGAAACAACCGGGCACGGGTCAAGTCGGTAGCTCAGCGTCGCTTGATAGACCTGGAGAACAGAATCCGGGAGCTGAAGGCGATGCGCGAAGCCCTTGCGCACCATGTACGGCACTGCTCGGGCCGCGGGCCGGTAAGAGGGTGCCCGATCATAGAAGCACTTTCGCGCTGACCGGCAGCCCCATAGTCAATCAAAATCTGGTCTTGAATCCAATCTGAACGCTACCCGGCATGGCGCGCAGTATCCAGGGGTTGTCCTGCTGGTGCGCCAGCCAGCCGGTGCCGAATCCCAGCGCCCAACCGGCGAGAACGTCCGACTGCCAGTGGGCCTGCGTCTTTACGCGCTGCACTGCCGTGTAGGCCGGCAGCACTTCCAAAGCGTAGACCCAGGGGTTGTCGTGCCCGTACTCCAGGACGAACGGCGTTACCGCCGCGCTCGAAAAAGTCACCTCGCCGCTCGGAAAGCTGTAGTGCCCTTTCCCCTGGAACCACAGGTTCGGGTCCTCCGATTGTGCAGGCCGCGACCGCGTGAACGTGTACTTCAGTGCGGTCGAGCTGACTGCGCCAAGCGCCATCGAATCCAGCGTCTGCCAGTACGTCCTGCCCAGACGGTCCTGACCGCCTTCCCACAGCGCGCCACCCAGGGTAGTGGCGAAGGTCAGGCCTTCGACTACGTTCAAAGTGCTGTGCTTATAGAGCGACGAGTGGTCGTACGTCACGGGGTGGTCGATCCCCAGCGGACCCCCACCGGCCCAGGCCAGGCCGGAGACGAGCATCGCGAGCATTGCCGAAACGAGCCGCACGGGGCGCCTCTCGGGGTTTGACGTCGAGGAAAAAGCATACGCCGCAGCAATTTCCGGAAACTGAAAAGTTTCTTACGCAAATCTGACCACAGTCAGGCAGATGCAAAGCTGCATGCTTATACTGTTGAAGAACACCGGCAGCCGGTGAGGAGAGTGGCGTGCGCATCCTGGTGGTCGAGGACGAAGAAAAAGTCGCGAGTGCGCTGCGCGACGGACTCGAAGCGGAGCAGTTCGAAGTCAGCGTCGCGGCCAGCGGAGAAGAGGGATTCAGTCTCGCGAGCAGGGAAACCTTCGATCTCCTGATTCTCGATCTGATGCTGCCGCGCCGTGGCGGCATAGAAGTGCTCTCCACGCTAAGGACGCGCGGAATGCGCGCCCCCGTGCTCGTTCTCACCGCCAGGGACGGCATCGAGGATCGCGTGCAGGCACTCGACTTCGGCGCCGACGACTACCTGGTCAAGCCTTTCGCGCTTCCCGAACTGCTGGCACGGGTCCGCGCCCTGTTGCGCCGCGGCGGCCCGACTGCCGGCATGAGGCTGCGCCATGAAGACCTCGAACTGGACGTCGCCGCGCACAAGGCCACGAGGGGCAGGACGCGCCTCAATCTCACCGCCAAGGAATTCGAGCTCACCGAGTACCTGCTGAGGCATACGGGCCGCGTGGTTTCGCGGGAGATGCTCGCGCGCGACGTGTGGAAGGTCTCCGCGCGCGCCACGCCGCTCGACAACGTCATCGACGTCACGATGGTGCGGCTGCGCCGCAAGCTCGATGATCCGTTCAGGCACAAGCTGCTGCACACCATCCGCGGCTTCGGCTATATCCTCGGAAAAGAGCACGGTTGAAGGCCCCTTCGCTCAGCATTCGGGCGCGGCTCACGCTGTGGCACGCGAGCGTGCTGGCCGTCGTCATCCTGGTTTTTTCAGCGGGAACGTTCTTCTCCGCTTGGCTGTGGCTGTATCACGATCTGGACCGGAGGCTGGCAAGCGACATGACCACGGTCGCGGCGGCGCACCGGATGGGAACGCAGGAACTGGGCGAGCTCGAAACTCAGGTGGGCATGACTCTGTTCGAAGTCGCACAGAAAGGCCGGGTCCTCTACCAGGCCACGGGCTGGAAGCAGGGCCAGCTCGCGCTCGCCATGCCGCCAGGCGAGACCGGAGTGCGCACGTGGACAGGGCCGGATGGACTCGTTTACCGCGTCGCGCGCGCGCCGGGGCCGGAATACCAGATCACCGTAGCCAGGCACGAAAGAGTGGTGAGAGACGCCCTCAAGTCCCTGGCGATCATCCTGTCCGCCGGCGTGCCGATCGCGATCGGCATCGCGCTTGCTGGCGGCTACCTGCTCGCGGGACGCGTGCTCTCGCCGATAGGCGCCATGGCCGACAAGGCAAGAATGATATCTGCGGATTCGCTCGCGGAGCGCTTGCCGACCGGCAATCCACGCGACGAGTTCGGGCGCCTCGCCGGCGTCATCAACGAGGCGCTGGCGCGCGTCCAGGGTTCGTTCGACCAGCTGCGCCGCTTCACGGCCGACGCATCGCATGAGCTGCGCACGCCGCTGAC
>DATGGA010000007.1:0-43831 GCA_035308765.1 Burkholderiales bacterium
TTCTATAACGCCCCGTCGTTTTTCATCTACATGAATTTCATGTACCCACTACACCACGAACTGCAATGCCGTTGGTATGTTAGAGCTATGGGTGCGCTTTGGTAGCAGGTTTCCAAGAGCTTGCTCACTAAGGACGATGCCGTATCGACAGCATTGGGAGATCGATATGAATCGGGATCGCTTGGCCGGTATCTGCACGCAGTTCAAGGGGCGATTGAAGGAAACCTGGGGAATACTCAGCGTTGACCCGCAAATTGCCGCCGCTGGAAGACGCGATCAGCGCTTCGGGTGGATCCAGGAGCAACGCGGAATTGGCAAAGAGGAGACCGATCGGGCACTCAAGGATTTCCTGGCCCGCAATCGCAACTGGCGAGATCTTTCGAGCGGATGACCGTTTTGGGCCGAATGTGCATTGGCGAACAGATCGCTTCACAGGGAAAGGATAGGAAAATGACCAGCATGCAACGCACTTTGCACAATCTCCTCCTCGTGGCTGCCGCCGCATTGACGCTGGGCGTAAGCAGCAACCCAGCAGGTGCCGCAACCGCAGAAGATTTGAACAGGGAGGCTGCCAAGGTACTGCAATCTTTGTACAAGAAAAATCCCGCTGCCGAAAGCCTTTCCAAGGATGCGAAGGCGATCCTGGTCTTCCCCAAAATAGTTAAGGCCGGATTCGTATTCGGCGGAAGTTATGGTGAAGGCGTTTTAACTAAGAATTCTCAATTCGCCGGCTATTACAACTCCGTCTCTGGGTCCTGGGGCTGGCAGGCAGGCGTCGAGTCATACGCCTACGTTGTATTTCTCATGAGCGACAATGCCGTGAGCTACCTGGATAGGTCGGAGGGATGGGAATTTGGCGTAGGGCCGACGGTGGTCGTGATGGATGAAGGCGCTGCAAAGAATCTGTCGACGACGACGTTGAAGAAGGACGCCTACGCCTTCATTCTTGACCAGAAGGGGCTCATGGTAAGCCTCAGCCTCGAGGGAACCAAGGTCTCCCGTATCAAAAAACGTTGATCCGTAAAAGCACTTGAGCCGCTGGCTCGCGACTGTCAATCAGCGACAGCGGGAACTCCGTAATGCCGTGGAACTATCCTGAATCCATCAGGTGGTTTGAAAAGGCGCGCAAAGGGGAGAAGACATTCCGAAGCCGAAATCCCGGTACCCTGCGTTCGGCGCGAATCCTGCGATGATCATAGGTCATTGATCCCGCTGCGGGGCGGGCTTCATGTTCAAACATATTCTTGTATCCACCGACGGCTCGAAGCTGTCGCTGAAGGCGATCAAGGCGGCGACGCGGCTTGCAAAAGTAACCGGCGCCAGCGTGACCGGCGTTTACGTAATCGCACCCTACGTTCGCCCGGCCTATGGCGAAGGGGTGACGTATGCGGGCGGCATTTCATTCAAGCGCTACAGAGAGGTCACCGAGCGTGAAGCAAGGAAGGCGCTCCTAGCAGTCGAGGTCGAGGCTAAGGTGGCGGGGATCGAGTACCGGGCCGCAATGGTCATCGCGAACAATCCTTGGGAAGGCATCATCCGCACGGCCAAGGCAAAAAAGTGCAACCTGATCGTGATGTCTTCCCACGGCCGCAGGGGCCTGTCCGGACTGCTGCTCGGAAGCGAGACCCACAAGGTGCTCACGCATTGCAAGATGCCGGTTCTGGTGTATCGCTAGCCGACGAATGACCGCTTTCGGCCGGAAGCGGTCATTGAGTCTGCGTTCTTCCAGCCCGCTACTTCTTCTTTTCTTCTTTTTTCACGAGCAGTTCGGCCCGCTTTTTCAGGATGTCTTCGAGCTTGGATTTTTGGATCAGGAGGACATAGCCTGACAGCGCTTTCTCGCGCGGCAAGCGCCCGTTGATCCTTTTGAGCCGCTCCTCCGCATCCTTGCCCTCGGGCTTCGGCTCGCCGGCGATGGCCAGGGTCGCGTAGTAGTTGTCGCCTTCGAGCCTGCCCAGTTTCAGCGTGTAGCTGAGGCCGTCGAACGTGGTCGCGGTGACGATCGCGGGCTTTGCCAAGCCGGTGTCCTCGGGCCTGGCATCCTTCGGCGCCACATCGGCGAGCTCGAGCCGGGCGAAGGTATAGGCGGCCGCGTTCGCTTTCGAGATATCCAGTTTTTCGCCGCCGCGGATGCCGGCGAGTTTCCAGTCGGCGTTGTCGCCGGCGCGCTCGATTTTCCAGTCGGCGCCGGTTGCGTCGCGGACATCCAGCGTTTTCACCTTCTCCACCTCGAATCCGGTCCTGCTTATCCAGTCGGCGGTCCGGGTCGAGGCCTGCGTCAGCGGGTCGGCAATCACGATCACCTGCCTCTCGTCGCCGGGCAGCGAGACGTAGCGCCCGTCGCCGATGGCCCGCTCTGGATTCTCCGGTTCGGCCTTGAAGTATTTTTTCCCGGCCGTGAAACGCGCCAGCGGCTTGCCGTCGGCGCCGAGGAACTCGATAGCGGTGCCGCTCGCGTCCAGCAGCAGGCGGGCGCGGTCCTTGTCGCCGATCGGCTCGGCCTGGCCGATCTTGAGGGAGATGGCCTTGAGCACGAAGTCGCGCACCTTGTCGAAATCGGCCGGAAAGCCGTCGCGCTCGGCGATCACCCAGCGATCGTCCTTCTTCGCGATCGTGATGGCGTCCTTGGGCTGGCGGATCGCAATGGCCGCTATTTGCGACGCCTGCAGTCCCTTGAGCAGCGGCTGGCCGAGCATGCCGGCCTCCGCGGGTTTTTGCATATCCGTCTGCCGCCGCACCAGCAGGGCGCCGCCGCCCAGCACGGCCAGCAGCAATAACAGGACGCCCAGGGAACGGGCGTTCACGCGGGGTTCTGCCTGCGCCGCTTGAGAAAGAATACGATCAGGCCGATAAGCACCACCAGCAGCGGCATCAGCGCGATGTTCGCCACCTTGGTCCAGAAGACGAGCGACTCGGAGTCCTGGCGCAGGTTCTTGCGCAGTTCCCTCAGTTCCCTGCGCGTCTCGGTGACGTGTTTGCGGAACTTCTCTATTTCCAGCTCCTGCTCCGGGCTCAGGATCTGGGCGCCCTTGGCGCCGGGGCCGCGCGCCTTCTGCAGGTCCTGCAGCTTCTCGGTGGTCTTCTGCACCTCGTCCTCGAGGGATTTCAGGCGCCCGAAATACTTCTTCTGCGCGTCCGCCTCCATCTGACGCACCACGGCGAGCGGTCGGAAGGCCGCGGCGCGGCTGCGCAGCGAGCCCAACGCGTCACCCGAGGCGAGCTGCTCGACCATGCCCTGCGCGAGCGCAAGGTTGCCGTTCGAGGGCACGACGATGCGCCGGCCGAACACCTCCTGGATGTCCACCGCGGCGCCATCGTTCAGCATGTCGACGTCGGCCACCAGGATCACCGAATTCTCGGCCGCTGATTCCTTGAGGCCGGTCTCCGGTTTGGCATCCGGCTTCGCGTCTTTCTTCGCGTCGGCTTTCGGCTTGCCTTCCGGGAACGCCGTCTTGAACTTGCCCGTCAACCGCAGCGCCAGCGGCCGCGCCTTGTTCTCGGGCTGGAAGCCCTTCATCGCCGCTTCGCCCGAAACAGTGGCGACCACATTGTCGACCAGCATCGAATTCGGCGAACTCGTGATGAGATTCGCGACCTTGAGGCCCGCTACGGGTTTCACGTCGAAGGCGCCGCCGAAAGCGTAGAGCAGGGTCTCGATCTGGCTGGTGACCACGTCGTCGCGGTTGAGCGCGGTGCGGTTCAGCGTCAGCACCGTGGGAGTAAAGCGCTGCCCGGAGCCGGAGGCGTAGACGACGTCGGCCAGCACCTTGCCGGGATTCATTTCCAGGCCCCAGGCCTTGAACAGTTTCGGCAGCGTGGAGCTGGTGCCGCCGCCGCCGATCCCGGGCATCGGGCTCGGCTGCTGGTCGAAGTACGCATAGGGATCGACGAACGCCACCAGCTTGCCGCCGCGCAGCACGAACTGGTCGAGCGCGTACTCGGTGGATTCCGGCAGATCGCGCGGGTGGATCACCAGCAGCACCTTGATTTCCGGGTCGATCGATTCCGCGTCTAGCGGAACCTGCTTCAGGTTGAAGTCGCGCTTGAGCTCGCTCGCGAGCACCCAGGGCTCGGAACTCTGCCGGGTCATCGGGTTGAAGCGCTCGCCCAGGACCGGCAGCGCGCTCATCAGGCCGAGCACCGGCCGGTCGGCCGAGCCGACGCGCGCGATCGCCCGCGCGAGGTCGTACTCCAGCAGCTGCTCGCGCTGCTGCGACAGCGCCGGGATGACCTGCTTGCGGTCGAGCTGGTTGACGACCAGCCCGAGGTAGAACTGCTCGCCCGAAAAGAGCTGCTGCGGCTCGATGCCGTCGAGCTGCGCCTGTTCCTCGTATTCGCCGTCGGGCACCGGATCGAATTTTTCGACGACTAGGTTGGCACCGGCCTCGGCCTTGAATTCGCGCACCATGTCTTCCACGCGCTTCGCATAGCTGCGCAGCTGAACGGGCACTGCCTCGCCCTCGGAGGCGTACAGCCGCAGGCGCACGGGCGTATTCAGCCCGTGCAGCAGCTTTTTCGTTCCCTCGGAAAGGGTCTGGACTTTTCCGTCGGTCAAATCGAATTTCAACGATTGCAGCGAAACGAGGTAGTTCACCGCCACCAGGATCAGGAACAGCGCGGCGAGGCCCACGGCCGAGTAGACCAGCGTTTCGTTCTTCTTCAGGAACGGTTTCATCGGTTGCGCAGCACGACGCCAGTGGCGAACAGCGAAAAGCCGATCACCGACAGGAAATAAAGCAGGTCGCGGCTGTCGATCACGCCCTTCTGGAAGCCGTCGAAGTGGGTGACCACGGAGAACGCCGCCACGGTGTCGATGACCGCCGGGCTCGCCCAACGCACCATCAGGTCGGTGACTGGATTGAATCCGGCGAGGATCAGGAACAGGCACGCGACCACCGACAGGATGAACGCCACGACCTGGTTGCGCGTCATCGCGGAGGTCATGCAGGTGATCGCGAGATAGGCGCCGGCAAGGCAGAAACTGCCGAGATAGCCGGCGAGGATCATGCCGTTGTCCGGGCTGCCGAGGATATTCACCGTGAGCACTACCGGGAAAGTGAGCGCGAGCGCGATGCCGAGGAAAATCCAGGAGGCGAGGAACTTGCCGGCGATCGCCTGCCAGGGCGTGATCGGCATCGTCATCAGCAATTCAATGGTGCCGGAGCGGCGCTCCTCGGCCCACAGCCGCATGCCCACCGCGGGCACCAGCACCAGGTACAGCCAGGGGTGCCAGCCGAAAAAGGCGGCGAGGCTCGCTTCGCCGCGCTCGAAGAACTGTCCGGCGGTAAAGGTGAAAAACCCGGTGAGCAGCAGGAAAATCACCAGGAACACGTAGGCCACAGGGGAGGTGAAGTAGCTGCCGAGCTCGCGCTTGGCGATGATCCAGGCCGGTTTCACGCTTTTACCGTATCCGGCAGGGTGATGCGGCGGAACACTTCGTCCAGCGGCCGGCCCAGCTCGTCGGGCGTGCCCTGGGCGACGATCCCGCCGCGGTCGATGATGATCGCGCGCGTGCAGGCGGCGTCCACCTCTTCCAGAATATGGGTGGAGAACACCACGGCCTTGGTGCGTCCGAGGTCCTTGATCAGGTTGCGGACCTCGTGCTTCTGGTTGGGGTCGAGGCCGTCGGTAGGTTCGTCCAGGATCAGCACTTCGGGATCGTGGATCAGCGCCTGCGCGAGGCAGGTGCGGTGCCGGTAGCCCTTGGACAGGGTATCGATCGACTGGTGCAGCACCGAACCAAGGAAGCAGTGCTCCACCGCGCGCATCACGGCCCTGCGCTTGGCGTCGCCGGCGAAGCCGCGCAGTTCGGCCATGAAATCGAGGAAACCGCGCACCGTCATGTCCGTATAGGCGGCGGCATTCTCGGGCAGGTAGCCGATCAGGCGCTTGGCCGCCAGCGGCGATTCGGTCACATCGTGGCCGCCGACGCTTACCTTGCCGGCGGACGGCGCGTAGTAGCCGGTGATCATGCGCATGGTGGTGGATTTGCCCGAGCCGTTGGGTCCGAGAAAACCCACCACTTCGCCGCGCTCGACCGCGAACGAAATGCCGTCCACGGCGCGCTTGGCGCCGAAGGATTTCACCAGATTTTCGATCTTGATCATGGGGGTGTTCGTCCTGCGGGGGCGCATTATCGCCCAAAACATGCCGCGGATTAGAATGCGATTTCCTGAAGAGGTTCCATTCAATGACAGGATCGCCCCGCTGAAGAAGCGGGACTACACCCCCCGGGCAAAGGGCACGCTGCAGAGCGTGCGCGTGCTGGATCTGTCGCGCCTGTTCGCGGGCAATCTGTTGACCCAGGTGCTCGGTGATTTCGGCGCCGAGGTGATCAAGGTGGAGCCGCCCGCGGGCGACACGCTGCGCGCCTGGCAGACCGCCGGCGTGTCTACGCACTGGAAAATATTCGCGCGCAGCAAGAAGAGCCTGTGCCTGGAGCTACGCAAGCCCGAAGCGCGGGCGCTGCTGCTGAAGCTGGTCCCATCGGCGGCGATGTTCGTCGAGAGTTTCCGCCCCGGCACGCTGGAAAAGATGGACCTCGCCCCGGAAAAGCTGCTGGCGATCAATCCGAAGCTGGTCGTGGTGCGCATCTCCGGCTGGGGCCAGGACGGACCCTACCGCCGGCGCCCGGGATTCGGCACGCTGATCGAAGGCATGTCGGGTTTCGCCGCGATCAACGGCTTCGCCGACCGCGAACCCGTATTGCCGCCGATGTATCTTGCCGACGGCATTGCCGGCCTCTACGGCGCCGCGGCGGTCATGATCGCGCTGCGCGAGGCCGAAAAAAAGGGCGGGCGCGGCCAGGTGATCGACCTGCCGCTGCTCGATCCGCTGTTCGCCATCGTCGGCCCGCAGGCGGCCAACTACCGGCTCACGGGCGAGGTCAAGCCGCGCACCGGCAGCCGCTCGACCAATACCGCGCCGCGAAACGTCTACCGCTGCAAGGACGGCAGGCACGTCGGCCTGTCCGCGTCGACGCAGAAAATGGCCGAGCGCACCTTCCGCGCCATCGGCCGCGCGGACCTGGTGGACGATGCGCGCTACCGGACCAATGCAGCGCGCGTGAAGCACGCCGAAGAACTCGACGCCATCATCGGCGCCTTCATCGCCGGGCGCACCCAGGCCGAGAACGTCGCGTTCTTCGAAAAAGCCGAGGTCACCATCGGCCCGATCTACGACGTCAGCCAGATCGTCGAGGATCCGCATATCCTCGAGCGTGAGCTGCTGGCCGACTATCCCGACGCCGACATGGGCCGGTTCCCCATGCACCACGTGGTGCCGCGCCTGCTGGGCACGCCGGGCTCGATCCGCTCGCCCGCGCCGAAACTTGGCCAGCACAACGTGGAAATCCTGAAATCTCTCGGCTTGAAAGCCGCGGAAATTAAAAACCTGAAAGCGGAAGGCATCGTTGCCGGTGAAGCCTGATCTCCCTGTCTGGCGCTCGCTCATGTACGTGCCGGTCAACGTCGAGAAGTACGTCGACAGGGCCCACACGCGCGGCGCCGACTGCATCCAGCTCGACCTCGAAGACAGCGTCCCGGCCTCCGAGAAGGGCGCGGCGCGCAAGCTCGTTCCCGCGGCGGCGAAGCGCGTGCGGCGCGGCGGCGGCGACGTCGTGGTGCGCGTCAACAGCCCTTACGAAGTCACCGCGAAGGATCTCGATGCGTCGATTTGCGGGGAGGTCGACGGCATCGCGGTCACCAAGACGCAAAGCGCCGATCACGTGAGGCGGATCGACGACTGCATTTCAGGCCTCGAGGCGAAGCGCGGCCTGCGCCCCGGGCACACCCGGCTGATCGCGATGATCGAGACCCCCGCGGCCTTCTTCCAGATGCCCGCCATCGCGCAGTCGAGCGCGCGGCTGGCGGCGATGAATATCGGCGGCGAGGATTTCGCGCTGGAGAACGGCATGGAGCCGACCGAGGAAACGCTGCTCATGCCCAAGCAGCAGATGATTTTCGCCGCGCGTTCGGGCGGACTGATGCCGCTCGGCTTCATCGCCAGCGTGGCGGCTTTCGGCGACCGGGAGGCGTTCGGCCGCATGGTGCGGCGCTCGCGCCAGTTCGGCTTCATGGGTGCGGGCTGCATCCACCCGGGCCAGGTGCCGATCGTGAACCGGGAGTATTCGCCTTCGCCGGAAGAAGCGGCATACGCGCGCCGGGTCCTCGAGGAGAACGCAAAGGCCGAGGCCGCGGGGCGCGCCTCGTTCGCGATCGACGGCAAGATGGTCGACGTGCCGGTGGTGCTGCGCGCGCGGCGTCTGCTGGCGAGGCTTGCGGCGATCGAGGCGCGGGAAGCGAAAATGCGCGCGGCGGCGGAATAAATGCAGGTGTAAAATTTTCCTTCCTATGGACAAATCCCTGTTGGCAAAAACCGCGGCCGCGATGGTCGCCAAGGGCAAGGGCGTGCTCGCCGCAGACGAATCGAGCGGCACCTGCGAGACGCGTTTCAAAACCATCAATACCGCCTGCACCGAGGAGAGCCGCCGGACCTACCGAGGGCTGCTGTTCACCACGCCGGGCGCCGAACAGTTCATCTCCGGGGTGATCCTGTACGACGAAACCATCCGCCAGAAGACCGACGACGGCGTGCTGTTTCCCGATTTCATGGTGAAGAAGGGCATCCTGCCGGGCATCAAGGTAGACACGGGGGCGAAGAACCTCGCCCTCTGTTCTGGCGAGAAGGTGACCGAGGGCCTGGACGGCCTACGCGAACGGCTCGCCGCCTACTTCAAGCTCGGCGCCCGCTTCGCCAAGTGGCGCGCGGTGATCACCATCGGCGACGGCATTCCCAGCCACACCTGCCTGTACGCCAACGCGCATGCGCTCGCGCGCTACGCGGCGCTGTGCCAGGAAGCTTCCATCGTGCCGATGATCGAACCCGAAGTGCTGCTCGACGGCGGCCACACCATCGAGCGCTGCGAGGAAGTGACCGAGGCGACGCTGCGCGCGACCTATGCCGCGATGACGGCGCACAATGTGTCTTCCGAACACCTCATCCTCAAGACGAGCATGGTGGTGTCGGGCAAAACCTGCGTGCGCCAGGCGGGCGTGGACGAGGTGGCCGAGCGCACCGTGCGCGTGCTGAAACGCACCGTGCCGGCATCGCAGCCCGGTGTGGTGTTCCTCTCCGGCGGGCAATCGGACGTCTCGGCGACTGCGCACCTGAATGCGATGGCCGCGATGAAAGGGCTGCCGTGGCCGCTGACCTTTTCCTATTCGCGCGCGCTGCAGAATCCGGCGCTCAACGTCTGGAAGGGGCAGCAGGGGAACATCGGCGCCGCGCAGCGCGCCTTCCATCACCGCGCGCAGATGAACGGGCTCGCGGCGCAGGGCAAATGGAAGGCGGAACTGGAAAGGCAGGCCGCATGAGCGCCGTATTCGAGTCATCCCTGAAAAGCCTGCGGCGCATCGGGCGCGGCAAGGTGCGCGACATCTACGCCGTGGACGGCGACAAGATGATGATCGTCGTCTCCGACCGCCTGTCGGCCTTCGACGTGGTGCTACCCGATCCGATCCCCGACAAGGGGCGCGTGCTGACGGAGCTCGCGAATTTCTGGTTCGAGAAGCTGGGCCACGTCGTGCCCCATCACCTCACCGGCATCGATCCGGAGAGCGTCGTGAAGGGCGAAGAGGAAAAGGCCCAGGTGCGCGGCCGCGCCATCGTGGTGAAGAAACTGAAGGCGCTGCCGGTCGAGGCCGTGGTGCGCGGTTACCTCATCGGCTCGGGCTGGAAGGATTATCAGGCCACCGGTGCGGTGTGCGGCATCCAGCTGCCCAAGGGCCTCAAGCAGGCGCAGAAGCTGCCGGAGCCGATCTTCACGCCCGCCACCAAGGCGGAGAGCGGACACGACGAGAACATCTCCTTCGAACGCATGTGCGAGATCGTCGGCAAGGACGTCGCCACGAAGATCAGGGACATCAGCATCCGGCTTTACAAGGAAGCCTCCGAGTTTGCGGCGATGAAAGGCATCATCATTGCCGATACCAAATTCGAATTCGGCCTGGATGAAAAAAACGCGGTCGTGCTGATCGACGAAATGCTGACGGCGGATTCCTCGCGCTTCTGGCCGGCCGACCAGTACCAGGTCGGCATGTCGCCGCCGTCCTACGACAAGCAGTACGTGCGCGATTACCTCGAGACGCTCGACTGGGACAAGACGCCGCCGGCGCCCAAGCTGCCGGCCGACGTGATCGCGCGCACCTCGGCGAAGTACCGCGAGGCCCTCGAAAAACTCACCGGGAAGAAGCTTTCATGAGACCAGTCGTGTCCAAGGAACTCGCATGAAGCCGCTCGTGGGCATCGTCATGGGTTCCACTTCCGACTGGGAGGCGATGAAGGCCGCGGCCAAGGTGCTGGAGGAGTTCGGCGTGCCCTATGAGGCGAAGGCGATGTCCGCGCATCGCACGCCGAAGGCGGTCGCGGCCTGGACCGAGGGCGCGGCCGGCAACGGCATGAAGGTCATCATCGCCGCGGCGGGCGGCGCAGCGCATCTTGCCGGCGTGGTGGCGGCGCATACGACGCTGCCGGTGCTGGGTGTGCCGATGGAATCCAAGCATCTGAAGGGGCTGGATTCGCTGCTCTCCACGGTGCAGATGCCGAAAGGTATCCCTGTTGCCACCTTCGCCATCGGCGAAGCGGGCGCGGCGAATGCGGCGCTTTTTGCCGTGGCGCTTCTCGCGCTTTCTGATTCGGGCTTGAATAAAAAATTATCCGAATTCAGGGCAAGGCAAACCGAAGCGGTGTTGAAGGCAGCGCCGCTTAAGCTTTGAGTTCCGAGGTCCGCCGCGCAGCGGAAATCCTGCGCGCCGGCGGCCTCGTTGCTTTCCCAACCGAAACGGTTTACGGCCTGGGCGCCGATGCTTCCAGCGCCGCAGCGGTTGCGCGGCTGTACGCGGCGAAAGGCCGGCCCGCCGATCATCCCGTCATCGTTCATTTTGCAGATACCTCGCGCGCCTTCGAATGGGCGCGCGAGGTGCCGGATGCCGCGAGGCAGCTCGCCGCGCGCTTCTGGCCCGGTCCGCTGACCATGGTCCTGAAGCGCTCGCCCAGGGCCGGAGACTTCGTCACCGGAGGCCAGGACGGCGTCGGCCTGCGCGTGCCTTCGCACCCGGTCGCACAGAAGCTGCTGCGAGAGTTCGGCGGCGGGGTGGCTGCGCCTTCGGCAAACCTGTTCGGCAACGTCAGTTCGACCACCGCCGCGCACGTTCGCGAAGAATTGAAAGCCGAAATGGTATTGGACGGGGGGCCGTGCGAGGTGGGCATCGAGTCCACCATCGTGGATCTCTCCCGCGGCGAGGCAGTGCTGCTGAGGCCGGGCGGAATCTCGCGGGCACAGCTGGAAAAAATTCTGCGGATAAAAGAAAAACAGTCCGATTCTCCCCGCCATTCCGGCGGCCTGGAGCGGCACTACGCGCCGAAAACCCCGGCGCTGCTGGTTGCGCCGTACGCCCTGGACGCCGAGATCGCGAAGCTAAGGGCTGCGGTCGCAGTGCTGGCGTTCTCGCGGCCCGATGAGCGCGTGGATTGCTGGATCCGGATGCCGCGCGAGCCGCAGGCATATGCACGGCGGCTCTACGCCGCGCTGCGCGAGCTCGACGGCGCGGGCTGCGGGACGATCCTGATCGAAGCGCCGCCGGAAACCGCCGAATGGACGGCGGTGCGGGACCGTCTTTCGCGTGCAACGGGACGTTGATTTAACCGAGCTGCGGGCCGGGCTTGCCGTTTTCCACCACGAAGCGCGTGAGCACTTCGGCGCGCGATTCGGATTTCTTGACCGTGTCCAGGCCGATCACGTCCGCATCCAGGCGGCCGCCGGCGATGCTGGCGCGGACGTAGCCGCGGCGGTCGCTGCGCCCGTACTTCATGTGCGGGTTTTCGGGCAGGAGCGCATCGACCGCGCTCTGTGATGGGCCTTGGGAAGTGATCGAAGTGCCGCACAGTTCGCTGGCGACGACCGGCGATTTCGGATCGTCGAAGTCGGGCTTCAGGTCGGCGACCCAATGCATGTGCACGTCGCCGCCGATGACGACCGGATTGGCGAGCCGCTTCGCCGCCATCGATTCGAGCAGTTTCCTGCGCGCCGCCGGATAACCGTCCCAGCCGTCCGTCCAGTACTGCCTGCCTTCGCCGACTTTCCTGTCGAGCTGCGCCATCAGCGTCTGCTGGGTCAGGATGTTCCAGTCCGCTTTCGATTCCGCGAATGCGCGGTCGAGCCAGGCTTCCTGCGCGGCGCCCAGCATTGTGCGCGAGGGATCCGCGACCGCCTGGCAGGTTTCCGGATCGATCACCGTGGAACCTCCCGGCTTCGACGGGCATACCTGGTACGCCCGGTACTGGCGGTCGTCGATGATGATGAAATTCGCCAGCCGGCCCCAGTTGACGGCGGTGTAGATCCGCATGTCGGGACCATTCGGGCGCATGGAGGATGGCAGCGGCATGTGCTCGTAGTAGGCGCGGTAGGCGGCGGCACGCCGGAGGAGGAACTGCTCGCGCGGCATGCCGTCCTCGGGACGATCGTCCGCGTAGTCGTTGTCGACCTCATGGTCGTCCCAGGTGAATATCCAGGGGCAGGCGTGATGCGCCTTCTGCAGGTCGGGGTCGGCTTTGTACAGGGCATAGCGCGCGCGGTATTCGGCCAGCGTGTAAGGCTCCGCCGCGTCGTGCTTGCGCACGTGGTCCTGTCCCCAGGACGACTCGTATATGTAGTCGCCGAGGAATGCGACCAGGTCGAGCTCGTCGCCGGCCATGTGCCGGTAGGCGGTGAACCATCCCTGTTCATATTGCTGGCAGGAGGCGAACGCAAAACGCAGGCGCCCTGGCGCAGCTTGGGCAAGCGGCGCCGTACGCGTGCGGCCGATCGGGCTCAGTGCATCGCCGGCGCGAAACCGGTACCAGTACCAGCGGTCGGGCTCCAGCCCCTTCGCTTCCACGTGCACCGAGTGCGCCCATTCCGGACCCGACCCGGCGGACCCAGCGGCGACAATCTTGCGCATGCCGTCATCGGCGCCGATTTCCCATCGCACCGGCACGGTCGCGGGGCCGAGATCGGCCATCAGGCGCGTCCACAGCACCATGCCGTCGGGCCGCGGATAGCCCGAAGCGACGCCCAGGCTGAATGGATCGGCGGTGAAACGCGGATTCGCCAGAACCTGCGCGCGCGCCGGCAGGGATGGCAAAACACCCAGTGCGGCGACGTATTGCAGGAAGCGGCGACGGTCGAACATACCGGGAGGATATCCTGTCTTTGTTGCGGTAATGTTTTCGGTCAGGAGACCAGCATGAAGGCGACCTCCCTGAAATTGGCGGGCGTGGCGATGTTTGCGGCATTGTCCGCGCCGGCCGGTGCAGCCGGCGGCGATACTTCCCTGAAATACGGCGAACGCACGCTGTACGTCCACGTCCCTCCCGGATGCCCCCGGAAGGGTCGCGATCGCTCGTGATCGTGCTGCATGGCGGCCTGGGCAATGCCGAACGCATCGTGTCGCAGCGCTCCGAGGCGGGTTTGAACATGGATACGACGGCCGACAAGTACGGCTTCATCGTGGCCTATATGAACGGTACTCCGGTCGCCCGCATGCTCGGGGACGACAAGAAAGGCTGGAATGCGGGCGAGTGCTGCGGCATGTCATCCGCGAACAACATTGACGATGTCCGGTATATCAGCGGGGCGATCCAATTCCTGGCGCGCAGCTACGGCATCAATCCCCGGCAGGTCTACGGGATGGGACATTCCAACGGGGCGATGATGACGCTCCGCCTGATGTGCGAAACCGATCTTCTCGCCGCAGCGGTGCCGATCTCGGGAGCGCTGGAAATCGAGGCGGCAACCTGTCCTCCCGCCCGCGGGAAGAACATCCTGGCCATTCGCGGCACCGGAGATGAAAACGTGCCGATGTCGGGCGGCAAGGGCAAAGGGGTTTCGAATACGAACTTCAGGTCGCAGGGATATACGAGGCGGATATTCGCGAATTCGGGCGCCCGATACACCCTGCTCGTATTGCCGGGAGCTGAGCACAGGCTCGACACCATCGAGAGCGCGATGGAAAAGGCGGAGGGCATCAGCGTCGCGGAGAAAGCGGCGAGATTCTTTGGGCTGAATCACTAATCCCCTGGGCTAAAATACCTGCTTCCCGTAGCGAGGTGATGAATGATCCATTTCGTCGTGCATGAGGAAGGCGATGGCGTTGGCGTCGTGGTGGTGGAGGGAGTGAAGAAGGGCCAGGAGCTCGTCGGCTGGATCATGGAAGACGACAAGGAGATCCGGATGACGGCGAAGAGCGATATCCCGATCGGCCACAAACTCGCGCTGAAGGATTTCAAGCCCGGCGACACGGTGATCAAGTACGGCGTCGACATCGGCAAGATCGTCGCGCCCATAGCACGCGGCGAGCACACGCACGTGCAGAACCTCAAAACGAAGCGGTGGTAGGAAGATGGATCTTTCGAAAGCGAGTTTCCGGGGCTACAAACGCGAGAACGGCCGCGTCGGCGTGCGCAACCACGTTCTCATCCTGCCGGTGGACGACCTGTCGAACGCCGCCGCCGAGGCGGTGGCGAACAACATCAAGGGCACCGTCGCCGTTCCGCACCCCTACGGGCGGCTGCAGTTCGGCGCCGACCTGGACCTGCATTTCCGCACCCTTATCGGCACCGGCTGCAATCCGAACGTCGCCGCGGTGGTGGTGATCTGCATCGAGGACGGCTGGGCGAAGAAAGTCGCCGACGGCATCAAGGCGACCGGCAAGCCGGTGTCCTACTTCGGCATCGAGCAGCACGGCGATCACGACACCATCATGCGTGCCTCCAAGGCCGCCAAGGAATACGTCCAGTGGGCCTCGGAGCTGAACCGCGAAGAGCGGCCACTCAAGGACCTCTGGGTGTCGACCAAGTGCGGCGAATCGGACACCACTTCGGGCTGCGGCGCGAATCCGACCGTGGGTAATGCATTCGACAAGCTCTATCCGCACAAGGTGACGCTGGCGTTCGGCGAGACCACCGAACTCACCGGCGGCGAGCATCTGGTGGCGGCGCGCTGCCGCAACGACGAGGTGCGCAGGAAATTCCAGTTCGTGTTCGACCGCTACCAGGCGATCATCGACAAGCACAAGACCAGCGACCTGTCGGATTCCCAGCCAACAAAGGGCAACATCGCGGGCGGCCTCACCACCATCGAGGAAAAGGCGCTCGGCAACATCCAGAAAATCGGCCGCAAGTGCATGGTGGACGGCGTGCTGGACAAGGCCGAGGAACCCACCGGCCCCGGCCTGTGGTTCATGGATTCGTCCTCGGCGGCGGCGGAGATGGTGACGCTGTGCGCGGCTGCCGGTTACACGGTTCACTTCTTCCCGACCGGGCAAGGCAACGTCATCGGCAATCCGATCCTGCCTGTGATCAAGCTCTGCGCCAATCCGCGCACGGTGAGAACCATGGGCGAGCACGTGGACGTGGATGTATCGGGGCTGCTGCGCAAGGAGATGTCGCCGGACCAGGCGGGCGACAAGCTGCTCGAATGCATGTTCCGAACCGCCAACGGCCGTCTTACCGCCGCCGAGGCGCTCGGTCATCGCGAATTCGTGCTGACGAGGCTGTACGAAAGCGCCTAGTACCTATGTGCTGGTGCACGGCGCCTGGCACGGCGGCTGGTGCTGGCGCCGTGTTGCCGATTGCCTCTCGGGCGCGGGGCACCGCGTTTTCTGCCCGACGCTGACGGGCCTCGGCGAGCGGGCGCACCTGCTCAACCGCGACGTCAACATGACCACGCATATCGCGGACGTCGTCGCGTTGCTCGAGGCCGAGGAACTCAACCAGGTTGTGCTGGTCGGCCACAGCTACGGCGGCATCGTCATCACCGGCGTTGCCGCGCGCGTGAAAGCGCGCCTCCGCCAGCTCGTTTATCTCGATTCGGCGATCGTCGAGGACGGCGAGTCGTGGTCGAGCGCGCACTCTCCTCAAGTCCAGGCGGAGCGCCGCAAGCTGGCCGAGCCCAGCGGCGGACTGTCGATGCCGGTGCCGAAGGCCGAGGTGTTCGGCCTGCGCGAGGCGAAGGACATCGAGTGGGTCCAGCGCCGCATGACGCCGCAGCCTTTCGCGCCCTACGACCAGAAGATGAACTGGGGCGGCCCGGTGGGCAACGGGGTGCCGAAGCTGTACGTCGACTGCACCGATCCTGCCTATGCGGGCCTCGCTCCGGTGAAGAATCGCATCCGGGGCAAAGCGGAATGGCCCTATGTCGAGTTGAAAACCGGCCATGACGCCATGCTGACCGCGCCGGAGGAAACCGCGAACCTGCTGCTGGGGTTCGCTTGAAGCCGTTGAAAGTCCGGGTCTGGCGGGGCGCGGCGCAGGGTTCCTTCCAGTCTTTCGACGTGCCGCGCCACGCGAGCCAGACCGTGCTCGACGTGGTGACGCACATCCAGCGCACGCTCGATCCCACGCTCGCCTACCGCTTTGCCTGCCGCGTCGGCATGTGCGGCTCCTGCGCGATGACCGTGAACGGTGTTGCGCGATGGACTTGTCGGACACATATTGATAAAGCGGTTAAAAATAAAAACGAAATTGCGCTGGAGCCGTTGCGCAACCTGCCTGTCATCCGCGACCTGGTGACCGACATGCGCGAGTTCTTCGACAAATGGGCCCGCGCCAAGGGGAATTTCCAGGGTTCGCTCACCCGCAGAGACGACTTTTCAAACATAAAACCACAATCAAAGGCGCGCGTTCAGGTGGACGCCGCGATCGAGTGCATCGGCTGCGCCGTGTGCTACAGCTCCTGCGACGTGGTGGCGCAGAAC
The DNA here is from genome assembly GCA_035308765.1 of Burkholderiales bacterium. GTDB lineage: Bacteria > Pseudomonadota > Gammaproteobacteria > Burkholderiales > SG8-39 > RBG-16-66-20. The sequence continues at coordinate 16,794 of DATGGA010000007.1, forward strand.
CCGGACTACCTCGGCCCGGCGGCGCTCAACCGCGCCTGGACGCTGCAGCGGGACGAGCGCGATGTCGCCGGCGCGCTGCGCCTGCGCGCGGTGGCAGGAGACGCCGGCTGCCATTCCTGCCATACGCACATGAGCTGTACCGAGCATTGCCCGAAGCAACTCTCCCCGACCGCGGGAATCGCGGGATTGAAAAGGGAAGTTTCTTGGGCCCTTCTGAAAAACGCCTTATGAATGTAAAGGCCCAAACGCTACTTTGGGTTGCGCAGCGGACGAGCGCGGCCCTGCTGGGTCTTTGCGTGCTGGTGCATCTCGCGACCATGATCTACGCTGTGCGCGGCGGCCTCACTGCTGCTGAGATTCTCGGGCGCACGAGCGGCAATAGCGTGTGGTTCGCGTTCTATACCGTTTTCGTCCTCGCCATCGCGGTGCACGTGCCGATCGGCCTGCGCGCGGTCCTGATCGAGTGGGCGGGCTGGCGCGGCCGCAGCTGCGACGCGGTGCTGGCCTGTCTTGCGATTTTCCTTTTATTTGGCGGGATGCGGGCCGTGACGGGGGTGTTCCGGTGAACATCCCGTCCCGGAACTTCGCGCTGGTCCATCGACTCTCGGGAATCGCGCTTGCGGTTTTCCTGCCGCTGCACTTCTGGGCGCTTGCGCAGGCGCTGCAAGGCGAGGCGCGGCTAGAATCCTTCCTGCGCTGGACGGACCAGCCGTTCGTGAAGGCGAGCGAGTGGGCGATCGTGCTGCTGCTGGCGGTTCACCTGACGGGGGGCGTCCGGATTCTCATGATTGAATTTCTACCCTGGCGCGACTGGCAGAAGACGCTCGCGGCAGTGGCAGCCGTAACGGCGCTCGCCATCGGCCTGCTCTTCGCGCTCTCATCTACCGCACGTGCGCAAGCAGGTCCTGCACCCGTGCAGGCAGGTTCTGCACCCGTGCAGAGTTGGCCGCAGAAGCCGGTGCGCTTCATCGTGCCGTTCCCGCCTGGCGGCGCCACCGACATCTCGGCGCGCTTGATCGGCCAGAAACTGTCCGAAATCTGGGGGCAGACGGTGGTGATCGAAAACCGCGGCGGGGCCGGCGGCGGCGTCGGTGCGGCCGAAGCGGCGCACGCCGCGCCGGACGGCTACACGCTGTTCTTTCCCTCCGGCTCGGTGGTGACGGCCAACCAGCACATCTACGCCAAGTTGAGCTACGACCCGGAAAAGGACTTCGTTCCGGTGACCCAGGCGGTCTCGGGCCCGCAAGTGCTGGTGGTCGCCGCCAATTCGCCCTACAAGAGCGTCAAGCAGCTGATAGATGCGGCCAAGGCTCAGCCCGGCAAGCTCACCTTCGGCCACGCGGGCATCGGCTCGCAAACGCACCTCGCGGCGGAGAACTTCGTCAATGCTGCGGGCATTAACGCGGTGCAGGTACCGTACAAGGGCGAGGGCCCGTCGCTGGTGGGCCTCATCGGCGGCGACACCACCTTTGCAGTGACCAACGCTGCGGCGGCCATCGGCTACATCAACTCCGGGCGCCTGCGCGCGCTCGGCGTGACCAGCAAGACCGAATTCGCCCAGCTGCCCGGCGTGCCGCCCATCGCCAGGACGCTGCCCGGCTTCGAAAACACCGGCTGGTTCGGCATCGTGGCGCCGACCGGCACGCCGAAGGAAATCATCGAGAAGGTGTACCGGGACACGAAAAAGGCGCTCGAATCCACCGACATGAGGGCGCGCCTCTATGTGCAGGGGCTCGCGCCAGTCGGCAATACGCCGGATGAAATGGCGCGGGCCATGAAGGAAGAAATTGCGCTGTGGGCGCGCGTGGTCCGGGAACGGAAGATAAAAGTAGAGTGAAGATCGACCTGCAGCAGGTGGAGGATGCGGCGAAGGAGCTCTACATCAGGGCGCTGAAGTTGCTGCCGCCTGACATCAAGCGTGGCTTCGACGGGCTCGTTGCGGGCGAATCGGATGCCGGCGCCAAACGCACCCTCGCCACGATGATGAAGAACATCACGGTCGCCGAGGAAACGGCGAACCTGTTGTGCCAGGACACCGGCATCCCGATCTACAACGTCTGGATCGGGCGCGGCGTCGAGGTGGACGGCCACGGCCTGAAGGAGGCGATCCGGCGCGGTTGCGCGCGCTCGACGCGGGCATATTCGTTCCGCTCCTCGATCGTGCATCCGACCACTCGAATGAACGAACAGACTTCCACAGGGCGCGGCGTGCCAATCATTCATTTTGAATTTACGGATAAGGAAAGCGTCCTGGAAATCGAAATGATTCCCAAGGGTTCCGGTTCGGAAAACAACTCCTGGCTGAAGATGGCGATCCCCGCCGAGGGCGCGGATGCGATCAAGACCTTCGTCGTCGACTGCGTCCTGGAAGCGGGCGGCAAAACCTGCCCGCCCACCATCGTCGGCGTCGGAGTCGGCGGCACTGCGGATCTCTGCGTGCTTCTTGCCAAGCAGGCGGCGACGCGCCCGCTCGGCTCGCGCTGCAGCGATCCGGAAGGCGCGAAGCTGGAGCAGGTGCTGACGGGCGCGGTCAACATGCTCGGCGTCGGGCCCCAGGGCCTGGGCGGAGATTCGACCGCGTTCGCTGTGCACGTCGAAACCGCCGCGACGCACATCACCATGAACCCGGTGGCGGTGAACATGCAGTGCCATTCCGCGAGGCGCGCGCGCGCCACCTTTCGGCCAGAAGGGATCGAGTATGGTTTTTAGGTTCCTGCTGCTGTTTTTGATCGCATTCCCTGTGTTCGGCGCGGAAGTCGCCGGCGTGACGATTCCCGATGCCGATCAGCAGCTGCTGCTGAACGGCGCCGGTTTGCGCACGCACTTTTTTTTCCAGGTCTATGCCATCGGCCTCTACCTTCCCGAGAAGAAGGCCGCGGCGGCCGACGCGATCGGCGCGGCCGGGCCCAAGCGGGTTGCCATATACATGCTGCGCGACGTGGGTGCCGACCAGTTCGCCGACGCGCTGACCGACGGCATGAAAGACAACGTCAGCGAGGCGGAAATGAAGGCGTTCGAGCCGCGTTTAAAGCAGCTCGTGGCGATCATGGCCGAAGTGAAGGAAGCGAAGAAGGGCCAGCGCATCACGCTCGACTGGCTGCCCGCGGACGGCACTCAGGTCACCGTGGGCGGAAAGACGGCGGGAGCGCCGATCCCGGGCGAAGACTTCTACCGCGCGCTGCTGAAAATCTGGCTGGGCGACAATCCGGTGCAGTCCGACCTGAAGAGGGCCCTGTTAGGTGAAATGCGCGGAGAAAAGCAGTAGCCGTGGCGCACCACGATCTGCGGGCTCCGATCACCGAGGCGCAGGCGCGCGCGCTGCGCGTCAACGATACCGTGACGCTGACCGGCGCGCTGTTCGGCATCCGCGACGCGACGCAGATCCACATGTTTGACCGCGGGCGCAAGACGCGCTTCGACCTTGCGGGGCATGCGGTGATCCATACGGCGCCCAACGTGAAGAAGGTCGAGAAAAGCGCCGCCAACCCCGCGGGCTACCAGCCGTCCTGCGTCGGCACCACCACCAGCGACCGCATGGAGCGCTTCACGCGGCCGCTGATGGCGCAGTACGGCGTGCGGCTGGTGATCGGCAAGGGGGGATTGCGCGGCGATTCCCTGAAGGCCATGCAGGAGATGGGCGGAGCCTACCTCGCGATCATCGGCGGCGCGGCCGCGCTGGAGACCACCTGGATAGAGGCGATCGAGGATGTGGACCTGGACGACCTGCATCCGGAGTCGTTGTGGAAATTCCGCGTCCGCGGCTTCGGTCCGCTGGTGGTCGCCATGGACAGCCATGGCGGCAGCCTTTATGCGAACGTCAGACAGGCGAGCCTGGGGCGCCGCGCGGCTGCGCTGGCGAAGCTTGGCGTGAAGTAGAGCCGCCGCCCGCCGGCTGAGCGATGAAACATATTGCCACCGACATCCTGATCCTCGGCTCGGGCGGCGCCGGATTGTTCGCCGCGCTGCATGCGCATCGCGCCGATCCCTCCCTTTCGATCACGGTCGCAGTGAAGGGCTTGCTCGGCAAGTGCGGCTGCACGCGCATGGTGCAGGGCGGCTACAACGTGGCGCTGGCGAGCGAGGATTCGATCGAGCGGCATTTCATGGACACCATCGAGGGCGGCAAGTGGCTGCCCGACCAGGATCTCGCCTGGAAGCTGGTCACGCTGGCGATCGAAAGAATCCGGGAACTGGAGAACGAGCTTGGCTGCTTCTTCGACCGCAATCCGGACGGCACGGTGCACCAGAAGGCCTTCGCCGGTCAGACCTTCGACCGCACGGTGCACAAGGGCGACCTGACCGGCATCGAAATCATCAACCGGCTCTCCGAGCAGGTCTGGGCGAGGAACATCGGGCGCCTTGAGGAGCATCGGGCCGTTGAGTTGATTAAATCAAAAAATCAAAAGGAAATTGCAGGCGTCCTGTTTATTGATATGCGATCGGGCGAATATGTATTCGTCAGGGCGAAAGCGATCCTGCTTGCCACCGGCGGCGGGCCGACCATGTACAAGTACCACACGCCCTCGGGCGACAAGAGCTGCGACGGCCTGGCGATGGCGCTGCGCGCGGGGCTCCCGTTGCGCGACATGGAGATGGTGCAGTTTCATCCGACGGGCCTCTACGCGGGCACGCACACCCGCATGACGGGTACGGTGCTGGAAGAGGGCCTGCGCGGCGCGGGCGGCTACCTCCTGAACGGGGCGAAGGAACGCTTCATGCCGAAGTACGACCCCAAGGCCGAGCGCGCGACGCGCGATTTCGTTTCGCGCGCGATGTATGCGGAGATGCGGAAGGGAAATACCAGTCCCGACGGGGGGCTTTTCATTTCCATGGGCCATTTGAATCGGGATCTCGTAAAAAAACAGTTCCGCGGCATGGTCGAGCGCTGCGCCGACTGCGGCTTCGACCTCGCCGGCGGCCTGGTCGAGGTGGTGCCGACGGCGCACTACATGATGGGCGGCGTGGAATTCAACGCCGACTGCAGCACTGAATTGCGGGGGTTGTTCGTCGCCGGCGAAGACGCGGGCGGCGTGCACGGCGCCAACCGGCTCGGCGGCAACGGCGTCGCCAACTCGACTGTGTTCGGAGCCGTGGCTGGGGACGTCATGGCGACCTGGGTCGCGAAGGAACAGATGCGGGTTCCGGACAAGGACGCGCTGGAACAGGCAATCCAGCACTGTGAACCCAAGGCCGCCAAAGCCCATGGCGCACTTGAGCCTCTGCGAGAACGACTGTACGAGGTGATGTGGAACAAGGTCGGCATCATCCGCGACGACGCCGGCCTGCGTTCTGCCCTGTCGGAACTGGCGGCGATCAAGGACGAATTGAAGTCCTGCGGCGTGGCGGATGCGAATCGCGCCTTCAACCTGAGCTGGCACGACTGGCTCAACCTGAACAGCCTGGTCGACACCAGCCGCGCGATAGCCGAGGCGGCACTCGCGCGCACCGATTCGCGCGGCGCGCATTTTCGCGAAGACTTTCCGGAAGCCGGCCCGCTGGAGAGCTCGTCCTACACCAGCCTGCGGATGGAAAATTCCGGCTTGAAGGTCAAAACCAAGCCGGTGGCGTTTACCCGCGTGCGGCCCGGGGAAACGCTACTGGTCCGCGACCTTTAGCACCAGCTTGCCGAAGTTTTCGCCGCTGAACAGCTTGTTCATCGTGGCAGGAAAGTTCTCGATGCCCGGCACCACGTCCTCGCGCGAAATGAATTTCCCTTCCCTCATCCACTGCGCGATGTCCTTGATCGCCACGCCGTAGCGGTCGGCGTAGTCGAACACCACCATGCCCTGCATGCGGGCGCGGGCGACGAGCAGCATCATGTAGTTGCTCGGTCCCTTGACCGGCGTGGTGTTGTTGTACTGCGAGATCGCGCCGCAGACGACGATGCGCGCGCCGCGGTTGATGCGCGTCAGAACGGTATCGAGGATCTCGCCGCCGACGTTGTCGAAGTAGACGTCGACCCCCTTGGGGCAGTGCTGCTTCAGGCCGGAGCGAATCGCCTCCTGCGCGCTGCCCGCCTTGTAGTCGATGCAGGCGTCGAACTTCAGCTCGTTGGCCACGAAGTCGCACTTGGCCCTGCCGCCGGCAATGCCGACGACGCGGCAGCCCTTGATGCGCGCGACCTGGCCGACCGTCTGGCCGACCGCGCCCGCGGCGCCCGAAACGACCACCGTCTCGCCTTGCTTCGGCTGGCCGACGTCGAGCAAACCGAAGTACGCCGTCATGCCCGGCATGCCGAGCGCGTTCAGCCACTGCGCGGGGGTGCCGAGGCGCGGATCGATCTTGTGGAGACCGGCCTGCTTCAGGTCCATGACGAGGCAGTATTCCTGGATGCCGAAGCTGCCGGCCACGAGATCGCCGACCGCGAACCCGGGGTTCTTCGATGCTGCGACTTTGCCGATGCCGCCGGCGCGCATCACGTCGCCGATGCCCACCGGCGCGATGTAGCTCCTGCCTTCGTTCATCCAGCCGCGCATCGCGGGGTCTAGCGAAAGCTGCAGGACTTTGACCAGCACCTGCCCGTCGGCAGGGTCGGCGACGGGCTCGGTGGTGAACTTCCAGTCGGTCGTCTTGGCCAGCCCGACCGGACGCGCGGCGAGGCGGTATTGACGGTTGGCGAGAGCCACCGTGGTCAGCCGATATGCTTATGAAAAAATTCTATGGTGCGTTCTCTTGCGACCTTGGAAGCGGCCGCGTTCCAGGAGCCGCGCTGGTCGCAGTTGAATCCGTGCCCGGCCATGTAGTAGTGCGCGATGATCCCGGGATGCGCCGCGGCGATCGCCTTCGCCTGCTCAACCGTCGGCGACTGGTCCTGCTCGCCGAAGTGGCACAGGGTCGGCACCTTCGGTTTCTCGCCGATCAGGCCGAACATGCCGCCGCCATAATAGGGGACCGCGCACGACAGGCCGCCGGCGCGCGCCGAAGCCATCCATGAGATCGTGCCGCCGAAACAGTAGCCGACGATGCCGACCTTGCCGCCCTTGGCGGCTTCCGCGATGGCTGCCTGCACGTCCATCATGCTGTTCTTCGGTTCGAGCTTCTGCATGATGGCGACGCCGGCCTGGATCTCGGGCTGGGAGTAGCCGGTATCGTATTTGCGCTGCACGCGGTCGAACATCGCCGGCGACACGGCGAGGTAACCGTCCGCTGCAAAGCCGTCGGTGACCTGCTGGATGTGGCTGTTGACGCCGAAGATTTCCGGGATCACCACCACGCCGCCGCGCGGTTTGCCGGAAGGTTGCGCGACGAAGGCGGCGAACTTGTGTCCGTCGGACGAAGTGAGTTCAATGAACTTGCCCATGGTTGTTCCTCCTTTAGAATGAACATTATGAAGAAAAAAGCGGACCAATTGCTGCGTCTTGCGCGAAATGCCCTCGAAAAAGCCGGCGCCAACCCCGTGATGGCCGGGCTGGCGGCGAAGCACCTGGTGTGCGCCGAGGAGCATGGCCTACCCACCCACGGCATGTCGCGCGTGCCGTTCTATTGCGGTTTCCTCAGGAACGGCCGCGCCGATGGCGCAGCCCGGCCGAAAATGCTGTCGGACCGGGCCGCAGTCTGCCTGATCGACAACCGCGACGGCCTGCCCTACGAATCGAGCGAATGGGCGATAGGCGAGATCATCCAGCGCGCGCGCCGCAACGGCATCGGTTTTGCCGGCATCACCAACAGTTCGCACGTCGGGGTGCTCGGCATCCATCTGCTGCCGGTGGCGAAGGAAGGCATGGTGGGCGCCGCCTTCACCAACTCGCCCGCCGCGATCCCGGCCTGGGGCGGCAAGAAGGCGCTGTTCGGCACCGATCCGGTCGCTTTCGCCTTTCCGAGGAAAAACGGCGATCCGCTCGTGATCGACCTCGCGCTCACCACTGTCGTGCGGGGCAAGATCATGCTGGCGATGCAGAAGGGCGAGAAAATTCCCGAGGGCTGGGCGCTGGACCGCAACGGCAAGCCGACCACCGACCCGAAAGAAGCGATCGAGCAGGGCAGCCTGTTCCCGATCGGCGGCGCCAAGGGCGCTATGCTTGCGCTCGCCTTCGAACTCATCTGCGCCGCGCTCACGGGCGCCGCCATCGGCACCGAGGCGGATTCGTTCTTTTCCGACAAAGGCAACAAGCCGAAAATTGGCCACGCCTTTCTCGCCATCGATCCGGGCGCGCTTGCGGGGTATGATCGCTACTTCGAGCGCGTGGAGACCGTGGTCACCACCATGCTCGCAGACGAAGGCGTGCGGCTGCCTGGTTCGCGGCGCTTCGCCTCGGAAATGAAATTGCGCGCCGGGGGCATCGAAATCGCCGACGACCTGCTGGCGAAAATCGAAAAACTGGCGGCGGCCTGAGATGCACTGGGACGCGGTCGTCGAATTTCCGAAAATGAAGGTCGCGGTGGCGACGAGTCGCGATGGCATTGCGGACGCGCGCGTCACCGGGATCCGCTATTTGCCGCTTATAGCGGAATCGAAAGCGCCTGAGAACGGGCTTGCGGAGCGGGCGGTGCGCCAGCTCGAACGCTACCGCGAAGATCCCGATGCGAGGTTCGACCTGCCGCTGCTGATCGAGGGCACGGAATTCCAGCGCCGCGTCTGGGACGCCATGTGCGCGATACCGCGCGGCCGCACGCTCACCTACGGCGAGCTGGCGCGCAAACTGGGTGGCGACGGCTTCGACGTGCCGCGAGCCGTGGGCCAGGCCTGCGGCGACAACAAGCTGCCGATCGTGATCCCCTGCCATCGCGTGGTCGCCGCCGGCGGCATCGGCGGCTTCGGCCATTCGACCAGCGGCTACCTGCTGGAGGCCAAGCGTTGGCTGCTGATGCACGAGTCCAGCGCGGACGCGTTCGCGCTCAAGCCCTGAGCGGCGCGGACGCACCTTTGGTCGACGCGTTCTGCGACGCGTTGTGGCTGGAAGACGGCCTGTCGAGGAACACTCTGGCGTCCTACCGCCGGGACCTGGCCCAGTTCTCTCTTTTTTTAAAAAACAGATCTTTGGAAAAAGCAGGTGAAGAAGAGTTGTTCGCTTTCCTCGCCGCGCGCCGCGGCCGCGCCTCCAGCGCCGCGCGCATGCTCTCCAGCCTGAAGCGCTTCTACGGCTGGTGCCTGCGTGAGCGGAAGATCAAAGCCGATCCGACTCTCAAGCTCGATCCGCCCAAGCGCGCGCCGCGCTTTCCGAAAATCCTGTCGGAGGCGGACGTCGAAGCGCTGCTCGCCGCGCCCGACGTGAACACGCCGCTCGGCATGCGCGACCGTACCATGTTTGAAGTCCTCTATGCGGCGGGCCTGCGTGTTTCAGAACTTGTCGGCCTTAAAGTCTTTGAAGTGAACGTAGACGCAGGCGTGCTGCGGATCCTGGGCAAGGGTTCGAAAGAGCGCTTAGTGCCGCTGGGCGAAGAGGCAGTGGACTGGGTACGCCGTTACACAAGGGAACCTAGGGCTTCCTTGCTCAAGAAAAAATCGTCCGATCACCTGTTCCTGACCGGCCGCGGCGCCGGTATGAGCCGACAGGCGTTCTGGCAGAACATCAAGCGCTACGGCGCGCGCGCGGTGCCGGGGAAGCACTTCTCGCCGCACGTGCTGCGCCACGCCTTCGCCACGCACCTCATCAACCACGGCGCCGACCTGCGCGTGGTGCAGATGCTGCTCGGCCACGCGGACATATCCACCACCCAGATCTACACTCACGTCGCGCGCGAGCGCATGAAGGCGCTGCACGCGAAGCACCATCCGCGTGGCTGACACGCCCGCGACGATGTTCTTGAAGGCGAGCAAAATCGCCTACACGGAACACGAATACGCGTACGTCGAACACGGCGGCACGGAAGTGTCGGCCTCGTGCACGGCGATAGGAAGGTGTCGACCAAGAACCTGGCGCGCCAGGCGGGCCGGAAACGCATCGAGCCCTGCAAGCCGGAAGTCGCGCAGCGCCATTCCGGCTACCAGGTCGGCGGTACATCGCCTTTCGGCCTGAAAAAGAAGATGCCGATCTACCTCGAGCGCTCGATTGAAACGCCGACGAACTTGGCGTTAGGCAGGATGCCGATCTTGGCGGCACTGACCTTGACCCAGGGCGCCTTGAAGTCGTCCATGAGCAGTTTGGCGATGCGGTCGGCGAAGGTCTCCACCAGGCGGAAGTGGCCGGTACCGGCGAGCGCCTTTATTTTCAGCGCCACCTGCTCGTAATCGATGGTGTCGGCGACCTTGTCGCTGGCGAATACCGTGGTTCCCGGGATGCCGATGTCGAGGTCGATCGACACGACCTGCGCCACGTGGCGCTCGCGCTTGTGGATGCCGATCAGCACTTCGACCCGCAGGTCGCGAACCAGGATGGAGTCCATGGAGTGGGAGATTATAGAATCACTGCATGATGCAGACCGCGATCATCGCTCTCGCCGCTTATTGCCTCGGATCGCTGTCGTTTGCGGTATTCGTCAGCAAGGCGATGGGCCTGCCCGACCCGCGCAGCTACGGCTCGAAGAACCCGGGCGCCACCAACGTGCTGCGCACGGGAAACAGGGCGGCCGCGGCGCTGACGCTGGTCGGCGATGCTGGCAAGGGTGCGCTGGCGGTGGGGCTGACTGTGCTCTACACGGGCGAGAGCCCGGTATCCGGGATCGATGCGCCGCTCGCGGGTGCGATGGCGTTTCTCGGCCATCTTTACCCGGCGTTTCACGGTTTCCGCGGCGGCAAAGGCGTCGCAACCGCAGCCGGTGTGTTGCTTTCTTTAAGCCTCTATCTGGGATTGGGCACGCTGACGACCTTCGGGATCATCGTGCTTTTCTTCCGGATGATTTCCCTGGCGTCCATCATTTCGGCGGTATTCGCCGTATTTTGGGCCTGGCTTCTGTACGGCATGAATCCCATTACTCCGGTGGTAGCGGCGATTTCATTGCTGCTGATCTGGCGCCACCGGGAAAATGTCGCCCGCATCCTCAAGGGCGTCGAGCCCCGTCTCGGAGAAAAGAAACCCATATGAAAATTCTCGTGCTTGGCGCCGGCGCGGTCGGCGGCTATTTCGGCGGCAGGCTCGCGGAAGCGGGCGCGGACGTCACTTTCCTGGTACGGCCGAAGCGCGCGGAAATGCTCGCCAGGTCCGGGCTGCGCATCACGAGCAAGATCGCCGGCGATCTGACGCTGAAGCCCAAATGCGTGACCGCGGATCAAGTAAAGCCTGACTACGACATCGTCATGTTCACGGCCAAAGCCTACGACCTGCCGAGCGCGGTGCAGGCAATCGCACCGGCAATGGTCGGCGGCCGGGGCAACGTGCTGCCGCTGCTGAACGGCATGTCGCACCTGGACCTGCTGGACTCGCGCTTTGGGCGCGAGCACGTGCTGGGCGGCGTCGCCTACATCGCCACGATGCTGATGCCGGACGGGGAAATCAGGCACCTGAACGAATTCCATCGCGTTGCGTTCGGCGCGCGCGACGCTGCGCAGAAAGCGGTCTGCGATGCGTTCGCCGCCGCGTCCGCCGGCACCAAGACCGAAATCAAGCTCACGGACAAGGTCGAACAGGCGATGTGGGACAAGTGGGTGCTGCTGGCGTCGCTTGCCGGAATCACCTGCCTGATGCGCGCGCCCGTCGGCGATATCGCCGCCACCGGATCGGGGGCTGCAATCACGCTCGCATTGCTAGGCGAATGCGCGGCGGTGGCGAAGGCCGAGGGCTTCCCGACGCCCGAAGCGACCTGCGCAAACTATCGCAATATGCTGACAATGAAAGGCTCGGCATTCACGGCGTCGATGCTGCGCGACATCGAAGTCGGCGGGCAGGCCGAGGGAGATCATATCCTCGGCGCCATGCTGTCGCGCGCCCGCAAGCACTCGCTCGCTTCGCCGGTTCTCGAGGTCGCAACCACTCACCTGGAAGCCTACGCGGCGCGCCGAGCGCGCGAAGCAGCGGTCAAGTAAGAGTCGCCAGGTCCCAGCGAGGGCGTGCGCTGAATGCGTGTTCCGATGCAGGGACGGTTTGCCCGGCCTGCAGGCGCAGCGCGGCGGCGAACGCGATCATGGCGCCGTTGTCGGTGCACAGTTCCGGTTCCGGATAGAAGACGTCGAAGCCGCGCTTCGCGGCCGCGGCATCCAGTGCGGAGCGCAGTTGCGCGTTGGCGCCGACGCCGCCTGCAACCACGAGCTGCGCCAGGCCGGTCTGCTCCATGGCGAGCGCGCATTTCGCCACCAGCACGTCCACCACCGCATCGACGAAAGCGCGCGCCAGGTCCGGGTGGGAGACTCCGCTTTCTTTTTTCAGCAAGGTCAATACTGAAGTCTTCAGGCCGGAAAAACTGAACTCCAGGTCGCCGCTATTGATCATCGGGCGCGGCAGGCGGTAGCGCTTCGGGTTGCCCGACTCAGCGAGCTTCGACAGCGCTGGTCCGCCCGGATATCCCAGGCCGAGCAACTGCGCCGTCTTGTCGAAGGCTTCGCCTGCCGCGTCGTCCTGGGTTTCGCCGAGCAGTTCGTAGCGGCCCACGGCCTGCACCCGCATCAGTTGCGTATGACCGCCGGACACCAGCAGCGCGATGAAGGGGAAGCGCGGCGCTCTTGCCGATAGCAATGGCGACAACAGATGGCCTTCCAGATGGTGGATGCCAATGGCCGGAATGCCCAGCGCGTGGGCGAGGCCGCGAGCGAACGCGGCACCCGCGAGCAGCGCGCCGGCCAGCCCGGGCCCCTCGGTATAGGCGATGGCGCCGACCTCGCCGATTTTCCGTCCGGCCCGGGCGAGGACCTGGCGGCTGAGCGGCACCAGCCGGCGGATATGGTCGCGGGAAGCGAGTTCGGGAACCACGCCCCCGTAGGCTTCGTGCATCGCGGTTTGCGAATGAACTTCGTGGGCGAGCAGGCGCCGGGCCTGGGCGTCGTAGAGCGCCAGCCCGGTCTCGTCGCAGGAGGTCTCGACTCCGAGAATCAGCACGGGGAGATTGTGTCGCAAAATCCGGGGGTTCTGATAGAATGCGCCCCTTTCCGGAATCCGGGGAATTTAGGGACACGCATGCCGACCGTACGCATCAAGGAAAACGAGCCCTTTGAAGTGGCGATGCGCCGCTTCAAGCGCACCGTGGAAAAGACCGGGCTGCTTACCGAGCTGCGCGCGCGCGAGTACTACGAGAAGCCGACCACGGAGAGAAAGCGCAAGCTGGCCGCCGCCGTGAAGCGCCACCACAAGCGCCTGCGCGGCCAGCTGCTGCCGAAGAAGATGTACTAGGAGAGAGTCAGGAATTCACTTGAACGCCTCGGTCTTAAGCCGGGGCGTTTTGATTTTATGGAATTGAAAAACAAAATAACTGAAGACATGAAAGCGGCCATGCGCGCCAAGGACACGGCGCGCCTGGGCACGGTGCGCCTGCTGCTCGCGGCGATGAAGCAGAAGGAAGTGGACGAGCGAGTCGAACTGACGGATGCCGATGTGCTCGCCATCATCGACAAGATGGTCAAGCAGCGGCGCGAGTCCATCGCCCAGTTCGAGAAGGCGGCGCGCAACGATCTGGCCGACGCGGAGAAAGCCGAAATCGCGGTGCTGTCGGGTTACCTGCCGCAGCAGCTGTCTGAGGCGGAGGTGGGCGAGGCGATTGCCGCCGCGATCAGGGAATCCGGCGCGGCGAGCGTCAAGGACATGGGCAAGGTCATGGCGGTTCTCAAGCCGAAGCTCGCGGGGCGCACCGACATGGGCAAGGTTTCCGGCCTGGTAAAATCCAAATTGCAGGGCTAAAAGCCTAGAATTCGGGTTCGTCCGTGATACCCGAATCGTTCAAGCAGGATCTCCTTAACCGCGTCGACATCGTCGAAGTGGTGTCGCGCTACGTCCGGCTGAAAAAGGGCGGCGCGAATTTCCAGGGGCTGTGCCCGTTCCACAACGAGAAGTCGCCCTCGTTCACGGTCAGTCCCGCCAAGCAGTTCTATCACTGCTTCGGCTGCGGCGCGCACGGCAACGCCATCGGTTTCCTGATGTCCTACGGCGGCCTGGGCTATGTCGACTCGGTGAAGGACCTCGCCGCCATGGCCGGCATGCAGGTGCCCGAGGCGCAGCCTCGCTCGCGTGAGGAAGCCGAGCGCGAGACCGAGCGCAAGGAGCAGGAAACCAGCCTCGTCGCGGTGATGGAAAAGACGATGGAGTTCTACCGCGCCGAGTTGAAGAAGACGCCGCGCGCCATCGAATACCTCAAGGCCCGCGGGCTGACCGGCGAGATCGCCGCCCGCTTCAGGATCGGTTTCGCGCCGGACGACTGGCAGGGCCTGAAGAGCGCGTTTCCCGACTACGAGCACAAGTCGCTGGTGGACGCGGGCCTGGTGATCGCCAGCGAAGGCAAGCGCTACGACCGGTTCCGCGACCGCATCATGTTCCCGATCCTGAACGCGCGCGGTGCGGTGATCGGGTTTGGCGGGCGCGTGCTTGACAAGGGCGAGCCCAAGTACCTGAATTCGCCGGAAACGCCGCTGTTCGAAAAAGGCCGCGAGGTCTACGGCCTGGTGCAGGCGCGCGACGCGATGCGCGCCGCGGGCCGCGTGCTGGTGGTGGAAGGCTACATGGATGTGGTCGCTCTGGCCCAGTTCGACATCGGCTACGCGGTGGCGACCCTCGGTACCGCGACTACGCCCGTGCACGTGTCCAAGCTCCTGCGCCTGACCGACGAGCTGGTGTTCTCGTACGACGGCGACAGCGCGGGTCGCAAGGCCGCCTGGCGCGCACTGGAAACGAGCCTGCCGCTCGCCACCGATGCTAAGCCGATCCGCTTCCTGTTCCTGCCAGCGGAGCACGACCCGGACAGCTACGTGCGCGCGCACGGCAAGGAGGCGTTCGAGCAACTGGTGCGCGAGGCCCCCACGCTGTCGGAGTTCCTTATCGCCGAGCTGCGCGCCCAGCACGACCTGAACACGCCGGAAGGCCGCGCAGGATTTCTGATTGCGTCCAAGACTTATCTGGAGAAACTCACGGCGCCCGCCTTGCGGATACAGCTTCTCCGAGAATTTGCATTGCTTGCGAAGGTATCGACGGAGGATATTGAGAAGTTAATTCAGCCTAACCGCCCTCCAGCTTTTCAGCGCTCTGCTCCAGCGAGAACGACAGCTCCTATAGCTGCTCCCCTTGAGAGGCAGTTGCTTCGATATGTCCTATTGGTTCCTAAATTGGTCAAAGAGCTGGAAGTCGATCTTCTGAATCAAAATCTTACGGAAACTGGATTCTTAAACTTTATTGCCGGAAGGGAAGTTGACGAAAACGCCAGTTCTGCGTTCCTCATCGAGTTCTTTCAAGGAACTGATTTCGAACAGATGGTTTATTCCGCCCAAGCGGAAATAGAGGAGCAGCGAATTCCTGTCGAAACCATGGAGTCCGAGTTCCAGAACGTGCATATCGCCCTGCGGATCAACCGAATGAACCAGGAAATTGACGATCTCAAGGCTAAGGTGAACGCTGATCCGCGCCTGGGCCAGCGGCTGAACGTCCTCGTGAAGGAGCTGGGCCAGCTGAAGAACCAGCGCGCCAGCCCGTTGCCCTAGGCCGGGACACGGCACGATGCTTGCAGAGGGAAGGCGGCGCGAACAAAAGCACGCCTTCGACTGTCAAATCCGAGACTTGGCGCTCTGCTTAAGGTAGAATCGCGCCCTTTTTCCGCTCCGGCAGTTGCGGGGCGTCCACGAGGCAAGAATGGCCAAACTCAAGCGCAAATCGAAGCCCAGCCGAGTCCACAAGGCCAAGAAGAAAACACACAAAATCAAGGTCTTGAAGAAAAAGGTAGCGGCACACGCGCGCGTTTCCGCGAAAAAGCACAAGGCGGCGAAAAAGCCACTTAAGAAAGTCCTCGCCAAAAAACTTACCGTCGCCCAGATCAAAGCGGCCGCGAAAGCCGCGGCGAAGCCCGACGACAGGAAGGGCAAACCCGCGGGCAAACTCGTGGGTAAGCCCGCAGGTAAACCGGGTATCAAGAGCGCGAAGCAGGCGCTTGAGCTCCTCGAAGCCAACGTCGCCGCGGCCAAGGGCAAAGGCAAGGGCCGCCCGGGGCGCAAGGGGGCGAAAGACAAGTGGCTGATCCCGCCGGAGCTGCCGAAGGAAGACGCCGAGACGCGCCGTACCCGTCTCAAGAACCTGATCAAGCTGGGCAAGGACCGCGGCTTTCTCACCTACGCGGAAATCAACGACCACTTGCCGGACGATCTGGTGGACGCCGAGCAGATCGAGGCGATCATCTCGACCTTCGGCGACATGGGCATCCAGGTCTACGACCAGGCGCCCGACCAGGAACAGCTGCTGATCAGCCCCGATCAGCCGGCTGCCACGCCGTCCGACGACGATGTCGAGGAGCAGGCCGAGGCCGCGCTCTCGACGGTGGATTCCGAATTCGGCCGCACCACCGACCCGGTGCGCATGTACATGCGCGAGATGGGTTCGGTAGAGCTGCTGACGCGCGAAGGCGAAATCGAGATCGCGAAGCGCATCGAGGAAGGCCTGCGCCACATGATCCAGGCGATCAGCGCCTGCCCGACCACGGTGCAGGACATTCTCGACCTCGCCGAAAGGGTGGAGAAGGACGAATCGCGCATCGACGAGGTCGTCGACGGCCTGATCGACCCGAACGCGAAGGAAAGCTTCGATCCGAAGAAGGCGGCCGAAGTTACCGAGGAGGAAGAGGAAGAGCAGATCGAGGAGGACGAAGGCACGTCGGAAGAGGAGGAAACCGCCGCGCAGACCGCGAGCCTGCTCAAGCTGCGCACCGAGGCGCTGGAGAAATTCGCCCGCATCCGCCGCCTATTCGAGAAGCTGAAGAAGGCGCTGGAGAACAAGGGCTCGCGCGACAAGGATTACCTCAAGGTGCGCGACCAGATCGGCACCGAACTGATGACGATCCGCTTCACCGCGCGCACCGTCGAGCGCCTGTGCGACAGCGTGCGGAGTCTCGTCGAGGAGATTCGCTCCCACGAGCGCCAGATCCAGGATATCTGCGTCAACAAGGCGCAGATGCCGCGCCAGCACTTCATCAAGATCTATTCGGGCGCCGAGGGCTCCAAACGCTGGCTCACGGCCGAGATCAATGCCGGCCCCCCGTGGACCGAGGCGCTGGTGCGCCTCGAGCCGGCGGTGCTCGAGCTGCTGGGCAAGATGCACGCCGTGCAGCAGAAAATCGGCATTTCGATCCGGGACCTGAAGGACATCAACAAGCAGATGTCCACGGGCGAGGCCAAGGCGCGCCGCGCCAAGCGCGAGATGACCGAGGCCAACCTGCGCCTCGTGATCTCGATCGCGAAGAAGTACACCAACCGCGGCCTGCAGTTCCTCGACCTGATCCAGGAAGGCAACATCGGCCTGATGAAGGCGGTGGACAAGTTCGAATACCGGCGCGGCTACAAGTTCTCGACCTACGCCACCTGGTGGATCCGGCAGGCCATCACGCGCTCGATCGCCGACCAGGCGCGCACCATCCGCATCCCTGTGCACATGATCGAGACCATCAACAAGATGAACCGCATCTCGCGCCAGATCCTGCAGGAGACGGGCTCCGAGCCCGATCCCGCGACGCTGGCGCAAAAGATGGAAATGCCCGAGGAGAAGATCCGCAAGATCCTCAAGATCTCCAAGGAGCCGATCTCGATGGAGACGCCGATCGGCGACGACGACGATTCGCACCTGGGCGACTTCATCGAGGACCAGTCGACGATGGCGCCCGCGGACGCCGCGACTTACGCCTCGCTGCGCGACGTCACCAAGGAAGTGCTGGACACGCTCACGCCGCGCGAGGCGAAAGTGCTGCGCATGCGCTTCGGCATCGAGATGAGCACCGACCATACGCTGGAAGAAGTCGGGAAGCAGTTCGACGTCACGCGCGAGCGCATACGCCAGATCGAGGCCAAGGCGCTGAGGAAGCTGCGGCATCCCTCGCGCTCGGAACGTCTCAAGAGCTTCCTGGACCAGGAAGGCTGATTTTGGGGGAGTAGGGAGTGGAGGAGGGAAGGAAAGGGCCGCCGGGCCGCAAAACCCGAGCGGCCCTTTTCATTTGTATGGCAAGCAACAGCAAGTAATATGCGCGGAGGGCCGGTAGCTCAGCTGGTCAGAGCAGGGGACTCATAATCCCTTGGTCGTTGGTTCGATTCCAACCCGGCCCACCGATCTGAACGAAGCGATTTAAACGCCGCGCGCTGGAGGTTCTGCTCCCGACCGGCGCTTGATACAATGTGCGGCAGTGCACAATGAGTGCTGTGGCTGATTGGCGCGCAAGGCGATGATCGGCGCGCTGTGCGCATGAGTCGCGCGTCCCCCTCCTCGAGTGGCTGACTGGGAAAACAGTTGAACATGGATACCTGCGGGCCGTTGGCGTTGCTTGTGAAAAGAGCAAGCGCTGCGCTGACGGCCGTTCTTGCTCTGGCGAGCTGCGCTGTCGGGCCTGACTTCAAGCCGCCCGCCGCTCCGGCGGCTGACGCCTACACCCCCGCGCCGATGCCGCCGCAGACCGTTTCCGCGCCGGGGGCGGCGGGCGCAGCACAGAGTTTCGTCGTTGGGGACATTCCGGCGCAGTGGTGGCGGGTTTTTCACTCCGATGAACTCGACGGCCTGATACGCGCGTCGCTGGTTCAGAGCCCGAACCTGGCCGCCGCCCAGGCCGCCCTGCGCCTGGCGCGGGAAACGCTGAACGCGCAGACCGGCGCACTGCTGTACCCGAACGTCGGCGCGGAACTGGGCGTCACGCGTGAAACGGCCACGCTGCTCTCGCCCCTCGCGCCCTCGGGCAGCCTGTTGACCCTGTACAACGCCTCGGTCAACGTGTCCTACACGCTGGACGTGTTCGGCGCGACGCGCCGGGAACTAGAGGGCCTGCGGGCGGCGACCGACTATCAGCGTTTCCAGGTGGAAGCGGCGTATCTGGCGCTGACCTCCAACCTGGTCACCACGGCGATCAAGGAAGCGTCCCTGCGCGCGCAGCTGCAGGCGACGCGGGAGGTGCTGGCAGCGCAGGAGCGGCAGCTGGCCATCATCGAGAAGCAGTTCGCCGTGGGCGCGATTGCGCGCCCCGCCGTGCTGGCTCAGCGCACCCAGGTGGCGCAAACGCGCGCCGCGCTGCCGCCGCTGGAGAAGTCGCTGGCGCAGACGCGCCATCAGCTGTCGGTTTATGCCGGCAAGCTGCCGAACGAAACCGGCATGCCCGAGTTTCAGCTCGATTCCCTGCGGCTGCCGACGGACCTTCCGGTCACTTTGCCGTCCTCGCTGGTGCGCCAACGACCCGACATTCAAGCCAGCGAAGCGCTGCTGCATGAGGCCAGCGCGCAGATCGGCGTTGCGACGGCGAACCTGTATCCGCAAATCACGCTCAGCGGCGGCGTCGGCTCGGCCGCTTTGCAGGCGGGCAAACTGTTCGGTCCCGGCAGCGGCGTCTGGAGCGTCGCGGCCGGGTTGCTGCAGCCGATCTTCAACGGCGGCGCGCTGACCGCCAGACGCCGCGCCGCGATCGCCGCCTACGACCAGGCCGCGGCGCAGTACCGGGAGACCGTTCTGACGGCATTTCAGAACGTCGCCGACGCTTTGCGCGCGCTCGACCTGGATGCGTCGGCGCTCAAGGCGCAGGCCGACGCCGAGTCGCTGGCGCGCGAGTCGCTCGAGCTCGCTACCCGGCAGTACCGGCTGGGGGCGCTGAGCTATCTGGCGCTGCTCGATGCGCAGCGCACCTATCAGCAGGCGCGGGTCAGCCTGGTGCAGGCGCAGGCCGCGCGCTACGCTGACACCGCGGCGCTGTTCCAGGCGCTCGGCGGCGGCTGGTGGAACCGCGAACCGTTGACCGACATATCGGAAACCATTCATGACTAAACGCATGATCATCATGCTGGGCTGCGTGATTTTGCTGATCGCCGCGCTGGCATTCGGCTTCTATCTCCACATACGGCAGGTCATCGCCAATTCCCCCAAGCCGGGCCCGCAGACGGTTTCGACGATCAAGGCCGAAACGCTCGAGTGGCAGCCGCAGCTGTCCGCGGTGGGAACGCTCTCCGCCGTTCGCGGCGTCGATGTCAGCTCCGAAATCGTCGGCCTGGTGCGCGACGTCAATTTCAAGTCAGGACAGGATGTGAAGGCGGGCGACGTGCTGGTGCAGCTCAACGCCGATTCGGATGTCGCGCAGCTGCGCTCGCTGGAAGCGGCCGCCGAGCTGGCCGCGGTGGTCCTGGAGCGCGACAAGGCGCAGCTCGAAGCCGAGGGGGTCAGCCAGGCCCAGGTCGACAGCGATGCGGCGGACCTGAAGAGCAAGCGTGCGCTGGCGGCGCAGCAGGCGGCGACGGTCGCGAAGAAAACCATCCGCGCGCCGTTCGACGGCAAGCTCGGCATCACGACGGTCAATCCCGGGCAGTTCCTGAATCCCGGCGACAAGATCGTGACGCTGCAGAGAATCGATCCGATTTACATCGATTTCTATCTGCCGCAAAAGCAGATCGCCGGCCTCGCCGTCGGCATGGTGGTGAACGTGGCCAGCGACGCCTATCCGGGCCCGGCTTTCGCCGGCAAGATCACCTCGATCAGTCCGAAGATCGACGTCGCCACCCGCAACGTGCAGGTGCAGGCCACCATTTCGAATGCGAAGCGCCTGCTGCTGCCGGGCATGTTTGCGCGCGCCAGCGTCGACTCGGGCGAGAAGAAGCGTTACCTGACGCTGCCGCAGACGACGATCACCTACAACCCCTACGGTTCGACCGTCTTCGTTCTGAAGCCCAGCGAACAGAAGGATGCGCAGGGGAACGCCCAGCAGGTCGTGCAGCAGGTGTTCGTGACGACTGGCGAGACGCGGGGCGACCAGGTCGCCATACTCAAGGGAATCGAGGAAGGCCAGCAGGTCGTCAGCAGCGGCCAGTTGAAGCTGAAGAACGGCACGCCGGTCGTGGTCAACAACGCGGTACTGCCGGGCAACAGCCCGAACCCGACGCCGCAGGAACGCTGAAGAGCGGCCGATGAACTTCACCGATATCTTCATCCGCCGGCCGGTTCTCGCGACGGTGGTGAGCCTGCTGATACTGGTGCTCGGGCTGCGCTCTCTCTTCAGCCTGCCGGTAAACCAGTATCCGCGCACCCAGAACGCCGTGGTCACGGTGTCGACGGTGTACTACGGCGCCGACGCGCAGACGGTGGCGGGCTTCATCACCCAGCCGCTGGAATCGGCGATCGCGCAGGCGCAGGGCATCGACTACCTGTCCTCGTCCAGCAGCAGCGGGGTGTCGACGATTATCGCGACCCTGCGCCTCAACTACGACGCCAACCGCGCGCTTACCGAAATCAATACCCAGGTCAACTCGGTCAGGAACCAGCTGCCGGTGCAGGCGCAGCAGCCGGTCCTGACGGTGCAGGTCGGCCAGACGACCGACGCCATGTACATGGGCTTCTACAGCGACACGCTGCCGAGCAACAACGTCACCGACTTCCTGTCGCGCGTGGTGAAACCCAAGCTCGACTCGATCCAGGGCGTGCAGACCGCAGAGCTGCTGGGCGCGCGCCCGTTTGCGCTGCGCGCGTGGCTGGACGCGACGAAACTGGCCGCCCACGGCCTGACCGCCGCGGACGTCAGCGCCGCGCTGGCGACCAACAACTTCCTGGCGGGGGTCGGCTCGAGCAAGGGCCAGATGGTGACGGTGCCGCTGACCTCCGGAACCGATCTGCACTCGGTCGAAGAGTTCAGGAACCTCGCGGTCAAGCAGACCGGCGACGCGATCGTGCGCCTCGGCGACGTGGCGACGGTGGTGCTGGGCTCCGACAACTACGATTTTAACGTCGCCTTCGACGGCGTCCGCTCGGTATTCATCGGCATCAAGGTGGCGCCGGAGGCCAACATTCTCGACGTCGCGGAGCGGGTGCGCCAGGCGTTCCCGGACCTCCGCGCGCAGTTGCCGAGCGGCGTGACTGGAGAAATCGTCTACGACTCGACTGAATTCATCAACACCTCGATCAGCGAAGTGGTCAAGACTCTGGCCGAGGCGCTGCTCATCGTCACGCTGGTGATTTTCCTGTTCCTCGGCAGTTTGCGCGCCGTCGTGGTGCCGGTGATCGCGATGCCGCTGTCACTGGTGGGCACCTTCTTCATCATGCTGGCGCTCGGTTACTCGGTCAATCTGCTGACCCTGCTCGCGCTGGTGCTGGCCATCGGCCTGGTGGTCGACGACGCGATCATCGTCGTCGAGAACGTCGACCGGCACATGAAGGAAGAAGGCAAATCTCCCCTGGAAGCGGCGCTGATCGCGGCGCGCGAACTCGGCAGCCCGATCCTCGCGATGACGGTGGTGCTGATCGCCGTCTATGTGCCCATCGGCTTCCAGGGCGGACTGACGGGCGCGCTGTTCACGGAATTCGCTTTCACGCTGGCCGGCGCCGTCGCGGTGTCCGGAGTGGTGGCGCTGACGCTATCGCCGATGATGTGCTCGCGCTTCTTCAAGTCAGGTCAGGACAGCGGCTGGTTCGTACGGGCCATCGACCGCACCTTCGAAAGGGTGCGTCATACCTACCAGCGCGTTCTGCACGGCCTGCTGGACACCTGGCCGGTGCTGATCGTGATGGGATTGCTGCTGACCGGCGCCCTGGCGCTGATGTTCAAGATGTCGCAATCCGAGCTGGCGCCGGAGGAGGACCAGGGGATCGTCCTCTGCCTGCTTACCGGACCGCCCACCGCAACTTCGGACCAGATGCTGACCTACGCGGATCAGGCGTTCAGGGCCGGCAAGAGCATTCCCGAATACAAGCAGATGTTCCAGATCACCGGTGTGCCGACCGTGAACGCGGGCATCGGCGGCGTGTTGCTCAAGCCCTGGGGCGACCGCGCGCGCAGCGCCAAGCAGGTTCAGCAGGACCTGCAGGGGCAGTGGAACCGCATCGCCGGCGCCCGGATCGCCGCGTTCCAGTTCCCCCCATTGCCCGGCTCATCCGGGCTGCCGGTGCAATTCGTCATCAACACGACCGAGCCGTTCGGCAATCTCAACGCGGTCGCGCAGCAGGTATTGGAAAAGGCGCGCGCGTCGGGCAAGTTCTATTTCGCCGACGTCGACCTGAAGGTCGACGCGCCGCAGGCGACCGTCGTGGTGGACCGGGACAAGATCGCCGCCCTCGGCATGACGCAGCAGGATGTCGGCAGCGCCCTCGCCGCCGCCATGGGCGGCGGCTACGTCAATTACTTCTCGATCGCCGGCCGCTCGTACAAGGTGATCCCGCAGGTGCTGCAGGTCGACCGGCTCAACCCCTCCGGCGTGCTCGACCTCTACATCAAGACGCCCGCCGGCGGCGTCGTCCAGGCGAATACGGTCGCGAGCATCAAATACGACGTCGTGCCGGAGTCGATCACCCGCTTCCAGCAGTTGAACTCGGCGACGATCTCCGGCGTATCGGGCGTGTCACAGGGCGAGGTGCTGGAATTCATGCGCAATACGGTGAAGGAAGTGGCGCCGGGCGGCTATACGGTCGACTACTCGGGCCAGTCGCGGCAGTTCGTGCAGGAGTCGGGCGGGATCGTCTGGACGATGCTGTTCGCGATAATCATCGTTTTCCTGGCGCTCGCCGCGCAGTTCGAAAGCTTCCGCGACCCGGTGGTGATCCTGGTATCGGTGCCGCTCGCGCTGTTCGGCGCGCTGATATTCATCTTCCTCGGCTTCGCCTCGATGAACATCTACACCGAGGTCGGCCTGGTGACGCTGATGGGGCTGATCAGCAAGCACGGCATCCTGATCGTCGAGGTGGCCAACCAATTGCGCAAGACCGGCAGGACCAAGCGGGAAGCGGTCGAGCAGGCCACGAGCATCCGCCTGCGTCCGATCCTGATGACCACCGCCGCGATGGTGTTCGGTGTCGTGCCGCTGGTGATCGCCTCGGGCGCCGGCGCGGCCGGGAGGCATGCGATGGGCCTGGTGATCTTCACCGGGCTGTCGATCGGTACCCTGTTCACGCTATTCGTCGTGCCGGCCATGTACATGTTCGTGGCTGCGGACGACACCGCAACCCGGGCAAAGGCGGATCAGCCTTCACCGGCCGGCGCAGATTGATTCTCGCGGCGGCCGGACTAATGCTACAAAAACTTGATCACGTTCCCGTTGCAGATCATTTTCGGGCGTGACTCCAGAGACTTGTCGGCGTCGAACCGGTAGCAGCCGAAATTCATGATGGCGTCGCCGCCCAGCGCGGCCGCTTCGTTCTGTAGGTCAAGCCTGCCTTCGTCGACCGCCCGGTAGGTCGGCACGAGGCCCGTGCTTCTCCATGTCGTCACCCAGAATCGCTTGACGACGCGATACGGCCGGTGGTCCGGGGGATCGGCCTCGTAGACCGCGATCTTGTCCGCGGTCCTGGCCGGCTCGGGCACGCTCGAGCATCCCGGTGCCAACGCGCAGAGCGCGCCGAGGGCGAGAACAGTGTTGAACAATCGGCTCATGTCGGTTCTCTTCGTTGCGTTCGCCTATCTTAGCCCAGACAAAGCGAGCGAAATGGACTCCGGGATAAGGCGCGGCGTTGACAGTCCGATTCGCCCTGTGCAATCTTGATTCGCGCTCGCAGGACTGCAGAAAAACGGCTTTTTAAAACACGTATGACGGCCAGCCGCAGCGCCGTGAAGGACACGAGGAGGCGCTTTGTCGTTGCATCCGGACACGCCGGTCGAGGCGGGTGATCTGCTGTGGGCGCTTGCGAGCCTGTGCGGCGTGCAGCGCGTGCCGTTCGATGCACGCATGGTCTTGCAGCAGTTCCCGCCGCCGCTCTGCATTGCGACGCTGTTTCACGCGGCATCCGCCCTCGGGCTGCGGATTTCGCAGCGCCCTGTTCCTTTCCGCGACCTGAAACATGCCGTGCTTCCGGTGCTGGCACTGCGCCGGGATGGCGCCGGCGCGCGGCTTGCGATCGTGCTCTCTGCGGATGCCGAAACTGCGCTTGTTGCCGAGCGCGACATCGCGCCGCACGATGTACCGCTGCGCGAATTCGCCGGGCGCTATGAGGCGGATGTGCTTCTGGCCGCGCCGGCAGGGGAGGGATCTGCGCGCGACCCTGCGCTGACCGACCATCCTTTCGGCCTGCGCTGGTTCATCCCGGAACTCCTGCGGCACAAGGCGGTCTGGCGCGAGGTGCTCGCCGCCTCGCTGGTGCTGCAGCTGGTCGCTCTCGTGGTCCCTCTTTTCACCCAGGTCGTGATCGACAAGGTGGTGGTGCACCATTCGAGCAGCACGCTGGCCGTGATCCTGTCGGCGCTGGCGATATTCGTCGCTTTCAGCGCGGCGCTTTCCTATGCGCGCCAGTACCTGCTGCTGCATACCGGCAACCGCATCGACGCGGTACTCGGTATGCGCAGCTTTGAGCACCTGCTGCGCCTGCCGCCGCGCTACTTCGAGACGCGGCCGACCGGAACGCTGGTGGCGCGCCTGCGCGGGGTGGAGACGATCCGGGAGTTCATCACGGGCGCGGCGGCAAGCCTGCTGCTGGACGTCCCCTTCCTGGTCGTATTTTTGGCGGTGATGTTCTGGTACAGCGTGCCGCTGACGCTGATCGCGGCGGCGCTGATCGGCGTGCTCGCCGCGGCGAGCCTCGCGGTGACGCCGCTGCTGCGCCGCAGGATCAACGATCAATTTCTCATCGGCGCGCGCAACCAGGCCTTCGTCACGGAGCACGTGGCGGCAATGGAAACCGTCAAGGCGCTGCAGATGGAACCGCAGGTCGCGGCGCGCTTCGGCCGCAACCTGGCCGACCACCTGCGGGCAAGTTTCGCCACGCGTCAACTCGCCAATTCCTACGGCGTGCTTGCGAGCGGCGTCGAGCAGACGCTGTCGGTGGCGGTACTGGGGGCCGGCGCGTGGATGGTGATGACGCTGCAGGAATTCACCATCGGCATGCTGGTCGCGTTCCAGATGTTTGCCGGGCGCCTCGCGCAGCCCGCCCTGCGCCTGGCGGGGCTTTGGCAGGAATTCCAGCAGACCGCGATCGCGGTGCAGCGCCTCGGCGACCTGATGGATGCGCCGGCCGAGCTCTACAGCCTGAATCCGGCCCGCGCGCGGGACCACGGAAGGGAAAATGCGGGGCGCATCGTGATCGACGACGTCACGTTCCGCTACCGGGACGACCAGGCGCCGGTGTACGAGAACTTCAGCCTCACGATAGAGCCGGGCTCCTGCGTTGCGCTGACCGGTCCCTCCGGCAGCGGCAAGAGCACGCTCGCCAGGCTGCTGCAGGGCTTCTATCTTCCCGCCGCCGGCGCGGTGCGCATCGACGGGCGCGATACGCGCCACCTGTCGGCGAACGAGCTGCGGCTGAATTTCGGCGTCGTGCCGCAGGAGACGCGCCTGTTCTCCGGCACCCTGTTCGAGAACCTGATCGCGGCGCAGCCGCATGCGGGGATCGCGGAGGTCGCCGATGCCTGCCGGCAGGCGGAAATCCACGATTTCATCGAGGGCCTGCCGGAGGGTTACCGTACCCTGGTCGGAGAGAACGGCGTCGGACTCTCGGGCGGGCAGAAGCAGCGCATCGCCATCGCGCGAGCGCTGCTGCGCCGGCCGCGCATCCTGATCTTCGACGAGGCCACGGCGAGCCTGGACCGAGACACTGCGGAGGCTTTCGCGCGCACGGTGAGCCGTTTGCGCGGCAGCGCCACCGTGCTGTTCATCGCGCACCAAGTGCCCGAAAGCCTCGCGGTGGACATGGTGGCGCGCATCGATCCCCGCGCCACCGGTATCGGCAGGCTGGACGCGCAGAAGGCGAGGACCGGCGCGTGAAGCTCCCGGCGCTTTCCGGGGCGCGCCCGGCCGCTCCTTTACGGCGATCGGAGTTTCTGCCAGCGATTCTCCAGTTGCAGGAGGAGGCCCCGTCGCCGCTGCCGCGCGTGGTGCTCTGGACCGTGCTCGCGCTGGTCGGCGCGCTCGCAGTCTGGGCGGTCTTCGGCAGGCTCGACGTGGTCGCGGTGGCCGAAGGGCGGCTGGTGCCGAAATCCCAGCTCCGCATCGTGCAGCCGGCGGAAGGCGGGGTGATGCGCGAATTGCTGGTGAGGGAGGGCGAACGAGTCCGCAGCGGACAGGTGCTGGCGCGCATGGACGTCCGCTCGACGGAGGCAGACGCCGAGACGGCGCAGAACGAGAT
>DATGGA010000008.1:0-96073 GCA_035308765.1 Burkholderiales bacterium
TCGTTGGCGCGTCTATCGGCCGTTTTTGCGTCGTTCCTGCCGATGTACCTCTGGCGTTTACAACTAAGCACATCCAAGCACTGACACTCGACTCGACCAAAGCTGACCCTGCTTTCGCGTCGTGGATGCTCAATTTTCACCGGCGCTGTCGCAATTCCTTGTTTGCCCAAGTCGAAGGTTCGGCTCAGCCGAGCCTAAATGCAGGGAAGATCCTCGCAACCGCATTGCCTTTGCCCTCGCTCGTAGAGCAACGCCGAATAGTGGCCAATCTGGAGAACTTGCAGGCCCGTGTTGACGATCTAAAACATCTGCACGCGGAGACCACTGCCGAACTCAACGCCTTGCTGCCCTCCGTACTTGATCGCGCCTTTAAAGGTGAGCTCTGATGGCACGAGAGCTCCGCTTCACCGACCCAGCCTTTCGTTGTGAAGTAGTGCTTTCCGGCACCGCGATGGCGCTCTATGAAGCGGCGCAGCCCCAGTTTGAGCGCCTTAAGGGCATCAAAAGCCTCGGCCTCACGGCGCATGTGAACGATGTGGCGATGCATACACGCCACCAGCATCTTGTTGGACTGATGCGCATCTTTGGCAAGCTCTGTCAGCAGCCGAAAGACAAGGGCTTGCCTAAGAGCTTTCTTTGGTCATTTTGGTGCAGGCTTTGTTTTGCACAGACAGGCCACGCGGCGCTTAGCTATGACGCCGAGAAGGCGGTACTCCTAGCCTGCCATCTTGATTCGAACCTCAAAGCGAAGTTTCGTGCGCTAGTTCAGCCAGTGATCGACAAGCTAGGTCCGTGCTCGAAGTGCACACGTATGACATGCCGGGTGCGGGACAAGGGCAGCGCCGATGCCAGTCATTGGTTCGACGAGATGATCGCGCGCAATCGTTGGCAGCAACTGTACCTCTGGATTGCGGCTCTGAAATTATTGCAGGAGGCCAAGCTTCTGCCAATCCTCTCTGGCCAAGGCGACGGAGCAGGAAATACATTGGGGTTCTCCGAGCCTGAAGCGATCAAGATGCTTGTCGCACCTGGCTGCGAATGGGATCAGTCGGTCCGAAACCTCAGTCGGCTGGACTTCATTGTCCGAGACCTCGCCTTTGCTGGAACTTTGGGCATTCAACTCGATGTCGACAATTTGGTCGCGGCCGCCAATGCACCCCACCCCGATTGGCAATTGCTCAATAGCCTCAGCACCTACATGTCGGACACGCTGTATGAAAGCGTGCCAGCGCAGACAGCATCGGTTCTACTTCAGCGTGCTCTGGCCTCTTTACTCATAAATGGCACTGTGACGCTGGAAGCACTCTTTGGGATCGACCTAACCACCGCCCTTTCAGATGATGCCTTGAAGACCGTGATCGGGCGAAAACCGGCCGGTCGTGAGGTACTTGACGCTACAACGCGAAACGCTTGGCGGGCGTGGCCGATCAACACCTATATCGATCCGCAGCGAATGCCTTGCGAACTGGAGAAAGGGATTACTGGGCACAATCAAAGCCACTTGACGCGCCACACGGCCTCCCGGGCTACGTGCTTGAAGCTTCGACAACCGCACACGCTTGCCCTCGCAATACGTCACCAGAGCCTAGCGGACCGCCCCGAGGCAAAAGCATTTGTGAAACTCTGCCGAAGCGTACTAAACCATCAGTATCCAAAACTCGTTCCAGAACAGCTCACATCTGCGCTCTTCGATGGACTGGTTGATCGTCATTGTGAACACGGTCTTGAGAATGCGGTTGAGAAGTTAAGCAAGCTGGCGATTGGGCTTCCGGCACTCCGCAAGGCAGCGGATGTAGTAAACGTCAGAGCGTCTGGCAAGTCTGCCGTCGCGGGGGATGTAAGCTTCAAGATCGGTGGCTACGAGTACCCGTTCCGTGGTGATCCGCAGGAAATGCAGATCAACACAATGCACGCGGCACTCTCAGGCTCGGATCAGGTGCGAACCAATCTCGGGATGTCAGTTCCGGATGCCGCAGAGATACTTTGGGATGAATTGACTGGCTGGCAGTCAATATATTTCGGGATGAAACCAACAAAAAAGGTCTCGGACGCTGTCAAGGAGGCGCAGGACATTCTAGCAAAGCAGGTCGTAGCGGCGGGCGTCGGTGCGGAGACTGATCTGGAGCTCTACGCATTGCTGGAGGCGCTTAAGCATCCGGGAGAAAGTGTGTCATTTCGGATCGCACTGCCGAATCTCAAGCTCATGAAGGAGGACGGCACAATCGAGAACGAGTATGACGTGGTGTCGGTGGCCCTAAAAGGCGACAAGGATGTGGAAGTCTGGGTATGGGGCGTTACGACGTCGGCTGATCTAGGACCGAAGCGGGCCGCCGATTTAGAGAAGATCCAGAAGCTCAAGGACCTCCTAGGCGGGCGATGGGAGGCCGATGTGCGTATCGTCACCTGCTACGTGCATCGGGACGGCAACGACATTTGCCTAGAAATCGACGGCGTCCAGTCAAAGCGCACCGTCCCTGCACCCTAGCGTCAACTCTGACGTAATTTACCCGCGTTGACGGACATGCATCCTCGGCGCGGTATTTGTGGACCACCACCAATGAAAATAACGGTCTGAGGGTGGTACAGGTCCAAAAAGTGTGTACACGGCTGTGTACATATCAGTGGTAAAGCTATGGGGTCGGCAATCGGATTACGGTTGTAACCCATTGATTTTACTTGGTCGGGGCGAGAGGATTTGAACCTCCGACCACCTGCACCCCATGCAGGTACGCTACCAGGCTGCGCTACGCCCCGAGAACATTTATTTTAACTCAGGCGGCGGTCTTCTCAACCGCGGCAACGACGAAATCCGGTCCTTGCTCGAGGATGCGCGCGACCTTGCAGTTCAACTGCCCCGCTTCCGTGGTCACGACGAGCATTTCATCCGCTGCACACGCACCCTCGGGAGCAACGAGCAGGTTGGCGGGTTCGGGAAACAGGATAGCGTCGCGCATGCCAAGGCCGCGCAACGCCGTATCTGCGGTCGCATTCGCGGCTGGCGATTCCGTTTTTGACTGTGCAATGCGCGCGGTCACGGCGGCACCGCGCAGGCGCTCGAGGCCGAGCGAAAGCCGAGCGCCGCGCACCAGTCGCCTCACGACCGCCACTTCCCATTGCAGGCTGTCGGGCGCGCGGTAGCCGACCAGCACTCCGACCCGCGCCCACGGCGCGCGGCCGGGAAGCGCGACGCCGATGCCGGATTCGCTGGTATCGGCGAGCGCGGAATTCTCCGGCGCCGGCCGCCCTTCGGCGCGCTCGCGCTTCTCCAGCACCTGCTGGGGCATCACCAGCTGCTTGCGCAGCAGCTTGCCGGTGGTGGTTTTGTCCGGATTGACCGAACCGAAGCGAATGCGGTCGAAATATTTGTCGTCGCGCATCGGCTCGCCCATCAGTTCCGGCGTGCCTTCGCGCGCGACCTTGACCGCTTCCTCGCTCGCGGCTACCGCGCGCCGGGTGTCGTCGAAGCCGTTCACCAGGAACACGTTGGCATTCACCGCGACGCGCCGTTCGCGCCGCTGCGGCGGCTTGTCCGACCAGTGCTTGGCGAGCATGGCGAGCATCAGCCGGTAGGCGTCCGGCGTGCAGCCGCTCGCTTCTGCCCACGGCGGCAGCTTGTCGGTGCCGGCCGCGTCCGCAGCAAGCGCGCCGATCTTTGCCAGACTGTCGCCGGCGCCGAAGAAGCGCATGCTCTGCCGCGCCGGCAGTCCCGGCAGCCAGCGCTGCGGCGGCTGCGGCCGCGCAAGATCGACATAGAACGGAACGTCGGCCGCCGGCGCGTCGCGCTCGACGAAACTGGATGAATACTTCTGCAGCACCAGGTCGAGGCATTCCATCTGCGCCGGCGACATGCTGGCGTTGGGCGCCATGTCGAGCATCAGTCCCGTCAGGCGTTCGCGCCTGACGCTCGAAGGCCCGCCCGCCTCCAGATAGGGTTCGGTCTCGGTGTCGAGCAGCCGGCGCATGTGGGCGAACAGGTAGAGCTGGTTGCCGAGGTTCCAGAATTCCTCGTCCGGGAAGCGGTAGGACATGCGCAGCAGCTTCTTGCGCAGCGCCCAGAGGCGCATCGCGCGCACCGCGATCAGCGCGTCGTTGCCCGGGCCCTGCGCGGTCATGGTCTCGCCTTCCGGGGCGTCGAGCGCGCGGTCGCAGAGCGCGCCGATGCGCCGGCAGTACTTGATCACGGCGGCGGCCGGCAGTTCGGGGATCTGCCCGCCGCCAGAACCGCGCAGCACCGCCCGCAGCAGATCGGCCACGGTTTTCTGGGCACCGCCGTCCAGCATGCGCAGCGCGCGCCGCAGGGCCTTGTGGTCCAGCTTGGCGTCGAAGCCCGCTTCCAGCGCATCGCAGATATGGTCGAGCAGCGCAGCCGGCTGCGCGCTGGCGAGCGTCTTCTGCAGTTCGCGGATGCCGGCTTCGCTCTCCAGCGGATGGGCTTCCCCCGCCGTTTCGTCGGGCTTATTGCCGCCCTTCGAAATCCAGTCGGTGAGACCCATGCAGCGGCGTTACTGGGTGCGCAGCGAGTCGAGAACTTCGCGCAGCTCGCGTTTGAGGGCGGCGGTATCCGGAGAGGGAAGCGCAGCGGAGGAGGCCGGCGCCGCGGCCGGGGCACCGGCGCGGGGCCGCGCCTCGTGCCTGTCGTCGCCGCGCCTTTCGTCCCCCCGCTTTTCATCCCCCAACAACGCGTTGTCCAGGCGGTTGCGCGCGCCGCTGATGGTGAAGCCCTCCTCGTAGAGCAGCTCGCGGATGCGGCGGATCAGCAGGACTTCGTGGTGCTGGTAGTAGCGCCGGTTGCCGCGGCGCTTGACGGGTTTGAGCTGGGTGAACTCCTGCTCCCAGTAGCGCAGGACGTGC
The DNA here is from genome assembly GCA_035308765.1 of Burkholderiales bacterium. Lineage (GTDB taxonomy): Bacteria > Pseudomonadota > Gammaproteobacteria > Burkholderiales > SG8-39 > RBG-16-66-20. The sequence goes on from DATGGA010000008.1 coordinate 4,852, forward strand.
GGCTTCACCCCGCAAAGATCGCTTACCTCACCGATGGTGAAGTAGCGCTTGGCAGGGATCGACGGTAGATCAACTTTCCTGCGGCTTGGCTCCATGGCGCGACTTCTCGACCATGGCTTTCAGTTTCTGGCTGGCGTGGAAGGTGACGACGCGGCGCGCGCTGATCGGGATCTCCTCGCCGGTCTTGGGATTGCGGCCCGGACGCTGCGGCTTGTCGCGCAACTGGAAGTTGCCGAAACCCGATAGCTTGACGCTCTCGCCCCGCTCCAGCGCTCCCCGGATCTCCTCGAAGAACGCCTCCACCATGTCCTTTGCCTCGCGCTTGTTCAGCCCGACCTTTTCGAACAAAAGATCGGCCAATTCGGCCTTGGTCAAAGTCATTACAACTCCCTGATAGAACTATGATTTTCTTATATTATGCACGCAAAGTGGCGCCGAAACGCCGTCCCCACAGCTCAACCAGCGCATCGCGCGCCGAATCGGCCTCCGCATCCGTGAGGGTTCGTTCAGTATCTTGCATAACTACCCGGAACGCAAGGCTTTTCTTCCCCGGCGGCAGGCTCGAACCCTGGTAAAGGTCGAACACCCCCAGCGCCTGGACGATGGCGGGTTTTTCGGCTGCGGCGGCATCCAGAAGCGCCTGGGCGGCGACCCCGGCGTCGACCAGCAGCGCAATGTCGCGCACCACGGGCGGGAACCTGGAGGGCTGGGAAGGCCGCGGCAGGGGCGCTTCGACGAGGATCGCGGCCTCCAGTTCGAACAGCACCGCCGGCTGCGGCAGTTCGTACTTCCGCTGCCAGCGCGGATGCAGCTCGCCCAGCCAGCCGGCCGGGATTCCGTCGATCAGAACCCGTGCCGAACGCCCCGGATGCAGCGCCGGATGCGTCGCGGGCTCGAAGCGCAGGCGCCGCGGTGCGCAGATCGCCTCCAGGTCCGCCTTGACGTCGAAGAAATCCACCGCGCGCGCCGGGATTGCCCATTGCTCGTCGCATGCCTGGCCGAATGCCGCGCCCGCGACGCGTACCGGCTGGCGCAATCCGGCTACCGAGAGCGGCCCGTCCGCGGCGGCGCTGTCGCGCAGGTAGACGCGGCCCACCTCGAAAACGCGGATGCGTTCGACTTTCCTGGCGTGGTTGGCGCGCAGGTTGGCGATCAGCGATCCGAATAGCGTGGTGCGCATCACGGAGGCCTGGCTCGCGATGGGATTGAGCAGCCGCACCGGGTTCGCCTCGCCCGCGAAGTCGGCCTCCCAGGCCGGCTCGACGAAGGCGAAATTGATCACTTCCACATAGTCGCAGGCCGCGATGCGCTCGCGCACGGCATGCAGCGGTCGCAGGGCCTCCGGCTGCGCGCGCATCTTCGCCGGCGCGCGCGGCGGCTGCGCCGGGATGTTGTCGAAGCCGTGCACCCGCGCCACTTCCTCGATCAGGTCCTCTTCGATTTTGATATCGAAACGGTACGAAGGCGGCGCAACGGCGAAAATTTTGTTTTTGTTCTTGAAATCAAAACCCAGACGGCGGAAAACCGACGCCATCTCCTGTTCCGGGATCGTCATGCCGATCACCTTCTGCGCCCGCGCGGCGCGCATGCGCACCGGCTTGCGCTTCGGCAGGCGCCTTACCAGGTCCACGGTCGGGCCCGGCTCGCCGCCGCAGATCTCCAGGATCAGCTGTGTCGCGCGCTCGATGCCGTCGGCGTTGTTGGCGAAGTCCACGCCGCGCTCGAAGCGGTGCGAAGCGTCGCTCGCGAAGTTGTAGCGGCGCGCGCGCCCGGCGATCGCGTCCGGAAAGAAGAACGCGGATTCGAGGAACAGATTCCGCGTCGTCGCCTCGGCCTTGGTGGACTCCCCGCCCATGATGCCGGCGAGCCCGACAGGGCCCGAGTCGTCGGTGATGCACAGCACCGACGGGTCGACCGCGACTTCCTGTCCATTGAGCAGCAGCACTTTCTCGCCCGGGCGGCCCCAGCGCACGTCGATGGCGCCGCGCAGCTTGTCCTGGTCGTAGGCATGCAGCGGGCGGCCAAGCTCCAGCATGACGTAGTTCGTCACATCCACCAGAGCCGAGATCGAGCGCTGGCCGGCGCGCTCCAGGCGCTCGCGCATCCAGGCGGGCGTCGGCGCGGCAGCATTGACGCCGCGAATCGAACGCCCGGCAAAACGTCCGCAGCCCTCGGCGTCGGTGATCCTGAACGGATGGGCGGCCTTGCTCTTCGCGGCGACCTTCTTGATCGCCGGGTTTTTCAGCTTTGCGCCGGTCAGCGCTGCGACTTCCCTCGCGATTCCCAGAACCGACAGGCAATCGGCCCGGTTGGGCGTGAGCTTGAAGGTCAGCACCTGTTCATCGAGCCCGAGCGTCTTGTAGACGTCCCGGCCCGGTTTCGCACCGGCATCGAGTTCGAGCAGTCCCGAGTGATCCTCGGAGAGCCCCAGCTCTCTTGCGGAACACAGCATCCCTTCGCTGTCGACGCCGCGAAGATTGGACTTCTTGATTTCCAGCTTTCCCAGGAGCGCGCCAATCATGGCGAGCGGCGCCTTCATTCCCGCCCGCACATTCGGCGCACCACAAACCACTTTCAATTTTCCCTTTCCGGTATTGACCGTACACACCGTCAGCTTGTCGGCGTTCGGATGGCGCTCCACGGCAAGGATTTCGCCGACCACCACGCCGCCGAACGGCTGCGCCACTCGCGCGCAGGACTCGACCTCGAGGCCCGACATGGTGAGCAGATGGGCCAGTTTCTCCGTCTTCAGTTTCGGATCGCAGAAACTGCGCAGCCAGTTCTCGGGGACGTTCATCTTACGTTCGCACTCGTGCTCAGGCGAACTGCCTCAGGAAACGCAGGTCGCCGTCGAAGAACAGGCGCAGATCGTCGATGCCATAGCGCAGCATCGTGAGGCGCTCGAGGCCCGAGCCGAACGCAAATCCCATGTACCGCTCCGGGTCGAGCCCGAAGTTGCGCACTACCTGCGGATGCACCTGGCCCGCGCCCGAAAGTTCAAGCCAGCGCCCCTGCAGCGGTCCCGAGGCGAACTGCAGATCGATCTCGGCGGATGGCTCCGTGAACGGGAAGTAGGACGGCCGGAAGCGAACCTGCAGCTCGTCCGACTCGAAGAAGCGGCGCAGGAAATCCACGTACACGCCCTTCAGATCGGCGAAGCTGACATCCTCGGCTATCCACAGCCCCTCGACTTGGTGGAACATCGGCGAGTGCGTGGCGTCCGAATCCACGCGGTAGGTACGGCCCGGCGCGATTACCTTGATCGGCGGTTTGTGCATCCTGGCATAGCGCACCTGCATGGGACTCGTATGCGTTCGCAGCAGCAGCGGCAGGCCCTTCTCGTCGTTCATATCGACGTAGAAGGTGTCCTGCATCGAGCGCGCCGGATGGTTCTCCGGGTTGTTGAGCGCCGTGAAGTTGTACCAGTCGGTCTCGATCTCCGGGCCGTCGGCGACGTCGAAGCCGATGGAGCCGAAAATCTCCTCGACGCGCCGCCAGGTGCGGCTGATCGGGTGCAGGCCGCCGCGGCCGCGGCCGCGGCCGGGCAGCGTGACGTCCAGCGATTCCTCGGAGAGACGCGATTCGAGCTTCGCCAGGGCTAGCTGCCCGCGCCGTTTCTCAAGCGCCGACTCGAGGCATTGCTTGGCGGCGTTTATGCTTTGCCCGAAGGATTTTTTCTCCTCGGGCGCAAGAGAACCCAGCCGCTTCAACAGCGCGGTCAACTCCCCGGCCCTGCCGAGATACTTCGCCTTGACGTTCTCAAGCGACGCAGGGTCGGCGGAGGCGGCGAACTCCGCGAGCGCGCGACTAACTATTTCTTCTAGATTGTTCAGTGCGCAAGGCTTGCCTTGATCTGGCCCGCGATTTTGGCGAACGCGGGCTTGTCGAGCACTGCGAGGTCGGCGAGCACCTTGCGGTCGATCTCGATCCTGGCTTTCTTCATCCCGGCCATGAACGCGCTGTAGCTCATGCCCAGCTCCCGGACCGCGGCATTGATGCGCGTGATCCAGAGCGCGCGGATGTCGCGCTTGCGGTTGCGGCGGTCGCGGTAGGCGTACTGCCCCGCCTTCATCACCGCTTCCTTGGCGACGCGGAATACGTTGCCGCGGCGGCCGCGGAATCCCTTCGCCTTCTGGAGGACCTTCTTGTGGCGCGCGCGCGCCGTTACACCGCGTTTTACCCTTGGCATGGCGCGCTCCTCAACCCGAGTACGGCAGCATCGCGCGGACGGCCCGCTTGTTGCTGTCGTGTACGTTGGTGGTGCCGCGCAGCTGGCGCTTCCTCTTGGTCGACTTCTTGGTGAGGATATGGCGCATGAAAGCCTGCGAGCGCTTGATCGAGCCGCCCGGGCGCACCTTGAACCGCTTCGCGGCGGACTTCTTCGTCTTCATCTTCGGCACAGCATTGCTCCTGTTGATTACCCCGCCGTAGCGGGCTTCGCTTCTTCCTTCTTCTCTTCCTTGGCCGGCTTGGCTTCCTTCGGCGCTTTCGGCGCCGAGGGCTTCCTGGCCTTGACCGGCACCACTTTCTTCTTCGGCGCCAGCACCATCACCATCTGCCGGCCCTCGAGGCGGGGAAACTGCTCGATGATCGCAACCGGCTCCAGGTCCTTCCTTACCCGCTCCAGCAACCGCACGCCGAATTCTTGGTGCGCCATTTCGCGCCCGCGGAAGCGCAGGGTCACCTTCGCCTTGTCGCCTTCCTCGAGGAACTGGACCAGCTTGCCGACCTTGATCTTGTAGTCGCCCTCATCGGTGCCGGGGCGGAACTTGATTTCCTTGACCTGGATCTGCTTCTGCTTGAGCTTGGCCTCGTGGGCCTTCTTCTGCTCGCGGTAGCGGAACTTGCCGTAGTCCATCAGCTTGCAGACCGGCGGCACCGCCAGCGGCGCGATCTCTACCAAGTCCACGTTCTGCTCTTCCGCCATTTTCAGGGCGTCCGCGACTGCCACTATGCCCAGTTGATCGCCGTTTTCCGCCACGAGCCTCAACTGCGGCGCGGTGATCTCCCCGTTGATGCGTTGCGATCTCTCGAGTGCGATGGGTGAAAACTCCTCTTCTCGTCAAAAAAAGCGGCTGTGCCGCTACGCGCGCGCCTCGTTGCCGAGGCGCTCGATGAAGGCGTCGAGGGGCATGGCCCCCAGATCCTCACCGCCGCGCGTGCGCACAGCCACGCTTCCAGCCTGCTTTTCCTTTTCGCCGACCACCAGTTGGTAGGGCAGCTTTTGCAGGCTATGTTCCCGAATTTTATAGGAAATTTTCTCGTTTCGCAAATCGCTTTTGACGCGAAAACCAGCCTCGCGCAGGCGCGCGGCGACCGATTCCGCGTAGGCGGCCTGGTCCCCGGTAATGCACAGGACCACAGCCTGCTCCGGGGCCAGCCAGACGGGGAAAGCGCCACCGAAATGCTCGATCAGGATGCCGAGGAACCGTTCCATGGAGCCGACCGTCGCCCGGTGCAGCATGACCGGGGTCCTGCGGGTGTTGTCGGAGGTGACGTATTCCGCCCCAAGCCGCCCGGGCATGAAGAAATCCACCTGCATGGTGCCGCACTGCCAGACCCGGCCGATGGCGTCCTTGAGGGAATACTCGATCTTCGGGCCGTAGAAAGCGCCCTCGCCGGGCGAGATTTCATAGTCGCATTTCGATTCGTTCAATGACTGGATCAGCGCCGCCTCGGCGCGGTCCCACTGCGCGTCCTCGCCGATGCGCTTTTCGGGCCTTGTGGCGATCTTGTAGATGATGTCCGTGAAGCCGAAGTGCGCGTAGACCTTCTGCAGCAGCGCGGTATAGGCCACGCACTCGGCGAGGATCTGCTCCTCGGTGCAGAAAATGTGGCCGTCGTCCTGCGTGAAGCCGCGCAGGCGCATCAGGCCGTGCAGCGCACCGCTCGGCTCGTTGCGGTGGCAGGAGCCGAATTCGCCGTAACGCAGCGGCAGGTCGCGGTAGCTCTTCACGCCTTTGTTGAATATCAGGATGTGGCCCGGGCAGTTCATCGGCTTCACGGCGTAGTCGCGCTTTTCCGACTCGGTGGTGAACATGTTATCGCGATAGTTTTCCCAGTGGCCGGTCAGCTCCCACAGGCGGCGATGCAGGATCATCGGCCCGCGCACTTCCAGGTAGCCATTGTCGCGATAAACCCTGCGCATGTACTGCTCGACTTGCTGCCAGAGGGTCCAGCCCTTGGGATGCCAGAACACCATGCCAGGCGCCTCCTCCTCCATGTGGAAGAGGTCGAGCTGGGTGCCCAGGCGCCGGTGGTCGCGCTTCTCGGCCTCCTCGAGCATCTTGAGGTAGGCGTCCTGGGCTTCCTTCGATCCCCAGGCGGTGCCGTAGATGCGCTGGAGCATCTCGTTCTTCGAGTCGCCGCGCCAGTAGGCGCCCGCGACGCGCATCAGTTTGAAGACCTTCAGCTTGCCGGTCGAAGGCACGTGCGGCCCTCGGCACAGGTCGACCCAGTCGCCCTGGCCGTAGAGCGAGATCGGCTGGTCCGCCGGGATCGAGGCGATGATCTCGGCCTTGTACTTCTCGCCGATGGAGGAGAAAAACTTCACCGCCTCGTCGCGCGGCATTTCCTTGCGATGCACGGGGAGATCGCGCCTGGCGATTTCCGACATCTTTTTCTCTATCAGGACCAGGTCTTCAGGGGTAAACGGCCGCTTGAACGAAAAGTCGTAGTAGAAGCCGTTCTCGATCACCGGCCCGATGGTCACCTGCGCCTCGGGAAACAATTCCTTCACCGCATGCGCGAGCAGGTGGGCGGTGGAATGGCGCAGGACCCCCACGCCCTCCGGATTCTTCTCCGTGACGATCGCAAGCTCGGCGTCGGACTCGATGCGGTAGCTCGTGTCGACGAGCCGGCCGTTCACCTTTCCGGCGAGCGCGGCGCGCGCGAGGCCCGCGCCTATGGATTGGGCCACTTCGGCAACGGTGACCGGACCTGGGAAGTCCTTCACCGCGCCGTCGGGCAATTTAATTTTTATCAAGAAGTTGGTAGGCGCGATTGGACTCGAACCAACGACCCCTACCATGTCAAGGTAGTGCTCTAACCAGCTGAGCTACGCGCCTGCAAAAAGCGGATTTTACAGGATTCATCCCCGCGCCACCCTGATGACCCCGGATACTTCCTTCACGGTCGCGATCGCGCGCCTGAGCTGCGCGATATCCGACACCTCGAAGCTGAAGCGCATGTGGGCGAGGTCGGCCCGGCTCTGCGTGCGCACTGCGGTAACGTTGATGCGCTCGCGCGCGAGCGCCTCGCCGATGTCGCGCAGCAATCCCTGGCGGTCGGAAGCGATCACCAGCACATCCACTGAATAGGCGCCTCCGGACTTGCTGCCCCACTGCGCCTCGATCAGGCGTTCCGGGCTGCGCTCGGCCAGGCGCCTGAAGCTCGGGCAGTCCTCGCGGTGCACCGATATGCCCTTGCCGCGCGTGACGAAACCGCGCACCGGGTCCGGCGGCACGGGCTTGCAGCATCTCGCCAGCTGCGTCAGCAGGCGGTCCACGCCGACGATGAGGATGCCGCCGCTTTGCGGAGACTTCGCCTTGGTTTTCTTCGCCGGCTGAATTTCCGTCTTCGGAACGGAAACCGACCCGGTCAATTCGCGCAATGCCGCCTGCAATTGCCGCAGATTGACCTCGTCGCGGGCGACCGCGGCGAACAGTTCATCGGGCTTCGCAAAACCGAGCTTCTGCGCCAGCTGCTCGAGGCTGGCCTGCATCGCGCCCTCGCGCCGCTGCTCCTTTTCCACCGCGGCGCGGCCCTGAGCGACGGTTTCGGCGAGCGACTGCGCGTTGAACCATTGGCGCACCTTGCCGCGCGCGCGGTGGCTCTTCAGGAAACCGAGCGCCGGGTTCAGCCAGTCCCGTGAAGGACCGACCCCGTGCGGCCCGCCGCCTTTCGCGGCGATGATTTCCACGCGCTGGCCGCTCTCGAGCGGCGTATCCAGCGGCACCATGTGGCCGTCCACCCTGGCGCCGCGGCAGCGGTGTCCCAGGTCGGTGTGCAGCATGTAGGCGAAATCCACCGCTGTCGCGCCCGAGGGCAGGTCGATGACCTTGCCCTGGGGGGTGATGACGTAGATGGTGTCGTCGAACGACGCCTTCCTCGTCTTCTCTGCCCAGGTCGCGCTGTCGGCGACTTCGTCGCGCCAGGCGAGCAGCTCGCGCAGCCAGGCGATCTTGTTGTCGAAAGCGATATCGGTCCTCGCGGGGGCGTGCGTCTTCGACGCTTTCGCGCTCTCTTTGTAACGCCAGTGCGCCGCGATGCCGAACTCCGCCTGGCGGTGCATTTCCTCGGTGCGGATCTGCACTTCCAGCGTGCGCCCGCCCGGTCCGATCACCGCCGTGTGCAGCGACTGGTAATTGTTGCCCTTGGGCCGCGAGATGTAGTCGTCGAACTCCTTGGGGATCGGCTCCCACAGGTCGTGCACCACCCCCAGCGCGCTGTAGCAGTCGGCAGGCGTCGGCACGATCACGCGCAGCGCGCGCACGTCGTGCACGTCGGAGAAGTCGAGCTGCTTGGCGCGCATCTTGTTCCAGATGGAATAGATGTGTTTCGGCCGCCCCGTGACCTCGGCCTGCAGGCCGATTTTCTTCAGTTCATTGCCGAGAACTTCCATGGCGCTCGCGATGTACCGTTCTCGCTCGACGCGCTTCTGGTCCAGCATCTGCGCGATCTTCTTGTAGAGCTCGGGCTCGATGTAGCGGAACGACAGGTCCTCCAGCTCCCACTTGAGCTGCCAGACGCCGAGCCGGTTGGCGAGCGGCGAATAGATGTCGAGCGATTCGCGCGCGTAGGCCTTCCTCTCGTCGGAAGGGTTTTTTGCGAACCAGCGCAGGGTCTGGGTGCGCGAGGCGAGCCTGATCAGCACCACGCGGATGTCCTCCACCATGCCGAGCACCATCTTGCGCAGGATTTCGTTCTGCTCGCCCGCGGAGGCGCGCGTCAACACGCGCAGCTTGTAGAGCTTTTCGACGCCCGTGGCCAGACCGGCGATCTCCTCGCCGAATTCCGCTTTCAGGCGTTCGGGATCGTCGAGCAGCTTCGGCGCCGCGAAAAGTACGCCCGCCGCCTGCGCCGCCGGATCGACGCCGATCGACGCGAGGCTCGCCGCCAGGCCGAGCGCGTGCGGCCACACCGGCTCGCCGGTGGACAGCGTCTGCCCCTCATAGAGCGGCCGGGCGAACGCGTACGCGCGCTCCACGAGCGCGTCTTGTACGCGCCCGTTCGGCGCGTCCTGGGGGCGTAGCTGTACGACTGAAACCATGCTGCTATTGTAATGGCGTTGGTTGGTTTGAATGGATGCTCCATGGGCTGGCTCCGCGACTGGAAACGCAAACGCATCCTCGATCGTCACCGCATCGACGACGCCCTCTGGCGGCGCGCGCAGAAGCACCTCCCCTTCCTGCGCGGCCTGTCGGCGGACGATGCGCGGCGGCTGCGCGAGCTCGCGGTGCTGTTCCTTGCCGAAAAGCAGCTGACGCCGGTGCGCGGCCTCGAGCTGTCGGATGAAGATCGCGTCGAAATCGCGCTGCAAGCCTGCCTGCCGGTGCTGGAACTCGGCCTCGACTGGTACGACGGCTGGGTCGGGATCGTGGTGCATCCTTCGGATTTCAAGGTCAAGCGCGCGCAGACCGGGGACGACGGCGTGGTGCACGAATGGAACGACGAGCTGGCGGGTGAATCCTGGCCCGGCGGCCCGGTGGTGCTGTCCTGGGAGGCGCTCGACGACTCGGGCTCGGTCGCCGAGGGCGGCGCAAACGTCGTGATCCACGAGTTTGCGCACAAGCTCGACATGATGAGCGGCGAGGCAGACGGCGTACCGCCGCTGCCCTCGCGCAGGGCAAGGGAGCAGTGGATCGAGGTGTTCAACGCCGAATTCGACCGCTTCTGCGCCGACGTGGACCGCGGCAGGGAAACCTTCCTCGACCCCTACGCGGCGGAGCACGAGGCGGAATTCTTCGCCGTCGCGAGCGAGGCCTTCTTCGAATCGCCCAATGCGCTGAAGCGGGATTTGCCGCGGCTCTACGATCTGTTCATGGGGTTCTACCGGCAGGATCCCGCGAAACGGCTGGACGCGTGAAGACCCTGCTCATCGTCTATCACACCGGCGGCGTGAAGACCGCGAAGATGGCCGAGGCGGTGGAGCGCGGCGCGCGCGCCGAAGCCGGCGTGAACGTCGTCGTCAAGCGCTGCGCCGAGGCGGGGCCCGATGACGTGCTGGCGGCCGACGCGCTGATCCTCGGCACGCCGGAGAATTTCGGCTACATGTCGGGGATGATGAAGGACTTCCTCGAGCGCGTGTTCTACCCCTGCGAGGGCAAGGTGAGCGGCCGGCCCTACGCCCTCTTCGTCGGCGCCGGGCAGGACGGCTCGGGCGCGGTGAATTCCGTGGAGAGGATCGTGACCGGCCTGAGATTGGAAAAGAAATCAGAACCGGTGATCGGATTGAAAGAGCTTACGCCCGAAGTTCTCTCCAGATGCGAAGAGCTCGGCGCGGCATTCGCCGCCGCGCTCGCACTCGGCGTCTTCTAAAAAATCGGGGTCAGGAACCGATTTTCCTTATAGCACCAGGTCCTCACCCTCGGCGGGCGCTTCGCAGAGCACCTTCGAGCCGAGCCGCACCAGTTCCGCGCGGGTTTCATCGAGCTTGGCGTCGATGTCGGTGTCGGTCTGGTCGGGATCGTGGTGGAACAGGTGCAGGCGCTTGACCTCGGCGCGCGCGGCAAAATCGGCCACCTGGCTGACGCAGGAATGGCCCCAGTCCACCTTGGAGTGGTATTCGTGGTCGCGATAGGTGGTATCGGTGATCAGGACATCGGCGCCATGAACGAATTCTGCCAGCCGCTCTACATAGCGCGCGTCGTGGCGCGGATTGGTCGGCAGGTAGAGCTCGTTGTCGGTGATGTAGCAGATGGTGCGCTCGCGGCAGCGCAGCTTGTAGCCCAGGCAGTAGCCCGGATGGCGCAGCAGCATGGTGTCGATCTGCACCGCGCCGAAGTCGAGGTGTTCCTCGCGCAGGTCGCGGAACACGATGCGGGCGCCGAACTCGCGGATGGTGACCGGGAAATAGACGCTTTCCATCTGCGCGCTGATGGCGCGTTCGATGGTGAGGTCTCCCTGGTAGGGGCCGTGGATCTCGATCTGGTTGCCGCGCAGGTAGAGCGGGGCGAAGAACGGCACCGTGTTGATGTGGTCCCAGTGCGTGTGGGAAATGAACACGCGCGCGGAAAACCGTTCCGAGGCGTGCGTCATGACGCGGTCCGACAGCTTCTTGATCCCCGAGCCGCAGTCGAAGACGTAAAGCGGCTCGCCGCCGCCGATCTCCACGCTGACGCAGGGCGTGTTGCCGCCATAGCGCGTGTAGGCGGGGCCAGGCACGGGGAGCGTGCCGTGCACGCCCCAGTAGTGCACCACGACCCGGTTGGAGATGAATTCGTCGACCGACTGCATGAAGGTTTCGCGGTTGATCGGCTTGGTGATGTAGCCGTCCGCGCCCATCTCCTTCGCGCGCCGCCGGTCGAAGTCGTAGCTCTTGGCCGACAGGATCAGGATCTTCATGCCGGCCAGCACCGGCTTCGCGCGAAGCTCGCGCATCAGCTCGAAGCCGTCCATCACCGGCATCATCACGTCGGTGATGACGCAGTCGGGCATCGCTTCGGGGATGTCCTTGAGCGCGCCCATGCTGGACGCGCGCACGACCACCTCGTGTCCCGCGTCTGTCAGCAGGCGCGACACGAGCGCCAGCGTGTCGGGGTCGTCGTCTACGATGAAGAATTTCATGCCAGGGTGGATGTTAGCAGTCGCCATGATAGCGGCAATGCCATCGCGGAGTCAGGCCGCGTACCAAAGCACCGCGATGAAGTGGCATGCGGTGCCCGCGACCACGAACAGGTGCCACACGAAGTGGAAGTACCTGATCCGTTCGGCAAGGAAGAACGCGGCACCCGCCGTGTAGGCGATGCCGCCCGCGACCAGCCAGAAAATGCCCCACCCGGGGACGAGGACCCACACCTTGTCGGCCGCAATGACGACCAGCCAGCCCATCGCGATGTAGACGAATGTCGAGACCGTGTTGTACCGGACGCCGCCGAACGCCTTCAGCACGATGCCGGCGGCGGCCATGCTCCAGACCAGCCCGAACAGGATCCAGCCCCAGGTACCGTGCAGCACGCCAAGCGTGAATGGCGTGTAAGTGCCGGCGATCAGCAGGAAGATCGCCGAATGATCCAGCACCTGGAAGATCCGCTTGGCGCGACTCTGCCGGAAGGCATGGAACAGCATCGACGTGGAATACAGCAGCACCATCGTGATCCCGAACACTGTTGCACCCACGACTTCCACCGTGTCCCCGCGCCTCAGCGTGGCGACGACCAGAACCGGGAATCCGGCCAGCACCAGCAGCAGTCCGACGCCGTGGCTTACGCTGTTCGCGATCTCCTCGCCGGGCGACTGCGGCCGCTCGTGAAAGACAATGGGATCGTCCAGGTTCAGCATGCAGGGATTCTCTTCAGCGACGACTTGAGGTTCGAACCGAAGCCGCTGCCGAAGGCGAAATGGGCGTGATAGTAAAGATCTTCGACCAGCCAGCGCCCGGCTCCGTTCCTGAGCACCAGCACGTCGTTCCACCTCACCCTGCTTTTGCCTTCGGCGTAGGTAAAGCTCACGCTCACCTGGCGGCCCTGGTTGCGCGGCCTGCTGTCCGCGACGCTGAACGAGGTGAAGCCCTCGAAATTCGAGGAAAAAATGTCGCCCTCGATCCACGGCGGCTTGTCGCCGGGAAACCTGTCCTTGCACCGTTTCTGCTCGCGCAGCGCGGCGCTGAACAGTCCGCGCAGCGCCGGCGTGATGAGCGGGGAAAGCTTCGCCAGCTGCGCTTCGTTCGGGATCCCGGTCATGCCTTCGGTTTTGCGCAGCTGGGCATAGGCGCGGTAGAAGCTGGCGGTGGCCTCCTTTGCCTCGTCGGCGGCCAGCGCCTCCCCGCCCGCAAGCAGCAATGCCGCCAGCGCCATTGCACGCGTAATGCTATTTCGAATGGGGCTCAAGCAGCTCTATGCGATTGCCGAACGGGTCCAACGCAAACGCGCGATCAAAACCTTCGAGCGGTTCGTCGTCTTTCACCTCGTATCCCGCGCCTTTCAGCGCGCCCAGCAGCGCCGCGAGATCTTCAACGAGCAGCGCGGGATGCGCTTTCTTCGCCGCCCGAAAGCCGGCGTCCACGCCTAGATGGAGCTGAATCGTGCCGCAGCGGAACCACAGGCCGCCGCGCGCGGCGAGATCCGCCGGCTTGGGAATTTCTGCCAGCCCGAGCAGCCCGCCGTAGAATTTCCGCGCCAAGTCCTCGCCGCCGCCTGGCATGGCAATCTGAACATGGTCGATTCCGCGGACTTTCACCGGCGTCCCCCCGCGACGTCCTTCCAGCCGATACTATTGCACATGGCCGACAACGTACTCGAGCAGGCGGTGAAAGGCTGGGCGCGCACGGCGCCTGCCCGCACCACGGAACTGTCCTCCGACAAGGCCGGCTTCGGCCATTTCTGGCAGCGCTCGACGGAGCTGCTGGCGCGGCTGCCGGCGAAGCCCAGGCGCAACGCGGACGAAGCGGCGGCGGCGGCGGAGATCCTTGGCATTGCGCGCGACTCGCGGACGAAGTTCATGCGGGCGCATGCACGCGGCGTCTACGATGCGCTGACTTCGAAGCGCAGCGTGTTCGTGCGTGTGGACGATCTGTGCGCGCGCGCGGCGACCGAATTTCCTGGACTGGTGCCGGGCGAGAAGGAACTGGCGCGCGATTCGGGCATCGCGCAGGGCGAAAAGGACGGCCTGGAGGTCGACCAGGGCATCTTCCTTTCGCAGGTGCTGAACGATCCACTGGCGGGCGCGCACCTGTGCCACGCGATGCTGCTGCCGAGGGCGGAGTCGCAGACGCTTCTCCCGGAATTTCTTAAAACGGGGAAGATCGGGTTCGACGGGGCGCATCTCGAGCGCCAGGGCAAGGCGTCGGTCCTGACGATGCGCAATCCGCAATACCTGAACGCCGAGGACGAAGGCACGATCGCGGGCCTGGAGACCGCAGTGGACCTCGCGCTGCTCGACCCGCAAACCGAAGTCTGCGTGCTGCGCGGCGACACGGTCACGCACACCAAGCACGCGGGCAAGCGCCTGTTCGGCGCCGGCATCAACCTCACGCACCTCTACCAGGGAAAGATCCGCTTCATGTGGTACCTGATCCGCGACCTGGGGCTCGTCAACAAGTTCTACCGCGGACTCGCGCGGCCGGAAGTATCGCCGGAGGAGGATTCGATCGAAAAACTGTGGATCGCGGCGGTCGAGGGCTTCGCCATCGGCGGCCACTGCCAGATCCTGCTCACCATGGACCAGGTGATCGCGACGAAGGATGCCTACATGACGCTGCCCGCACGCAAGGAAGGCATCATCCCTGGCGCCGCCAACCTGCGCCTCGCGCGCCATGTCGGCGACCGCGTCGCGCGGCAGGCGATCCTCGCCGAGCGGCGCATCGACTGCGCCAGCCCTGAAGGCCGCCTCGTCTGCGACTACATCGCCGCGCCCGATGCCATGGATTTCGAGATCGGGCGCCTCGTGGGACACGTCGCCGGCTCGGGGATGGTCAGCGCCGCCGGCAACCGGCGCGCGCTGCGCATCGCCGAAGAGCCGCTGGATGCGTTCCGGCGCTACATGGCGGTGTACGCGCGCGAGCAGGCGCACTGCCACTTCAGCCCGGCGCTGATCTCCAACCTGGAAAAATTCTGGATTACGGCGACAGGAAGCCGCGCACGATCCTGATCTGGTCTTCGTGCATCAGCGTCGGCGCGTGGCCGACGCCGGGAATTTCCACCACTGTCGCCTTAGGCCCGCGCTGCGTCATCTTGTCGCAGGTATCGCGCGCCAGCAGGTCGGACTGCGCGCCGCGCAGCACGAACGTCGGGCAGCGGATGGCGTCCCACAGCGGCCACAGTTCGAGGTCCTTCTCGGGCATGCTGGCGCGGAACGGCTCGGCCAGCTTCGGGTCGTAGTGCAGGCGCAGGCTGCCGTCGGCGTTCTTGCGCAGCACCACCTCGGTGAGGAAGCGCCACTCGGCATCCGTGTGCGGTCCGAACGTCGCGCTGACGGCGCGGATGTATCTGTCCGCCGCATCCATATCCGGAAACACCGGCGCCATGCCGACGTAGGTCGCGATGCGCTCCAGCGACACCTTGGAAATCACGGGCCCCGCGTCGTTGATCACAAGCCTTGTCACCGGCGTGTCCGGCTGCGCCGCGAGCGCCATGCCGATCAGGCCGCCCATCGAGGTGCCGACCCAGTGCACGTTCTCGACACCCAGCCGCGCGATCAGAGTCACCATGTCGGCGAGATATTGCGGCAGCTGGTAGAGCATCGGGTCGGGCAGCCAGCCCGAATCGCCCCGTCCCGCGACATCCGGGCAGACCACGCGGTAGCGGTCGCTCATCGCCGCGGCGAGAGCGTCGAAGTCGCGCGCGCAGCGCGTCAAACCATGGACGCAGACGAGCACGCGCTCGTTCTTCGGGTCGCCCCACTCCAGGTAGGCAATGCGGTGCAGCCCCTTGGGAGAGGCGCACCGTACCGCCCTTTGCCGCGGGGCAGCCAACGCTCAGGCCCCGTACTTAAACGAGAGGGAAAGGCGCGTGCGGAACTGCGTGACCTTGCCGTCCACGACTTTGACGTCGAGCTTGGTCACTTCTGCGATGCGCAGGTCGCGCAGCGACTTGGATGCGGTCTTCACTGCAGTGCGCGCGGCGTCTTCCCAGGAAACCGGGCTCGTGCCGATGACGTCCGTGACTCTGTAGACAGCGTTCTTGTCCTTCTTGGCCATGATCTTCCCTCCGTGGTGGTCGGTGCGGGGAATCCGCGCGGCCATTATCGCCCTAGGGCGGCGCATCGTGCCAGTACCTGCGGCGCTGCTGCCTTTCGCCCTTGATGTCGAAATCCCCGTTTGAAAACCGCACCGTAACGGCTCCGTCGAGGTCGGTTCGGTAGATTTTCGCACTCAAACGCTGCAAAACATCCGGGTTCGGATGGCGGAAGCGGTTGCGGTAGCCCACAGGCACGATCGCCGCCTCCGGGCGCACCGCGGCGAGGAACGCCGCGCTCGAGGACGTCCGGCTGCCGTGGTGCGGCACCAGCAGCACGTCGGCGGACAACGCGGCGGGATTCCTGTTCAGCATTTCCATTTCGGCGGGCTTTTCGATGTCGCCGGTGAGCAGCATCGAGCGCCCGCCCGCGCTCACCTTCAGCACGCAGCTAAGGTCGTTGGTTTTTTTTCCCGGCGCCTCCACGCCTTCCGGGTGCAGGAATTCAAAGCGCACGCCATCCCAGGTCCAGGCCTGCCCCGCCGCGCAGCGCGCGGAACCGGGCACCAGGCCGAGCAGCGGATGCCCTGCAGGCAGCGACGACAGCATCGCATCCACCTCGAAGTTTTCGATTACCGAGGCCGCTCCACCCGAGTGATCGGCGTCGTTATGGGTCACGACCATCGCGTTCAGCCGCCCGATGCCCGCGGCGCGCAGATACGGCGCGATCACGCGCTCGCCGCTGTCGGCCTCGGCACCGAACGCAGGTCCCGCATCATAGAGCAGCGCCCGGTTCGCGGTGCGCACCAGCACGGCGAGCCCCTGCCCTACATCGAGCGTCGTGATCCAGGCCGCGCCTTCGGGCGGCGCGGGCGGCGGCAACGCGATCGCCGGCAGCATCAGCGCGAGCCCGGCCGCGCGCCAGGGCAGGCCGCGCGGCGCGAGCAGCCACAGCACGCCCGCCAGCGCAAGCAGCACGCTCCAGAGCGGCGGCGCATGCTGCTGCCACAGCGCCGCCGGCAACGACGCGCACCATTCCAGGAACTGCAGCATCCAGACCATGAGCAACTCGGAGAATTGGAGCAGGCCGTCCCAGGGCAGCACGGCGGCGGCGAGCGCGAGCGGGGTCACCACGGCCGAAACCACGGGAATCGCGACCGCATTGGCGAGCGGCCCGACGATGGACGCCTGGGCGAAGAGGAACAGCGCGGCGGGCGCGAGGCCCAGCGTGATCGCGTACTGCACGCGAAACCATTGCATCGCCTTGCGGTCCCTGTCATTGGCGACAAAAAATATGAGCGCGACGGCGCCGAAGGAAAGCCAGAAGCCCGCGGAAAACACCGCCCAGGGATCGAACAGCAGCACCGCGCCAAGCGCCAGCGCGAGCGTGCGGACGGGCGAGGCGATGCGCCCCGACCAGAGTGCGATCGCGACCACGGTGACCATCCAGAAGGTGCGTTGCGCCGGCACCGCGAAACCGGCGATCAGCGTATAGCCGAGAGCGCCGGCGATCGCCGCGGCGGCCGCCGCCTTGCGCGCCGGCAGCCGCAGCATCAGGTACGCAGAGCGTCGCCACAACCAGCCCGCCAGCCAGGCGAACAGCCCCGAGACCAGCGTCACATGCAGGCCGGAGATGCTCATCAGGTGCGTGACGCCGGTGCGGTTGAACAACCGCCATTCCTCCGCCGGGATCGAACGCTGGTCGCCGACCGCGAGCGCGGCGAGGATGCCGCTCGCCGGCGATTCGCCGAGCACGCGCCCGAAGCGGTCCCGCACGCTTTCGCGAATGCTTTCGATGCGATCCGGAATCGAATTTCTAGTGCCTAAGTGTAAGGGCGACGTTCCCGGCCTCACATATCCGGTCGCCCCCACACCCCGCTCGAGCAGCCAGGCTTCGTAGTCGAAGCCGTGCGGATTGAGCTGGCCGTGCGGACGACGCAACCGCACCGTGAAGCGCCAGCGCTCCCCCGGATGCACCGGGTCCGTGAAGGACGGCAGCTGCGCCGCCGTAGCGATCGCCGGCTGTTCTTCGTAGAGGGGGCTGCGATACCAGGACAGCAGGATCTTCCCCGGCAGCTTTACGTCCGCGGACTCCGGCTCGAACTCGAAACGAACGCCGCGTTCGCCCGCTGCGGGCAGACCGGAGACAATGCCGACGACCTCTATGTCTCTGCCCTCGAGTTCCGGCGCCAGACGGTCACCTGTTCTCAGCTGCGCCATGCCCAGCGCCCAGCAAAATCCGACCGCGAACGCGGCCGGCAAGCGGAGGATCTCCGCTTTCGGGAGAAAGAAAATAAGGAACGCGCACAGGCCGAACCATGCCCTGCCCTGCAGTTCGGGCTGCAACTGCAGCAATAGAACGCCCGAAGCGAAACTCAGGATGACAAGCGTCATCTAAAATCAAACGCAGCAAGCGGCGCGGCCGCCGACCATGCCCAGAAAATTCTTCCGCAGGTTCCTGCCCGACAGCGACGCGGTCCGCGCCAGCAGGTACCTGGCGTGGTGCCGCAACTGGCTGCACCACCCGAACCTCTGGTGTCTGAACCGCGGCTCGGTGGCGGGCGGTTTCGCCATCGGCCTGTTCGCGGGCCTGGTGCCCGGGCCGCTGCAGATGCTGACCGCCGCGCTGATCGCGATCCCCCTGAAAAAAAACCTGCCGGTCGCGCTGGCGACGACGCTCTACACCAATCCCTTTACCATCGCCCCGCTGTATCTCGTCGCCTACGGCTACGGCAGGCTGCTGCTGGGCTCGGGCAATCCCCCGCTGGAGGTGCGGCCCTACGACTGGGACTGGGCGCGCTGGCTGGATTCGCTGCTGGCGCTGGCGCACTGGGCGCTCGGGCTCGGCCCGCCGCTCGCCGTCGGCCTGGTCGCGCTTGCGCTGACGCTGGCCGCGGCGGGATACTGCGCCGTGCAACTCTCCTGGCGCGCCTACGTGATCCACGCCTGGCGCTCGCGCAGGAAACGCCGCGCGCAAAACCGATGATCCGCCTGAGCCAGACCAGCCTGCCGGTACGCGCCTATCTCGCATTCCGCTATCCGTTCCTGCTGTTCCTGGTGGTCGAGCTGGTCGGCTCGTTCGGGTTCTGGATGATCTCGGACTACAAGGCCTCGCTGCTCGACTGCGTCTACATGACCTTCATCACGGTCGCGACGATCGGCTTCGGCGAGACCATCGACCTGTCGCACGCCTACTACGGCCGCGTCTTCCTGATGGCGATCGCCACTGTCGGCATCGCCAACGTCACCTACGCGACCTCGAAGCTCACCGCCTTCATCCTCGAAAACGACATCAACGAAGCCCTCAGGAGACGCCGCATGCAGGACAGAATCGACGCGCTAAACAGGCACTACATCATCTGCGGCGTCGGCCGCGTCGGCAGCAACGTGGCCAACGAGCTGATCGTCACCGGTCGCCCGTTCGTCGGCGTCGAGGAAGCCCCGGCCGCGATCGAGCTGTTCAACGAAAAGCACCCGAAGTCCATGATCCTGCACGGCGATTGCTCCGACGACGACATCCTGCTGCGCGCGGGCATCAAGCGCGCCGCCGGCGTGTTCGCGGTGACCGGGGACGACGGCAAGAACCTGCTCATCACGCTGTCGGCCAAGCAGCTCAACCCGGAGGCCCGCGTCGTCGCCCGCATCCACGACGTGCGCAACAGCGACAAACTCAAGCGCGTCGGCGCGGACGCGATCGTCTCGCCGGATTTCACCGGCGGCATGCGCATCGCCTCCAGCATGCTGCGGCCGGCCGTGGTGAGCTTCCTGGACGAAATGTTGCGTACCGACGACAAGCTGCGGGTCGAGGAGATCGTCCTGCCCGCGGACTTCGAGCGGCGCAGCGTCGCCGACGCGGTGCCGGCGAGCGCGGAATACGTGGTGCTGGCGGTGCGCGCCGCGGGCGGGTGGCAGTTCAACCCGCCTGCCGGGTACCACCTGCATGCGGGCAACGCGCTGGTCGTGATGACCACGCCCGACGGCCGCCAGCAGCTCGAGCGAGCGCTCGCCGCCTAGAACCGCTGTTCTTCGTAGTCGAGCTCTTCCTCGAAGTGGTGCAGGATATCGTCGCTGATTTCACCCGCCCGCCAGATACGGATCAGCTCCTGGCGCTCCGCACGCACCGCCGTGAGCCGCAGGCTACGGCCCAAGCCGAAAGCGCCGTCGTGGCCGTGCGGCATCGCCGCTCCGATGCGGTCGCTGAATTCGGCGCGCACGCGCGACACCAGGTCGCCCGGCATCTTTGCGTTCGCGGCGACGGCGTCGATCGCAGACAGCGCCGCCTTGCCCAGGGCGACGCGCGCGCGCATGTGCTCTTCGTACACCGAGGGATCGCTGCCCAGCTTGAGCCGGCGGATCAGCGGCGTCAGCGTCAGGCCCTGCACCACCAGCGTCACCGAGATCGCCACGAAGGTGAAGAAAATGATCAGGTCGCGGTAGGGAAACAGCTCGCCCGATTGCACGTGCACCGGCAGCGCCAGCGCCGCGGCCAGCGAAACGATGCCGCGCATGCCGCACCAGCTCATGATGAAGGTTTCGCCGCGCTGAGGCGCGGCCTCGGCGGCGCGCAGGCGCGCGCTCAGCCAGCGCGGCACGTAGGTCGCGGGATACACCCAGGCGAAGCGCACCGCGATCGCCACCAGCGTGACGCTGACGGCGTCGATCGCGAGGTCCGTGGCCCGGTAGCTCGCCAGCCGGCCCATGACTCCCGAAAGCGCCATGCCGATCAGCATGAAGATCAGGCTGTTCATCATGAAGACGAGGATGTTCCACACCGAGCGGGCGAGGATGCGCATCTCGGCCGATACGATCGCCGGCGTGAAGCGGCCGCGCACCAGGCCCGCCACGACCACGGCGAGCACGCCGGAACAATGCAGCGCCTCGGCCACGACATAGACGGTATAGGGAATCGAAAGCGACACCAGCACTTCCGTGAACGCATCTCCGATCAGGCGGTGCAGCCCGACGAAGGCGAGACCGAGGACGATGCCGATGGCGATGCCGCCGGCAGATACCGTCACGAACGCCACGCTGGCGCCGAAAAATGAGAACGTGCCGGTGAGCACCGCGGCCACCGCAAGCTTGTAGAGCACCAGTCCGGAGGCGTCGTTCACCATGCTCTCGCCCTCGAGCACCACGACGATGCGCCGCGGCATGTTGAGGCGCGACAGGATCGCGGTCGCAGCCACCGCGTCCGGCGGCGACACGATGGCGCCGAAGACAAAGGCGACGGCCCACGGGATATCCGGCATCAGGAGCTTCAGCATGGCACCGACCGCCAGCGTGGTGGCGATCACCAATCCGATGGCGAGCAGGCCGATCGACCGGAGGTTGGCCTTGAAATCCCGCCACGAGGTCAGCAGCGCCGCCTGGTAGAGGATCGGGGGCAGCACCAGCACCAGCAGGAACTGCGGGTCGATGTCGAGCTGCGGCAACCCCGGGATAAAGCTGAGCACGCCGCCGCCCAGCACCAGCGCGATCGGATAGGGCACTCCCGCCCGCCGCGACAGCCAGCCCAGCACCACCGAGCACAGCAGCAGGAAAACGACTACCTGGATCAGGCCCATCTCTAGGCCCCGAGCAGGCCGCCGCGCAGTTCGAGCGCCCGGCCGGTGCGCGCGGCGAGCGCCGCATCGTGCGTCACGAGCACGAACGCCGTGCCGTGCGAGGCCGAGAGCTGCACCATGGCCTCGAACACTTCGTCCGCGGTCTGCGCATCCAGGTTGCCGGTGGGCTCGTCCGCCAGCACGCAGGCGGGCGCGGTCACCATGGCGCGCGCGAACGCGCAGCGCTGGCGCTCGCCGCCCGAAAGTTCGCCGGGCTGGTGCTCCAGGCGCGCGCCCAGGCCCACCTGTCGCAACACCGCGGCCGCTCTTTCGCGCGCCTCCGGCATGGGCGTACGGCGAATCAGCAAGGGCATGGCCACGTTGTCCACTGCGCTGAATTCCGGCAGCAGGTGGTGGAACTGGTACACGAAACCGAGCGCCGCGTTGCGGAAGCGCCCGCGCTCCGCCTCCGCCATCGAGCTCAGCGTTTTCCCCCGGATCGTCACCGTCCCCGAGGTCGGCAGGTCCAGCCCGCCGAGCAGGTGCAGCAGCGTGGACTTGCCCGATCCGGACCGGCCCATGATCGCGATGCGCTCGCCCGCGCGCACCTCGAGCTCCACGCCGAGCAGAACCTGGACCGGCGCCGGCCCTTGATATGTTTTCGTCAAATTTCTGCAACTCAAGACCAATTCACTCATAGCGCAATGCCTCCGCCGGGTTGACGCGCGATGCGCGCCAGCTCGGATACAGCGTGGCGACGAAGGACAGCAGCAGCGAAACGATGCCGATGGTCGTCACGTCGCCCAGCTGGACGTCGGAGGGCAGCTCGGAGATGTAGTACACGTCCTTCGCCAGGAACTTGAAGCCGAGCACGTGCTCGATGGCCGGCACCACGGTATCGACGTTGTAGCCGACCAGCAGCCCGACCACCACGCCGGCGATGGTGCCGATGACGCCGATCAGCGCGCCCTGCACCATGAAAATCTGCACGATCGAGGCGGGCGATGCCCCCAGCGTGCGCAGGATCGCGATGTCGGCCTGCTTGTCGGTCACCAGCATCACCAGCGTGGAGACGATGTTGAACGCCGCCACCGCCACGATCAGCAGCAGGATGATGAACATCACGCGCTTCTCGATCTCGACGGCGCGGAAAAAATTGGCGTGGCTGCGCGTCCAGTCCGTGGCGTAGATGTCGCTGGGAAACCGGGACATGAGGTCGCGCGCCACCGAGCGCGCCGCGAACAGGTCGTCAAGCCTGAGACGGACGCCGGAGACCGCGTCGCCCATCTGGTAGAGCTTCTGCGCGTCCTGCATGTCGATCAGCGCGAGGCCCGAGTCGTACTCGAACATGCCGATCTCGAACACGCCCACTACGGTGAACTGCTTCAGGCGCGGGATCACGCCGGCCGGCGTCACCAGTCCCTGCGGCGCGATCAGCGCCACCTTGTCGCCCGGCAGCACCGCCAGCGCGCGCGCGAGCTCCGAGCCGAGCACGATGCCGAACCCGCCGGGCCTGAGCGCCTCCAGCTTGCCGGCCCGCATGTGCATGCCGAGGTCGGCCACCCGCTCCTCGCGATCCGGCAGGATGCCGCGCACCACGCTGCCGCGCACCGCCTGACCGGCGACGAGCATCCCCTGCGCGTCGACGAACGGCGCGGATGCCACGACCCGCGGGTCCTGCTCCGCGATCCCGGCGACCGCCTGCCAGTCGGCGAGCTGGTTGCCCGCGCCGCTGATCTGCACATGCGAGGCGACGCCGAGGATGCGCGTGCGCAGCTCCTTCTGGAACCCGTTCATCACCGAGAGCACCACGATCAACGCCGCGACGCCTAGCGCGATGCCAGCCATCGAGATCGCGGAGATGAAGCTGATGAAGTGGTTGCGGCGCTTTGCGCGGGTATAGCGCAGGCCGACGAGGAGTTCGTAACGCACGATGAGCGAGAATACTACAATCGCTCAGATGACAAACCCCGCGGAATTCTCTTCCGAACTCGCCGCGCTGCTCCGGCGCGAGCGCCTCGCGCACCTCGCCACGCTCAGGCAGGGCGCGCCGATGGCGTCAATGACGCTCTACCTGCCGGACGAGGGCTTCACGGCGTTCCACGTCCACGTCAGCCGCCTCGCCTGGCACACGCAGGACATGGCGCAGGATGCGCGCGTCGCGCTGTCGATCGCCGAAACCGACGACGGCCGTGCCGATCCTTTTACCTTGAAGAGGGTTTCGATCAGAGGCGAGGCCGTTCAGATCCAGAACGGGACATCGGAGTCCGGCAGTCTGAAAACCGCCTGGCTGGCCCGCTTTCCGGAGCAGGCCATCAACTTCGAACTGGCGGACTTCTCCTTCTGGCGCATCGCGCCGCGCGACGCGCGCTTCGTCGCTGGCTTCGGAAGGATTCACAACCTGTCGGCGGCGGAACTGGCCCGCTGTTCGGTGCCATGAAGATTTTCGGCGTCGATTTTACGTCCGCCCCGCGCAAGGCGAAGGCAATCACCGTCGCCCATGGTTTTCTCGGGAAAAATCTCCTGAGCATCGAAAAAATCGAGAGGCTGGAAAGCTTCGACGCGTTCGAGGCCCTGCTGCGCTACCCCGGACCATGGATCGGCGGCTTCGACTTCCCGTTCGGCCTGCCGCGGGAACTGGTGCGCGACCTCGGCTGGCCGCGGAACTGGCGCAGGCTGGTCGCGTTCTGCGCCGGCCTGTCGCGGCGCGAATGGCGCGGCATCCTCGACGGCTACCGGGCGACGCGCCCCGCGGGGCGCAAATACGCCCATCGCGCCACCGATCTGCCGGCCGGATCGTCGAGCCCGATGAAACTCGTCAACCCGCCGGTGGCGCTGATGTTCCACGAAGGCGCGCCGCGCATCGCCGAAGCGGGCGCGCACGTTCCGGGACTTGCCTCGGGCGACCGCTCGCGCATAGCGCTGGAAGCCTATCCAGGATTGTTCGCGAGGCGGATTTTAGGGAGCGTCTCCTACAAGAATGACAGCAAGGCGAAGCAAACAATCGGGCGCCTGACCGCACGGAAAAAACTGTTGGAAAAAATTCCCGTGGAAACAAGCGAGCAAATTCGCCGCCAACTGGTCGATGACGCCTCCGGGGACTCGCTCGATGCCGTGATCTGCGCGCTGCAGGCCGCGTGGGGTTGGCAGCGGCGGCGCAGGAATTTCGGCCTGCCCGCGCGGATCGAGCCCTGCGAAGGATGGATCGTTTCGGCATGATCCTGTTCCTGAAGAGCCTGCTGTTCGGCTTCCTGCTCGCGGCGACCGTCGGGCCGATGTGGGTGCTGTGCCTGCGCCGCACGCTGGCCCAGGGCGCGCTCGCCGGCCTCGCCTCGGGCATGGGCATCGCGCTTGCCGACGGCTTCTACGGCGCGGTCGCCGCCTTCGGCCTCACCGCGGTTTCGGGCGTGCTGCTCAAATACAGTTTCTGGATCGGCCTGGTCGGCGGAATTTTTCTCCTCTACCTCGGCATCAAATGCCTGACGGCAAAGCCCGCGCCGATCCAGGAAAATTCGCAGGAAAAAACCAACCTCCCGCAGGCCTTTCTCTCCACCCTCGGCCTCACGCTCGCCAATCCGCCGACGATTCTCGCTTTCGTCGCGATCTTCGCCGGCCTGGGGCTGGTAGCCAGCGACTACGGCGTCGCCGCGCTGATGGTGCTGGGCGTGTTCCTCGGCTCGGCATCATGGTGGGCGATACTCGCCGCAGGCGCGGGCTGGCTGCGCGGCCGCATCGGACCCCGCCTGATCCGCGCGATCAATGTCTTTTCCGGGCTGACCATCCTCGGTTTCGCGGCGTGGCGACTGACCGCGGTTTTGGAATGACCGCTTTCGACCCAAAGCGGTCATTGCCCGGTCGGCATAAACTGCCAATATCGTATGAAGAACCTGTCGTACGAGGCAGGATGTGGTTCCGTACACCGTGTTTGTCGGGAGGCAATATGAACGTCAATAACAAATCGAAGCTGCGTGGTGCGAACGTTGGTTTGCTTGGGTTGCTGCTGCTCGGCGGGTGCGCAATGATCACGCCGAAGGAGAAGCAGCAGCTCGCGCCACCGCTTGGGTCCACGTGGGTGATGGCGCGCAGTGACAGCGGAAGCTTCGGATCGGAGAAAGTTCGGGTTGCGTTCAAACGCGGGGAGCGGATCTGGAATGGGGAGCATGTCATCACATTCGACAGCCCGGGATCTACATCGCTTGCCCATGACAACGGGAGGTTGGTCGCCTTGGTGAGTGGCGACAAGTTATTGATGAGCTTTGAGCCTGACCTGGGCTTCGCCAGGCCGCTCGAGGTAGGACACGCGTCGATCGGGAGTTACCGCATGACAATACCCGGACAGGAGCAATCCGTTCACTTGCTGGTAACGCAAAAAGTAGTAGCCTACGAAGAGGTGAAAGTACCGGCTGGTACGTTCAAGACTTACAAAATCATTTGGTCCGAATCCAACGGGAACGAAGACACATACTGGATGAGTCCGGAATTGGGAATTTGCGTGAAATCAATCCTCAGGAGAACCGCCGAGCACACTGCCGGACCGGGAACGCGTGAGGACGAGCTCGTCTCCTATTCAATTGCGAAATAGAGAAAATCGATAAATACCAATAAACCGCTGCTGGACGCGCCGCTCGCGATCGTCGACGTCGAGACCACCGGCGCGCACCCTGCATGGGACCGCGTCACCGAGATCGCGGTAGTCGAGATCGAGGACGGCGAAGTGGTGTCTGAATGGTCCACGCTGGTGAATCCGGGCGAAAACATCCCGCCCGCGATCCAGGCGCTCACCGGCATCACCAACGCGATGGTCGCGGACGCGCCGGCGTTCGAGGACCTTGCCTCCGACCTGTACGAGCGCCTCGACGGGCGCGTGTTGGTCGCGCACAACGCGCGCTTCGACTACGGCTTCCTGCGCCGTGAGTTCGAGCGGGCCGGGCTGCGCTTCCAGGCGCGCACCCTCTGCACCGTCAAGCTGTCGCGGCGGCTGTATCCGGGGCAGGCGCGCCACAACCTCGACAGCCTGATCGACCGCCACAAGCTGCAGTGCGGCGCGCGCCACCGCGCCATGGGCGACGCGCAGGCGGTGTGGCAATTCCTGCAGATCGCCGCGCGGGAACACGGCGCCGAGGCGATGGCAGGCGCAGCGCAGCTGCTGGCGAAGCTGCCGGCGCTGCCCGCCCACATCGAGCGCGCGGCGGTGGATGCGATCCCGGAATCGCCCGGCGTGTACCTGTTCTACGGCGAGCGCGACACGCCGCTCTACATCGGCAAGAGCGTCGCCATGCGCAGCCGCGTGCTGCAGCATTTCTCCGACGACGTGCGCTCGCCGCGGGAGGCGCAGATCGCGCGCGAGATCCGGCGCATAGAGTGGCGTCGCACCTGCGGCGAACTGGGCGCGCTGCTGCGCGAGGCGGCGCTGGTGAAGGAACTGCTGCCGGTGTTTAACAGGCAGCTCAGGCGCGCGAACGAACTGTGCGGATTTTTGTTTTCCTCGAATAAATTGGTTCTCGTGAAAAAAGAAGAAATAAACTCCGAAACCATCCCGTTTCTCTGCGGTGTATTCCGCTCCAGGCGCTCGGCGCTGGACGCGCTCAGGGAACTCGCCAACGAGCACCGGCTGTGCCTGCGGACGCTCGGCTTCGAAAAAGCAGGCAAGGGCGCCTGCTTCCGCCACCAGATCGGGCGCTGCGCCGGCGTCTGTGCGGCGCGCGAAAGCGTGCATGCGCACCTGGCACGCACCGCCGCCGCGCTCGCAGGATTGAAAACGGCAGCGTGGCCCTGGCGTGGCCCGATCGGCATCGTCGAGGAAGACCGCGAACGCGAGGCTGCCGAGGTTCACGTGGTGGACAACTGGTGCCTGCTCGGCACCGCGAATACGGAGTCTGAAGTCGCCGAACTGCTGCAGGGGCCAATGCGGCCGCGCTTCGACCTCGACCAGTACAAGATTCTCGCGCGCCATCTCGCGGCGGGCCGCGCCAAAGTCATCGAGCTGGGCGCGCAGGTCCACTAGGCTGCGGATGCACCTCGAGCTCATGGTTCCCGCGCTGTTCCGCGCGCATGGCGCGCCATCGCTGCCTGCGCTCGAATTGCTGCTGGCGCGCGGGCGCAGCACGCATGGCGAGGCCGGAAATCCGGAAGCCTGGCTGGGTAACGCCTTCGGGCTTGAAGAAGAAGACGCCCCCGCGGGCGCGCTTACGGCGTTCGCGGGCGGGATCGCACCGGGCGCGCAAACCTGGCTGCGCGCGGATCCCGTCCACCTGCGCGCGGATCGCGATCGCCTGATCCTGGTTCCGAGCCACGCATTTTCGATCACCGCCGCGGAAGCGGAAGCTCTGGCCGGCGCGCTCGCGCCGCTGCTGGCGGGAAAATTCACGCTGTTTCCGCTGCAACCCGGGCAATGGTGCCTGCGCATCGAGCGCGAGGGAGAGTCCGCGGGCAGCAGCAACGCGCCGATAGAAATCGCCGGGGCCGACGTCGATCCGCACCTGCCGCCCAGGCAGTGGCATCCGCTGCTGACGGAAATCCAGATGGCGCTCTACGGCCACCCGGTGAACACGGCGCGCGAAGCGCGCGGCGTACCCGTGATCAACAGCGTCTGGCTCTGGGGCGCGGGCAAACTGCCGGCCGCCAGCGGTCCCTGGCAATCCGTGAGCGCGGAAGACCCGGTCGCAATCGGCTTCGGACGCCTCGCCGGCATGCGTCATCGCGCCCCGGGCGCCGGCGCCGAGGAGTGGCTCGCGCGCGCGCCCGAAGACGGCAGGCATCTCGTGATGCTCGACAGCTTGCGCGGCGCGCAGGCGCTGGGCGATCTCGCGGGTGTAGCGCAGCGCCTGCAGGCGCTGGAAGAAAAGTGGTTCGCGCCGCTTCTCGCCGCGCTGAAAAGCGGCCGCCTCGGCATGCTGACGCTGCACGTGCCCGACGCGGGCGCGTCGTTCGAGGCTACGCGCGGCGACCTGCGCCATTTCTGGCGCCGGCCGCGATCGCTGAATTCCTACACCGTCGCATGAAAATCGTCACGCGTCCCTACGCGGAAAACGATCGCCAGCGGCTGCTCGAATCCGGCGTGCATCCGCTGCTGGCCCGGTTGTTCGCCGCGCGCCGCATCGGTTCGAAGGACGGCCTGGAGCAGGATTTTTCGCGCCTGATTCCCCCGGCCTCGCTGACCAACGCCGGCCGCGCCGCGCGACTGCTGGCCGATGCCATCGGGCAGCGGAAGAAACTGCTGATCGTCGCCGACTACGATGCCGACGGCGCCACCGCCT
Source organism: Burkholderiales bacterium (assembly GCA_035308765.1). Taxonomy (GTDB): domain Bacteria; phylum Pseudomonadota; class Gammaproteobacteria; order Burkholderiales; family SG8-39; genus RBG-16-66-20. The sequence goes on from DATGGA010000008.1 coordinate 33,484, forward strand.
GCGCCGTGGGCGTGCGGGCGCTGCGCAGCTTCGGTGCGCGCGTCGAATATCTGGTGCCGAACCGCCTGGAACTGGGGTACGGACTGTCGCCGGAACTCGTGGACATCGCCGCGAAGCTCGATCCCGACCTGCTGATCACGGTGGACAACGGCATCGCCAGCGTCGAAGGCGTCGCGCGCGCGAACGCGCTCGGCATCCGCACGCTGATCACCGACCACCACCTTCCCGGCGACACGCTGCCCGCGGCCGAGTGCATCGTCAATCCCAACCAGCCGGGCTGCGGTTTCCCGTCGAAGGCGATCGCGGGCGTCGGCGTCATGTTCTACGTGATGCTGGCGCTCAGGGCCGAACTGAGAAACCGGAAGGCCTTCGAAAACAAAACCGAGCCGAATCTCGCCGCGCTGACCGACCTGGTCGCGCTGGGCACCATCGCCGATGTCGTTCCGCTGGACGCGAACAACCGCATCCTCGTCGCGCAGGGGCTCAAGCGCATGCGCGCCGAGCAAGGCAAGGCGGGACTGGCCGCGCTCGCTCGCGCCGGCGGGCGCGAACTGCGCAACGCGAACTGCTTCGACCTCGGCTTCATCCTCGGCCCGCGCCTGAACGCCGCCGGGCGGCTCGCCGACATGGGCCTGGGCATCGAATGCCTGTTGACCGACGACGAGGCGCGCGCGGCCAACTGCGCGCAGCAGCTCGACCGCCTGAACCGCGAGCGGCGCAAGATCGAAGGCGAGATGCTGGACGAGGCGAGCGCGGCGCTGGACGGGATCGGCGAGCCGCAGGGGGCTACGGTGACGATGTTCGAGGCCGGCTGGCACCAGGGCGTGGTGGGCCTGATCGCCTCGCGCGTACGCGAGCGCGTGCATCGGCCGACGGTCTGCTTCGCGAAAGCGAATTCGAACGAACTGCGCGGCTCGGGCCGCTCCATTCCCGGCTTCCACCTGCGCGACGCGCTCGACCTGGTCGCCAAGCGCGCGCCGGGGCTGATCCTGCGCTTCGGCGGCCATGCCCAGGCCGCCGGCCTGACGATCGAAGAGAAGGGCCTGGAAAAATTCAAGCAAACCTTTGAACAGGTGGCGGGCGAACTGCTGCCGGAAGAGGCGCGGCTGCGCGTCGTCGAGACCGACGGCGAACTGGAGCCCGCCTACCACTCGCTGGAAGTGGCGCAGATGCTGGAAGCGCAGATCTGGGGCCAGGGCTTCCCGCCGCCGCTGTTCTGCGACACCTTCACGGTGGAAGGCCAGCGCGTAGTCGGCGAGCGCCACCTGAAGCTGCGCCTGCTGAAAAACGGGCAGCGGCTGGAAGCGATGTGGTTCAACGCGCTCGGGCCGCGCGCCGCGCCGCTTCACAGCCGAATCCGCGCCGCCTACCGGGTGGGCGTCAACGAATTCAACGGTCTCAAGCGCGCCCAGCTCACGTTCGAGAACGTGGAGCCGGTGCGCTAGCCGCGGGTCAGCCGGTTTTCAGCGGCACGAAAATACGCGTGTCGCCGCGCTGCACCAGCAAGGCGACGACGCCGCCACGCCCTACAGCCGCAGCGCGCAGGTCGCCTGCGCTCTTGACCGGCTTGCCGTCGGCCAGCAGCACGATGTCGCCTGCCTGGATGCCGGCGCGCGCCGCCGGGCCGTTGACGTCCTCGACCAGCACGCCGTCGGCGACCTTTGCTTCCTTGCGCTCTTCCGGCGTAAGCGGGCGCACCGCCAGCCCGAGCTTGTCCTTGCCCTGTCCTTCCGCCGACGCGTTCTTGATCGACTCGTCCTTCGCGGTGCCCAGCGTCGCGGTCAGTTCGCGGGTTTCGCCCTTGCGCCAGATCTCGACGCCCGCCTTGGTGCCCGGCATGGCCTGTCCCACCAGGGCCGAGAGCTCGCTCGCGGCCCCGATCGGCTTGCCGTCGTACTTGAGGATGACGTCGCCCGGCTGGACTCCCGCCCGCTCGGCCGCGCTTCCGGGCAGCACCGAGGCAACCAGCGCCCCCTCGGCGCGCTTCAGGCCGAAGGAATCGGCCAGGGACTGGTTCACTTCCTGCACCGTGACGCCGAGCCGCGCGTGGCTGGCGTGCCCCGTGGCGATGATCTGATCCTTGACGCGCAGCGCGACATCGATCGGGATCGCGAACGACAGTCCCTGGTAGCCGCCCGAGCGGCTGTAGATCTGCGAATTGATGCCGATCACGTCTCCGGCCAGGTTGAACAGCGGCCCGCCGGAATTGCCCGGGTTCACCGCAACGTCGGTCTGGATGAACGGCACGTAGGTGTCGCCGGGAAGCGAGCGGCCTTTGGCCGACACAATGCCCGCGCTGACGCTGTTTTCGAAGCCGAACGGCGAGCCGATCGCCACTACCCAGTCGCCGACGCGCGCGCGCGCCGGATCGCCGAGTTTGACCACCGGCAGATTCTTGGCGTCGATGCGCAGCACCGCGACGTCGGTCGCGGCGTCGGCGCCCAGCACCTTGGCGCTGAACTCGCGCCGGTCGGTGAGCTTGACGGTCACTTCGGATGCGTCGCGCACCACGTGCGCGTTGGTGAGCACGATGCCGTCGGCGCCGACGATGAATCCCGAGCCCTGGCCCTGCATCGGCACTTCCGAGGGCGGCGGGCCGAAGCGGAACGGCAAGCCGCGGAAGAACTGCGACATGGGGTTGTCGTCCTGTTCTTCGTCGTCCTGCTGCCCCGAGAAGCCTGTCTTGCGCGTCCCGGAAACGGTGATGTTGACGACGGCGGGCCCGTATTGCTGCACGATGGTGGCGAAGTCGGGCAGCGCGTTGGCGCGGCCCGCCTGGGGAAGCGCCGGCGCCGCGGGCGCGACCGACTGGGCCATGGCGCTCGACATGCCCGGCTGTACGTAGTGCTGAAAGGAATATGCGCTGGCGGAAATAATGCCGACGGCGGCCAGAGCGGCCGCGATCCTGGTTTTCTTCATGGCGGGTTCCTTCGAATGCGTTGGAAGACCATTCGACCGGCTCCGCCCTGCCGCAGTTCCCTTTCCAGCGGTGACTTTCTGCGCTACAGTCGCCGCCTCCCTTTCTTGCACCAAGCTTTCATGAACGCCCGGGCGCTGTCGGCCGCAACCATCGTTTCCCTCGTGCTCGCCTTGCCGGCCCCTGCCGCCGACAAGACTGCCGTCAATGCCGGCCCCTACGTGCCATCGCCCTCGAGCGTGGTGTCGGACATGCTCAAGCTCGCCGACGTGGGCCCGAAGGACTTCGTCATCGACCTGGGGTCGGGCGACGGGCGCATCGTGCTGACCGCCGCGAAGGTGTTCGGCGCGCGCGGCTTCGGGGTCGACATCAACGAAAAGCTGGTGAAGGAAGCGAATGAGGCCGCGAAGCAGCAGGGCATCGCCGACCGCGCGAGCTTCACGGTCCAGGACCTGTTCAAGACCGACATCCGCAAGGCGACCGTCGTCACCATGTACCTGCTGCCGGACACGGTGAACATGCTGAAGGACAAGCTGTTGAGCGACCTCGCTCCCGGCACGCGCATCCTGTCGCACGACTACGGCCTGGCAGGCTGGATGCCGGACAGGACGATGGAGTTCGACCTGCAGGACAAGGTGATCGTGACCGGCGTCTCGAGGACCATCATCTTCCTGTACACGGTGCCGGCCAGGGTCGAGGGCGACTGGATCGCAAAAGTCCCGCCATTCATCAGCAAGCAGCCGGTCGGTCTCACGTTGACGCCGCATCGCGTGATACGGGTCGCCGGCGAGGCGAAAATCGCCGGCAAGGAGGTCGCGCTGCACGAGGGGATAGTGCACGGCGATAACCTGCAGTTCCGGCTCGTCGCCGGCGGCGCAAGCTACGAATTCACCGGGACGATCAGGGAAAAATCCATCGAGGGGACGCTCGACGGCGGCGGTCTCAAAGGGTCCTGGAGCGCCGAGCGCGCAAAATAGAAAAACCCCTCGATGGAACGCCGCCGCGTCAATTCCTCGAAGCTCCGCTCGGTCGGCTACGACGAGAAGACGATGACGCTGGAGGTCGAACTGTCCAACGGTCAGGTCTACCAGTATCCGAAGGTCTATCCCGAGGTCTACCGCCGCTTCATGGCGGCGCCGAATCCGACGGCCTTTTTCGACGACAAGATCGACGAAGAGTACACGGGGCGGCGGGTATAATTCCCCACCGCGGCTTCATGCCGCGGTCCTTCACGTCATGGAAGCAGAGCGGATCAACCAGATCGCCTCCACGCTCGCCGGACTGCAGACGCAGTCGGCCGAGCTGCGGAGGTATCTTTGACTTCGAGGCGAAGGAAAAGCGCCTGCAGGCGCTGAACAGCGAGCAGGCGGACCCCAAGCTCTGGGAAAACCAGAAGCGGGCGCAGGAAATCGGCAGGGAAAAAAAGGCTCTCGAAGCAGTCGTCGACACGCTCAAGCGCGTCGGCAGCGGCATCACCGACGCGCAGGAACTGTTCGAACTGGCGCGCGCCGAGGGTGATGAAGCGACGCTGCTTGGCGTTTCTTCCGATACGGAAAAGCTGAAAAGCGAGGTCGCGGCGCTGGAGTTCCGGCGCATGTTCTCCAACCCGCTGGATCCGAACAACTGCTTCATGGACATCCAGGCCGGCGCCGGCGGCACCGAGGCGCAGGACTGGGCGTCGATGCTCTTGCGCATGTACCTCAAGTACTGCGACAAGAAGGGTTTCCGCGCCGAAATCCTCGAGCAGTCCGACGGCGAGGTCGCGGGCCTGAAGAACGCGACGCTGAAAATCACGGGCGACTACGCCTACGGCCACCTGCGCACCGAGAACGGCGTGCACCGCCTGGTGCGCAAGTCGCCCTTCGATTCCAACGCGCGCCGCCATACCTCGTTCGCCAACGTATTCGTCTACCCGGAGGTGGACGAGTCGATCGAGGTGGAGATCAACCCGGCCGACTTGCGCATCGACGTCTACCGCGCCTCGGGCGCCGGCGGCCAGCACGTCAACAAGACCGAGTCGGCGGTGCGCATCACCCACCTGCCCACCAACATCGTGGTGCAGAGCCAGAACGACCGCTCGCAGCACCGCAACCGCGCCGAGTGCATGGCGATGCTCAAGTCCCGCCTCTACGAACTGGAGCTGCGCAAGCTGAAAGGCGAGCAGAGCAAGCTGGAAGCCTCGAAGACCGACATCGAGTGGGGCCACCAGATCCGCTCCTACGTGCTCGACCAGTCGCGCATCAAGGACCTGCGCACCGGCGTCGAGAGAGGCGCCACGCAGCAGGTGCTCGACGGCGACCTCGACGAATTCATCACCGCCAGCCTCAAGCAGGGAGTCTAGCCATGCGCCCCATCCTCGCCGCCCTACTCATCTCCTTCGCCGGGGGCGCTGTCGCCCAAGCCGACGCGCCCGTGCTTGCCCAAGCGCGCGCGCAAAGGGAACCGCTGCTCGGTACGCTGAAGGACCTGGTGTCGATCGAGTCCGGCAGCCGCGACTTCGAAGGCCTGGCGAAAATCGCCGAACTGATCGCGGGGCGCCTGCGCGCCCTGGGCGGCGAGGTCGAGCTGGTCGAGCCGACCGAGGTCTACCGCATGGAGGACACGCCGCCCAAGCCGGCGCACATCGTGCGCGCCACCTTCCGCGGCACCGGCACGAACAAGGTCATGCTGATCGCGCACATGGACACGGTCTACCTGCGCGGCATGCTCGCGAAGCAGCCGTTCCGCATCGACGGCGACCGCGCCTACGGCCTCGGCATCTCAGACGACAAGCAGGGCATCGCGCTGATACTGCACACCGTCGCCGCGCTGCAGGCGCTCAACTTCCGCGAGTACGGCATCCTCACCGTGCTGATCAATCCGGACGAGGAGATCAGCTCGCCGGGTGCGCGCGCGCTGCAGACGCGCCTGGGCGCCGAGCACGACGCCACGCTGTCCTTCGAAGCCTCGCGCGCCGATTCCGACAAGCTGTCCCTCGCCACCGCCGGCATCATGTCGGTGAACCTCAAGGTCACCGGCAAGGCCTCGCACGCCGGCAGCGCGCCGCAACTGGGCGTCAACGCGATCTATGAACTTTCGCATCAGATGCTGCAGACGCGCGACCTCTCCGACCCGGCCACCGGCCTGAAGATGAACTGGACCCTCGCCAGGGGCGGCAGCAACCGCAACGTGATCCCGGCCGAGGCCGAGGCGGTGGCCGACGTGCGCGTGCTGCGCGTCGCCGATTACGACCGCATCGAGGCGGCGGTGCGCGAGCGCGCGAAGAAGCAGCTGCTGCCGGAATCGAAGGTCGAGCTGACGTTCGAGCGCCGCCGCCCGCCGCTCGAGGCCTCGCCCGCCTCCGCTGCGATGGCGAAGCGCGCGCAGGCCATCTACAAGGAGCTCGGCATGGACCTGGTGGTCGACGCCGTGGCCGAGGGCGGCGGCACCGACGCGGCCTTCGCCGCACTGAAGACGCAGAATGCCGTCGTCGAGCGCTTCGGCCTGCGCGGCTTCGGCGCGCATTCAAACAGCGACGAGTACATCCTGGTCTCGAGCATCGAGCCGCGCCTGTATCTCGCGGCGCGCCTGATCATGGATCTCTCGCGCGGCGGGGTGCGCTGAACATGGACGAAGACAACAAGCTGATCGACGAGCGCCGGGAGAAGCTCAAGGCGCTGCGCGCGCAGGGCATCGCCTTCCCGAATGATTTCCGCAGGAAGGACCTTGCCGCCGACCTGCAGGCGAAATTCGGCGCGAAAACGAAGGAGGGGCTGGAACCCCTTAAGGCCGAGGCCACGGTCGCCGGCCGCATGGTGCTCAAGCGCGTCATGGGCAAGGCGAGCTTCGCGACCCTCCAGGACCAATCGGGCCGGATTCAGCTCTATATCTCCGATGACGTGGCGGGCAAGGAAAGACACCAGGAGTTCAAGCACTGGGATCTGGGCGACATCGTCGGCGCCACGGGGACCCTGTTCAAGACCAAGACCGGGGAACTGACCATCCAGGCGGGCAGCCTCAAGCTGCTCGCCAAGTCGCTACGGCCGCTGCCCGAAAAATTCCACGGCATCGCCGACCAGGAGCTCAAGTACCGGCAGCGCTACGTCGACCTGATCGTCGCCGAGAAGTCGCGCGACGTGTTTCTCAAGCGCACGAAAATCGTCCAGGCGCTGCGCGACATGATGGTCGCCGACGGCTACATCGAGGTCGAGACGCCGATGATGCAGCCGATTCCGGGCGGCGCCGTGGCGCGGCCGTTCAAGACGCACCACCATGCGCTCGACATGGACATGTACCTGCGCGTCGCGCCGGAGCTGTACCTGAAGCGGCTGGTGGTAGGCGGCATGGAGCGCGTGTTCGAGATCAACCGCAACTTCCGCAACGAAGGCATATCGACGCGCCACAACCCGGAATTCACGATGATGGAGTGGTACTGCGCCTACGAGGACTGCGAGTACATGATGGCGCACACCGAGAAGCTGGTGCGCCACGCAGCGCAAGCGGTCTCTTACCAGAGCAGCGCCGTCGATTTCGGCCAACCGTTCGCTCGCCTGCCGATTCCCGAGGCGATTCGCAGGCGGGGCGTCGAGGGAAACCTGAGGGACAGGTCTTTTCTCGTCTCCAGATTGAAGACCCTGGGAGTAGAAACCCAAAACAGCCAGGGCTGGGGCGCATTGCAGCTCATGCTGTTCGAGGCGCTCGCCGAAAAGCACCTGATCCAGCCGACTTTCGTCACCGAATATCCCGCCGAGGTATCGCCGCTCGCGCGCAGGAACGACAAGGACCCGGAAATCGTCGACCGCTTCGAACTGTTCATCGACGCGAAGGAGATCGCCAACGGTTTTTCCGAGCTCAACGACCCGGAAGACCAGGCCGAACGATTCAAGGAACAAGCGGCTCGCAAAGAGGCCGGCGACGCCGAGGCGATGTATTACGACGCCGACTACATCCGCGCGCTCGAATACGGCATGCCGCCCGCTGCCGGCGGCGGCCTGGGCATCGACCGCCTGGCGATGCTGCTCACCGACAGCCCTTCGATCCGCGATGTGATCCTCTTTCCCCACATGCGACCGGAAGGTTGACTGCAGGCGTGACGCCGGCTCTGCGCGGCATCCTGCTGATGGTGTCGGCCGTCGGCTTTTTCGTCAGCATGGATACCATCGCGAAGTACCTGTCGCAATGGTATCCCGTCCCGGGCATCGTCTGGGCGCGCTACATCATCAATCTCGGCATGCTGCTCGCCTGGCTGGCGGCGCGCGGCGAGCTCGGGCGCATCCGTACCGCGCGGCCCGGCATCCAGCTCGCGCGCGGCATGTTGCTAGCCAGCGCGACCTTCCTCTATTTCACGTCGCTGAGGGTGCTGCCGATCGCGGACGCGGCGGCGATCGGCTTCGTGCTGCCGCTCTTCGTCGCGGTGCTGGCGGTGCCGATGCTGGGCGAGCGGCTCGACCTGCCGCGCGGCGTCGCGGTGCTGGCCGGGCTCGCGGGCGCGCTGATGATCGTGCGCCCGGGCTCCAGCGTCTTCACCTGGTACGCGCTGCTGCCGGTGGCGATGGCGCTCGCCAACGCGCTCTACCAGATCCTCACGCGCAAGGTCGCGGGCGTCGAGCACCCGCTCACCTCGCTCGTCTGGGGCGCCATCGTCGGCGCGGTGCTGCTGTCGGCCGCGGCGCCGTTCTACTGGGAGGCGCCCGGCGAGGCCTGGCATTGGGCGCTGCTGCTGGTGATCGGCCTCTGTGCGTCGATCGGGCACTACCTGCTGATCAAGTCCTACGAATACGCCGGCGCGACGCTGCTCGCCCCCTTCACCTACACCACCATGATCTGGGCGGTGCTGTCGGGATATCTCGTCTTCGGCCAGCTGCCGGACCGCTGGTCGGTCGGCGGCATGGCGGTGATCGTCGTCTCCGGCATGTTCCTCGCCAGCCGAAACCGCCTCACCGTGCGCAGCACCTAATCTAGAATAGCCGGATGCCAAAAGCCACCTGGAACGGAGCGGTGCTCGCCGAAAGCGACGCGGCCGAAACGCAGATCGTCGAAGGTAATGTCTACTTCCCGCCCGAAGCGGTGAACAAGGCGTTCTTCGAGGATTCCCGGACGCACACCGTCTGCCCGTGGAAAGGCACCGCGAGCTACTTCGACATCGTCGTGGACGGGAAAACCAACAAGGACGCGGCCTGGCACTACCCCGAGACCAAGGATGCCGCCAAGCACATCAAGGGCTACGTCGCCTTCTGGAAAGGCGTCGAAGTTACCAACTAGGCCGGCACCGTCGCGTCAAAGGCTGTGGAAAAACCTGTCCATTCTCGGCAGGTAGTAGCGGTCGTAGTCGATCGAGAGGACAACCGTTTTCGCATCCCCGAGGATCTCCTCGCGCGGAATGAATCCGTGGACCCTCGAATCGGCGCTGTTGTCCCGGTTGTCGCCCAGCACCAGGTAGCTGTCCTGCGGAACCCTGACGGGACCGAATGAACTGAAACTGCCGTCCCCCGCAGGCATCAGTTCGATGCGATGCGTCATGCCGTCATAGGACTCGACCTCAAAAATCGCGTCAGCCGTGAAACCGGCGCCGGAATACCGGGCCTCCACGCCGTTGATCGTCAGGCGGTTGTTTCTCATCTGCACGATATCGCCCGGCAGGCCGATGACGCGCTTCACCAGGCGGGTATCGGCGGCTTTCGAGTCGATCACGACGATGTCGCCGCGCGCCGGATCGGCGAACCGGTGCAGAGATATGTGGGTAAACGGGATCCGCAGGTCGTAGGCGAGCCTGTTCACCAATATCCGGTCGCCTTCAACGATGGTCGGTTTCATCGAACCCGTCGGAACGGTGTTCCAGTCGGCCAGGACGCTGCGAAAGATGAGCATGAGGACGACAAACAGCGCCAATCCCTTGTATTCGCGCCACAGCCTCGTGAACCTGGTTTGCATGAACAACTCTCCTGTCTGGACGTCAGGCGCGCTCGAAGATCGCCGCAATGCCCTGGCCGCCGCCGATGCACATGGTGACCAGCGCGTAGCGCTTCTGCGTGCGCTCGAGTTCGTAGAGCGCCTTCACCGTGAGGATCGCGCCGGTGGCGCCGATCGGGTGTCCCAGCGCCACCGCACCGCCGTTCGGGTTCACTTTTGCCGGATCCAATCCCAGGTCCCTGGTCACCGCCATCGCCTGCGCGGCGAAGGCTTCGTTGGATTCGACCACGTCCATGTCCGAAGGTTTCAGCCCCGACTTCTCGAACACGCGTCTCACCGCGGGGATCGGCCCCAGGCCCATGAGGTGCGGTTCGACGCCGGCGTGCGAATAGGCGACGAGCCGCGCCATTGGCTTGAGGTTTTGTTTTTTAGAATATTCGGAACTACACATTACGATCGCCGCAGCAGCATCATTCAGGCCCGAGGCGTTGCCGGCGGTGACGGTGCCGTCCTTCTTAAACGCGGGTTTCAGTTTCTGCATGTCCTCGATCTTGACGTCCTTGCGCACATGTTCATCGGTGGTGAATTGTTCGACGCCTTTGCGGGTTTTGAGTTCAATCGGGACGATCTGGTCCTTGAAATAGCCTTTGGCGAGCGCGTTCGCCGCGCGCTTGTGCGATTCCAGCGCGAATTCGTCCTGCTGCTCGCGCGTGAAGCCGAACTTGGCGGCGATGTTCTCCGCGGTGATGCCCATGTGTCCGTGGCCGAAAGGATCGTGCAGCGCGCCGGTCATCGCATCCAGCACCGCGCCGTCGCCCATGCGCTGGCCCCAGCGGCCGGTGGGCAGGAAATAGGCCGCGCGGCTCATGCTCTCCGCGCCGCCGCCGACCACCGTGTCGACGTCGCCCAGCAGAATGTGCTGCGCCGCCGAGACGATCGCCTGCAGGCCGGAGCCGCACAGGCGGTTCACCGTGAGACAGGGCGTGCCGACCGGCAGCCCGGCGTCGATCGCGGCGACGCGCGACATGTACATATCCCTCGCCTCACCGTGGATTACGTTCCCCACAACCACGTGGCCGACGCTCGCCGGATCGATCCCGGCCCGCGCCACCGCTTCCCTGATGGCGATCGAACCGAGCTTTGTCGGCGGCATGTCCTTGAGCGAACCGCCGTAGCCGCCGATTGCCGTGCGAGTGCCCGCCACAACCATTACTTCCCGGGTTTTCCCATTCATGCTCATGCCAGTCTCCCGTGTAGATCGTGCTCGTCGGAGCGCTCGATGCGGACGTCGACGAACTGTCCTGTTTTGACTTTAGGTGTTTTTTCAAAATAAACCAACCCATCAATCTCCGGCGCATCGGCGCTGGACCGGCCACTGCCGGGCGCGTCGACGATTACCTTCTGCTTCGTGCCGACTTTGCCTTTCAGCTTCGCCTTGCTGATCCCGGCCTGCAGCCGCATGAAGCGCTGCTTGCGCTCTTCCCGCACTTCGGCGGGCACGGGGTCCGGCAGCTCGTTCGCTTTCGCGCCGTCCACCGGCGAATAGGTGAAGCAGCCGACGCGGTCGAGTTGCGCTTCCTTCAGGAACACGAGGAGATCTTCGAACTCTTCCTCTGTCTCGCCTGGAAAACCGGTGATGAAGGTGCTGCGGATCGTGAGATCCGGGCAGGCCCGGCGCCACTCGCGGATACGCGCGAGCACTTTCTCCGCGGCCGCCGGGCGTTTCATGAGCTTGAGGATGCGCGGGCTGGCGTGCTGGAACGGGATGTCGAGGTAGGGAAGGATCTTCCCGTCGGCCATCAAGGGGATGACGTCGTCCACGCTGGGATACGGATAGACGTAGTGCAGGCGCACCCAGACGCCAAGCTCACCGAGGGATTTGGCCAGTTGCAGGAAGTTTGTCTTGATTGGCTTTCCCCCGTGAAAGCCAGTTCTATATCTAACGTCAACACCATAAGCACTCGTGTCCTGCGAGATCACCAGCAGTTCCTTCACGCCCGCGCGCACGAGGCTTTCCGCTTCCTGCATCACCTCGCCTATCGGCCGGGACACCAGGTCGCCGCGCATCGAAGGGATGATGCAGAAAGTGCAGCGGTGGTTGCAACCCTCGGAAATCTTCAGGTAGGCGTAGTGCTTCGGCGTGAGCTTGATGCCCTGGGGCGGGACGAGATCGGTGAACGGATCATGCGGCTTCGGCAGGTGCGCGTGCACCGCGCGCATCACGCCGTCGGTGTCGTGCGGCCCCGTGACAGCCAGGACGGAAGGGTGCGCGTTTTGAACGACGCCTTCTTTCGCCCCCAGGCAGCCAGTGACGATCACCTTGCCGTTCTCCTGCAGCGCCTCGCCGATCGCGCCCAGCGATTCCTCGACCGCGGCGTCGATGAAGCCGCAGGTGTTGACGATGACGAGGTCGGCGCCGGCGTAGTCGGGCGCAGTAACGTAACCCTCGGCCCTGAGCTGGGTGAGGATTCGTTCGGAATCTACGAGCGCCTTGGGGCAGCCTAGGGAGACGAACCCAACCTTCGGTACAGCCACTACTTGTTCGGCTCGTTCTTGTTCGGCGGAGTCGGGAAGCCGGGGAACTGGAAGCCGGAGAACACGTTGCGCGCCTGGTTCTGCATCTGGTCCTGGAATTGCGCGAACATCTTCTGGCTCTGCTCCATGTAGGCCTGCATCAGGGTCTGCATCGCCGGCCCCTGCAGGTTCATGAACTGGCCCCAGAGCTCGTTCGGCGTGCGCGAATTGTCGCCGTAGAGCTTCTGCGACTGCTCCTGCAGCGCCTTCTGCATCTGCTGGAAGCCTTCCAGGTTCTTTTCCAGGTAGGTGCCCATGAAGCCCTGCATCGCGCTGCCGTAGGAGCGGATCATCTGCGACAGCAGATCGGAGGAGAACATCGGCATGCCGCCCGATTCCTCGTCGAGGATGATCTGCAGCAGGATCTGGCGCGACAGGTCCTCGCTCGACTTGGCGTCGACCACCTGGAACTCCTCGTTCTTCAGCACCATCTGCTTCACGTCCGCGAGCGTGATGTAGCTCGAGGTCTTGGTGTCGTAGAGCCGGCGGTTCGGGTACTTCTTGATCAGCCGTACCGGGTGTTCCACGTTTTCCTCGGGATTCGCAGCCATTCGGTCCGCTCCTTAGTACATGTGCTGGCCGCCGTTGATCGAGATGTTGGCCCCGGTCACGTAGGCGGCTTCTTCCGAGCACAGATAGATGATCAATCCGGCAATCTCCTCGGGCTTGCCGAGGCGCCCCACCGGGATCTGCGGCAGGATCTTGGAATCGAGAATCTCCTTCGGGATCGCGGTCACCATCTTGGTGCCGATGTAGCCCGGCGATATCGTGTTCACGGTGACGCCCTTTTTCGCCACTTCCAGCGCCAGCGCCTTGGTGAAGCCGTGGATGCCCGCCTTCGCCGCCGAATAGTTGGTCTGCCCGAAGGCGCCCTTCTGCCCGTTCACCGACGAGACATTGATGACCCGGCCCCAGTTCCGTTCCACCATCCCGTCCATCACTTGCTTGGTCATGTTGAAGCAGGAGTCGAGGTTGGTGCGCATCACCGCGTCCCAGTCGCTCTTGGTCATTTTCTTGAACGTCATGTCGCGGGTGATGCCTGCGTTGTTCACCAGGATGTCGATGTTGCCGCATTCTCTCTGGATCTGGGCGCACTTTGCCGCGCTGTCCTCGTACGAAATCACGTCCACCGGGTAGGCCGAGAAGCTGTAGCCCTTGCCCTTCATCTCATCGAGCCACGACTTGTACTTGGTGTTCGAGGGCGAATAGGTCACCACCACCTTGTAGCCCGCGTCCGCCATCTTGGTAGTGATGGACTCGCCCAGGCCGCCCATGCCTCCCGTCACGACCGCAACTTTCTGCACCATCTTTTCCCCTTCAAGGTTCGCAGCCAGTCTACTACATCATGTGCATGCCGCCGTTGACGGAAATGTTGGCGCCAGTGATGTAGCCCGCTTCTTCCGAAGCAAGGAACGCGACCACCGCGGCGACCTCTTCCGGCCTGGCAAGACGTCCCATCGGGATCGAAGCGATGATCTACTCCCGGACCTCGGCGCGGATCGCCCGCACCAGGTCGGTCTCGACGTAGCCGGGCGAAACGGTATTCACGGTGATGCCTTTCTTCACCACTTCCTGCGCCAGCGCCTTGGAAAAACCTGCCATGCCGGCCTTGGCGGCCGAGTAGTTGGTCTGGCCGAACTGGCCCTTGATCGCATTGACCGAGGAAATATTGATGATGCGTCCCCAGCCGCGCTCGGCCATGCCGTCCACCACCTGGCGCGTGACGTTGAAGACGCTGTTCAGGTTGGTGTTGATGACCTCTATCCATTCGCGCTCGGTCATGCGCTTGAAAATGGAGTCGCGCGTGATGCCCGCGTTGTTGACCAGAATGTCGACATTGCCCACCACCGAGCGCACGTTGTAGAACATGCTGGCGCAGCTCTCGAAATCGGCGACATCGCCTTCGGCTGCGTGCACGCGCAGGCCGTCCCCGCGCATCGCGCCCAGCCACTCGTCCTTGCGTTCGTAGCCGGGCAGGCATCCGGCGACGACGGTGTGCCCGGCGAGCGCGAGGCGCCGGCAGATCGCGCTGCCGATGCCGCCCATGCCGCCGGTGACGAACACCACGCGCTTCGGCAGCGCCTCGGTTTTCAGTACAGCGCTCATCTCTCCACCGCGAGCGCCACGCCCATGCCGCCGCCGATGCATAGCGAGGCCAGCCCCTTCTTCGCGTCGCGCTTCTGCATTTCGTGCAACAGCGTGACCAGGATCCGGGCGCCGGATGCGCCGATCGGGTGGCCGAGCGCGATCGCGCCGCCGTTCACGTTCACTTTCGACGTATCCCAGCCCATCTGGCGGTTGACCGCGATCGCCTGCGCGGCAAACGCTTCGTTGATTTCCAGCAGATCGAGGTCCTTCGCCGCCCAGCCCGCGCGCGACAGGCAGCGCTTCGAGGCCGGCACCGGGCCCATCCCCATGTACTTCGGGTCAACGCCGGCCGAGGCGAAGGCCTTGATGCGCGCAAGGGGCTTCAGTCCCAATTCCTTCGCTTTTTTCGCAGAGGCAAGAACGACGGCCGCGGCGCCGTCATTGATGCCGGAAGCGTTGGCCGCGGTCACCGTGCCGTTCTTGTCGAACGCCGGCTTGAGCCCCCTCATCGCTTCGATGGTCGCGCCATGGCGCGGAAACTCGTCCACGCCGAACACCGTCGGACCTTTTCGAGTGGGCACTTCGTAGGGGACGATCTCGTCGCTGAAGCGGCCGGACTTCTGCGCGGCCTCCGCCTTGTTCTGGCTCTTCACCGCAAACTCGTCCTGCTCCTCTCGCGAGACCACCTGCTCCTTGGCGACGTTCTCCGCGGTGACGCCCATGTGGTACTGGTTGAACACATCCCACAGACCGTCGACGATCATCGAGTCGATCATCTTCGCGTCGCCCATGCGGAAGCCGTCGCGCGAGCCGTTCAGCACGTGCGGGGCCGCGCTCATGTTTTCCTGGCCGCCAGCGACCACGATGTCCGAATCGCCGTTGGCGATGGATTGCGCGCCCAGCATCGCCGCCTTCAGGCCCGAGCCGCAGACCTTGTTGATGGTCATCGCCGGCACCATGTCCGGGAGCCCGGCCCAGATGGACGCCTGGCGGGCCGGGTTCTGTCCCACGCCCGCGGCAAGCACTTGGCCCATGATGACTTCCGAAACCTGGTCGGGCGCGACGCCCGCGCGCTCCAGCACCTTGCGGATGATGTGCGCGCCCAGCCTTGCCGCCGGAACGCCGGCGAGCGAGCCGCCGAACTTGCCGATCGCGGTTCGCGCCGCGCCTACGATGACGATTTCTTCCATGATGGTCTCCTGGTTATGCCTTCTGCTTCACATAGCGCCCCGGTGCGGGCTCGATCGCGGGATATTCCGCACTGCCGGTTTGTGCAGGCGCTTCACGGGTTTTACCTCCCGTGCCGCCCTTGAATCCTTCCAGCCATTGCGACCACTGCGGCCACCAGCTGCCGCGCAGCTCACCCGCCTGCTCGAACCAGTCGTCGGCATCGGCCGGATATTCATCCGAGGTCCAGTAGCTACGCTTGTTGCCGGAGGCGGGATTGACCACGCCGGCGATGTGCCCGCTCGCGCCGAGGACGAATTTCTTTGCTCCGCCCAGCAGTCCGACCGACCGGTAGGCGGCGCGCCACGGAACGATGTGGTCCTCGCGCGTCGCGAGGATGAATGCCGGCCGGTCCACCTTGCCCAGGTCCACGCCGACGCCGCAGTTGCGCAACGCGCCGGGCACGCGCAGTTTGTTCTCGAGGTAGGTGTTGCGCACGTAGCTGCAGTACATCGGTCCCGGCAGGTTGGTGCTGTCGGAATTCCAGTAGAGCAGGTCGAAGGCCGCCGGCGCGCCGCCCATCAGGTAGTTGTTGACCACGTAGGGCCAGACGAGGTCGTTGGCGCGCAGCGCGTTGAAGGTCGAGGCGAGGTCCGCGCCCGGCAGCAGGCCGCCTTTGCCGATCGAGGTCTCTCTCGCCACCACCGCGTTTTCATCGATGAACACGCCGAGCTGCCCGGGCGCCTCGAAATCGAGCATGGTGGCGAGATAAGTGGTGCTTTCGACGAGTTCCTCGCCCTTCGCCGCCGCCACCGCAAGCGCCGTCGCGAGCAACGTGCCGCCGACGCAGAATCCCAGGGCGTTGACGCGGTCGCATTGCGTAATTGCTGTTGAAACTTCAAAAGCTTTAAAAATGGATTTGACGTAGTCGTCCCAGTCAAAGCCGCTCTCGGCCGGGCCGACGTTGCGCCAGGAGACCATGAACACCGTATGGCCCTGCTCCACCGCGTAGCGCACGAAGGAGTTATCGGGCCGCAGGTCGAGGATATAGAACTTGTTGATGCATGGCGGCACCATCACCAGCGGCCGTACTCCCACCTGCGGTGTCGCGGCCTTGTACTGGATCAGCTGGATCAGGTCATTCTCGTAGACCACGTCACCCGGCGTGAGCGCGAGGTTGCGGCCGACTTCGAAGGCCGACTCGTCGGTCTGGCTGATGCGGCCCCGGTTCAGGTCCGCGATCAGGTTGGCGATCCCCCGCGTCACGCTTTCGCCGTTGGAAGCAAGCGCCTGCTGCAGCACCGCGGGATTGGTGGCCGCAAAATTCGCCGGCGACATCGCATCGCACCACTGCTTGACGGCAAATTGCAGCCGTTCCTTGGTTTTCGCGTCCAGCTCCGCGCTCTGGGCGAGCTCCGTGAGAAACCCGGATGCGAGCAGGTAGGACTGCTTCAGATAAGCGTAGTACGGGTTGTCGCGCCATTCCTTCGCCGCGAATCGCCGGTCGCCCGGCTCGGGCGTGACCACCGCTTCGCTGTTGCTGACGAGCAGGGAGGACCACAGCCGCGCCTGTTTCGCGACGTAGTCGGACTGCAATTCAGCGAAGCGCGCCGAATCCTGCATCAGCCGCGCCATTGCACTGGCGGCGTCGGGAACGCCCGGCGGGGTGGACATCAGATGTTGCAGAAAAGACCTTGGGGAACGTCGATATAGCCTTTAATTTTGCGCCGCACAATACCCCAGCGCAAGACCCCCCCGCGGGCATGCGTCCTTGCTACGCCGAGCCCCCGATCAGCGCCCTTGCCAGCGCGATGGAACCGATGCCCAGCCCGATCAGCACTGTCTGCGACAGGGTGGCGCGCAGCTCCGGCCGGCGGTGCAGGCCGGGGATAAGGTCCGCGACCGCGACGTAGATCATGCTGGCCGCGACGATGCCGAGCAGGACCGGCGTCCAGCCCTCCAGCGCCTGCAGCGTGAAGTAGCCCAGCACGCCGCCGACCAGCGTCGCGAACGACGACAGCAGATTCACCCAGAACGCCTTGGCACGCGAATAGCCGGAGTTGAGCAGAATGACGAAATCGCCCACCTCCTGGGGAATCTCGTGGGCAACGATCGCGAGCGCGGTGATCGCGCCAAGCTCCGCACCCTGCAGGAACGCGGCCGCGATCAGGATGCCGTCGAGGAAATTGTGGATCGTGTCGCCGACCATGATCAGCGTGCCCGAGCGGCCATGGTCGTGATCGTGATGCGGCGCCTCGTGCGCGTCGTGCGAATGGCGCCAGAGGAACAGCTTCTCGAGCACGAAGAAGGCGAGAATGCCGCCCAGGATGGACAGCGCGACGCTGTGCGGATCGCCGTGCTCGAAGGCGTGCGGAATCACCTCGAGAAACGCGGCGCCCAGCAGCGCCCCGATGGCGTAGGACACCAGCGATTGAATCCACGCGGCGCGCAGGAATAGCGAGAGCGCCGCCGCGCAAACGGAAAGCGCCCCGCCGGCGATGCTTGCAGCCAGGATCCAGGCGAGCGTCATGCGGGCCGGGATTGTACGCGACTGCGCTAGGGCACGAGCCAGATTGCCGCTGCCATGCGTTCGCCCGCCTTGTCCCTGCGCCAGGAATAGAAACGGACCGGGTCCGAAGCTGTACAGAATCCGCCGCCGAAAACGCGCCCCACGCCGCATGAGGCTAGGCGCTGACGGGCAATGGCATACAGGTCCAGCCGCCAATGGCCGGGACGCGTCGGCCGGAAAGCCGGTACCGTCCGCTGATCGCGCTGCATGAACGCAGCGCGCACTTCTTCGCCGATTTCGTAGGCGTCGGCCCCGATCGCCGGGCCGAGCCATGCAATCACGCGGCTGGCGGGTGCGCCCATCGCCGCAACGGATGCCTCGATCACGCCGGCGCACAGGCCGCGCCAACCCGCGTGCGCGATCCCCACGGCGTTGCCGCCCTCGTCGGCGAGCAGTACCGGCATGCAATCAGCCGCCATCACCGCGCAGACCACGCCTGTGTCATGCGTGACCGACGCATCGGCAGCGGCCCCGGGCTCGGACCTTGCCGCGTCAACGACCGATATGCCGTGAACCTGCCTGAGCCATTTCGGTTCGCCGGGCAAATGGCGCCGGAGGCGCGCGCGCCCCGCCGCGCTTTTCATGTCGCCAAGGGCGCGCGTCGTCATCAATGCGCGCACCTTGGCCGGAGCAGGCCAGTCCGGCAACACGAATTCAGCCTTCATGCCGCAGCTTTTTGACGAGTTTTGCCATGTCACCGGCCAACGGCACGCCCCAGTTCACGAGCTTCCCGCTGCGCGGATGCTTGAGCTCCAGCGCGATCGCGTGCAGCGCCTGGCGCGGAAACGCGATGCCGCGCATTTCACCGGTCTTCGCGCCGCGGCGATAGACGCTGTCGCCGACGATCGGATGCCCGATGTGCTGCAGGTGCACGCGGATCTGGTGCGTGCGGCCGGTTTCGAGGCGGCACTCCAGCAGCGCGGCCCTGGCGAAGCGCTCGACCACCTTGTAATTGGTGCGCGCCTCCCTGCCGCTGCTGTTCACCGCCATGCGCGTGCGCACGCGCGGGTCGCGGCCGATGGGCTCGTCGATCGAGCCGCGCGCCGGCGGCTCGCCGTGCACCAGCGCGAGGTAGGTGCGCTTCACGCTGCGCGCGGCGAGCTGCGCGGCGAGCCGTGCCTGCGCCGTGAGATTTTTCGCCACCACCAGCAGGCCGCTGGTGTCCTTGTCGAGCCGGTGCACGATGCCGGCCCGCGGCACCTGCCGCAGCGCCGGCCTGTAGGCGAGCAGCCCGTTCAGCAGCGTCCCGTCGGGATTGCCGGCGCCGGGGTGGACGATCAGGCCAGCCGGCTTGTTGATCACCAGCAGGTCGTCGTCCTCGAAAACGACATCCAGCGCCATGCGTTGCGCCTTTGGCTTCGCGACGTCGGCTGCGGGCGGGGCCGCTAGCGCGATTTCCTCGCCGCCGATGGTTTTTGCGCTCGCTTCCGCCCGGTTGCCGCCGACGAGGACATGCCCGGCTTTCAGCCAGGCCTGCAGGCGGTTGCGGGAATACTGCGGGAACATTTTTGCCAGCGCGAGATCGATCCGCACTCCGGCGAGCTCCAGGGGAACCGCGGCCGAAAGCACTGGGAGCGGCTCGTCCTCCCATTCGAATTCCCCCGCGGCGGTATAATTTTTCCCCATGAAACGCAGTTTACTTGCTCTGCTCGCGGCCGCCCTTTTGCTCGGCGGCTGCGGCCTGCTGCCCGGGAAAACCGACGAGACCACAGGCTGGTCGGCGCAGAAGCTCTACGGCGAGGCCAAGGAGGCGATGGACGACAAGACCTGGGACAAGGCGATCAAGTACCTCGAGAAGCTGGAAGCCCGCTATCCCTACGGGCGCTACGCGCAGCAGGCGCAGCTCGACGTCGCTTACTGCTACTGGAAGAACAACGAGCGTCCTTCGGCGATCGCGGCGACGGACCGGTTCATCAAACTGTACCCGAACCACGTCAACGTCGACTACGCCTACTACCTCAAGGGCCTGATCAATTTCAACGAGAACACGGGCCTGTTGAGCGCCCTCGATGCCCCCGATTTGAGCGAGCGCGATTCGAAAGGCACGCGCGAATCCTTCGACGCCTTCAAGGAGCTGGTGATCCGCTTTCCGGATTCCAAGTACACGCCGGACGCGCAGGCGCGCATGCGCTACCTGGTGAATTCGCTCGCATCGTACGAGGTGCACGTGGCGCGCTACTACATGAAGCGCGGCGCCTACATCGCCGCCGCCAACCGCGCCCAGTACGCGGTCAAGACCTATCCGCAGGCGCCGGCGCTGGAAGAGGCGGTGTTCATCATGGTCAAGGCCTACGACGCGCTCGGCATGACCGACCTGCGCGACTCGGCCGACCGCGTCATGCACAAGAACTTTCCCGACAGCAAATACCTTACCGGCAAGGCGACGCGCAGCGTCGCCTGGTGGAAGCTCTGGGACCCGGACTGGTGACTAGATCTTAATTTTCTCGTCCGCGATGTAGTCGCGGATCACTGATTCCACGTCTGGATCCGGTTTGAAACCCATCTTGAGCGCGCGTGGCGTGCGGAAATTCACCGGCCAGGTCTTGACGATGGCCTGGATGCGCGCATCGGCCTTGTAGACCACGCGTTTCGCGGCCGCGTCTCCGGCCACTTTGCGCATCGCCTCGACCATCTCCGCGACGCTCGCGGTGATCCCCGGAAGATTCAGCCAGCGCTGCGCGCCCCAGGCTTCCGGCGGCAGTTCCCAGGCGTGGATGAAGGCTTCCACCACCTTCCCGGGCGACAGCAGCCAGACGCCGGTTTCGGGCGCCACCGGACATTCGGAGACCACGCCGTTCAGCGGCTCGCGCAGGATGCCGCTGGCGAACGACGAGGCCGCGGCGTTCGGCTTGCCGGCGCGCACCACGATGGTCGGAAGGCGCAGCGAACGTCCGTCGATGTAGCCCTTGCGCGTGTAGTCGGTGACGAGATATTCGCCGATCACCTTCTGCGCGCCGTAGGAAGTCTGCGGATTGGCGATGGTGGAGTCGTCCAGCACCGCCGGCAGGTCGCCGCCGAAAGCGGCTACCGAGCTGGTGTAGACGAGACGAGGTGGTTTCGCGCATGCACGCATCTGAGCCAGCAATAGCTCCATGCCTTTCAGGTTCACCCGCATGCCGAGGTCGAAGTCAGCTTCCGCCGCGCCGCTGACCACCGCGGCGAGGTGGAACACCGCGTCGATGTCCGGCGGACAAACGCCAGCGATGGTTTCGGCATTCGATACGTCGCCGGTCACGGCTTTTACTTTCTTCAGATTTTCCAAACCAGGAGGAAACGCGCCATCGAGCAAAGTCATGCCTGTGATCGCCCTGCCGCCCAGTTGCCCGCGCGCGAGCAGTGTTTTTGCAAGCTTGAAGCCGAGGAAGCCGCCGCCGCCGGTGATGAGGATTTTCATGCCGGAATTTTAGCGAAGAACGCCTGCACATCGGCCAGTTCGCGCGTCTGTTTCATCGGGGGGAGGCTCCCGCGGATCACCCTGCCGTAGGCTTTGGTGTAAAGGCGCGGATCGCACAGCACCAGCACGCCGCGGTCGGCTTCGTCCCGGATCAGCCGGCCCGCGCCCTGCTTCAGCTGCAGCACCGCCTGCGGCAATTGGAAATCCATGAAGGGATTGCCGCCTTCGGCGCGCAGCGCCTCGATGCGCGCGGCGAGCACGGGGTCGTCGGGCGGCGCGAACGGCAATTTGTCGATCAGCACCATCGACAGGGCCTCGCCGCGCACGTCCACGCCCTCCCAGAACGAGGCTGCGCCCAGCAGCACCGCGTTGCCGAGCGCCCGGAAGCGCACCAGCAGTTCGCTGCGCGGGCCGGTGCCCTGGACGAGAAGCGGGTAATCGATCCTGTCCTTGAGAATCTCATGCGCGCGGCGCAGCGCGCGGTGCGACGTGAACAGCAGGAAGGCGCGGCCGCGGCTCGCTTTCAGCACCGGCAGCGCCGCTTCCACCACCGCCTCGGTGTAGGCAGGATCGTTCGGATCCGCGGGCAGGCCCTTGGGCGAATAGAGCAGCGCCTGGTGCGCGAAATCGAAGGGGCTCGCCCAGGTGCGTGCGGCGGCGTCCTCTATGCCGAGTTCCCTTTTGAAATGCGAGAAATCCTCGCCCATCGCCAGCGTCGCCGAGGTGAAGATCCAGGCCCGTGGATGGTCCAGCATCTGCTTGCGGAACAGCTCCGCCGGCACCAGCGGCGTGACGTGCAGCTGCACCGAATGGCCGAACACTTCCACCCAGCGCACCTCCTTAGCGCTGCCTTCCTCGCGGATGCGCGCCAGCAGCGCGGTCGCCTCTGCGGCGCGCCTCGCGCAGGCGCCCAGCCCTTCGGAGCGCTCGGACTGCTCTGCCAGCGGCTTGCCGAGCGCGGCCAGCGCCCGGGCGAGCGCCTGCACCGCGTCCGGGAAACCCGCCTCGCGCATCGCCTGCGTCCAGCCGAGGCGCGAACCTTCGTTGCGAAAGCACAGGCGCAGGTCACGCGCCGCCTTGTCGAGTTTCGAAGCGAGCCGGTCCAGCTCGGGCGATGCGCCGCCCGCGGCGCGCAGCTCCAGCCGTGCGTCGCGCGCGAGCTCGATCAACTGCGCACTGGACACCGTTTCGCCGAAGAACAGGCGGGCGGTCTCCGGCAGCTGGTGCGCCTCGTCGAATATCACCGTATTGCAGGACGGCAGCAGCTCCGAGATGCCCTCGTCGCGCAGCGCGACGTCCGCGAAGAACAGGTGGTGGTTGACCACCACCACGTCGGCCGACAGCGCGTTCTTGCGGGCGCGCATCACGAAGCAGTCCTTGTACTTCGGGCACTCCTGGCCGAGGCAATTCTCGCGCGTCGAAGTCGCGTGCTGCCACACCGGCGCGTCTTCGGGCACTTCGGCGAGGTCGGCGCGGTCGCCGGTCAGGGTCGTAGCGGCGAAATGCTCGATGCGGCGCAGGCGCACCACGTCCTCTCGGGATTCGAGCCGGCCCTCCGAGACGGCGCGCTCCATGCGGTACAGGCAGACGTAGTTGGCGCGGCCCTTGAGCAGCGCCGCGACGGAGCCCGAGGCGAGCGCGTCGCGCACCGCGGGCAGGTCGCGGTCGTAGAGCTGGTTCTGCAGCGTCTTGGTGCCGGTGGAAACGATCACCTTGCCGCCGGCGAGCAGCGCCGGGACAAGATACGCGAAGGTCTTGCCGGTACCGGTGCCCGCCTCCACCGCCAGCGCGCCACCCGCTTCGATCGCGCCCAGGATTGCCTGCGCCATCTCGAGCTGCTGCGCCCGCGGGCGGTAACTTTCGACCTGCGCGGCAAGCGGGCCGCCAGCGGCAAACACGCGCTGCAGCGCGTTCGAACTCGGGTTGGCAGTTGCGTTCAGATTGGTTATGCCCTAGATTACTTGAATTATGCACCGCAATACACTGTTTTGTATTGCTTTTACGGCCCTGATTTCTGGCTGTGCTTCGTTCACTCCGGCACTGCAGTCGCCGGCTGTCCCGCCTCCCGCCGCTCCCCGCGCACAGAATTCCGAGGCCCTGCTGCAGGCGCTGCTCGCGCTCGGCGTGGACTACCGCTACGGCGGCAGTTCGCCGGTGACCGGTTTCGACTGCAGCGGCCTTGTCGCCCACGTCTATCTCGAGGCCTGGAACATCCGGCTGCCCCACAACACGCTCGCGCAAAGCGAAAAAGGGGTGCCGGTCAGTCTATCGGAACTGCAGGCGGGCGATCTCGTGTTCTACGACACGCTGAAGCGCCCGTATTCCCACGTCGGGATCTATCTCGGCGACGGCAGGTTCGTGCACGCGCCCAAGTCCGGCGCCCGCGTACGGGTCGAATCGATCTACAGCAGCTATTGGGCGCCGCGATTTAGCGGCGCGCGGCGGATAGAGCCGCCACTCTAGCTAGCGGTCCTCGTCCTTGCGGTAGAAATCCACCGCGACATCGAGATGGAAGGCCGTGCCGCCAAGCGCGGGCGGGACCGTCACCCTGGATTGCGCGGCGCGGATCATGGCCTGCGCTTCGTCGTCGAGCACCGCGTGGCCGGCGCTCTTCTTCACCGTGATCGAAGAAATCGAACCGTCCGCGCCGATCGCGACGCGCAGTTCGACTTTTCCCGTCCAATTGTTGTCCTGCGCGATGCGCGGATATTTCTTGTCGAGCGCGACGATTTTCAGGAGATCGATCCGGAATCGGGCGATGGCGCCGGGATCCGGCCCGCTCGCCGCTGCCGCCTGCGACGAAGATTGCGTAGCCGCTGCGGGCGCCGGAACCTGGGCAGGCACAATGAAGGCAGGTTCTGCAGCCTGCTTCACCGGCTCTACGCCGGGTATCGGCGGTGCAGGCGGCTCGAATTTCAGTACGGCAGGCGCGGGTGTTCTGGGCGCATCGAGGCGCGCCGTGAGGGGCGGCGCGGGGATCCGCCGGTGCGCCTCCGTAAGGGCCGGCAGCAGGAGCAACGCCAACGCGTGAAGCGCGAGCGACGCCGCCAGCGCCAGTCCGAGCAGGCGGAGTCCCCAGCCCTCTACCCGCGCGTCCCAAGCGCTCGCCAGACTTTCTCCGCTGTGATCGGCATTTCGATGTGCTGCACTCCGCGCTCGGCAAGCGCATCCAGCACCGCGTGCACCGCTGCCGGCGTCGCGCCGATGGTGCCGAGCTCGCCCACGCCCTTGACGCCGAGCAGGTTGGTCTTGCAGGGCGCGCCCTCCTCGAAGCCGCTGGCCATCGGCGGCATCTGGTCGGCGCGCGGCACGCCGTAGTCCATCAGGGAACCCGTCTGCAGCTGGCCGCCGTCCGCGTCGTAGACCACGCGCTCGTAGAGTGCCTGCCCGATGCCCTGCGCCATGCCGCCGTGCACCTGCCCCTCGACGATCATGTGGTTGATGATGCGCCCGATGTCGTCCACGCTTGTGATCGCGGCGACTTCGGTGACGCCGGTCTCGGGATCGATCTCGAGTTCGCAAACCTGCGCGCCGTTCGGCCAGGAAGGCGCGGACGGCGTCTCGGTGGCCGAGACGCGGATGCGCTTTTCAGGCTGGCGCGCCGCGAGCGCGGCCAGCTCGATCGCGCGGTCGGTGCCGGCGATGGAAAAACGGCCGTCGCGGTATTCGATGTCCGGCGGCGACGCTTCCAGCGCTTCGGCGGCGAGTTCCCTGCCGCGCGCGATGACCACGCGGCCCGCCGCGACCACCGCGGAGCCGCCGACAAAGGCCGAGCGCGAACCCACGCTGCCGACGCCATTGGCGCGGTCAGTGTCACCCTGGACGATGACGATTCTTTCCGGCGCAACACCGAGGATTTCCGTGACCAGTTGCGTGTAGCTCGTCTGCAGGCCCTGTCCCATGGCCATGGTGCCGGAGAACACCGTCACCGTGCCGTCGGCGGCGACTTCGATGTCCACGGTTTCGGTCGGAATGGCGCCGGTCCATTCCAGGTACACGGCCAGCCCGCGCCCGCGCAATTTGCCGTTTTTCCGGCTCAGCTCTTTCCTGGCAGCGAAATTTTCCCAATCCGAGGCTTTCAGAACCTTCTCAAGCACCTGCGCGAACACGCCCGAGTCGTAGACGTCGCCCATGTAGGTCCGGTAAGGCAGCGCCGCGGGCGCGATGAAATTGCGCCGGCGGATTTCCACGGGGTCGAGCCTCATCTCGCGCGCCGCCTGCCCGATCAGGCGCTCCATCAGGAAGTTCGCCTCGGGACGCCCCGCCCCCCTGTATGCGCCGGTGGCCATGGTGTTGGTCAGCACGCCGCGAGCCCTGTAATCCACCGCCGGCACGTCGTAGACGGTGGTGAGCACCTTGGGCCCGATGAACAGCGGAATGATCGCCGTCGAGCCCACCGGCGTAGCGCCGAAATTCGCCGTGACTCGCGCGCGCAGCCCGAGGATCCTGCCCTGCGCGTCCAGCGCCAGCTCGGCCTCGTCGTGCTGGTCGCGGCCCATGTGCGCGGCGAGGAATTCCTCGCTGCGGTCGGCGCGCCACTTCACCGGGCGGCCGAGCTTGCGCGCCGCATAGCAGAGCACCGCGTCCTCGTTGGCGAGGCCGGTCTTCATGCCGAAGCCGCCGCCGATGTCGCCCACCACCACGCGGAACTCGTCGGGCTTCGCCTGGAACACCGCCGCCAGCGATTCGCGCGCGCCGGTCGGCGTCTGGTTCTGCGTATACAACGTCCAGCGCGCGTTCCCGTAGTCCGCGATCGAGCAGCGCGGCTCCAGCGCCATCGCGTTCAGGCGCTGGTTGTGCAGTGAAATCCTGGTGACGTGCGCGGCATGCGCGAAGGCCTCGTCGGTCTTCTTCGCGTCACCGTGCTGCGATTCCGCCGACAGGTTGCCGGCCGCCGCGGGCCAGAGCAGCGGCGCGTTGGCGTCCAGCGCGCGCTTCGCATCCGTGACGCAGGCCAGGTCCTCGTAGTCGATCGCGACGAGCTCGGCTGCATCCAGCGCCTGCTCTCGCGTCTCGGCTGCCACGGCCGCCACCTGCTGGCCGACATAGAAAACCTTGTCTTCCGCGAGCGGCGTGCGCGGCGGCGCCGCCATCGGCGAGCCGTCGGCGCGCTTGAACAGCGGCGGGAACGGGATATGGCCGACGCCGTCGGCGCGCAGGTCCGCCATAGACCATGCGCCTGCGACGCCCGGCGCGGCGCGCACGGCGGACAGGTCCACCGACACGATCTTCGCGTGCGCGTGCGGCGAGCGCGCGAACGCCACCCAGACCTGGCGCGGCAGGTTGCGGTCGTCGCTGAACAGGCCCTTGCCGGCGAGCAGGCGGTCATCCTCGAGCCGTTTTTGCGAGCGCGAGGAGCCAAAACGCGCGGATGCGGGATCGAACTGGGTTGCGGGTGCGCTCATGGGAATAAAAACGCCCCATCCGGGGCGCATTTCGATGCTGGCTGAGTCGGGAGTTTACCGCGAATCGAGGTTCAATTCGGCCCGAAGTTCCTCCGCCCGCGCCGCGCCGAGCGTGCCCGACGCGAGCGCAAGCGGAATGGTGCGCAGCGCCAGCCGGCGGTAGAAGTCGCGTGTGCCGGCGTCCAGCCCGCCGAGCGCATTCAGGTGCCGCACCACGGTCTGCAGATCGCCACGCGCGACAGGCCCTGCCATCGCGCGCGCAAGACCGGAGTGCGAGATCGCGTCGGTACTGCCGCGCACCAGCGGCAGCAGCGCGGCCAACGCATCCTCCTGACCGATCCCGATCCGCCCCCAGATACCGACAGCCTCAGCGAGCAACGCGGCAATGAAAGGGCCGGCATAGTGGGCGCCAGCGTGATAAGCGGCCCTCGCACCGCTCGGCACGCGCAGCGGCCGCGCGCCCAGCGCCTCGACCATACCGGCCAGCGTCCCGGCCAAAGGTTCCGCAGCCTCCACTGCAATCGCGCAACGCGCCAGTCCGTCCGCCGCAACTTCCGGATCGGCGAACATCTGCAGCGGATGAAAGCCGCCGACCGCCGCGCCGGCACCGGCGGCGGCACCCAGCACGGACAATTCGGCGGCACCGCTGCAATGCACAGCGGCAACGCCTTGCCGCCACCTGAGCGCCGCCGCCACGCTGCCGATGGCGTCGTCCGGCACCGTGAGGAAAACGACGTCCGCGCGATCGACCACGTCCTGCCCCGCGGGATTCCCGGCACGGCCCGCAATCCCAGCGACCGGGTAGCCGGCGCGCGCAAGCGCGAGCGACAGGCCCTTGGCGACCCGGCCGCCGCCTATGAAGCCGACACGCGGGCGCGCGGGCGCCTCAGTCACGGTAAGACGGATCGGCCCGGTCGAGCGACCGTAGCAGCGCCGGCCATTCGAGCAGGCCATAGCCCGTGCCTGCCTTCTGCGCATCGCGCGCGATGTTCGGGTTCGCCGCGGCCTCGTTGTCGAGCGTGATTTCCGTTCCCGAGAGCGCCTCGGCGGTGCGCTCGACCACCGCCTGCGACGGCGGATGCAGCGGGCGCTGACAGGAAAGCAGATCGACCTGGATGCGGCAGGCCTGCTCCAGCCAATAGATCAGATTGAATGCCTGCGGAATGCTCGGCCCGCACGCGAGCAGCCCGTGATTGCGCAGGATCATTGCGCTGCGGTCGCCCAGGTGCCCGACCAGCCGCGCTTTTTCGCCCCGGTCGAACGCAGGGCCTTCGTAGTCGTGGTACGCGACCTGGCCATGGAACCGCATCGCGGTCTGGGACAGCGGCAGCAGTCCTTCTTCGAGCGCCGAGACCGAAATTCCGGCGCGCGTGTGTGTATGAATTACGCATTGTGCATCCGGCCGAGCCTCGTGAACCGCGCTGTGGATGATGTAGCCGGCGGCATTCACGGAATAGCCATGATCGGATTTGTCGATCACGTTTCCCGCGAGATCAACCTTGATCAGACTGGAAGCGGTGACTTCCTCGTACAACATGCCGTAAGCATTGATGAGGATGTGGTGCGCGGGCCCCGGCACGCGGGCCGTGATGTGGTTGTAGATCAGGTCGGTCATGCCATAGCGCGCGACCAGCCGGTAGCACGCCGCCAGGTTGACGCGCAGTTCCCACTCGTCGGGACTGACGCATTCGCGCATCGACCGCATCCGCAAGGGAAAGACGCTCGCCATGCCGCCCATTTTGCTGGTGAATTGCGGTTCAAATTGTACGCCGTCGCCCCGAACCCCGCGCCCAGAGTCAGTCTTCGGCTACTGTCGCCGCCCAAGGCTTGCATTGGCGAATGCGACCCGTTGAAATACCATTAAGCCGCTCAGCACGGAGGAGCTTCCACGATGGCGATCATCGATTCCCAGGTCCATGCCTATGAGGCGAATACGCCGAAACGGCCCTGGCGCACTGTGCCGAATTGGCCCGACCACGTCACGGGTGACGAGATGGTGGCGGCGATGGACAAGGTCGGCGTCGACGGCGCGATCTTCATCTCGGCGTTTTCCATGTACGAGTACGACGCCAGCTATGCGGTGGAAGTGCAGCGGGCCCATCCCGGCCGGCTCGCCCTCGTCAAGCCGGTCGACCCGGACAATCCGGCGGTCGCCGATGTCATCGCCGACTGGAAGAAAACGCCGGGCGCGGTCGGCATCCGCATCATGATGACCAAGGAGAGGGGGAACGACCACAACCACCCGGGCATCGACCGGATTCTGCGCGAAGCCGTCCGGCACGATTTTCCGGTCAACATGCTGTGCTGGGGCAACCTCGACGCGGGCAGGGCGTTGATCGACCGCTACCCCGACACGCGATTCATCATCGACCATCTAGGCATCATGCAGCCCCGCACGCCGCCCGCCCCGCCGCAGCCCTGGGCCGACTTGCCGAAGGTGCTGGACCTCGCCAAGCGCCCGAACGCGGTGATCAAGGTAAGTGGCGCCTGCACGCTGTCCCGGAAACCATATCCCTTCCCTGACATTTGGGAGCCGCTCGCCCGCGTGTTCGACGCCTGGGGTTTCCACCGCTGCCTGTGGGGCACCGACTGGACCCGCGCCTTCGCGGTGGTCAGCTACGAACAGGCCGTCGAGCCCTTCCGCCTGACCGACCGCCTGAGCAAGAGTGAAAAGGAAATGCTAATGGGCGGTGCCTGTGCCAAGGCCTATGGTTGGTTACCGAAGAAAGGCTAGGGGATTAGACACTTATGCCAAAAGCTCTTTCTTCCAAGGTAACTGTTCGCCGGGCCGCACCGCGAGACGAGAAGCGTTGGCGCGAGTTGTTCGACGGCTACTGCCTCTTCTACAAACGCACCCCCTCGAAGCCGCTCACCCGCCACACGTGGACGCGGATCCTGGACGACGCGTCGCCGATCCATGCGATCGTTGCCGGGAATCGAAAGGACGGCGTCATCGGCATCGCCAACTACGTGGTCCACGAACACACGCTGGGGCTTACCCCGGTCTGCTATCTGGGAGACTTGTTCGTCGATCCCGCGCAACGCGCGGCCGGGGTCGGCGAGCAGCTGGTCGGCTGGCTGGTGGCTCAAATGAAGCGCGAGGGGT
Organism: Burkholderiales bacterium; assembly: GCA_035308765.1. Taxonomy (GTDB): domain Bacteria; phylum Pseudomonadota; class Gammaproteobacteria; order Burkholderiales; family SG8-39; genus RBG-16-66-20. Next base: position 63,592 of record DATGGA010000008.1, read on the forward strand.
GGTCCAGGCTCTATTGGCACACCAGGTTCAACAACTACCGCGCCCGGGGTCTGTACGACAAGTTCACGCCGCATAGCGACTTCGTTCGCTACACCGTGTATCCGGAAACCTGAGACTTTGGAGCAAGTCACTAGCGCCATGGGGTGCAAACCGAGGATGATTTACGTCCGAACCAAGGGGAGGGGTTTATGAATCGATGGTCGACAATCGCGATGCTCGCGGCCGCGGCATTCTTGGCGCACGGCTGTGCCGGTGGGCTGAGTGGCGACGGGGATGGATTACGCTGATCGACGGCGATCAGGGACTCGCAAACTGGAACCAGGTGGGAGACGCTAACTGGCGGGCCGAGGCAGGCGCCATCGTTGCGGACAAGGGCAAAGGAGGCTTCCTGGTCTCGAAGGTCGCTTACTCCGATTTCGAGATTCGCGCCGAATTCTGGGCGGAAACCGATACAAACAGCGGCATCATGATTCGTTGCTCCGATCCGGCGAAACCGGGAGCGGTCGACTGCTACGAGGTCAACATTTGGGACATACGCCCGGATCCGACGTATGCGACTGGAGCGATCGTCAATGTGGCACGGGTGCCGGCGCCGATTGTCTACAAGGCCGGCGGTAAGTGGAACACCTACGAGATTTACGCGCGGGGCACGCAAATGACGGTCAAACTCAACGATGTCGTCACCGTCAGCGCCCAGAACGGGGAGCACTCCTCGGGCACGTTCGCGCTCCAGTTCGGTGCCGGTGTCAAGGGTGCGCTGGGCGGTCCTATCAAGTGGCGGAAAGTGCAAATCAGGCCGTTGTAGCGGGACGCCCCTACTTTGCAACAAAGGTCGGAGTTTCCTCCGCACTCGCTGCACCGAGTGCGAAGCTACTGGCGTTCCTTATTTTCCGAGGGGGCGCCGACCTGGGTGATCTGATTGCGCACGAAACCGATATGCTGGCGCAAAACATAGAGCTGGTCGGCAAAAGACCCGGGCAATTTGGCGGTGATGACACGCCTTTCGATGTCGTCGAGGCGCTTGAGCAGCTCCGCACGCTGCTCCAACGTGGTCTGCCCGAACGCTGTGCGCTCAAGCGCCATCAGTTCTCCATAGCCTCTGAAAATCCGCGTGTTGATGCGCCATCTGTAGAGTGCAGGCACAACCTTGAGGCCGGGAATCAGAAGCACCGCGACCGGTAGGAGCATGATCAAGGCGCGATCAACCAGGCTTGCCAGCCAGAAAGGCAGATGCTTGTAAGCAAAGCTCTTGCCCGATTGATAGTAACGGACTGCATCGTCGCTTAAGCGATACTCGTGCTCGAGTGGGGCCGGGAATTCGCCCGCTTTCTGCAGCAGCGTCGCCCGGCCATGCACTTCGCGCGCCGCCTCGATCAGCATGTCGGACAGCGCCGGGTGCAAATCGGACCGAGCAATGAGTTCGACGGTCGGTGCGATGATGGTGAGCGGCTTGGAGGGCGCGTTCTTACCCAGATCCAGCGAACCCTGCGGCAGTTCAATCTTGCTGAGGTAGCGGAAACGACGCACATAGCCGTCACCCTGCACAAAGTCGAACAGGCGAATACCGGTCGTGTGAAGCAGATCGCGCATGTTGGCGGACGCGGCGGAATCGCCGGTAAGAAACACTGCGTCCGCTTGGCCCTTAAGCAGAGCTTCCTCCGCGGACTTGCCGTCCAAGGCGAGCAATTTTGTCTGTCCCTTCGCCTCGATTCCGTTCGCCTTCAGGAGCGTCTCCGCCAGCGCGCGCGTTCCGCTGCCTTCGCGGCCGATCGCAACTCGTTTCCCCTGCAGTTCGGACAATCGCCGGAGGGGCCGGCGAGCCCGATAAAAGACGAGCACTGGCTCGTAGAACACACTGCCGAGCGACATAAGCTCGGCAGCGTCACCAAAACTGGCAAGCCCGCCCTGCACGAATCCGATGTCGACATTGAAATTGGGATCGCTCAGGCGCTTGAGGTTTTCCAGTGAACCCTGAGACGGCAGAATCTTCAGCGTCACCCCCTGGCGCGCCAGGATCTTGCGATACCGCTCGGCCGACACCTGGAATATGCTGCCGTCCGGCCCGCTCGTAATGACGATGGTGTCCGGAGGTGCCGGGCGGACAAAGTGAAGCGCAGCCCAGAATCCGACTATCAGAAGCAGGGCGTATGGCCCCAGCGCTATCGCGAGGTCGCGCCACGAGATCTTGGGAATATTGAGGCGGGACATGAACGTAGCTTACCAGTCGCGCCTGACCCTGTGACCTGCGAACTCCGAGTTGCGTACGCTAACGTACAGACAAATTCTCACGTTGAGATAGCGACCGTATAGGAACATACTCGCGCCCGCCTGATTGATGTGGCGCAGGGCGTTCGACAACTGCCGGGCCGGCTGCGCTAGCGACGGGCAGGAGAATGTGAAACGTCTTGCTCATCTGCCGCTATCGACTTTGGCGCTATCCCTAGCTTTGTGCGGTTGCGGACTTCAAGAGTCCAAGCCTGATGAGCATGCATTTCCCGGCGTGATTCCCGGGACTGCGTTGGCCGGCACCGACGCCAAATCTCCACGCGACGTTCCGGAAAAAAATCTGGTCGCCGGCGCAGACGTGACACCTGCGCATGAGATTCCACCATCAGATTCGTTGCCCCGTCTCGATCTGGAGGTATTCGGACTTTCGCATCACACCGATCAGGCAGGCGTGCGCCGCGCGCACCTGAATAACGAACTCAATTACGGGCTCGGGCTCAGCTACGAATTCCACAATGATGAACGGGGCGTGGCTTTTGTCGCGGCGGGGTTTTACAAGGACTCCGGGCGAAACTGGGCGAAGCTCGCGGGGCCGGGTTACCAATTCAAGCTGTGGGATCGCTGGAGGCTCGGCGCTACTCTTGCGGTCATCCAGAGCCGGACCTACAACGACGGCCGCACCTTTGTCGCGCCGATTCCGATGCTTACTTACGATCTGGGCATCGTGAAACTGAACGCGGTCTACGCCCCGAAATTTCAGCAGAACCAGTTCGCCGTCTTCGGCTTTTATCTCAGCGTGCCACTGGGCAAGTGATCGGCCGCGCCGGATGGCGATGCCGCCGCGCTCAGCGCACCAGCTGGTTGATCTCGATGATCGGCAGCAGGATGGCGAGAACGATCATGAGCACCACTCCGCCCATGAACAGGATCATCACCGGTTCGAGCAAGGTAAGGAACACGGCCAGGCGCCGCTCGAGCGCCTGCGTCTCGAGGCGCGCGGCGCGCTCCAGCATCTGCTCCAGCTTCCCGCTGGCCTCCCCGCTGGCAACTAGGTGGACCAGCAGCGGCGGAAACGTACGCGTTTCGCCCAGCGCCCGCGCCAGGGTTGCGCCTTCGCGTACCCGCTCGATGGCGCGCTCGACGGCCTCCCTCATCACCATGTTCGTCATCACGCGCGCGCTGGAAGCGAGTGCCGCCAGCAGCGGCACGCCGCCCCCGGTCAGGATCGCCAGCGTGCTGGCGAAGCGCGAAGCATTGACCCCGCGAACCAGTGCTCCCAGCCAGGGCATGCGCAGCAACATCGCATGCCAGCGGCGCCTCGCGGCCGCGCCGCGCAGCGCCAGCCGCGCGGTCACTACCGCGCCCGCCACGATCGCGACGAGATACGGCCAGGCGGCGCGCAGGAAATCGCTCAAGCCGATCAGGACGCGGGTGAGCAGGGGCAGGCTCTGCCGTGACTGCTGAAATACCTGCACCACCTGCGGCACCACATACACCAGCAGTCCGGTAACGATTGTGATCGCGACGCCGGTCACCAGAATCGGGTAGAGCAACGCGAGACTGGTCTTTTGCCGCAGCGCCTGGCGGGCATCAAGATAGTCGGCCAGATGCTGCAGCACGGTCGGCAACGCGCCCGACTCCTCGCCGCCCTGCACCAGCGCCCGGTAGAAACCGGGAAAACTCTTTTCGTAAACCCCCAGCGCGCCCGCCAGAGAACTGCCGGCGGTGATTTCGGTCTTCACGCCCGCGAGCACCTCGCGAGTCATCGGCGCGGCGGCCTCTTCGATCAGCGCGTTCAGCGACTGCTCCATGGTCAGGCCGGAACCAAGCAATATCGCCATCTGCCTGGTCACCAGGCTCAATTCGACGGGCGAGATTCCGCGCGCCCAGCGCTGCCGCGCGCGGTCGCGCGCGCGCACCTGGCCGACGACGGATGGCAAAAGCCCCTGCGCGCGCAACTGGCTGCGTACCTGCCGCGCCGTGTCGGCCTGCAGGACTCCCGATACCGTGCGGCCGGCGGCGTTCAGCGCCTGATATTGGAATGCCTCCACGAAGGCGCCCCTCTATTCGCCCGTCACGCGCACTACTTCTTCGAGACTGATCGTGCCCTGCCTCGCCCAGCGCATGCCGTCTTCGCGCAGAGAGCGCATGCCGCAGGCTATCGCATGCTCGCGCAACGTCCGCTCCGAGGCGCGGTCGTGGATAAGGCGCCGCAGGTCGTCATCGACAGCCAGCAATTCATAAATGCCGGTACGGCCGCGGTACCCGGTGCGGTTGCACGCCGGACATGCCTGTGGCGAATGGAACGTTTCGCCGTCCTGGATGAAAGGCTTTCGGCATTCCATGCAGAGCAGCCGCACCAGGCGCTGCGCGGCGACTCCGATCAGGCTGGAAGCGAGCAGAAACGGCTCCACGCCCATGTCGACGAGCCGCGTGACCGCGCTCACCGCATCATTGGTGTGCAGCGTGGCAAACACCAGGTGCCCCGTCAGGCTCGCCTGCACGGCAATCTGAGCGGTCTCCAGGTCGCGGATTTCGCCGATCATGACGACGTCGGGATCCTGGCGCAGGATCGTGCGCAACGCCCGCGCGAAGGTCATCTCGATCCTGGCGTTGACCTGCGTCTGGCTGATGCCGTCAAGGTCGTACTCGATCGGATCCTCCACGGTCATGATGTTGAGCGCGGCGGCGTCAAGCCGCGACAGCGCGGCGTAGAGCGTGGTGGTCTTGCCCGAGCCGGTCGGACCCGTGACCAGGACGATGCCGTGCGGCTCACGGATCAGCCGGTCAATCTGCACGAGCGCGGCTTCGTCCATGCCGAGACGCGTGAGATCCAGCCGCCCCGCCTGCTTGTCCAGCAGGCGCAGCACCACACGCTCGCCGTGGCCGGTGGGAATCGTCGAGACCCGCACGTCCACCGGCTTGCCGGCCACCCGCAGCGTGATGCGGCCGTCCTGCGGCAGGCGCTTCTCCGCGATGTCGAGCTGCGCCATGATCTTCACGCGCGAGACGATCGCTGCATGCAGCGCGCGCGCCGGCTCGATCAGGTCGCGCAGCGTGCCGTCGATGCGCAGCCGCACCACCGAGCGCGTCTCGAAGGGCTCGATGTGGATGTCCGAGGCCCCATCGCGCAGCGCCTGGGTCAGCAGCGCGTTGATCAGGCGGATGAGCGGCGCGTCGTCGCGCGCATCGAGCAGATCTTCCACCCTGGGAATTTCCTGCAGCAACCGCGACAGGTCCACGTCCTGCGACAGTTCGCCGGCGAGCGCGGCCGCCTTGGAATTTCCGGCCGACCCGGCGCCGTTGTAGGCCGCGGCAATGAGCTCGTCGAACTCCGCCTCGCCTACCTGCCGCGCCTGCAGCGGCACGCCGAGCGCGCGGCGCAGTTCCGCGAGCGCACCCGCGCGGGCGTCCGCGCGCACTGCGACCTCGGTGGAATCGGCGCCGACGGCGCCGATCACGACGCCGTTGGCTTTTGCGAATGCGTAGGGAATCACCGTGGCGGCAATGTCGGTGGCTCCACGCTGGGAAGAACAGCGTCTGGCGCGGGCCTCGCCCTGCCTTGCTCACCGATAATATAGTCGTAACGTTCGCTCGCGAGCGGTTCCGCGCTCTGGGCGGTCCGCAGTATCGTCGGCCGCAGGAACACCATCAGGTTTGTTTTAACGTGCTCGCGCGTCTTGTACCGGAAAAGCGCGCCGAGCGCGGGAATGTCGCCCAGCACCGGAACTTTCTGGACGACATCCGTGACCGTGTCCTGAATGAGCCCGCCGATCACCACAAGCTGCTTGTCGTCGGCCAGCACCGTCGAGCCGACCGCGCGCTTGTTGGTGATGACGCCGGCGACGTTTGTCGTGTCCGAGATGCTGGAAACCTCCTGATAAATCTGCAGCCGCACGGTGCCGCCTTCGGAAATCTGCGGCTTGATGTGCAGCGTGAGGCCGACGTCGTGGCGCTCGATGGTCTGGAACGGCGTGGGCGTGGCCGCCGCGGCCGACACCGCGTAGGAGCCGGTGATGAAGGGCACGTTCTGCCCGATGACGATCGTGGCCTCCTCGTTGTCCAGCGTAAGCAAGGTCGGCGTGGACAGGATGTTGGCATTGTTGTCCGTCTGCAGCGCGCGCACCAGGAGGGCGAGGTTGAGAATCGGCGTCGTGGTGCCCGGGATCGTGACGGTGCCCTTTATCACGCCGATGTTCAGACCCTGGCCTGCACCGGCTGGATTCGTTGAGATGCCGAGAATGTTTTGGCTGGAGGTGCCGAAATTAGTGCCGCCAAAGGACTGTGTCGCGCCATTGCCCAGCCCATTCAAGTTCTGCCACTGGATGCCGAATTCGGCGGCCTTGTCGAAGGTGATTTCGGCGATCACCGCCTCGACGTAAACCTGCGCGCGGCGCACGTCGAGTTTGTCCAGCGCGGCGCGCAGACCGTTGTAGATCGCGTCGGGCGCATTGATGATGACCGAGTTTGTCGCCGCATCCGCCTGGATGACGCCGGGCGACGCGGCGGCAGGCGCGGAGAGCGGCGGAGCCAGCGGCGCGGTCATTGGCGAAGCGCCGGATGGCGGAGCTGCCGCGGGCATCGCAAAGGAGGCGGCGGGCGCGCGCTGCGCCCCGAGCGCAGTTTCGCCGAGGTAGATCGCCCGCAGCGTTTCGGCGACCTTCACCGCCTCTGCGTTCTTGAGATGGACCACGTGTATGTTGCCGCCCGCGCCAGCGGGCGTGTCGAGCATCGCCACGAAGCTGCGCAACCGCGCGAGCCGCGACGGATTGTCCGAGCGCGCGAGCAGGCTGTTCGAGCGCGTGTCCGCCACTATCATCATTCGCTGGCCGGTGTCGGGGCCGGCCGGGCCGGCGGCAGCCGCCGTCTCCGCGAACAGCCGATTGACGGTCTGCGCGACTTCCAGCGCCGAGGCGTAGAGCAATGGAATCATGATCGGCTCGCTGCCGTTCGGCTGGTCGATCGCGTCGATGATCTTGTCGATCCGCTGCAGATTGCTCGCGTAATCGGTGACGACCAGCGTGTTGTTCCCCGGGTAAGCCGTGATGGTGTTGTTGGGGGCGATCAGCGGGCGCAGTATCGGCACCATCTGGACGGCAGACTCGTACTTCAGCGTGAACACCTGCGTCGCGATCTGGTCTCCTGCCGCCTGGCCGCCCTTGGCGCGCAGCTTGTCCTGGGGACCGAGCGTCGGACTGGACTGCAGCTTGGCATCGCTCTCGGGAACGATCTTGATGATGCCCCGATCCTCGATCGCGGCGAAACCCTGCAGGCGCAGGGCCGACAGGAAAACCTCGTAGACGAGCGCCCTGGACATCGGACGCGCGGAAACGATATTGACGGTGCCCTTGACGCGGGGGTCGAGCACGAAATTCTTTCCGGTGATCTCGCTTACCGCCTTGACCACTCCTTCGATGTCGGTATTGACGAAGTTGATCGTCACCAGATCGGCGTCCGCAGGCCAGACTGACCCGGCGAAGGCCAGGAATGCCAAACACAAAAGTCCGGCGCGGAACATCAATGGACGGCCGCCGGCACGGCAGGCGCCGCGAACCTGCCCGGTTCGGGCCACGCGAGCGCCTCTCGCACCCCGCCGCGCTCCAGCACGACATGATCGGCAAGTACCTCGGCGATGCGTGCGCCCGCTTCGATTTCCCCGCCTTCGCGCACCGCGACCGTCCGCTTTGCGTCCAGCCGCAGGATCGCGTAGCCCGGCATGCCGCCCGACGCGGCAACAACGCCAAGCAGCGTGACCGCGTTTCCGGTCGACAGCGAGCGGCCACCTTCCCGCGGCGCATTGCCGAACAGGTTGTATGCAGCCTGTGCCAGGTCGGCTGGGCGCCCGGCCGCCATGGCTGCCGGTGCGCGCGGCTCGGGACGGGGAGCGAGCCACGCCCAACTCCAGTACGCCAGCACATATCCGAGCAGCGCGAGCGCGAAGAACGTCACCAGCGACACGAATGCCGTCTGCGCAAGATTTGATCTATACGGAAGGATCGCTTGCATCTTTCGCCAAGCGGAAACGTCGATGAAAGGAACAAATCGTAGTGCGAGATCACCCCACCGTATGTGCGCTGGCGTACAGAGAGCGCGCGCGCAATCGCGATAATGGCCAATGAATTCAAGGCACGGCGGCTTCACCCTGCTCGAAGTAATGGTGGTGGTCGTGATCCTCGGCATCCTCGCCGCGTTGGTGGTGCCGAAAATCATCAGCCGCCCCGACGAGGCGCGGGTGATCGCCGCGAAGCAGGACATCGCCAGCGTGATGCAGGCGCTCAAGCTCTACCGTCTCGACAACCAGCGCTACCCCACGACGGAACAGGGGTTGCAGTCGTTGGTGGTCAGGCCGGCGACGGCCCCTGTCCCGCCCAACTGGAAGGCGGGCGGGTATCTGGAGCGCCTGCCGAAGGACCCGTGGGGAAATCCATACCAATACCTCAATCCGGGGCTGCGGGGGGAGATCGATATTTTCAGCTTTGGCGCGGACGGCGCGCCCGGCGGTGAAGGCAACGATGCCGATATCGGATCCTGGAACCTCTAGCACCCGCGGCTTCACGCTCGTCGAGGTACTCGTCGTGCTGATGATCATGGGGCTTTTTGTCGGCCTGGCGGGTGCCATCGTGCACCCGGATGAGCGCGGGCTCCTCCGCGTCGAGGCCGAGCGGCTCGCGCAGTTGCTGGATCTTGCCGCGATGGAATCGCGCTCCACTGGCCAATCCCTTGCCTGGTCGGCTGATGGATACGGTTACCGGTTCTGGCGCATGGCCGAGGATGGTGGGTGGTCGGAAGCGCGCGACAGCGATCTGCTGCGGGCGCGCACGCTGCCGCGAGGCATGATGATCTCCGGGCTGCGGGTCGAGAACGGGCCTGCAGGCAGTGCGATGCGCTTGGAGTTCGCCGCCCAAGGCGCGGCGCCTGCCTTCGCCATCGAGATGTCCTTTGGCGCGGCGCATTACACGGTCGCGGGATCTCCTGTCGGGGAGTTGCAGGTGTTGCCGGGCGCGGGAAATCCTCGTGGCGGATAAGCGCCTCGGCAGGCCGGGCGGCTTCACGCTGGTCGAAGTGCTGGTCGCGCTCGCGATCATTGCCATCGCGCTGCTTGCGGCTTTGCGAGCCGCGGGCCAGAGCACCGCCAACGCCAGCGAACTGCGTGCACGGCTGCTTGGCAGCTGGGTCGCGGAAAATCTCCTGGCGGGGCATCGCGCGCGGGGCGACTGGCTGCCGCTCGGCATACAGCGGGGCCAGGAACGCGAAGGCGGCATCGAGTTCGCCTGGCGCGAGGAAGTCATCGCGACGCCGAACGCCGCGTTCCGCCGGGTCGACGTCTTCGTGTTCGCCTCCGCCGAAGAATCGGACTCGCTCGCGCATCTGAGCGGGTTCGTGGTGAACCCGCCGGGGCAGCCGAGATGAAATCCGCCCGCGGACGCGGTACCGCTGCTCGCGGATTCACCCTGATCGAGCTGCTCACCTCATTACTCATCCTGGCGCTGCTGGCGATGATGTCGTACCGGGGCCTGGGCGCGGTCCTCGATGCTCGCACGCATGTGAGCCAGGAGACTGCCGGCTGGCAGCGAGTGGCGACCTTCTGCGCCCGCTTCGAACAAGACGTGCGGCTGGCGGCGCCCCGGCCGATACGTACCGCATCGGGCAGCGCACCGGCATGGATTGGCAGGGCCGACGCGGCGCCCGGCCCGCTCCTCGAATTCAGCCGTTTTGCATCCGCCGAGGGCGTGGATGCGCCGCGGCGGGTTGCTTACGGGCTGAACGAGAAGCAGGAGATCGAACTTTGGCTGTGGCCTGGCCTTGAGGTCGCGGCCAACGCGCTTCCCGCGCGCTATCCGGTGCTGCGCGGGGTGGCGAAGTTCGACATCCAGTACCTGAACGCCGCGCTGGTCTGGATGGACGCGTGGCCGGCTTCGCCGAATGACCCCGCCATTCCCCGGGCCGTGCGGCTGCGCATCGTGCGCGCCTCGGGCGAGGAAATCGTGCGCGTGTTTGCGCTCGACTCGTGAGGAGGACGCCGCTACGTGTTTTCAGGACGCCGCAACGCGTTTTCAGGACGCCGCAACGCGGCGTGGCCATCGTGCTTGCCATGAGCGTAGTCGCGCTGGCCGCGCTGGCCGCGACCGCCATGATGGTGTCGCAGAGCACCTGGTCGCGGCAGGTCGAATTGACGGCGGGCCACGCTCAGGCGCAGCTCCTCGTGCAGGCCGGGCTGAACTGGGCCTGCGCCCTGCTGAGCGACGATCGCCGCACCAGCAACATCGATCACCTGGGCGAACCGTGGGCGCTGCAACTGCCGCCGGTTCCGGTGGAGAACGGCACTGTCGCCGGCCGCATCGAGGACGAACAGGGAAAGTTCAATCTCAACAATCTGGCGAGAGGCGGCAGGATCGACCCCGCGCAGCAGGCGCACTTCCGGCGCCTGCTGTCGGTCCTGGCGTTGCCGCCCGCGCTCGCCGCCGCGCTCGCCGACTGGATCGACGCCGACAGCGATCCGCAGTCGCAGGACGGCGCCGAAGACGGGTACTACCTCTCGCTGCAGCCGCCCTATCTCACCGCCAACCGCCCGTTGACCGACATCGCCGAACTCGCGCTGGTGCGCGGCTTCGACGACGGCGTTCGCGTGCGCCTGCGCCCGTTCGTCACGGCGCTGCCCCGCTTTACCGCGATCAACGCGAATACGGCGCCGCCTGAAGTCCTGTCCGCGGTCATCGACGGCCTGACCCTCGACGACGCACGCGCGATCGTCGCTCGGCGCGGGCGTGCTTACTTTCGCGATTTCTCCGACTTCTTCAACCGGCTGCCCGCCGGATTCACCATCCCGACCGAAGATGTCTCGGTGAGCAGCGACTATTTCCTCGCATCCATGCGGGCCACCATTGGCGGAGCGCAGGCGCGCGGTTCGGCGCTGCTCGCGCGCGGCAACGCGGGCTGGCCCGCCATCGTCTGGCGGAAGTATCCGTGAACCTGCTGCGAATCCGCGGTTCGCTTTCCGAGGCGCCGGCGCATTGTCAATGGGCGCTGATCGGTGCCACCAGCGAAGCGCTTACCGGAGAGGGACCGCTCGCGCAGGTGCCGCGGCGCGCCGGGCGCGTCCAGTTGATGATTCCCGCCTCGCAGGTGCTGATCACGCGCGCGCGGCTGCCACATGCGGCCAGGCGTCAACCCGGGTCGGTGCTTGCTTATGCGATCGAGGAGAAGACCGTGGGCGAACCGGACGCCGGCCAGGCGAGCTGGCTCGGCTCGGCGGGGGATGAAGATGTGCTGGCGGTAATGGACAAAGAGGGCCTCAAGCGGTGGCTCGGTGCTCTCGAAGCTGCCGGGATCGCCGACCCGGAAGTCCACTGCGAGACGCTGTTGCTGCCCTGGACCGTGGGTGAGTGGAGCCTTGCCTGGGACGGCCGGGAGGGAATCGTGCGTACCGGGAAGCTCGAAGGCGCGGCCACCGATTGCGGCGATCGGAAATTGCCGCCGCTGTCGCTGCGTCTGAAGTTGGCTGAAGCGCAAGCGCGCGGCGAAAAACCCGCATCGATTGCCGTCTATGCCGCGGCAGCTGCCGCTCCCGATCTCGACGCCTGGCACCGCGAACTCGGGGTCGCCTTGCATCTCGCTGGATCATGGGATTGGCGGACAGCCTCGCAGCAGGCAGGCGTCAGCCTGGCGCGGCAGAGGCGGCGCTGGCGCATGGCGCCGGAAGTCCCGGTGCGCCTGCGGCCCGCGGCATGGATTGCATGCGCCGCGCTCGGGATCGAAGCGGTTGCCCTGGTCGCGGATTGGACCCTGCTTGCCCGCGAGCAGCGGATGTTGCGCCAGGACATGGCGGCACGGTTTCGCAGCACCTTCCCCGACGCGGTCGCCGTCGTTGACCCGGCGCTGCAGATGCGCCGCAAGCTTGCCGAAGCGCGTCACGCGGCGGGGCAACCCGACGGTGGCGACTTTCTGCCGATGATCGGGCGAGTGGCGGCTGCGACGGGCGCGCTTCCGCACGGCGCGATACGCGCCGTATCCTATGAAGGCGGCCGCATGACGCTCGAGTTGTCCGCCGTCGACGAAGCGGGCGTGCACCGCATCGTGGCCAGCCTGCTCCGGTCGGGTCTAAGTGTCGACGTGCCGCCAGCATCATCGTCAACACCGACGCGCGCCGCAAACGCGACCGTTGTCCTGACCGTAAGGACTTCATGAGAGAACAAATGCGAAAGGCGTGGGAATCGCGCGCGCCACGGCACAGGGCTGTGATCCTAGTACTCGCCGTGGTGCTGGGGTCTGCCCTGTACGTGTGGCTCGTTCAGGCAGCTTGGCGGGCGCGCGTACAACTGCGCACGAGCGTCATGACGCTGCGGGCGCAGGCCGCGCGCCTCGACCAGCAGGCGCTCGAGTATGGCCGGCTGCGCGCCGGACCCGCGGCATCGGCTTCGCCGACCGATCTGCGCACCCTGGTGCAAACCCGTGCCGGCGACGCTGGACTGTCGCGCGCGCTGACACAAATCGAGGCAACGGACGCAAACCAGGTGACGGTTGTCTTCGGCGCCTTGCCGTATGCCGAATGGCAGACCTGGGTCGCCAGCCTGCAGGCGCAGCAAGTCCGCCTTGACTCGTGCAGGATCGAAGCCTTGTCGGCGCCGGGCCTGGTGAGCGTGACCGCCACATTCAGCCGTGCCAAACCATAGCCGTACAGCCGGATGGGGCGCGGTCGGTGTAGGCGCGTACGCGGCGGCACTCATAGCCACCGCGCCGGCGACGCTGGCCGACGCCAGGCTGCAAGACGCAAGCGGTGGACGGTTGCGCCTCGCAGAGGCGCAGGGAACGTTGTGGTCGGGCAGCGGCCAGCTGGAGGTCCGCGACGCGAGCGGAGGTATCGGACTAGCGACGCGCCTGGCGTGGCGTCTCCGGCCGACAGAACTGCGCAGCGCGCAACTTGCCTACGAGGTTGAACTGGGCACGGATCTCCGGCCCTTTTCGACGACGATTTCATGGTCGCGAATCGAAGTCGCCGACGCGGACATCAGCATGCCCGTCGCGGCGCTCGGACTCGGCGTGCCCAGGCTTGCGCCGCTCGGCCTGACCGGCGACTTGCTGATCCATATAGCGAACCTGTCCGTTGCGCGCTACGGAGTGGTGGGGGCGGCTACGCTGCGCTGGCGTGACGCCGGGTCGGCCCTGACGCCGGTGTCGCCGCTGGGCGATTATGAAGCGCGCCTGGATGGAGAAGGAATGACGGTCCACGCCTTGCTGCGCACCATCGAGGGACCGATTCAGCTCGACGGCAAGGGATCGTGGACACGCGGCGGAAGCCCCGTGTTCCTGGCCACGGCTCAGATTCCCCCGCAGTACCAGCAACAGCTCGCACCGCTGCTGCGCCTGATCGCGGTCGAGCGTAGCGAAGGACATTTCGAGTTGCAGCTCAATTAAAAACGGCGCCGGAATGCGGCCGGCCACGGGACATTGTCCGCCCTATGTTCGCTGGCGCACTTAGGCGGGGCCAACTTCGCCGACTATGTGTGCGAACGCACAGAACTTCCTGCGACGGAGCGAGATAGTCGTCGTTGCGAAATGAAATCCCATGATCAGGAGAAACACATGAACAGATCCGGAAACTTTTGCAAGCCACTGACATGGTTTGCAGCACTCTTGCTGGTAGCTTTCGTGGCCGGATGCGGTGGTGGTGGAGGCGGGGGCGGTACTACCGCCGCTGGTGCTGGTGCTGGTGGCGCTGTTCTCCCGGGCGCAGCAGGAACTACAGGCGCCGCAGCCACCAATCCCACGGTGGGTTCCTCGAGGCCAAGTAACGGCGCTATTAACGTACCGACCAGCACCGATGGCCCCGGAGTCACTGTGACCGGAACCTTGGTAACCGCAACCTTCACCCAGGCGATGGATCCGGCAACGATCATCTCGCCGGCGGCGACATTCACCCTCAAGCAGACAGCAGCCGGGACCAATGTACCCGGTACCGTCACGATGAATGCCTCGAGCACGGTGGCGACCTTCACGCCGACGGCGGCGGCTCTCCTACCGAACACGAGCTATACCGCGACGGTGACCACCGCCGCCATGTCCGCCCTTCCCGCGCATACTGCAATGCCCAGTACCGTCGCATGGAGCTTTACGACCAGTGCGGCCTTGTCCACCGGTCAGTCGTCACCGGACATCGGGACCGCCAGCACCTACGGCGTCTTCGCCAGCGCTGCAGCGGTCAACCTGAATGGAACTGCCGTGGTCCATGGCGATGTCGGGTTGAATCCCGCCGGTGCGTGCAACGGCTGTGTCGTCGGGGTATCGATCATCGGGGGCGTCATACACAATGGTGACGCCGCAGCAATCCAGGCGCAAACCGACTTCAATTCCGCGTACACCGACGCTTCGACCCGGGCAACCAACGCTTGCGCGATTACGGGGGATCTATCCGCCGCGCAGGGAGCCTGCGGCGCCGGCTTCAGCCCCGGCACCCCAGGCCCGATCTATGGACCGGGACTCTATCGCACCGCAACAGCTATTGGGCTCAGCGGCAGCATGACCCTTGACGCCGGAGGCAACCCGGACGCCGTGTTCATCTTCCAGTCGAACACTGCGATCACGACTGCAACCAACAGCACGGTAATTCTGGCCAATGGTGCGAAGGCCGAGAACGTATGGTGGATCGCCGGCTCCGCAGCGACGCTCGGCGTGAGCTCCACTTTCAACGGCACTGTTATCGCCAACGGCGCGGCCGTGACAGTACTTGGCGGCACCGCCCTGGCGCCGACAACGGTGACGGGCAGGATGTTCTCGCACGCTGCCGGGGTTACGGTGGATACGTTCGCCACCGTCACCGTGCCTCAGTAAGGCATGAAATAGTCGCGGTCAAAGCAGGGCAAGAAGGCCGTCGCGAGACGGCCTCTTTTCTTTCCGGGTTATGTTCGAAAGCGCACAGATCGTCATGCCGGGAAGGGAGATAGTCACCATTGCGAAGTGAAATCCCGTGATCAGGAGAAGCGCATGAACAGATTCGGAAGCTCTTTCAAACCACTGATGTGGTCTGTGGCATTTCTACTGGCCGCTTTTGTGGCTGCCTGCGGTGGTGGTGGCGGCGGAGGCAGCAGTAGCACAGCTGCTGGCGCGGGCTCAGCCGCTGCGGCGGCCGCGGCCGCTGGCCGGACCCTGACCGTAGCACCTGGCGCAGGCCATGGTGTAGGCGGCGCGGGCGTAGGCCCGGCACCGGTCAATCTGCTGTCCATATTGACCAACAACTTCACGATCCTGACGGAAACAGGGATCACGAACACCGGCAGCCATCTGACGCACATCACCGGGAACATCGGCGCGAGCCCGATCACCGCCGCCGCAATGAACAACGTGTTCTGCACTGAAATAACCGGCACGATATTCGGTGTCGATGCGGCTTATGTAGGTAGTGGTTCCCAAGTCTGTTTTGCGGGGAACCCGCCCGCGTCCAACAAGACCCTGGTAGACAACGCTGTGCTCGACTTGGGGACTGCGTACGCTGACGCCTCCGGGCGGGCGCCCGATTACTCGGAATTGGGCGCTGGGGCGATTGGCGGTATGACCCTCCCTCCCGCCGTCTACAAATGGAGCACGGGCGTCACCATCCTGTCGGATGTCTTTCTCGCGGGCGGCCCGAACGATGTCTGGATCTTCGAGATAGCGGGAAATATCACCATGGCGAGCGCAACGAACGTGCATCTCCTGGGTGGCGCGCAGGCCAAGAACATCTTTTGGCAGGACGGCGGCCCCACCGGCGTGGCCATGGGAACGACGTCACATTTCGAGGGCGTCTTGATGGCCACGAAGGCGATCACCGTGAATACCGGCGCAACGGCGAACTCAAGATTCCTGTCGCAGACCACCGTTACCCTCGACGCCAATACGGTGGTAAACCCGTAAGCATCTGGAAGGCAGCATAGGGAAGGCCGTCGCGAGACGGCCTTTTCAATTTCACCGGCCCGACTTTTCAGCCCGCGCCTGGATCATGCCCGAAGGGCCATTGCGCGGCGGCTCGTTCGCCTCGCTGAATTTATTGCGCGGGCAGTAGGTCATCCCCGCCTTCGACGCCACTACTACGCAATCGCCGTTCAGCGGCGCCTGCATCGGCCGGTTGACAGTCCGAGCTTTGAATGGACCAACGACCGTCGTCACGCCGCTTGCAAGAATCATTGGTCTGTCAGACGCCGGCCGGTCCAAGGAAATGACGATCAGCGTCGCGATCGCACCGATTGCCGACGCGCAGGTCAATGCAACGACCGCGCCGAGCGCCAACAATGCCGCCGCCTCTGCCTTGCCATCGAGCGCACCGTGCGTGGTTGCACGCCCTGAATCCTGACGACTGTCCGCCATGCTACGCAGCATGCGTATCGGCGCGGGAGCCGTCTGTTCGCTACCACACCATTGTCAGTACGCCTAACTGACACGAGAACCTCATCATTGCTCGAACGAGAACTCGATCACCTCGGTGGTGGCGGCGCGCGACCGACCGAGCGTGATCCAGCCCTGCTTGCGCAGCACGAACTCCTCGCGCTGCACCAGCATGTCGGCGGTGCCCTCGACGGTCACGTAGGTGCCGTTGGTGCTCTGGTCGACGAGCACGAACTTGTCTTGGCGCCGCTCGATGGAGCAGTGCAGGCGCGAGGCTTCGGTGTCGGCGACCACCATGCTACAGTCTTCGCCACGCCCGATGGTCATCGATTCCTTCCCGCGGCGCAGCTTCACCTTCTGGTCGCGGTACTTCAGCTTGAGTACCATCGGGGCGGTCCTTTGCGCCGCGCGCTTGCGCGCAAAGAGCGTGGCGCTGTTATCCGCGCGCCACACCAACTCGCAGATGCCGATCTCCTGCGACCTGCCCTTGAGCTGAATCGAGTAGAGGTGGCGCATCCAGGCCCGGTACAGCCCGCCGAGCAGCGCTCCGGTCTCCTCGGTGGTGATGATCTGACCACTGGCCGCCCGCTCGACCAGCTGCGCGGGGAGGTTCACGGTGTCGCCGAAGACCTCGTCCCCTTTCTGCATCACCGGGCCGTGGTGAAAGCCAATGCCTGCGGCGAGCGTCTTGCCCGTCACTGCGGGGAACTCATCCATGGCGGTATGCATGGCCACCGCGATATCGGCCGCCGCGTCCGGCGCCGAGATCAGCACCATCAGTTTGTCGCCCGGCGCCTTCATGACCCGCCCGCCACCGGCCTCGGCGGCCTGCCGCAGCCGCGCGAGACGGCGCGTGATCGCGTCGTGTGCCGCAGCGTCGCCAGCAGCCGCGTAAAGGTCGGCAGTGCCAATGACGCGGGCAAAAAGCACTGTAGTCTCTCTTGTCGATCCCATCTCAGCTTCCGTCCCCTCCCCAGAAACTAGCCGAAAGGCGGTCCGCCCGCAATCGGCGTTTGAGCATCCGAGGCCAAAGCGGAAGAACCTGACAACCAATTGCTAAAGGCGACCGGAAACGATCTCATCGAGGTCGCAAAATTGTCAGTGAAATGGCGCGGTCGGTCGGGAAATAATCAGGAGCGGAACAGGGGACTAACAGGACGTCGGATTGCACTGACTTGTCGCGCAGATGTCAGCTGATTCAAACTGGACAATACGTCCTATAGAAGATCAGTTGATACCGGAGCGGCGGCAGATTTCCGTGCTGCGGTATGGAGGGCGGGGAGTTCTGTCAAAGGGACGGAGGCACTGCAATAGTCCGGATATCCAGTGGGATTCTCGGCCTGCCAGCGCCATGCGTCGCGGCACATTTCGTCAATGCCGAACTTCGCTTTCCAGCCCAGTGCTGTTGCAGCAAGCGAGTTGTCTGCGTACGATTCAGCGGAATCGCCTGCGCGTCGCGCCACGATTTCGTAAGGCACTGTCCTGCCGGTGACCTTTTCGAATGCACGTACCACTTCGAGCACTGAGTAGCCCCGCCCGGTGCCGAGGTTGACCGTGATCGAGCGCCTCTTGCCGTGCAGATAGCGCAATGCCGCCAGGTGGCCGGTTGCAAGGTCGACGACGTGGATGTAGTCGCGCACTCCGGTTCCGTCCCGGGTGGAGTAGTCGCCGCCGAAAACACGCAGCTTCGGCAGACGGCCGACAGCAACTTGGGTGACATAGGGAAAGAGGTTGTTCGGAACGCCGCGAGGATCCTCGCCAATGCGCCCCGAAACGTGTGCGCCGATCGGGTTGAAATATCGCAACGTCGCGTACAGAAAAGAGGCGCGGGCCGCGGCGTGGTCGGCGACAATCTGCTCGATCATGTGCTTGGTGCGCCCGTACGGGCTGGTTGCCCGAAGCCGGTGGTCCTCGCCAAGCGGCAACCGCTCCGGCTCGCCGTATACCGTGGCCGAGGAACTGAACACCAGGCGGTCGACGCCGTGGCGCGCCATCGCGAGCAGCAGAGTCACCGTCCCGCAAACGTTGTTGTCGTAGTACCCGAGCGGGCGCGAAACGGATTCTCCAACCGCCTTGAGTCCGGCGAAATGCACCACGGCCCGGACGTCGCCGGCGGCAAAAACGCGGTCGAGCGCACCCGCATCGCGGATGTCGGCGCGCACGAAGTCGATGCTCGCGCCAGGTGCGAGCTCGCGAATCCGGTCGAGCACCGACTGTTTGGCGTTCGAAAGGTTGTCGACGATGACTAGCCGGATGCCCTCCCGGGCAAGTTCGACGCAGGTATGCGCGCCGATGAAACCCAGTCCTCCGGTGACTACGACTGTCATCGAAATTCCTGACCGGATCCGGCTCCCGGGCGGCGTCGCGTCATCAAGCGCTGACGGTTTCGCCCATGATCACCCTGTTGCGCCCTTCCTGTTTGGACCGGATCAGCGCGGCGTCGGCCGCATGCAGGACCGCATGCCCGCTCTCCCCCTGGTCGGGAAACAGGGCGATCCCGACGGACAGGGTGACCGGCCCGAATTGCTGGCCGTTGCGCCCGACCTCCAGTTTGCGCACGCTCTGCCGGAGCGCTTCGGCGCGCTGCCAGACGATCTGTTGTGTCGCCTGTATCACCAGGGCAAATTCGTCTCCGCCGTAACGCACGGTGATGTCCTCGCCGCGCGCGAGCGATGCGATGCACTGGCCGACGCCGCGCAGCACGGTGTCCCCGGCCGCATGTCCAAGGGTGTCGTTGAAAGTCTTGAAATGATCGACGTCGACCATCATGACTGCAAACGGCTGCCCGGTGCGCCTGGCACGCGCTTCCTCGCGCGGAAGGGATTCCTCGAGGTATCGCCGGTTGTGCAGACCGGTAACGACGTCACGCATGGCCTGGTCCCGCAGCAGCCGGTTTGCCTGCATCAGCTCCTGTTCCGCCCAGATCCGCTTCTTGATTTCCAGATCGAGTGCGGTTCGCGCCACCTCTAGCTGCGCGTTGCGCTCAGCCACGCGCCGCACCAGCTTGATGACTGGCTGCAGCAGCAGCCCCATCGAGCTCATTTCCGGGTTCTGGCCGCCGGGCTGGGGCGGCGCCTCGGACAGCACGGAATTGACGACGGCGATCAGCATTTCGGGATTGGTGGGCTTGAGCGCGAATGCGGCGCCAAAAGCGTGCGCCAGCGCGCGCGCTTCGGCTTCACTGCTGGCGATCGTCCTCAGCAGCAGCCGCGGCTGGACCACTCCGGGATCCGAACGCACCTTGAGAACGAACTGGCAACCGTCCATTCCCGGCGCCAGGATGTCGATGAGCATCAGGTCCGGCTGCTCCGATCGCAACAGTTCGATCGCATCCCCGTCGTCCGATGCTTCAAGTACACGGTGCCCGTGATTCCGCAGCAGCGACGCCACAAAGCGGCGGTCGGCCTGGACCGCGTCGACGATCAGGACAGTCGCCATTTGCCGCTCATGCCCCGGCCAGCACCGAATCGGCAGTGAACCAGGCAACCCCCGAACGCTCGTCGCGGAAATTGCGCACGTTCATGCCCTGCTGCCGTCCCAGGGCCTCGATGTACTGGTGGGAAAATCCCAGTTCCTCCGTATCCCCGACCAGCGCGATCTTGTGCGACGGATCGCCGCTGAGACTCTTGAAGCGCGCGAGAAAGCCCGAACGCTCCACCGCGAACAGCGGGCTGGAGGCATGCACCGACATCAGGATCCGCGAGCACCGATGCTGCAGCGCAGAATCCACGACAATGTCAAAGAATTCCTGCGTTTCCTTCACCGTTTCCCGGTTGAACAGATCCGCCTTGAGATAGCCCCGTTCGATCGTGATCTTGTAGAGCATGGCCAAGTCCACTGAATATCAGACCCGATGCGACAAATCGCATGCTGCCGGGTAGGTCGAATGGACTATGCGGCGGCGCAGGCGTTCGCGCCTGGATCATTCTTCGACGAGCCATTTCACCGCGTCGGGCTCGCTCATGAAGCTCCGGACCTGCGCTCCGTACTGATTCGCCAGCAGCACGATGTACTCGTGCGAAACGCGGATCTCCCCTGAATCGCTCAGCAGCGCCACCCGGTAGGCCCGGTTGCCGGCAAGCGCCTTGAAGTAGGCGGAAATTCCGTATTCTTCGACCTTGAACAGCGGCTTGGAGTCCCTCACCGAAATCAAAACCCGGCCGCAGCGGTGCTGTTCTGCGGCGGCGGTCACGGCTTGCAGGAATTCCCGCGTCTCGAGCGCGGTCTGCCGGTCGAAAAGTTCGGCCCTGATATGGTCGCCCTTGAACGTTATCCTGCTCAGCGCGGCGCGCGTGCTCTGCATCAGGACTGCCAATCCGCCGCGCGATGCTCGCGCGAAACGGGCCGCGCCAGCCAAGCCGCGCCGGAAGACTCCGCCTCTTCGGCGAGGCTGCTGAGCCTGGCCTTGAGGCCGCTGACCGCCTGATCGAGCAGATCGCAGGCCGCTTCAGCCCGCTGCCGCTCTTTTTGCGGATCCAGCGCCTGCAGCAGCCCCGCGAGTTCCTCGGCTGCGTTGCCGGAGAGGCTGCGCAGCATTCCGCGCATGGTATGAACGCCGCGCGCGAAGCCCTCCGCGTCTCCCGTTCGGATGGCGTCCCGTATGCCCGCCATCAATTTCCCGGACTCGCCCATGAAGAGCTCCGTAATCTCGCCCAGCAGCTGCACATCGCCGTCAACCCGGTCCAGCAACGCGGACCGGTCCAGCGCGTCCGGTGGTTCGGGGGCGGGCGGCGGCTGGCCGGAGACGGCGATGCGCAGCTTTTCGATGGCCTCGAGGAGATTGGCCGGCAGGATCGGCTTGACCAGGTAGCCGTCCATTCCTGCCTGCAGGCAGCGCTCGCGATCGGCCGGCATGGCGTGCGCGGTCAATGCGATGACCGGGACGTGCCCGCCGTTGCGCTTTTCCGCCTCGCGAATCGCGCGGGTGGTCTCGATGCCGTCCATGCGGGGCATCTGCACGTCCATCAGCACGAGATCGAAGCGGCCGCGCTTGAGCGCTTCCAGCCCGTCGACCCCGTTGTCGACCGCCAGTACCTTGTGCCCTTCCTTCTCGAGCGTGACCTGGGCGAGTTTCCGGTTCACGGCGTTGTCTTCCACCAGCAGCACTTCAAGTTCCTGCCCGCCGGGCCCTTTCAGCACTGTCGCCGCAGCGCCGGCCCGTGCGAATTCGGCCGCGGCCTTGAGCGCCCGGTTTCCCTGCGGCAGCCCGAGGCGCACCGTGAAATGAAAGGTGCTGCCTTCCCCCGGCTTGCTTTCCAGCCAGATTCTGCCGCGCATCATTTCCACGAGGTGCGCCGAGATCGTCAGGCCGAGGCCGGTGCCGCCGTAAACCCGCGTGGTCGAATTGTCGGCCTGCTGGAAAGGCGCGAAGATGGCCGCCTGCTTTTCCGCCGGAATCCCGATTCCCGTGTCGCTCACCGCGAAATGGCAGATGACATCGCCGTTTTCCATGGATGCGGGCCTGACGCGCACCGCGACGCTTCCCTTCTCCGTGAACTTGATGGCATTGCCCACGAGGTTGAAAACGATCTGGCGCACCCTGACCGGGTCGCCGAGCAGCGCGTCCGGCGTCCCGGGCGCGATTTCCCACTCCAGCTCCAGGCCCTTGTTGCGGGCCTCGAACGCGAGCGTCTTCACGGCGTCTCCGATGCTCTCGCGCAGGGAGAACGGGACGGTCTCGACGTCGAGCCGCCCGGCCTCGATCTTGGAGAAATCCAGGATCCCGTTGACGATCACGCGCAGCGATTCGCTCGACGCCTTCACCAGCCCAAGGTATTCGCGCTGCTCGGGGGTCAGATCGGTCTGCAGCGTGAGATCGGTGATCCCCAGGATTGCGTTCATCGGGGTGCGGATCTCATGGCTCATGTTGGCGAGGAACTCGGTCTTCGCCTGGCTCGCCGTTTCGGCCGCGTCCTTGGCCTTGAGCAGCTCGGCCTCGGCGCGCTCGCGCATTTCAATCTCCTTGCGCAAGCGGTCGTTCGCGGCAATCAGGCTCGCGGTGCGTTCCCGGATCTTGACTTCCAAATCCTCCTTGGCCCGCGAGAGCTCGCGCTCCGCAGTGCGGTACTGCACGACCTGCGTTGCCAGATCGGCGTTCTGGCTGTTCAGTTCGACGAACACCGAGACCTTCGATTTCAGCACTTCGGGATCCACCGGCTTGCGGATGTAGTCGACCGCCCCGACCTCGTAACCGCGCAGCATCAAGCCGCCGTTCTCGTCCGCGGCGGTGAGAAAGATGATCGGCGTATGGTGCGAGCGGCGCACCTTGCGGATCAGCGTCGCCGTCTCGAACCCGTCCATCTCCGGCATGCGCACGTCCATCAGGATCAGCGCGAAGTCGGTTTTCAGGATCCTCCGCAGCGCGTCCTGGCCCGAAGACACGGCCACCACGTTCCGGTCCGGCCCGCTCAGCAACTGCTGCACGGCCATGAGGCTGTTGGCCTCGTCGTCGACGACGAGGATGTTCGCCTTCGACGAGGCCGCAGGCTGGGTCATCGAGTCGCTACTGGTTCAGCCAGATCCGCATCAGCGAGCCCAGCTGCTCGACGTTCACCGGCTTGGCGATGTAGTCCGAGGCGCCGGCATCGATGCATTTCTCCCGGTCCTCCTTCATCGCCTTCGCCGTGACCGCGATGATCGGCAGGTCCCTGAACTGCTCCTGGCCGCGGATGATGCGGATCGTGTCGTAGCCGTCGAGCTCGGGCATCATGATGTCCATGAGGACGATGTTGATCCCGGGCGTGCTCTTGAGTATCTCGATGCCTTCCTTGCCGTTGTCCGCGTTGAATACCGTCATGCCGCACTGCTCCAGCGCGCCGGTCAGAGCGAAGATGTTCCTGACGTCGTCGTCCACGATCAGGACCTTGCGCCCCGCCAGCTGGGGATCCGCCTGCCGCGACTCGATGATCCTGCGCTTGTCGGCAGGCAGGCTGCCGATCGCCTGGTGCAGGAACAGGGTCGTTTCCTCCAGCACCGCCTCGGGCGTCGGCGCCTTTTTCAGGATCACGATCTCCGCCAGCCTGCGCAGGTTGTCCTGCTCGGCGCCGGCCAGGCTCCCGGGCTCGTAGATCACGAACGGCATTTCCGCCACGCTCCCGGACTCGGCGACCGTCTTCAGCAGGGCGATCGCCGTCATGTCCTTGAGCCGCGGACCGAGCACCACGCAGTCGAATCGGTGGTTGCGCAGGTCCTCGAGCGCCTGCTTGCCGGCGCTCGCCGAGGTGATTTGCACGGCCTCGCCGCTCAGGGCTTCGATGAGACGCGCGCGCCGCGCGTCGTCGCCGTCCGCGACCAGCAGCGCCTTGACGTCGCGCTCGACGAGCTGGCGCGTTTTCGCCAGCGCCTCGTGCAGTGTTTCCCGCGCCGCCGGCTTTTGCACGATCCCGATCGCGCCCATGTGCAGGCAGTCGCGCGCCTCGTCGTCCACGGAGATCACGTTTACCGGGATGTGGCGCGTCTCCGCGCCGTGCTTGAGAAGGTCCAGGACCACCCAGCCGTCCACGTCCGGCAGCTTCAGGTCCAGCGTGATCGCGTCGGGCTGCAGCTCCTTCGCCAGCGCCAGCGCCGTGCTTCCGTCGAGCGCCACGATGCCCTTGAATCCGCTCTCGCGCGCCACGTCGAGCAGCAGGAGCGCGAAACGCGCGTCGTCCTCCACGATCAGCAGCGTGCGGTCTCCCGGATGAATGTTATCGCGGTCGTCTTTGAGCTGGGTGCGCGGACGCAATGTCAACTCGGTGCGCGGAGCCTCGGGCGCCTTCGCGTGCCTCAGGCTGGGGGCGACGAGCCGCGGCTCGGCGACGACGGTGGCGGCGTGTTCGGTTTCCGGTTCCGCAGGCTGGCTGGGGATCCGCAGATAGAGCACGAAGATGCTGCCCTGGCCGGGAACGCTTTCGACCCTGATGTCGCCGCCGAGCAGCCGGGTGAGTTCCCGGCTGATCGACAATCCGAGCCCGGTGCCGCCGAACTGCCGGCTCGTGGTGCCGTCGGCCTGCTGGAAGGCCTCGAAAATGACCTTCTGCTTGTTTTCCGGGATGCCGATGCCGGTGTCTGTCACCGAGAACGCCACTACCCTGTCCGAGGGCTCGAGCTGCAGGCTGCCGCTGGTCCACCCCGTCTTGGCGCGGAAAATGCGCAACGCGACCTTGCCTTTCTCGGTGAACTTGAAGGCATTGGACAGCAGGTTCTTCAGGATCTGCTGCAGCCGCTTCTCGTCCGTGTGGATCACCGCCGGCAGGCCGGGCTCGACCTCGATGTCGAACGCCAGATGCTTGTCCAGCGCCCCCTGCCTGAACGTACGCTCGACGTAGTCGCGCAGCTCCGACAGGTGCAGCGGGCCGATATCCAGCGTGACCGTCCCGGATTCGATCTTCGCGAGGTCGAGGATATCGTTGATGAGCGACAGCAGGTCCGCGCCCGCGGCGTAGATGGTCTGCGCGTAATCGATCTGCTTGGGCGTCAGGTGGTTGCCGGCGTTGTCCGCCAGCAGCTTGGCGAGGATCAGCAGGCTGTTCAGCGGCGTGCGCAGCTCGTGCGACATGTTGGCCAGGAACTCGGACTTGTAGCGGGAGCTCAGGGCAAGCTGTTCCGCCTTGTCCTCGAGCGCGGCCTTGGCAAGCTCGACTTCCTTGTTCTTCAGCTCCACCTGCCGCATCTGGATCGACAGTTCCTTGGCCTTGTCCTGCAATTCGTCGTTGGCGCCCTGCAGTTCTCCCTGCTGCTGCTTCAGCAGCCGTTCGGAGTTCTGCAGGTTCTCGGCCTGCTGCTCCAGGCGGTCGTTGGTCTGCTTGAGTTCCTCCTGCTGGATCTGCAGTTCCTTGGTGAGCGTCTGCGACTGCTGCAGCAGATCGCCCGTGCGCATGTTCGCCTCTATCGTGTTGAAAACGATCCCGATGCTCTCGGTGAGCTGGTCGAGGAACGACAGGTGCGTTTGATTGAACTTCCTGACCGAAGCCAGCTCCAGCACCGCCTTAACCTCGCCCTCGAACAGCACCGGCAGGATGATCACGTTCAGCGGTGCGGCCGAGCCGAGGACGGAACTGATGCGGACGTAATCGTGCGGCGCGTCATCGAGCAGAATGGATTTCTTTTCGAAGGCGCACTGCCCCACCAGCCCCTCCCCGATGCGCAGCGTCTTCGGCAGGTGCTTGTTCGGCCTGGACGCGTAGCTGGCCAGCAGCTCGAGGCGCGGCTCGGTGCCGCGCCTGGACTGCGTGTAGAGCACGCCTTGCTGCGCGTTGACCAGCGGCGCGAGTTCCGACAGCACGAGCTTCGACACGGCTACCAGATCGCCTTGCCCCTGCAGCATGCGGGAGAATTTGGCCAGGTTGGTCTTCAGCCAGTCCTGCTCATTGTTCTTGAGCGTCGTGTCCTTCAGGTTGCGGATCATTTCGTTGATGTTGTCCTTCAGTGCCGCCACCTCGCCCATCGCCTCGACCATGATCGACCGCGTCAGGTCGCCCTTGGTCACCGCGGTCGCAACTTCGGCGATTGCACGGACCTGGCCGGTAAGGTTGGCCGCAAGCTGGTTGACGTTGTCGGTAAGGTCGCGCCACAGTCCGGCCGCTCCGGGCACCTTGGCCTGGCCGCCCAGCTTGCCCTCGATTCCCACCTCGCGCGCCACGTTCGTCACCTGGTCGCCGAAGGTCGCCAGCGTGTCGATCATGCCGTTGATGGTATCGGCCAGGGCCGCGATCTCGCCTTTCGCCTCGAACACCACCTTCCGCTTCAGATCGCCCCTGGCCACCGATGTCACCACCTGGACGATTCCCCGCACCTGGTTGGTGAGGTTCGCCGCCATCAGGTTGACGTTGTCGGTGAGGTCCTTCCAGGTCCCCGCCACGCCCGGCACCTGCGCCTGGCCGCCCAGCTTGCCGTCCGTGCCCACCTCGCGCGCCACCCGCGACACTTCCGAGGCGAAGCCGTTCAACTGGTCCACCATCGTGTTGATGGTGCTCTTCAGCTCCAGGATCTCGCCCTTCACGTCCACCGTGATCTTCTTGGGCAGGTCGCCTGTGGCCACCGCGGTGGTCACATCCGCGATGTTGCGCACCTGACCGGTCAGGTTCGCCGCCATCGCGTTCACGTTGTCGGTGAGGTCCTTCCAGGTCCCCGCCACGCCCGGCACCTGCGCCTGGCCGCCCAGCTTGCCCTCGGTGCCCACCTCGCGCGCCACCCGCGACACTTCCGAGGTGAAGCCGTTCAACTGGTCCACCATCGTGTTCACGATTTTGCCGATGCGGAGGAATTCGCCGCGCAGCGGCGTACCGTCGATCTCCAGCAGCATGCGTTGCAAGAGGTCGCCTTTGGCGACGGATTCGATGACGCGGGCAACCTCCGCGGTCGGCCGCACCAGGTCGCCGATCAAAGCGTTGACGGAATCGATGCCTGCGGCCCAGGAGCCGACCGCCGCGGGCAACCTCACTCTTTGGTTGATCTGACCTTCCTTGCCAACCTCGTCGCGGATACGCGCGAATTCATCCGCGATCATTTCATTCGTTTCGACGACCTCATTGAATGCCTGCGCGATCTCGCCGTCGATCCCGATCAGATCCATTGGCATGCGCACCGAAAAATCGCCTTTCTTGAAGGCGCGCAGCGCGCTCAGCATGGCTCTGCGGTCCAGAATTTCCGGAGCGAATTGCAGGTCGGTCATGACTACCCCCTGGAAGCAAGGCCGGATCCCAAATGGTCCATCCGGCGCGCGGCAAACGCACGAAGAATGATAGTGCGCGGCGCCCCGGTCCACTATCGCGCCAGCTCGATAAATTAGTGGCGATACGGCGCCAGCTTGTAGCGGCTCCGCTACATCACGGAATGCATGAGCCGAACGGACCAGATTCGGCCGCTGCGGGCACGCGCGGCCCGCTTTTCCCAGCGCGTAATTTGTGCCGTCAAGTGAGCCAGACTGCGGGGATTCGCCATGCATGAAACGAACGCCGGACACGGCCTGAAGATCTTCTCCACCTGCCCGCCGTCCGCCCTCGGCCGCGCCGATTCCTACCGCCGCCAGGTGGAGGAAATCGCGCGCTGGAGCGAGGAGGCGGGCTGCGAAGGCATCCTTGTCTACACCGACAACGGACAGGTGGATGCGTGGCTGGCATCGCAGGCGATCATCGGCGCCACCAGGCGCTTGTGTCCGCTGGTGGCGATCCAGCCCGCGTACATGCATCCCTACAGCGTGGCGAAGATGATCACCTCGCTCGCGTTTTTGCACGGTCGCCGCGTGTACCTCAACATGGTCGCCGGCGGATTCAAGAACGACCTCGAGGCCCTGGACGACCGGACGCCGCACGACGAGCGCTACGAACGGCTGGCGGAATACACCACGATCATCCGGGAGCTGCTGCAGTCCGCGGAGCCGGTCACCTTCGAAGGGCGCTACTACCGCGTCCACAATCTCAAGCTGACGCCGCCGCTGCCGAGGGATCTCCTGCCCGGAATCATGATTTCCGGATCCTCTGACGCGGGCATGGCCGCGGCACGCCGCCTTGGCGCAGTCCCGGTCGAGTATCCGAAGCCGCCGGCCGAATACGACGACGGCGTGGCGCCGGCCGCCGGCGCGTCTCACGGCATCCGCATCGGCATCATCGCGCGCCCGAGCCGGGGCGAAGCATGGTCCGTGGCGCATGCGCGATTTCCCGAGGACCGCAAGGGTCAGTTGACGCATCAGCTCGCAATGAAGGTGTCGGATTCCTCGTGGCACAAGCAGCTTTCCGATCTGGGAGAGGCCGGGCCGGGCGAGCGCAACCCCTACTGGCTCGTCCCCTTCCGCAATTACAAGACGTTTTGCCCCTACCTGGTGGGAAGCCATTCCGACGTCGCCGACCTGCTGGCCCGCTATGTCGGCGCCGGCTACCGCAGTTTCATCCTCGACGTTCCCGCGAGCCCGGAGGAAATGCGGCATATCGGCGCCGTCTTCGAGCGCGTCACGCATCGCGTGGCCGCATGAGCCAGCTGCTGCAACACGGGATCACCGCGCGCGCCCTGGCGCAGCCGGACGCCGTGGCCCTGGTCTTCGGGGACACGCGCATGACCTATCGCTCGCTGGAGCGGGCAAGCAACCGCCTGGGCCGCCTGCTCCTGGACGCGGGATGCCGGCGCGGCGACCGCGTGGCGCTGCTCATGCCGAAGATGCCCGCGGCGATCGTGGGAATGCTGAGCGTGCTCAAGACCGACGCCATGTACGTGCCGCTGGATCCGGCGGGGCCCGCGGCGCGCCTCGCGCGCATGCTCGAAGCGAGCGACTGCCGCTGCATCCTCGCAGCAGGATCCACCGGCCCGCTGCTGCGCGATACGCTGGCGGCGGCCGCGCTCCGCGAGCGTCCGCTGATCGGCTGGCTCGATCCGGATACCCCGGTCGAAGCGGATCTGCGGCCTGCGTTCACCGCCGCGGATGTCGCCAACTACCCGGCAACCCTGGTGAAATCCGCCAACGCCGGCAGCGATACTGCGCACATCCTGTTCACTTCGGGCTCCACCGGGACGCCGAAGGGGGTAATGATCACCCATCGCAGCGTGCTGCATTTCCTCAGCTGGGCCCGGGCGCACTTCGGGATTTCGCCGTCCGATCGCGCATCGCAGCATCCGCCGCTGCATTTCGACCTGTCCACCTTCGACATCTACGGAACGCTGAGCGCGGGCGCCGAGCTTCACCTGGTCCCCCCTGATTTCAATCTGCTGCCGCACAAGCTCGCGCAATTCATGCGCGAATCGCGGCTGACTCAATGGTTCTCGGTCCCCTCGGTACTCAACCTGATGGCGAAATTCGACGTCGTGCGCCAGCACGATTTTCCCGATCTGCGCCGGGTGCTGTGGTGCGGCGAGGCGATCCCGACGCCGACCCTGATCTACTGGATGCGCCGGCTGCCGCATGCGCGGTTCACCAACCTGTACGGCCCGACGGAGGCCACCATCGCCAGCAGCTATTACACCGTTCCGCGCTGCCCCGACAACGAGCGCGAGCCCGTTCCGATCGGCACCGCCTGCCCGGGCGAGGAACTCATGGTCCTCGATGCCCGGTTGCGGCCCGTTCCCGCCGGGGAAATCGGCGACCTGTTCATCCGCGGCGCCGGGTTGAGCCCGGGCTACTGGCGCGATCCGGAGAAAACTCGCGGCGCGTTCCTCCGCCTTCCCTCCGTCGGCGGGCCGGGGGGCCGCGTCTACAGGACCGGCGACCTGGCGCGGCGCGGCGCCGACGGACTGTTCCATTTCGTCGGCCGCGACAACACGCAGATCAAGAGCCGCGGCTACCGCATCGAACTGGGCGAGATCGAGACCGCGCTCAACGCCCTGCCCGGGCTGCATGAAAGCGCGGTAGTCGCGATCCAGTCCGAGGGCTTCGAAGGCTGGACGATCTGCTGCGCCTATGTCCCGGCGCCGGATTGCGGCGTGTTCCCCGCGGCCCTGCGCGAAGGTCTGGCCAGGCTGCTGCCGGGCTACATGCTGCCGGCGCGCTGGATGCGCTACGACGCGCTGCCGAGAAACGGCAACGGCAAAGTCGACCGTCCCCGCCTGAGGAGCGGCTTCCTGCAGACCGAGTCGCGGCCGGCGCCCGCTTCCGCGGCGGCGTCGGCGCTGGCCCGGGGCTGACCGGGAGCCACAGCGTGTCCGATCAGAACGCCGTCATCGAGCGGCTCCGCGTCCTGTTCTTCGAGCGTTTTCACGTCGAGGTGCCGTCGCCGGATACCGACCTGCTGGAGACCGGCATGCTGGACTCGCTGCAACTGGTGGAGCTGCTGCTGGAGATCGAGCAGGAATTCGGCCTTCGAATTTCCATCGATGCGATTGAGCTCGACGACCTTCGCAGCCTCGCGCGGCTCGCCAGGGTGCTGGGCGCGCCGGAGAGCCCCGCGCGCGACCCGTCATGGCAGCCGTTCGCGCGCTGACCGAAAACGACATACCTGCGGTCGTCGCGCTGTTCGAGCGGGTCTACCCCGGCAACCGGTGGAAATCCCGGATTGCGTGCGAGCGGTACCTGCACGACGTGCTGTTTTCCAATCCATGGTTCGACCCTGAACTCCCCTCCTGGATAGTCGAGGAGCAGGGCCGTGCCACCGGGTTCGCGGGAGTGGTGCCGCGGCCGATGCAATTCCGGGGGGACAGGATCCGGGCCGCCGTGGGCTGCCTCTTCATGGTGGACCCGGATCAGCGCAAAAGCCTGATCGCGCTGCGCCTGGTTCAAGCCGCGCTTTCCGGGCCGCAGGATCTGTTCATCGCCGACGGTTCGAACGAAGATGCGCGGCGCATTTGGCTTGGCGCGGGCGGCAGCGCACCGCTGCTGTACAGCCTGCACTGGATCCGGCTGCTGCGCCCCGCGCGGTACGCCTTTTCGCTCGTCGAGGGACTGGGGGGAATCGGCCGCGCCGCAGCCGCGCTGCGCGCGCCGGGCGCGCTGGTGGACGCGCTGCTTGCCCGCCTGCGCCCCAACCGGTTCCTGCAGAGAGACGGCGGCTTCTTCGACGAAGCACTGGACGCGGCCACCACATCCTTGAATCTGCCGAGGTTCCTGCGCGGCAGCATGCTCCATCCGGTCTACGATGAACCCGCTCTCTCCTGGCTGCTCGGCCAGGCAGCCCTCAAGACCCGCCACGGGGATTTCCGCGCCCGCGCCGTATTCGACCGCGAACGGCAGCTTGCCGGATGGTTTCTCTACTATGCGAGACAGGGGGAAATCGCCGAGGTCCTGCAGGTGATCGCGCGCCACGGGTCGTTCGACGGCGTCCTGCAGCAGCTGTTTTTTGACGCCTGGAGGCACGGCGCAACCGCGGTACGCGGACGCCTCGACCCGGCCCGCGCGCAGGAACTGTCCGATCGCCACTGCTGGCTGCGCCGCGAAGGCCCGTGGACCCTGGTCCATTCGCGCCATGCCCACATCGTCCTGGCGATCGAACGCGGCGGCGCCGAACTTTCGCGCCTCGACGGCGAGTGGTGGCTGCGGTTCCTGGGCGGGTAAGCCGAATGGCCCAGCATTCGGCGGGTGCGCGGATTTCCTGCGTCTTGTTCGGCGGCTAGCCTTGGCCCGCGTATGTCCTTGCAGACTGGGACATGGATCCAACATTGACCGCGCATGCGTCCTGGACGGTGCCGGCGGACCAGTCGCGCCCTTCGGCTTCGGCGCCGCCCCAGCACAGGATCTCGGTGATCTTGGTGCGCGACCTGCCGACGCTGTCGAGTTTCGTCCCGGCATGGGAAGAGCTGGCAGCCAACGCGCTCGAGCCCAACGTGTTCTACGAGCACTGGATGCTGTTGCCCGCCCTGAAGGCATACGGAGCGGGCAAGGACATCAGCGTTGCGCTGGTGCTGATGCGCGATCAGCGCAATCCGGCCGCCCTGGAAAAGCTGGCGGGCCTGTTTCCCTTGCAGATGATTTCCCGCTTCAAGAATCTGAACGTGTCGGCAGTCAGCCTGTGGCAGCACATCCATTGCTACATCTGCACGCCTCTGGTGCGCGCGGACTGCGCCAGCGAGTGCATGAGCGGAGTTTTTCACTGGCTCCGGTCCGGCGCCGCCCGCGCTTCGCTGATGGAGTTGAGGTGCATTTCGGGGGACGGTCCGTTCCAGAAGCTGCTGATCGACCTGTCCAACGATCTCGGCCTGCTGAACTGGATCACCGACATCTATACGCGCGGCCTGTGGCGCGATGCGCAAGGGCCTGCCGGCGGTCCTGCCTCGGCGATCTCGGGCGACCTGCGGCGGCGGCTGCGCCGCAAGGAAAAGCGCATGGGCGAGCGCGGACAACTGAAACACGTCGTCATGCAGCCGCAAGACAATGTCAGGCGCTGGATCGAGGAGTTCCTGGCGCTGGAGGCGAGCGGCTGGAAAGGCCAGCAGGGCAGCGCACTCGCGTGCACGGAAACGGGGCGCCGTTACTTCACCGAGATCGCGGCGGCCGCCTTCCGCCGCGGCC
>DATGGA010000009.1:0-13716 GCA_035308765.1 Burkholderiales bacterium
GCCATCGAGAAGGCCATCGCCTACTCCAAGAGCGTGTACGAAGTGTCGACGCAGACCGGCACCGAACTGACCAAGGCCGCCGAGCGCCGCGTCGCGGAGTGGAACGAGAACTTCGTTTCCCTGCTCGACAAGGCCGCCAAGCAGGCGGCCGAGATCGCGGAAGCGAACGTTGCCGCCGCGTCCGAGACCGTGAAGGGCATGGCGAAAACCAAGAAGGCCGCCTGAACGGTTTGCGGGGCCTGTAGTTGGCCAGCTACCTCAAAATCATGATTCCTTGAATATCTGCCTGCTGCAGTTGCCGCTAGGATCTGCTCGGGGAACGGCGGTCTTGGTGAAAGGGCGGCAATCATGATGACCAGAGTTCTGGTTCTTTCGGCGAGTTTCGCGATCGGCGGCTGCGCGACGCTCGATGAATACGGGTCCGTCGGCAGGCAGAACGTCACTGACGCGGAGGGCAATGTCGCCGGCTTCAAGCAATTGCTTCACAACCAGCGCACCGGCGAGATCGCCGCCCAGGTCAGGCTGTTCACGCCGATCCGCGACGAAAGTGGCGATCTGGTGGGTTATGAGGAGCGAACGCAGGACGGAGCCATCATCCGGGATCTCGACGGCCGCCAGGTCGGCGCCAGATTCAACGACCTGCGCAGCCGCTCCACCAACGCGCGCAGCAGGGGAATCACCGTGATCATGGGCTCGCTGGATAGCCGGCGCATCGTGACGGAAGCGAAAGCTCCGCCGAATTCGAAATTCGTAGCGTCGCTTTCGGCCGCGGACCTCGAGGCGATCCGCTAGCCGCCTGCGGATTTGCCCAGTTGCGCATACGCGGCAGCTTTGGCGGCCTGCGCGGCAAGCGGCATGGAAAAGAAACCCGACGGAAAGCTGACCAGCCCGTCGTACACATAAGTCATGCTTTCGAGAGGCCACAATCTCCGCAGCTTCGCGGGGTCGAGGTCAACGTATTGCGCCGGCTTTCCGCTCTGCTCCCGGGCGAGGACCAGCACGGGATGGCGGCCGTCAAAGTACAGGTCATACGTGGCCATGACGGGTTCCTTCCCCGGCCTTGAAACGCGGCACTTTACTTTGCAGCCATGATTTTCTGCCGACATCCTCTTCCCTTGTCCGTGGAGGAACGGTATGGCAGGGGTGAACTGCGGCCTCAACGTAGCATCGCCCCGCCTGACTGTGGAGTAGCGTGACCGCGAAAATTTTGTAGTTAATCGGCGACTTGGCGTCGCAATTCGCGCAACTGGACCGATGAAATACCCCAGACACACCTTCCTCGCCTGTGCCATCGCATTGACGATTGTGCTCCTTTGGGCCGGGGTCACGCCGTCGGCGGGAGAAGCAATCGGGGCGAGGCATCATGCAAGCGCGCACCTGATTTCATACGCAGTTCTTGCCTTTGCGTGGAGAGGGGCGCTGGCGCAAATCCCCGTCTCGATCATCGCGCTGCTAGTCATCGGCTTTGGCTTCATGCAGGAAGGTATCGAGGTTTTCGGCCATGCCCACCCCTACGAGATCGGCGATGCGCTCATCGACGCGCTTGGAGCGATCGCCGGCGCCGTATTAGCACAGTTTGCGGCGAAGCAATTGGGCCCCGACAAAGCACGAAAACACGGGTGAGATCGTCCGGGTCGCCACATTCCGTCAGTACCGAGCTACAGATTTTTCGCGACTACGCGACATGACAATTCTCCGGCTGCGATGGTACGTTCGGATCATGCTGTAGCCGGTCGTTTCCCGTTCAGAAACCAGCGCGAGGTTCTCGATGCTAGCGTATGCCGAAAAGCGGAAACCGCTCACGCCGTCGGAGGTGGTTCTGAGATCTGGCACGGTTGACGTTCTCGTCGTGCATGACGACGAGCATCTCCGGCAGCTGCTCAATCTCCACCTGTGGCGCGCGGGATATGATGTCCGCCTGGCCGGCAACGCGGTAGACGCGAGCGTCCTCATCCTAGAGGCCGCTCCGGACGTCATGATCCTGGACGTCAACACGCAGGGGATGGGCGGCTTCGATTTTCTGGCCGGGGTCCGGGCCGACAGGACGGTCCCGTTTTTCCCGGCGGTCTTCCTCACGGAGGACAAGGGCGCCGCTACCTCTGCCCGTGCCCGCGGATTGGGCGCCGCATGCCTGCTCAAACCGGTCCAGATCGACAAGCTGTTGACCGCGATTGCCTTGAGTACGCTGATCCAACGGCCGCGATCGCGGCGTGACGCGCGGCCCGACGTGTCGCCTGCGGCCGCAACTGAAGCTCTGTTCCGCTTCCGCTGCGTTTCCAGGGCGCACGACCTTTAGCGAACGCTCGACACACCGGTATCGAGCCGTCTGAGTGAGGAACGGAGACCCGATGACCGAGGTGGGCCAGCGCCTCAAGTTGAAATGCCGCGTTCCGGGTCCGGGAGCCGACGACACCATTCGCATCTTCGATCTGTATTTCGACGGGGATTGCCCCAGGCTCGTGCTCGCATGGGAACGTGGCAGGCAGGAACCGGCGCAAACCATAGAACTCGATCCCGCGATGCTGCGGCAATTGGGACCGTCTGGAGGTCTGACCTTTACGTACGATGGAACGGTCAATTTTCCGCCGGGGTTTTTGTAACGCGAATCTAGGACGGGGGAATATCATGGATCAGCCCGAGGTGTCCTTCACCGCCGCATATCTGAAGAGCGAGCACGGCTACGTTGGTTTTGTCGAAGAGCTGCCCGGCGTCAATTCGTACGGCCAGACGATCGAAGAGGCGCGCGAAAACCTTCAGCGCCAGGCCGTGCTCGTATTCAATGAGGAGCGGGCCCAGTCGCTGGACCTGCTGCGAGGAAAGCACGTGGTGCGCGAGCAGTTCCGCGTTGCCGTTCCAAGGATCTGACTTTCAAGCCATGAAGACGGCCTGATCAGGCGCTTGAGGGAGAAGAACGCCCGGCAAGAATGGCATGCCTGCCGCGAATTGAGGGGTGGTGGGTGGCTGTAATCGAGAACTGGTCCGAACGGACTAGTCTTGGTTTGGATCGCATGTTTTCCTGGTCACGATCGGTCGATATCGTGCACGCAACTGCCCTATGGACCAATTGAACCATCGCAGCACCACGGACGCCGGGATCTGTGCGGCCGATATCAACGACGATCCCTACGAAGGCGTCGCGCGCTGGCTGCAGGAGGTCGGGCGCCGCAGGTTTCCTGCCAACAGGCTCCCGCTTGCGTCAGTCGTGGCTGTGCCGGTTCGACGGTGGACGCCTTCGCGAACGGCGCGGCAGATCGCCGGCGAGGGACTGGCGCTTGCAGCGCTCGTCGCCGCTTACCTGCAATATTACTTTCTCGGCGTCATGCTGCAGGTCCTCACGACACGCTCGGTCATCGTGTTTGCCCTGACGGCAATGAACTGACGGCGCGTCGCGAAACGGAAAGCCACAACAGGGGAGAAGATGAACATGGGACAGGTTGGCGAAAACAGGGCGGCAGCGGCGCTGATTACGCTTGGCGCGGTCGTCTCCCTCGCATGCGTATCGATGATAGGCGCGGTCGCGGCGTTGGTGGTTATGGCCGCGGAGAAGGCGGCGCCGGTCGCCGCGCAGGCGCGGGATGATACTGCAGCAGCAGGCGGCGCAGGACTCCGGCGCGCCGTCTTTCGCCCGCTGCCCGCGCCGCGGGAAGGCGAATGCGCGGTCATCATCTGGAATACGGGAATGATCTACTGCGTGCGCGACAAACCGGCGCAGGCCGTGCCGGCAAAGCGCTCGGGCTCCGCGGTCGTGGTGCAGGCCCAAGCTGGAGATTAACTGCGGCGAGGAGGCATCGCATGACACGGCGTAACTGCGACGACGCCGAAATCGGAGTAACGCTGCTGCTTGGTTCGCTGGTCGTTGCAGCCTGCGTTGCCTGGATCGAGCCCATGGTCGACTCGCTGGCGCTGCGTCTGATGTCGTCGGGCGGGACGGTCGGCGTCGCGGCTACCGGACGCACCTGCAACTCCTGCGGCATCATCCAGCAAGTGCGAGAACTCGATGCTGCGGTTCCGCGGCACGAAGTCAGCACCGTTGCGGGCGGCGGCACCGAAGGCATCGCGGTCATCCTCGGCGCGCTGGGCGGCAAGCTCCGCCGGGGCCCGGGAGAAGTCTACGAAATCGAAGTGCGCATGCGGGATGGCTCGGTGCGGACCTTCCGGAGCGCCACTCCGTCGTCCTGGAAGCCGGGGGACCAGGTAAAGGTCATCATGGGGAAGATCGAGCCGGCCTAAATAGGGCCTGCTATTCGATCAGGCTGCTGATTTGAAAGCGGCCGTCGTCGCGGAACGGAAGCGTTTCCAGGAAGTTCACCGACCCGTCGCCGCGCCATTACGGCAGGCAGCAAAAAAATGCCCGGACGATTTTAGGAGGAGGGCGTCCGGGCATCGGAGCTCACGCGCAATTAGGGGGAAGTGCGCGAGTGACTGAGCGCCCATTGAAAGCTTGCCCGAGTCATGTGAATCCGCGACGAGGCGCGATGATCCGTTCGGATCGTCGACATTCCGCGCGGGCCGTGAGCCTTTTGGACTACCCGCCAACCCGCTGTGTCGCCGCTCCCCGTCATATTCGGACCCTAACGTACGGCTCGCGGAACCAACAACCCAACAGGGGAGTGACATGTCGATCAGAATCTCGATTCTCGCCGCCAGCGCGCTGGCCATGGGATGCACAACGCTGCCCGCCTACCAGCTCGACGGAAGGAGCAACTTGATCAACGGTGAC
The DNA here is from genome assembly GCA_035308765.1 of Burkholderiales bacterium. Lineage (GTDB taxonomy): Bacteria > Pseudomonadota > Gammaproteobacteria > Burkholderiales > SG8-39 > RBG-16-66-20. The sequence goes on from DATGGA010000009.1 coordinate 4,721, forward strand.
GGCCACGTCGTCGGCTACAGGCTGACGACGCACGATGCCCACGGCGCCGAGGCGGTGGCACAGACCGTCCTGTATTTGCCGCGCAACAACGAGCAGGGCGAACTCGTGGGCTATGAGGAGCGCATTGCCGGTGGCTCCATACTGCGGGACTTCAACGGTAAGGTGGTCGGCGAGCGCTGGGTGGACATGCGCAGCCGCGGCAGCAATCCCCGAAACAAAGGGCTGGCCGTCGTTTTTTTGCAGTGATATGGACCGCGCCGCTAGCCCCGCCCGATCCGGAACAGCCCGGGTTCTCGTGGTGGACGACGATGAATGCCTCCGGGAATTGCTCAACCTCCACCTGTGGCAGGCGGGATACGACGTCCGCCTGGCTGAAGACGCCATCGAAGCAGGCCGCATGGTTCTCAAGGCTGTTCCCGACCTCATGATCGTAGATATCAACCTGCCGTACATGAACGGCTTCGAATTCGTGGCCGCGGTCCGGGCCGATCGGACGATTCCGTTTTTCCCGGTGCTATTCCTGACGGCGGACAAGGGCGCCGTCATCCGCTCCCGCGAATTTGGCGCCGCGTGCCTCCTCAAACCGGTCCAGGCCGACAAGTTTCTGCTCACGGTCGCCTCGAACGTACCGAACCAGCTGCCCCAGTCGCTGGCAGCGCAGCCAGAGTTGTCGCCCGCGGGGTGAGCATGGACATGCAAAACCGCATCGCAGTGAGCGTGGACGCGGGGATTCGCGATCTCATCCCCGCATTTCTCGCCAACAGGAGGAAGGACCTGGAAGCGGTCAAGGCCGCGCTGGCGCAGGCGGATTTCGAGACTATCCGCCTGATCGGCGAAAACATGCAGGGATCCGGCCGGGGGTATGGCTTCGAGCGCATCTCGGTCCTGGGAGAAGAGCTGCGAAAGAAGGCAGCTGCGGAACAGGCGGCGGACGTCAGGCGCCTGCTGCGTGAGTTCGCGGACTACCTCTCGAGAGTGGACGTGAGTCCCGTCGACAAGACCACGGCAAACGGCGCGCGCGCGGACGGGCGCCACGAGAATGTGCGCGATTTCACCGAGCACCGATCCGACGCCGGCGACTCCGAGCCGCACATCCTGCTGGTGGAGGACGACGAACTAAGCCGCCTGTTCGTCACGCGCTACCTGCGCGACCATGGCTACACCGTCAGGCACGTGCCGAACGGCGAGCGTGCCCTGGCCGCATTGGAATGCACCCCGTTGCCGGCGGTCGTGCTGCTCGACGTCATCATGCCGGGGATCGACGGCTTCGAGGTGTGCCGCAGGATCAAGGCGAATCCGGCGACGCTCCCGGTCCCCGTGGTACTGATCACCAGCCTGGACAGCCGCAACGACCGGATCACGGGCATGGAAGCCAACGCAGATGATTTCCTGACCAAGCCGGTGCACCGCGAGGAGTTGATCGCCAAGGTGCGCGCGCTGGTGCGGTTGAACGAGGCGCGCCGGGCGCTCGAGGAGCAGCTGGTACTGCGGGAAGTCGAGAAACACCAGCGCGAGCGGCGCACCTTCGAGCGCTACCTGTCGCCGAAAGTCGCGCAGCTCATCCTGTCGAAAAAAGGAGGCGCCGAGGCGCTGTGGGCGAAGCACATCCGCCGGGAAGCGGTGGTGCTGTTCGCCGATCTGCGCGGTTTCACCAGCATGTCGGAGCGGCTGGACGTCGACCAGGTGGCGAAGCTGCTCAACGACTACTTCGCGGCGCTGACGCAGGCGGCGTACCGGTACGAGGGAACCGTATTCAACATGACAGGGGACGGTCTGCTCGTGGGTTTCAATGTCCCGATCCTGCAGCAAGACGCCGTGCGGCGGGCATTGATGACGGCGTGCGAGATGATGCAGAATTTCCGCGGCATCGCCGAGGCATGCAAGCGCGATTACGGCGTGCAGGTCGGACTGGGCATCGGCATCAACCGGGGCGAAGTCATCGCCGGCAATATCGGCTCGCCGACCTACATGAGCTATACCATCATCGGCGACACGGTCAACGTCGCGGCGCGGCTCACCGACGCCGCCCGCACCAACGAGATCGTGGTCGCCGACGCCATGATGCCCGTAGTGAGAAAACTGCTGCCGGCGCTAGAGCAGGAGACGACGCAGCCGCTCACGGTCAAGGGCAAGGCAGTCCCGCTCAGGGTCTGCCGCATCGGCTTCGAGCGGCTGGTCAACGTCGAAGGCCAGCCGGAAACGATGAAGCCAAGAGTCATGGTGATCGACGATTCCGAGGACATGCGCCTGCTCGTGGCGCAGTACATCACCGTGGAATGGCCGGGTGCGCAGGTCGAAGGCTGGGATCCGGCGGAGAAAGGCCGGCCGGGACCCGGGTTCGACTGGTCCCGCTTCGACGTCATCCTGCTCGACTACGACCTCGGCGCCGAAAACGGCCTCGAATGGCTGCAGCGGTTCAGCCGCAATCCCGACTGCCCGCCGGTCGTGTTTTTCAGCGGCATCGGCGACGAGAGCCTGGCGGTGAACGCGATGAAACACGGTGCCGTGGACTATATCGCCAAGCGCGACCTGTCCAGGGCGCGCCTGGTCGAGTCGGTGGGTGCCGCGATGACGGAGGGTTCGCGGCGGCAGGCGGCCGGGTGTAAGCCTGAATCCTCCACCTTGCCTGGAACGGCCAGTGCGGAGACGCCGACGCCGGTCCCCGTCCCGCAGGCCGATGTGTTCCACGGCAGCGACGGCGATCTGACCACAGACATCCGCATTTCCGGATACCGGTGCATCAGGAAGCTGGGCCGCGGCGGCATGTCTTCGATCTACCTCGCACAGCGCCTGCGCGACCGGTTGCCGCTCGCGCTGAAGATCCTGGACAAGAGCCTGTGCCGGGACCGCGAGATGCAGCTGCGCTTCATCCGGGAATCCGGAATCGCCTGCCGGATCGACAGCCCCTATGTGATGAAGCTCTACGACCAGGGAATCACCGACTCGCAGCTGTACATCGCAATGGAATACCTGCCCGGCGGCGACCTGAAGGCGCGTATCCGCAAAGGCATCGCGCCAAGGCAGGCGCTGCGCCATCTGCAGGAGATAGCCCGCGCGCTCGACGCGATCCATCGCGCCGGCGTGATCCATCGCGACGTCAAGCCGCAGAACGTGATGTTCAGGGACGACGGCTCGCTCGCGCTGATCGATTTCGGCATCTCGAAGAACGTGAACGATGCGAGACCGCTGACGCGCATGGGCAAGCTGTACGGAACGCCGAATTACCTGAGCCCGGAGCAGATCGTCGGCAAGCCGGCCGACGCGCGCAGCGACCTCTATTCGCTGGGTGTGGTGTTTTACGAAATGCTGACCGGCAGGAAGGCGTATTCCGGCGGCGACGCGATGGCAGTGATCGAGAAGCACGTCAACGAGCCGATTCCACTTCTTTCAGGCGATCTGGCGGCGTACCAGGGGTTGCTCGCCCAGCTGCTGGCCAAGGACCCGGCCGGGCGCTACCAGAGCGCGGCGGAACTGCTGCGGGCGATCGATCGGGACGTTGGCGAACCCGCCGAACACCGCGCGCCGGAGCCCGCGCTGGCGGCTGCCTAGATCCGCCGCACCCGTGCCTGGCGCCGCGTCATGCACTAATCGCAGGTGCAGACCCGGGCGTTTGTCATCGAATGAGGAATTTGCTTGTCGCCGTTACGCGGCAAGTTGTCGCTAAAACATCCGTTCTGTCCGCTGTCCGCGGCGGCATGAGCCGACGGGACCATTCCGGCAAGCAAAGGACGGTATTTCGGAGGACTAGATTGGACCGATCACCCAACGCTGGGATGGGGAAAATGTTTCAGCGCGCCGATAGTGTATGGATAAGCACGGCGGCCGACCAGGCCGCAGGAGGCGGTGAAATTCCGGCCTCGGCGCTCCATTTCCAGGTGGTCGTGACCCGGCTGGATCTGGCGCCCGAAGCAGTCCGTGCCTGCGCCGCGCTGCTTTCCGCCGCCGAGCGGCAAAGAGCCGCCCGCTTCCGCTTTGGGCGCGATCGCCGGCGTTTCGTCGTCGCGCGCGCGCGGCTGCGGGAATTGTTGGCGGAGCGCTTGGCGGTACCGCCCGGCGCGATCGAGCTTGCGTACGGCAAGCACGGCAAGCCGGCGCTCGCGCAGTACGGCCTGCAATTCAACGTTTCCCATAGCGGCGACGTCGCCGCCTACGCTTTTGCCCGCGGATGCGAGATCGGCATCGACATCGAGGAAATCCGCGCGGTACCGGAAGCCGGCATGATTGCCGCACAAACGTTTTCCCGCGGCGAGAATGAAGCGTACGCGGCACTTCCGCCGCACGAAAAGATCCCGGGATTCTTCAACTGCTGGACGCGCAAGGAAGCCGTTGTCAAGGCATTCGGCGATGGACTGTCCATGCCGCTCGATCAGTTCGACGTTTCCCTGGCGCCCGGTGAGCCCGCGCGGATCCTGCGGATCGGCACCGCGCCGGGCGAGGAGGCTGGCTGGCGCCTGGACAGTCTATGTCCGGCGCCGGGGTTGGTGGCCGCAGTCGCCCGCGGTTATCGGAGGCTGCATTGATGGCTGCCGCCGCGTACCAGTCGCGCTGGGCGACCGACGACGTGCAGATGTTCCGCCGAACCGTGCGCCAATTCGTCCACAAAGAGTTCGCTCCGCAGCAATCCCGCTGGCGCGCGCAGCACGGCCCGGACGCGCTGGCCTGGGTCGAGGCGGGACGGGCGGGCGCGCTGCTGCCGGACGTGGCCGAAGAATATGGCGGAGGCGGCGGAACCTATGCGCACCAGGCGGTGGTCCTGGAGGAACTGGCGCAGGCGGGCGTTCATTTCGGCTGCAGCGTGCAGGGTATGGTCGCACAGTACTTGCGAGCCTACGGCAGCGACGAGCAGAAGAGAAAGTGGCTGCCGCCGATGGCACGCGGCGAACTGGTGGCGGCGATCGCCATGACGGAGCCCGGCGCCGGTTCCGACCTGCAGGGAATCAAGACCACGGCGCGCCGGGATGGCGACCACTACGTCATCAACGGCTCGAAGACGTTCATCACCAACGGCGCGCGCGCGGACATCGTCTGCCTTGCGGCGAAGACCGACCCCAGAGCCGCCGGCATGCGGGGATTCTCCCTGGTCATGGTGGAAACGCAGGGCCTGCGCGGGTATCGGGTTGGCCACCCGCTTGAAAAGGTCGGGATGCACGGGCAGGACACCTGCGAACTGTTCTTCGACGACGCCCGCGTCCCGGCGGAAAATCTGCTCGGGTCGGCCGAAGGAAGCGGTTTCCCCCAGATGATGGAGCAACTGCCCTACGAGCGTCTTTCGATCGGCGTGCTCGCCGTGGCCGCCGCCGAACGGGCGGTGGCGATCACCACCAGGCACGTGAAGGATCGCGCTGCGTTCGGCAAGCCGCTGATGGATCTGCAGAACACCCGGTTCAGGCTGGCCGAATGCAAGACGCAGACGCACATCGGGCGCGTGTTCCTTGACAGTTGCATCGAGCGCTTCATCGCGGGAAGGCTGGACGACGCCAGCACTGCGATGGCGAAGTACTGGCTCACCGATTGCCAGTGCCGCGTCATCGACGAGTGTGTTCAGCTGCACGGCGGCTACGGCTACATGACGGAATATCCGATCGCGCACATGTGGGCCGACAGCCGGGTGCAGCGCATCTACGGCGGTACGAACGAAATCATGAAGGAGCTGATCGCGTGGTCGCTGTGAGCGGAACAATGAAGGACATGTGCCTGCACCAGCTGATCGAAGGCCAGGCGCACCGTACGCCGGATCAAGTCGCGCTGGTATTCGAGGAGCACCGCTTGAGCTACGGCGAACTCGACCGTCGCGCGGGCCGGCTCGCCGATTGGCTGCGGGGCCGTGGCGCCGGACCCGACGTGCTCGTCGGGCTGTTCATGGAGCGCTCATTGGAGATGATGGTTGGAATGCTGGCCATTCTCAAGGCGGGAGCCGCCTATGTGCCCATCGATACCGCCTTCCCCGAGGCGCGCGTCGCGTTCGTCCTGGAGGACTCCGGCGTCAAGCTGCTGCTCACGCAAACCGGCGTCCTGCCCAGGGTTCCACAGGGCGCACCGGAGGCCGTCTGCGTGGATTCGTTCGACTGGCTGCGGCCGGCAACGGCGCGCGACGGCGCGGCGGTCCGGCCGGAAAACCTCGCCTATGTGATTTACACCAGCGGCTCGACAGGACGTCCCAAGGGCGTCTGCATCGAGCATCGCAACATCGTGAACTACACGATCGGCGTCGCAGACCGGTTGCAGTTCCAGCCCGGCATGCAGCACGCGATGCTTTCCACGATCGCGGCCGATCTTGGCAACACGGTGATCTTCCCGGCGCTCGCTACCGGCGGGTGTCTGCACATCATTTCGCAGGATCGTTCCGAGAATCAGGCGTTGCTGTCCGAATACTTCCACCGGGAGAGGATCGATGTCCTGAAAATCGCGCCGTCGCATCTCGCCGCGCTGCAGAGCGCGAAAAATCCGGAGCAGGTAATGCCGGGGAAACGGCTGATCCTGGGCGGCGAACCTGCCGCGCTGGATCGCGTCGATCGGCTGCGCACGTTGTCGCCGGAGTGCCGGATCTACAACCACTACGGCCCCACGGAAACCACCGTCGGCGTACTGACGCATGCCGTCGGCGCCAGCCTGCCCCGCACACGGTCCGGAACTCTGCCGCTGGGCGCGCCGCTGCCGAACAGCCGCGTCTATGTGCTCGGCGGCGACGGACTGCCCGCATCGGTCGGGGAGCCGGGCGAACTCTGCATCGGCGGAGGCGGAGTGGCGCGCGGATACCTGAATCGCCCCGAGCTGACCGCTGAGAAATTCGTCCCCGATCCGTTCAGCCCGGAAATCGGCGCCCGCATGTACCGCAGCGGCGATCTCGCGCGCGCGCTGCCGGATGGCAATTTCGAATTTTGCGGGAGAATCGACAATCAGGTGAAGCTGTTCGGCTATCGCATCGAACCGGAGGAAATCGAACAGGTCCTGCGCGGGCACCGCGGTGTGCGGGAAGCCGTCGTGCTGGCGCGCGAAGATCGCCCCGGCATCAGGCAGCTGGTCGCCTACGTCGCGCCGGAGCGCGCGGATCAGCCGCTTTGGCGATGCCCGGCGGTTCACGTGCTACCCGACGGTTCGCCGGTCGCGCACCTCAACCGGAACGAGACGGACTATATCTACAACGAAATTTTCGTGCTGCAGGCCTACTTGCGGCATGGAATTACCATACGCGAGGGTGACTTCATCCTCGATGCGGGCGCCAACATCGGACTGTTTACGGTATTTGCCGGCCGCCTGGCGCGCAATCTCCGGATCATTTCCTTCGAACCGAATCCAGCCGCATTCGCCTGCTTGAAGGCGAATGCCGAAGCGTGGGGCACCGCGGTGAGATGCCTGCCGTTCGGCCTTTCGAGCGAAGACCGATCGGCCGAGCTCACGTTCTTCGAGGGCATGTCGCTGCTGTCGGGCTTCTATGCCGACGCAGCAGCGGAACGCGCGGTGGTCGAAACGTATCTGTCCAACCAGCAGTCCGAGTGCGCCGACGACCCGCAAATGACGGCGCAGGTCGCCCAGCTGATCGACGGCCGGCTGCAGGCGAAGACGGTGCCGGCGCGCCTGCGCACGCTCTCCAGCGCGATTGCGGAGGAGGGAATCGAGTGTATCGATCTGCTGAAGATAAACGTTGAAAAGAGCGAGCTCGACGTGCTGCGCGGGCTCGGTCCCGCCGACTGGCCGAAGGTGCGCCAGATGGTCATCGAAGTGGATCGCAGCGAAAACCTGGGGCCGATTGCCGCCCTCTTGGAGCGGTACGGCTTCGAGGTCCTGGCGGAACAGGATCCGTTGCTCAGAAAAACCGAGATCTGCTACGTCTACGCGATTCGTCCGCAAGACGGGCGGCGCCTCGTGCGGCAGCAGCCGGCCGATGCGCACCTGCGCCCGCTTTTCTCCCTGGACGAGCAGATACTGACTCCCGCGAGTCTGCGCAGGCAACTGAGCGAGCGATTGCCCAGGTACATGGTGCCGCAGGCGTTTGTCCTCTTGGAAAGCTTTCCGCTGATGGCGAACGGAAAGATCGACCGCCAGGCGCTTCCGCCCGGCGAGAGCCTGTATCCAGCCGCTGGATTCGTCGGGCCGCGCACCGCTACCGAGGGGACGCTCGCGGCCCTCTGGCGCGAATTGCTCCAGGCCGATGCGGTCGGCGTGAACGACGATTTCTTCGAGCTGGGCGGCCAGTCTCTGCTCGCCATCAGGATGGTGGCACGCATTCGCGATCAATTTGAGGTGGATGTGCAGCTGCGCAACCTCTTCGAGCGTCCCACGGTAGCGGGACTTGCCGAAATCGTCGATGGGCTTGCATGGGTGCGGAAATCCGGTGCCCCGTCACCCCGCGCGGGCGAGCGGGAGGAATTCGCGTTGTGAGTGAGATGGGTTTCCTCTCGGAGCTGCGCCGGCTCGACATTCACCTCTGGATGGACGGCGATCAGCTGCGCTGCAACGCCCGCGCTGGCGCGCTGACCGACGAGCTGCGCGCGCAATTGCGGCAACGCAGGAACGACATCGTGACATTTCTGCGCTCGGCGCACGCGGTCGCGGCCCAGCAAAGCACCATTGTGCCGCTGCAGCCGAACGGGGAAAGGATGCCGGTATTTGCGGTTCCCGGCCATAACGGCGACGTCTTCTGCTATCGGGCGCTCGCCCAGGCGCTGGGCGACGAGGGGCCGTTTTTCGGACTGCAACCCCCGGGGCTGGACGGACGCAGCGAGCCGTTGACCAGCGTCGAAAAATTAGCCGGTCATTTCGCGGACCAGGTGCGCGCTTTCCGGCCGCGGGGCCCTTGCATCGTCGCCGGCTTCTGCGCCGGTGGCGCAGTGGCGCTCGAACTGGCGCGGCAACTGCTGGCGGGCGGCAAAGACGTCGCGTTTGTGGCGCTGTTCGGCAGCCCCTATCCGGCTTTCTTCAGGCCGCTGCAGCAACTCAGATATCGCATGGAACGCAGGGTTGAAAGCTGGCGCAGGCATGCCTGCGCATTGGCTGAA
>DATGGA010000010.1:0-6529 GCA_035308765.1 Burkholderiales bacterium
GCCATCGAGAAGGCCATCGCCTACTCCAAGAGCGTGTACGAAGTGTCGACGCAGACCGGCACCGAACTGACCAAGGCCGCCGAGCGCCGCGTCGCGGAGTGGAACGAGAACTTCGTTTCCCTGCTCGACAAGGCCGCCAAGAACGCCCCGGCCGGCTCCGATGTCGCCGTGAGCGCGGTCAAGCAGATGCTCGCCGCCGCGAATTCGGCCTACGACAACTTCAACAAGGTCGCCAAGCAGGCGACCGAGATCGCGGAAGCGAACGTTGCCGCCGCGTCCGAGACCGTGAAGGGCATGACGAAAACCAAGAAGGCCGCCTAAGTTTTTCCGGGCAGCTGCGAAAAACCCCGCTGAGGCGGGGTTTTTTATTGGTGGGTCCCGCCGAGAGCTTCCACGCCGCGGCGAATATCGACCATCGCCGGCCCCACCTCCGCGGGCGCGCCGCGCACCCCGAGCTCGATATGGCGGCGGGTAGCGCCCTCCCCCATGCTCGGCAGGCTGAAAGCCTTGAGTCCCTTGTACTTCGCGTTGACCTCCTCCATCAGGGGCGAGATGGTGGACTCCGGAAGGCCATAGACCAGTACCGAAGCCTCGGCCCAGCGGTCGCGGTCGAAAAGGTGGCGGTACCTGGTGTCCAGCACCCACTCAAGCATCGGCCAGGCCATCTGCGGGAAACCCGGCACGAACCAGTGTTCACGGATCGAGAAACCCGGAATCCGGTTGAAGGGATTGGGAATGATCCCGGCGCCTGCGGGAAACTCCCCCATCTTGAGCCGCTGCGGCGTGGTCTCGCCTCCGAAACGGCCGCGGATTTCCCGCTCGGCCTCAGGATGCAGCGGCAGGCCGACGCCGAGGGCCGCGGCAGCGCACTGGCGCGTATGGTCGTCAGGCGTCGCGCCGATGCCGCCAAAGGAAAACACCATGTCGCCGGAAGCGAAAGTCCGCTTCAGCGCCGCGGTGAGCCGCTCCGGGTCGTCGCCGTGATACTCGCACCAGGCCAGGCGCAGGCCGCGCTGGGCGAGCGCCTGGATGATGAACGAGAGGTGCTTGTCCTGGCGCTTGCCGACCAGGATTTCATCGCCGATGACCAGCGCGCCGAATGCCATGCCGGCATTCTAACGACTGGTTACGCGGCTTTCGGCTGGGGAAAAGCCTATACGGCTTTTTTGGACCATTTCTCCAGTTCATCCAGGCCGCCGATACGGCTGCGGTTCGCGTGGCCAAGGGGTACTGCGGCATAGTCGTACCCCAGGTCCTTGAGCAGTTTCTTAGCGCGCACGCAGTAGCCGCTGCTCTCGCGCGTCAGGATCGCCACCTGGTCGGGTTTTTTCGCTTTCGGCGCGACGAAGGCGTCGTTCACCGAGACGCAGACGATCGCGTCGACACCGCTAGCGAAGAACGCCGGCGCGGGTGCGGAAGGTGACCTGGGGGACTTTCTGGCCTTCGCGGTTCATGGTGATCCTTAATATTGGTTTAAACAATGGATGCCTGGAGTGTGGGGCGAGGCTTCCCTGAGTTCCAATACTTTTTCGGAATGTTTACAATAGCTGGTTCCTATGACACTGACCGAACTCAGATACGTCGTCGCGGTCGCCGAAGCGCGCCATTTCGGCCGCGCCGCCGAGCGCTGCCACGTCAGCCAGCCCAGCCTTTCGGCCTCGGTGAAGAACCTGGAGGAGGAACTGGGGGTCACGCTGTTCGAGCGCGGCAAGCGCGGCGTGTTCCTTACCGAAGCCGGGGAGCAAATCGTGGTGCAGGCGCGGCGCGCGCTGGAGGAAGCCGAGCGCGTGAAAACGGTAGCGCACCAGGGCCGCGACCCGCTCAAAGGGGTGCTGCGCCTCGGCATCATCCACACCATTGCGCCTTACCTGCTGCCCGACCTGGTCGGGGCACTGCGACGTTCCGCGCCGGACATGCCGCTGGACGTGGAGGAAAACACCACCGCCACGCTGGACCACATGCTGAAGGCGGGCGAGCTGGACGCGGTGATCCTCGCGCTTCCTTACGACGGCCCCGGGATCGATACCGTCCCGCTGTACGAGGAAGTGTTCCGCGTCGTGGCGCCGGCCAGGCACGCGCTGGCACGCAGGAAAACGGTCGCGGTGGAGGAGCTGGACGCGGGCGAGTTGCTGCTGCTGCCGGTCGGCCACTGCTTTCGCGATCAGGTGCTGGACGCCTGCCACGAGTTCTCCCGCCCCCCTGAGGCCGGGCGCCAGGGCAATTCGCTGGAGACCTTGCGCAGCATGGTGGCCTCCGGCCTCGGGGTCTCCGTGCTACCCGCGACCGCGCTAACGCCGCGATATGCCAACCCGCTCGTAAAGACGGTCGAATTCTCCGATCCGCGCCCGGCGCGGCGCGTGGCCCTGGCGTCGCGGCACGGCTTCCATCGCCCGGCCGCGCTGGAGAAGATCGTTGCCGCGGTGCGCAGCCTGGAGCTGCCTGTTACTGCGTTATAGGCGCGCCACTTCCCCTTCGATGGGCGCCTGCCTGAGCGCCTCCAGCTCGCCCAGCAGCAGGTGGATGAACGCGAGCCCGAACAGCACCGGCGCGACGAAACCCACGAAAGGCACGTAGGCAAGCAGCGCGAGAATCGCGCCCATGGCGAAAAGCGTACCGCGGCGCGAAGCGAAAATGCGCCGCATTTCATCGCTGCTGGCATGTTCGGCGAGCGCGTCGTAGCGCAGCACCCGCTGGTTGAGCCAGCCCATGATCGCTATCGGAATCAGCGGCCAGAGCGGCGGCACCAGCCAGAACGGAATCGAGATCAGGCCGAGACCGATCAACCCTGCCAGCGCCACCACGCCGTTCCAGATGCTGCCGGCGATGCTGCCGCCATGCCGGCGCCCTAGCTGCGGAAACCGCCGGGCGGCCACATGCTCGACCATGGCGGGCATGCCGAACGTGCTGAGGATCAGAAGCGCCGTCAGCCAGACAAGCGGGATGAACATCAGGAAGATCAGAATTTTGGCGGTCATGACGATCGCATCTTGCAAATCCCAATGGATGAAAAAAGTCCCGCTCCGGATCCAATCCTGCATCCAGCCCGACAGCAGCAGCACGGCCTGGGCGCCGAGGACCCAGAGCAGGGTCCCCCAGATCGCCAATGCGATGAACATCGGCCACATCATCAGCCAGAGCATGCGCGGATGCAGCAGGCTCGCGAAGGCAAAGAGAAGCGAGCGGGCGATCGGGTTCATTTGCGGATACTGTGCCACAGCTTTGCCAGGCGCTTGGGCGAGACCGGCATCGGCGTCTTCAGTTCCTGAGCAAACAGGGATACCCTCAGTTCTTGCAGCAACCAGCCGAACTGCGCCAGCTCGGCGGCCGCGCTGCTTGCGCCGCCAAGCTTCGCGCGCGAGGCAAGCTCGCGCCGCCAGGCCTGCTCCAGCGGCGCGAGTTCGGCCGCGCGCTGCGCGTCGCGCGCCGGATCCGAACGCAGCTTGTCGAGCCGCAGCGCAGCCGCCTTCAGGTAACGCGGAAAGTGCCGCAGCCTCTCCCAGGAAATACGCGAGAGGAAGCCGCCCTGCAGCAGGCTCGCGCACTGCTGCTTCACGTCCTCCGCGACCTGCGGGTGTGCCTTTTGAACCCCGCCAAGTCGCTTTTGCACCTGCGCGTACTCGGCGAGGATCGCTGCCGCCAGCCGCTGTATTTCCTGGGCAATGAGGTTGAGACGGTTGCGCCCCTCCTGCACGCGTTGCGCGTACTCCGTCTGCCGCATCGGCAGCGACTCAGCGAGGAAAGTACGGTCGAAGGCGGCCGACACGATGTCGTCCTTCAGCGCCGCAAGCGCCATGTCCCTGGCCAGGTATTTTTCGATATCGCGGACGCGGTCGCGAAAAGCAATGGCGAGCAGACGCCGCACGCCTGCGCGGTGAACTTCGCGCGCCCGCTCGGGAGAATCGAATACCTGCAGCGTCACGCCGTCGCCGGCATCCAGTAGCGCCGGATATCCGACCAGCGTCTGGCCTCCGCGCTGGATCTCCATTACTTCTTCGAGATCGCCGAAAGTCCAGGACGGGTGGCGCTCTGCGTTGTCCGTGGATGCTTCTACAGAGAGCTTTTCCCGGATCTGGGATGCAAAGTCATTTTTCAGTTCCGATACATTTTTCCCGATCGCCAGCTGCCGGCCATGCTCGTCGACGACCCGGAAATTCATCTGCAGATGCGGCGGCGCGGAGTCCGGCCGGAACGCATCGATCGGTACCTCCAGGCCTAGTTCCGAGCGGATGTACCGAGCCAGCGCCGAACCCAGCGGCGTGTCCGAGGGCGGCACGGCGGCCGCGAAGGCCTGAGCGAATTCCGCCAGCGGCCCGAGTTTGTGGCGCAGGCGCTGCGGCACGCCCTTGGCGTATGCCTGCACTTTTTCCTTAAGCAATCCGGGCACCAGCCACTCGCAGCGCGCCGCCGGCACCTGGTTGAGCAGCGCCACCGGCACCGTCATCGTCACGCCGTCCTTGGGCGAGCGCGGCTCGAAGTGATACTCGAGTTCAAATTCGTTCGGCCCGACCTGCAGTTCGTGAGGGAAATTTTCCGTGGTGATGCCTGCCGCCTCGTGGCGCATCAGGTCCTCGCGCCGCAGCTGCAGAAGCGCGGGCTGGGCCCGCTCCGCCTCCTTGCGCCATTTATCGAAGTCGGCGCCGTTGGTGATGCCCTCGGGCACCCGCGCGTCGTAGAAAGAGTAGATCAGCTCGTCGTCCACCAGGATGTCCGGGCGGCGCGACTTGTGCTCGAGGCGCTCTATATCCTTGAGCAGCCGCTGGTTGTGCGCGAAGAACGGTGCCCGCGTTTCGAATTCGCCTTCGACGAGCGCCGAGCGGATGAAGATTTCGCGCGACAGCTTCGGGTCGATCGGACCATAGTGCACGCGCCGGTCGGCGTACACCGGCAGTCCATACAGCGTACCGCGCTCATTGGCGACCACCTGGGCGCGCGCCTTTTCCCAGTGCGGCCGCTCCCGGTGGCGCTTGATGAGGTGCGCGCCAAGTTCCTCGATCCAGCGCGGATCCACGCCCGCCACGTTGCGCGCAAAGAGCCGCGTGGTTTCCACCAATTCGGCGGCCATGATCCATTTGCCGGGTTTCTTCGTTCCCGTTCCCGGATGCGCCCAGAACTTGATGCCGCGCGCGCCGGTGTAGTTGTTGTCCCGCTCGTCCTTCATGCCGATATTACCCAACAGGCCGCAGAGCAGCGCCCGGTGGACCGCACGCACGCCGTCGGGCTTTTCGAGATTGGCGCCCGACATGCGCCACTCGAGTTCCTCCACCGCCTGCCGGAGCTGGGCCTGGATATCGCGCCATTCGCGCATGCGCGCGTAGGATAGGAAATTTTCCCGGCAACCCTTGCGTGAAGTCCCCTGCCCGAAAGCCTTCCAGAGCTTAAGGTAGCCTAGAAAATCCGAACGCTCGTCGGCGAATTTCGCATGGCGCTCGTCGGCAGCCGCGGCCTTGTCCAGCGGCCGGTCACGCGGATCCTGCACCGACAGCGCCGCAGCGATCACCAGCATCTGCTCCAGGCAGCCTTCCGCCTTCGCCGCGACCAGCATGCGGCCGACGCGCGGATCCAGCGGCAGGCGCGCGAGCTCGCGCCCGGTATCGGTAAGCGCATTTTCGTCGTCCACCGCGCCCAGTTCATTCAGCAGGCCGTAGCCGTCCGCGATGGCGCGCGGGCTCGGCGGATCGAGGAACGGAAAATCCTCGACCTTGCCCAGGTTCAGGCTGAGTGCGCGCAGGATCACCGCCGCGAGCGAGGAGCGCAGCACCTCCGGATCGGTGAACGGCGGCCGCGCGTTGAAGTCCTCCTCGGAATAGAGCCGGACCGAGACGCCGTCCGCGACGCGCCCGCAGCGCCCGGAGCGCTGCTTTGCCGCCGCCTGCGAGATGTTCTCGACTTGCAGCATCTCGACTTTGTTGCGGTAGCTGTAGCGCTTGACGCGCGCCAGGCCCGTGTCCACCACGTAGCGGATGCGCGGCACGGTGAGCGAGGTCTCCGCAACGTTGGTCGCCAGCACCACGCGCCGCGACCCGCCCGGATGAAACACCCGGTCCTGGTCTGCCACCGACAGGCGCGAATACAGGGGCAAAATCTCCACGCCCTTGACGGCTTTTCCCAGGACATCGGCGGCCTTGCGAATCTCGCGCTCTCCGGGCAGGAACACCAGCACGTCCCCCTGCCCGCTGCGGCACAACTCGGCGACGGCCGCGGCCAGCGCCTGTTCCTCCTCCTCGCGCGTGGTGTCTTCCTTGTCGCCCTCCACCGGCCGGTAGCGCACTTCCACCGGGTAGAGGCGGCCCGATACCTCGATCACCGGCGCGCCGCTGAAATGTTTCGAGAACTTCTCCGCGTCGATGGTGGCGGAAGTGATGACGACTTTCAGGTCCTTCCTTTTGCCCGTCAGGTTCTTCAGGTAACCCAGCAGGAAATCGATGTTCAGGCTTCTCTCGTGCGCCTCGTCGAGGATGATCGTGTCGTAGGCGCGCAGCAGTGGATCGCCCTGCGTCTCGGCGAGCAGGATGCCGTCGGTCATCAGCTT
>DATGGA010000011.1:0-107201 GCA_035308765.1 Burkholderiales bacterium
AGCTGCTCGGCGACGGCAGGCGCTGGGGTATCCGCCTTTCCTACAAGGAGCAGAAATCTCCCGACGGCATCGCGCAGGCATTTCTCATCGGCAGGAAGTTCATCGGCAGGGACCCGGTTGCGCTGGTGCTCGGCGACAACATCTTCCACGGCCACGATCTCACCGGCCTGCTGCAGGCGGCGGCAAAGCAGCGCAGGGGCGCGACCATATTCGCCTACCCGGTGAAGGACCCCGGGCGCTACGGCGTGGTGGAATTCGATAACAAGAACAAGGCAAAAAGCATCGAGGAAAAACCGGCGCGTCCGAAATCCCGCTACGCGGTGGTCGGGCTCTATTTCTACGACAACCGCGTGGCGGGCATCGCCTCCCGGCTCGAGCCCTCGGGGCGGGGCGAACTGGAAATCACCGACGTCAACCGCGAATACCTGGCGCGCGGGGAACTCTCGGTGCTGCCGCTGGGCCGCGGCCACGCGTGGCTGGATACGGGCACGCACGAATCGCTGCTGGAGGCCTCGCATTTCATCGAGACCATCGAGCGCCGGCAGGGCCTGAAAATTTCCTGCCCGGAGGAAATCGCCTGGCGCATGGGTTACATCGGCGCGGCGCAGTTGCGCGCGCTCGCCCGGCCGCTGGCGAAGAGCGGCTACGGCGAATACCTGCTGCGCGTGCTGTCGGAGAAGCTGTACCGGTGAAGGTCGAGCGCACGGCGATACCGGAAGTGCTGCTGCTGGAGCCGAAGGTGTTCGGCGACGAACGTGGTTTCTTCATGGAAACGTGGAACTCGCGCACCTTTGAAAATCTCGGGATCAAGGAAAAATTCGTTCAAGACAATCATTCGCGTTCATCGAAGAACGTGCTGCGCGGGCTGCACTACCAGCTGCGCCAGGCGCAGGGCAAGCTGGTGCGAGTCACCGCGGGCGCGATCTGGGACGTGGCGGTGGACCTGCGCCGCTCCTCGCCCAGCTTCGGCCGCTGGGTCGGCATGCGGATCGACGCGGAATCGAAACGCATGCTGTGGATCCCCGCCGGTTTCGCCCACGGTTTCCTCGTGACTTCGGAGGAAGCGGAGGTGCAGTACAAGACCACCGACTACTACGCGCCCGAGCACGAGCGCACCCTGCTGTGGAACGACCCGGCGCTCGCCATCGCCTGGCCGCTCGCGGGCGAGCCAGTGATGACAGACAAGGACCGGCGCGGCAAGCCGCTCGCCGCCGCCGACACCTTCGCTTGAGGATCCTGCTCACCGGGCGCGGCGGCCAGGTCGGCTCGGCGCTGGAGCGCTCGCTTGCACCGCTTGGCGAAATCAGCGCTTTCGATCGGGAAGGTCTCGATCTTTCGAATTCGGATGCGATCGGAGCGGCAATAAAAAAGGTAAAGCCCGACGTCATCGTGAACGCCGCCGCCTTTACGGCGGTTGATCGCGCCGAAAAAGAAAAAGACGTTGCGTTTGCGGTGAATGCCGGCGCGGTAGAAAAGCTGGCGCGTGAAGCAGAATCGCTGGACGCTTTGCTGATTCATTTTTCCACCGACTACGTGTTCGACGGCGAAAAGAAGATTCCTTACGTTGAAACCGACTTGCCCAATCCCTTGAGCGTATACGGGCGCAGCAAGCTGCAAGGCGAACGGAGTATCGCTACGAGCGGTTGCAGGTATTTCATCTTCCGTACCAGCTGGGTCTTCGGGCCGGTGGGACGCAATTTTTTGCACGCGATCCTCGCCGCGGCGAAGGCGAAGCCCGAACTTCGGGTAGTGGACGATCAGCGCGGTGCACCGACCTCCAGCCTTGCCATCGCGGGCGCGGTCGCGCAGGTAATTGGAGATCGTGATTCGTTGAAGAAGCCTTCCGGGATCTATCACCTCAGCGCGGCAGGAGAGACTACCTGGTACGGTTTCGCAAGAGAAATTCTTGCCGCGAAAGGGTTGAAAGCTCCGGTCGTGCCAATCTCAAGCGCGGAATACGGCGCGCCGGCCCGGCGGCCGAGGAATTCGCTGCTGGACAATTCGAAAGCCGGAGCGGCATTCGGAGTGAGGATTCCGGACTGGCGGGAGGATCTCGCTGCGGTGCTCGCCGCAATCCACTAACATCGTCGCCATGGATTTCATCGACCTGAAGACCCAGTACTCGGCGCTGCGAGAATCGATCAACGGGCGTATCCAGCGCGTGCTCGACCACGGCCAGTACATCCTGGGGCCCGAGGTGAAGGAGCTTGAGGACCGCCTCGCCGCTTTGACCGGCGCGCGGCACTGCGTTGCGGTCGCATCGGGCACCGAGGCGCTGCTGATCGCGCTGCTGGCGCTGGGCGTGAAACCGGGCGACGAAGTGGTGACCACGCCGTTCACTTTCGCGGCCACGGCGGAAATGGTCGTGCTCATCGGCGCCAAGCCGGTTTTCGTCGACGTGGAGGAAGACACCGCGAACATCGATGTCTCGAAGCTCGAGGCGGCGATCACGCCGCGCACCCGCGCCATCCTGCCCGTAGGGCTGTACGGCCAGCCCGCCGACATGGACGAGATCAACGCCATAGCCGCACGTCACAAGCTGCCGGTTATCGAGGACGCGGCGCAAAGCTTCGGCGCGACCTACAAGGGGAGGCAAAGCTGCAATCTCTCCACCATCGGCTGCACCAGCTTCTTTCCCTCCAAACCGCTCGGCTGCTACGGCGATGGCGGCGCACTGTTCACCAGCGACGATGCGCTTGCCAAGGCAATGCGCGAAATTCGCGTCCACGGTCAGTCGGGCCGCTACCGGCACACGCGCATCGGCGTCGGCGGGCGAATGGATTCCATCCAGTGCGCCGTGCTGTTGGCGAAACTCGAGCGCTTCGACTGGGAAATCCGGCAGCGGATCGAAATCGGATCGCACTACGATGCGCTGCTCGCTCCTTCGGTGAAAACCCTGAAGGTTCGTCCAGACCGGACCAGCGTCTATGCGCAATATACCGTGCGCGTGCACGAGCGCGCGCGGTTCGAGCAGGAGCTGAAGGTACGCGGAATTCCTACCGCGGTTCACTATCCGCTGTCGCTGCACCAGCAGCCCGCCTACGCCGCCGGCTACGCGGGCCAGTCGTACCCGGTATCGGAACTGCTGGCGCGCGAGGTGATCAGCCTGCCCATGCACGCGGACCTCGATGAAGGAACGCAGCAGCGCATCGTCGCAGCGGTGCGCGAGGCGGCGTCGGCTGCGCCCCGAGATCTCACGTAGGCATCTAGTAAAATCGGAGCGATGAAAACATCCCGGAAGACAGCGCTGATAACCGGCATCACGGGTCAGGATGGCGCCTATCTGGCCGAATTCCTTCTCAAGAAAGGCTACGAGGTGCACGGCATCAAGCGGCGCGCATCGCTGTTCAACACCGAGCGCATCGACCACCTGTACCAGGATCCCCATGTGGACGGCCGGAGTCTGATCCTGCACTACGGCGACATGACCGATTCGATGGCGCTGACGCGCGTGGTCCAGCTCGCGCAGCCCGACGAAATCTACAATCTCGCTGCGCAGAGCCATGTCGCGGTATCTTTCGAGGAGCCCGAATACACGGCGAACGCCGACGGCCTCGGCGCACTGCGCCTCTTGGAAGCGATCCGCATTCTCGGCATGAGCAAGAAGACGCGCTTTTACCAGGCTTCGACTTCGGAGCTATACGGCCTAGCGCACGAGACCCCGCAGAAGGAGACCACGCCGTTCCATCCGCGCTCGCCGTACGGTGTCGCTAAGCTCTACGCGCACTGGATAACCATCAACTACCGCGAGGCCTATGGCCTGTTCGCGGCGACGGGCATCCTCTTCAATCACGAATCTCCCACTCGCGGCGAAACGTTCGTCACCCGAAAGATTACGCGCGCCATGGCGCGCATCAGGCTGGGGCTGCAGCCCGGCCTGTACCTCGGCAATCTCGGCGCCCAGCGCGATTGGGGGCATGCACGCGATTACGTCGAGGCGATGTGGCGCATATTGCAGCAGAAGCGGCCCGACGATTTCGTGATCGCGACCGGCGTGCAGCACAGCGTGCGCGAGTTCGTAGAAGCGACGGCCGCGGAGTTGGGCATTGTGCTGCGCTGGGAAGGCAAGGGCAAGGACGAGCGCGGCGTGGTCGCCAGGCTCCGGTTCAAGCCGAAGGGCCGCGGCGCCGGGCTGCGCACGGGACAGACGATCGTGCGCGTCGATCCGCGCTATTTTCGTCCAGCAGAAGTCGAGTCGCTGCTCGGCGATGCGGCCAAGGCGCGCCGCCGGCTCGGATGGAAACCGCGCGTTTCGTTCCCTAAGCTGGTCGCCGAGATGACGCGCGAGGACTTGCGGGCTGCCGAGCGCGATGCGCTGGTCGGCCGTCATGGCTATCGCGCCTACGGCGGGCGCGAATAGGCATGGAGCGCGGGGCGCGCATCTATCTCGCCGGCCACACCGGGCTGGCGGGATCGGCGATCCTGCGCGCGCTCGAGCGCGCCGGGCATGCGAACCTACTGCTGCGCAGCCATGCGGAACTGGAACTCACCGATGCGCATGCGGTACGCGCTTTCTTCGAGCGCGAACAGCCGGAGTATGTATTCATCGCGGCCGCCAAGGTCGGCGGCATTCTGGCGAACCAGAACTACCCTGCGGAGTTCATCCACCAGAATCTCGCGATCGCTGCGAATCTGGTGCACGAATCCTGGCAGGTCAAGGCCCGCCGCCTTCTGTACCTCGGGTCATCGTGCATCTATCCGCGAGACTGCCCGCAACCGATGAAGGAGGAGCACTTCCTCACCGGTCCGCTCGAACCGACTAACCGCGCTTACGCGGTCGCCAAGATAGCTGGGGTCGAATCGTGCTGGTCGTACAACCGGCAGTACGGAACCCGGTTTCTCGCGGTGATGCCCACCAATCTCTACGGGCCGGGGGACCACTACGATCTGGAGACCTCGCACGTGCTGCCGGCGCTGATGCGCAAGATCCACGAGGCCAAGCGGCGCGGCGAGCGACGGGTGACGCTCTGGGGCAGCGGCCGTCCGCGGCGCGAGTTTCTCTATAGCGACGACCTCGGCGATGCCTGCGTCTTCCTCATGAATCTGCCTGATGCAGGGTTCGCCAGCCTAGTGGCCCCGGCAACGGCACCCTTGGTCAATATCGGTGCCGGGTCGGATCAGACCATCGCCGAATTGGCGAAGCTAGTCGCCGAAGTGGTGGGCTACGAAGGCGAGTTTGTCTACGATGCTTCCAAGCCGGACGGAACTCCGCGCAAGCTCCTCGATGCCTCGCGCATGACAGCGCTCGGGTGGAAGCCGGAGGTGAATCTGCGGCGTGGTGTTGCGCGTGCTTACGCGGATTTCCGGCGGCGTTTCGCAGCCGCGGCATGAAAATCCTGGTCACCGGCGCGGCCGGGTTCATCGGCATGCATTGCGCGCAACGGTTGCTGGCCCGTGGCGACGACGTTTTGGGCGTCGACGATCTGAACGACTACTACGACGTACGTCTCAAGGAAGCGCGCCTGAGGCAATTGTCGGATCATCGCGGTTTCCGTTTTTTCAAGTGCAACATCGCGGATCAGCAGGAAATCCAGCAACTCATTGCAAAAGAACGCCCGCGGCGCGTGCTGCACCTCGCGGCCCAGCCGGGCGTGCGCTACTCGCTCGCCAATCCGGGGCGCTACGTAGAGAGCAATCTCGCGGGGTTCGCCAATGTGCTGGAGGGATGCCGCCATGCCAGCGTCGAGCACCTGGTGTTTGCCTCGAGCTCGAGCGTGTACGGCAGCAATGCACGCCAGCCGTTCTCGGTCCATGACAACGTGGACCACCCCGTCTCGCTTTATGCCGCGACCAAGAAGTCCAACGAACTCATGGCGCACGCCTACGCGCACCTGTTTGGGCTGCCGGCGACGGGGCTGCGCTATTTCACCGTCTACGGACCCTGGGGAAGGCCCGACATGGCGCCGTTCCTGTTCACGCGGGCGATCCTCGAAGGGCGGCCGATCGACGTGTTCAACAACGGCCGCATGCGGCGCGATTTCACGTACGTCGACGATATCGCGCAGGGCACGCTGCAGGTGCTCGATCGCGCAGCCGCGCCGGATCCAGCGTTCGACCCAAGGGCGCCGGATCCCGGCACGAGCAGCGCGCCGTGGCGCATCTACAACATCGGCAACCACGAACCCGTCGAGTTGCTGCACTTCGTCGGGCTGCTCGAGGAAGCGCTGGGCCGCAAGGCCGTGAAGAACATGGCGCCGATGCAGCCCGGGGACGTCGCGGAAACCTTCGCCGATGTCGAGGCGCTGGAGCGGGCGACCGGTTTCAGACCGAAGACCACGCTTGCCGAAGGCGTGCGGCGCTTCGTTGAGTGGTACCGCTCCTACTACAAATCGGTATGACACCGAAGCAGGAGTTGCTCGCGAAACTCGCCGACAAGAGCGCGCTAATCGGCATTTTTGGGCTGGGCTACGTGGGCCTGCCGCTCGCACTGCGCTTTTCGGAAGCCGGCTACCCGGTTCTGGGCTTCGACATCGACGAGGCGAAGATCGAAGCGCTGGCGCAGGGGCGGAGCTATATCGAGCACATCCGGGTGCAGAAGCCCCTGAAGGCAACGACGGACTACTCGCAGACCCGCGAGTGCGATGCGCTCATCATCTGCGTGCCCACGCCGCTCAAGGCCGGGCTGGAACCCGACCTGAGCTTCGTGCTGAATACCGTGGAAGCCCTCGTACCGCACCTGCGGCAGGGCCAGATCGTATCCCTGGAAAGCACCACCTATCCCGGAACCACGGATGAGGAATTGCGGCCGCGGATCGAAGCGCGGGGCTTCGCCCTGGGACGGGACGTGTTCCTGACCTTTTCCCCCGAGCGCGAAGATCCCGGCAATCCGCAGTTCGAGACGCGCACCATTCCCAAGGTCTGCGGCGGCACGACGCCGGATTGCCTGGAGGTGGGCCTCGCGCTGTACGGCGCCGCCGTCGACCGGGTGGTACCGGTTAGCTCGACGCGCGCCGCGGAGATGACCAAGCTGCTGGAAAACGTCCATCGCGCGGTCAACATCGCGCTCGTCAACGAGCTAAAGATCGTCGCCGACCGGATGGGCATCGACATCCACGAAGTGATCCGCGCCGCCGCGACCAAACCCTTCGGCTTTGTTCCCTACTGGCCGGGCCCGGGCTTCGGCGGGCATTGCATCCCGATCGATCCGTACTATCTGGCCTGGAAGGCGCGCGAGTACGGCGTGCAGGCGAAATTCGTCGAACTCGCGGGCGAGGTCAACCGCGCGATGCCTGGCTGGGTGGTCGGCAAGCTCGCCGAGGCGCTACGGGCCCGCGGCAAGGCGGTCGCCGGCAGCCGCTGCCTCGTGCTCGGGATCGCCTACAAGAAAAACGTCGACGACATGCGCGAATCGCCCGCGGTCATGCTGATGGAGCTGCTGGTGCAACTGGGCGCCGAGGTCGAGTACTCCGACCCGCACGTGCCCGTGTTCCCGAAAATGCGCGAGCACCGTTTCGACCTGGAGAGCATCGCGCTGTCGCCGGAGTCGATCGCTTCCTACGACGTCATACTGCTCGCCACCAACCACGACGCATTCGATTACGCGCTGCTCAAGCGGCACGGGCGCCTGATCGTAGACACCCGGGGCGTTTTCATCCAAGCGGCGCCGAACGTTATCAAGGCCTGAGTTATAATCTCCTGTTTTCTCAAGGGGATAAGCCCTTTTTCGCGGGCCGCGATGGAGCTCAACAAGCTACGCATTCTGGTCACCGGCGCGGACGGGTTCATCGGCTCGCACCTGACCGAGGCGCTGGTACGCGCGGGCCACCGCGTGCGCGCCTTCGTGATGTACAACTCCTTCAATTCGAACGGCTGGCTGGATCAATCGCCGGCCGACATCCGAGGAGCGCTGGAGCATTTCGCGGGCGACATCCGCGATCCGCACGGCATGAAGAAGGCGATGGAAGGCTGCGACGTGGTGATGCACCTGGCGGCGCTGATCGCCATTCCCTACTCGTATCATTCGCCGGACGCCTACGTGGATACCAACGTGCGCGGCACGCTGAACGTGCTTCAGGCGGCACGGGAACTGGGCGTGGCGCGGGTGGTGCATACCTCGACGAGCGAGGTGTACGGCACGGCCCGCAAGGTACCGATCGACGAGGAGCATCCGCTGCAGGGCCAGTCGCCGTACTCGGCGACCAAGATCGGCGCCGACCAGATGGCGCTGGCGTTTCACCGCTCGTTCGGCACGCCCGTCACCGTGCTGCGCCCGTTCAACACCTACGGCCCGCGCCAGTCCGCGCGCGCGGTGATTCCGGCCACCATCATCCAGCTGCTGTCCGGGCGCCGTCCGATCCGGCTCGGCGCGCTGCATCCGACGCGCGACTTCAATTTCATCAAGGATACGGTGCGCGGCTTCATCGCCGGCGCCGCCTGCGACGCTGCACTGGGCGAGGTGGTGAACCTCGGCAGCAACTTCGAGATTTCGATCGGCGACACCGCGGCGCTGATCGCCGAGCTCCTCGGGACGGAACTGGCGGTGCAAAGCGATCCCGTCCGCATGCGCCCCGTCGCGAGCGAAGTGGACCGCCTCTGGGCAAGCAACGCGAAAGCCGCCAGGCTGTTCGGCTGGACGCCTGAGTACGCCGGCCGGGACGGGCTGCGCCGCGGCCTGTCTGAAACCATCGAGTGGTTCCGTGACCCCGCCAATCTCAGCGCCTACAAAGCCGACGTCTACAACCTCTAGCATGGTGCCCGTCGACGCGAGCCGCGTGGTGGCGGCGCTCGAATCGATGCTGCCGCCGGGCCCGGGCGCGCTCGCGCTCCACGAACCGGTGTTCGCCGGCCGCGAGTGGGAGTACGTCAAGCAATGCCTCGACACAGGCTGGGTTTCCACCGCTGGCGAATTCGTCGGCCGGTTCGAGAACATGCTGCGCGAAACGACCGGCGCCGCCAACGCGGTGGCAGTGATGAACGGCACCGCCGCGCTGCACATGTGCCTGCTGCTGGTCGGCGTGCGCGCAGGGGACGAGGTGATCGTCCCGACCCTCACCTTCGTCGCCACGATCAACGCGGTCGCCTACTGCGGGGCGGCGCCGCATTTCGCGGATTCCGAGGCGCGCACGCTCGGCTTGGATGCCGCCAAGCTGGACGCCCACCTGCGCGAGACGGCGCAAGTGACGGGCGAGGGCTGCGTCAACCGCCGCAGCGGGGCGCCGATCCGCGCGGTGGTGCCGATGCACGTCTTCGGCCACCCGGTGGACCTGGACGCGCTCGCCGAAGTGTGCGCGCGCTGGAAGCTGGCGCTGGTCGAGGATGCCGCCGAGTCGCTCGGGGCGACCTACCGGGGGCGGCACACGGGCAACGAGGGCGTGGTTTCGGCCCTCAGCTTCAACGGCAACAAGGTCGTCACGACGGGCGGCGGCGGCGCGCTGATCACCAACAACGCGGAGCTCGGCCGCCGCGCGAAGCACCTCACCACCACGGCGCGGCTGCAACACCGCTGGTCGTTTCTCCACGACGAGGTGGGCTACAACTACCGTATGCCGAACCTGAACGCGGCGCTCGGCTGCGCGCAGCTCGAGCAATTGCCGGGCTTCGTCGCCGCGAAACGCGCTCTCACGCTGGAATATGCGGAAGCGCTGCGCGGCGTCGCGGGCGTGTCGCTTTTCCTTGAGCAGCCGTGGGCGCGCAGCAGCTACTGGCTGAACGCGCTGCTGCTCGACGCTCCCGACCTCGCCGCGCGCGACCGCATTCTCGACGCAACCAACGCCCGCGGCATCCAGACGCGCCCGGTGTGGACGCTGATGCACCGCCTGCCGCACTTCTCGGCCAGCCAGCGCATGGACCTCTCGGTCGCGGAAGCGCTCGACGCGAGGATCGTGAACCTGCCCAGCAGCCCAGTCCTGCGGCGCAGCCGTGGCTAAGCGCAAGGTATGCGTGGTATCCGGGAGCCGCGCCGACTACGGCCTGCTTTACTGGGTGATGCGCGGCATTCGCGATCATCCGGCCCTCGAACTGCAGACCGCCGTGACGGGGATGCACCTGTCGCGCCGCCACGGCGAGACCTGGCAGGCGATCGAGAAGGACGGCTTTCGCATCGACGCGCGCGTGGATACGCAGCTCGAGGACGACTCGGCGGTAGCGGTGACGAATTCGGTCGGGCGGGGCGTCATGGGCTTTGCGGACGCTTTCGCGCGCCTCGACCCTGATATCGTGCTGATCCTCGGCGACCGCTTCGAGATCCTCGCTGCCGCGCAGGCGGCCCTGCTCGGCAACCGGGCGATCGCCCATGTCGCGGGCGGCGATGTCACCGAAGGCGCGGTGGATGAGTCGATGCGGCACGCCATGACCAAGATGGCGCACCTGCATTTCGTCACCAACGAGGCCGCGGCCGCGCGCGTGCGCCAGCTCGGGGAAGATCCCGCCCGCGTGTTCAATACGGGCAGCCCGGGCCTCGACTACCTGAAGCGGACCGCGCTGATGCCGCGCGCGCAACTCGAGAGCGAGCTCGGCATCCGGTTTCGCCAGCGCAATCTGCTGGTGACGTTCCACCCGGCGACGCTCGACACCGAGCCGCCGGCGGTCCAGTTCTCTGCGCTGCTCGCGGCGCTGGATGCCGTTTCCGCCGAAACGCCGGCCATGATCGTATTCACGCTGCCGAACGCTGATGCGGGCAATCAGCAGATTGCCGCGCTGATAGGACAGTACGTGGCAGCTCACCCGAACGCTTATGTTTTCGCCTCCCTCGGCCAGCAGCGCTACCTGAGCCTGATGTCGCATGCCGATGCGGTGGTGGGCAATTCGTCGAGCGGTCTCTACGAGGCGCCGTCGCTCAAGGTTCCCACGGTGAACATCGGCGACCGGCAGCAAGGTCGACTGGCCGCGTCATCGGTGCTGCATTGCGCGCCGATTGCCGGCGAAATCGCCGCTGCCATCCGGCGCGCTTTCGCGCTCGATTGCGCGGCGACGGTCAATCCATACGGCGACGGCGACAGCGCGCGGCGAATCGTCGCGCAACTCGCGGCCGTGGCGGACCCGCGCACGCTGCTGCGCAAGAGGTTCTTCGATGCCCGCTGACACGGCGTTGCACGTGTTCGTGATCGCCGAAGCGGGCGTGAATCACAACGGCTCGCCCGAGCTGGCGATGCGCCTGGTGGATGTCGCCGCCGAGGCCGGCGCCGACGCGATCAAGTTCCAGAGTTTCCGCGCCGACAGCCTGGTCGGCCGCAGCGCGCCGCGCGCGGAATACCAGAAGCGCAACCAGCCGGGTGAAATCTCGCAGCACGACATGCTGAAGAAGCTGGAATTGAGCGAAGCGGTGCAGCGCGAACTGAACGAACGTTCGCGCAGCCGCGGCATCGAATTCATGTCCTCGCCGTTCGACGCGGACAGCCTGGATTTCCTCGCCTCCGGCATTGGCGTGAAGCGCATCAAGATTGGCTCGGGCGAAATCACCAATGCGCCGCTGCTGCTGCGCGCCGCCCGTACCGGGCTGCCGCTGATTCTTTCCACCGGCATGAGCACGCTGAAAGAGGTCGAAGCGGCGCTTGGCGTGCTCGCCCTCGGCTACACGGGTCCATCCGCTGCGCCGGGCGAGGCCGCGTTCCGCGCCGCATACGTGTCTGCGGCGGGCCGCGGCGCGTTGCGCGAAAAAGTTTCGCTGCTGCACTGCACTTCCGAGTATCCGGCGCCGGCGAATGAAATCAACCTGCGCGCCATGGACACCCTGCGCGAAACCTTCGGCCTGCCCACCGGTTTTTCGGACCACAGCGCCGGCATCGCCGCCGCGATCGCCGCCGCGGCACGCGGCGCGGTCATCGTTGAAAAGCATTACACGCTCGACCGTGCCATGCCCGGGCCGGACCACAAGGCTTCGCTGGAGCCGGCGCAGCTCGCCGAGATGATCTCGTCGATCCGCGTCGCAAGCGCCGCGCTCGGCTCAGCGAGCAAGGAACCCGCGCCTTCCGAACTCGGCAACCGCGCCATCGCGCGCCGCAGCCTGGTGGCCGCGCGCGACATCCGAAAGGGCGAGCGGTTTTCGGCCGCAGATATCGCGGTCAAGCGGCCGGGCGGCGGAATATCGCCGATGAGCTATTGGGATTGGGTCGGCAAGGTCGCCGAACGCGACTACCGGAAGGACGATCTCCTGTGAGCAAGGCGCAGGCAGTAATCCTCATCGGCGCGGGCGGGCACGCCAGGGTCCTGCTCGACGTTCTCGGGCGCTGCGGTGTCGCCGTGGCTGGCCTGACGGACGTGGATGCGGGCAAGCATGGCAAACTTCTCGCCGGGGTCCGCGTGCTTGGCAGCGACGAGGTCCTCGGCCGGCATCCGCCCGCCAAAACCATTCTCGTCAACGCGATGGGGTCCGCCGAATCGATGTCCTTGAGGCAGAAGGTATATGAGCGCCTCAAGAAGGAGGGATACCGCTTCCTCACGCTGGTTCATCCCTCGGCGGTGATCGCGCCCGATGCGGTGCTGGGTGAGGGCGTTCAAGTGATGGCCGGCGCGATCGTCCAGCCCGGGGTGAAAATCGACGCGAACAGCATACTGAATACCGGAGCTCAGGTGGACCATGACTGTCTGATCGGCGCGCACGTGCATCTGGCGCCGGGAGCGACCCTTTCGGGCTCGGTGACGGTCGGCGACGGCACCCACATCGGGACGGCGGCCGCCGTGGTGCAGTGCTTGCGGGTGGGGCGCGGCTGCCTGGTGGGCGCGGGCGCGGTCGTTACCGAGGATGTCGCCGACGGCGAACGCGTGGCGGGCGTGCCGGCGCGGAGGATCGGCAAATGAGTGATTGGGCGCGCCTGCTGCTGTCGCCGGATGCCACCGTGCGCGAGGCCATCCAGTGCATCGACGCGGGCGGCATGCAGATCGCGCTGGTGGTGGACGCCCAGCACAAGCTCATCGGCACGATATCGGATGGCGACGCGCGGCGCGGCATCCTGAGCGGCGTGGCGCTGGACGCTCCCTCCAGCGGCATCATGAACCGGACACCCACGGTGGTGACGTCCGGCGAGGATCGCGAGGTGATCATCGCGACCATGCGGGCGCGGCAGCTGCACAAGATCCCGGTGCTCGATTCGGACGGCAGGCTGGTCGGCCTCGAAATACTCGATGAACTGGTGCGTCCGACACCCCGCGAAAACATCGTGGTGCTGATGGCGGGCGGGCTGGGCGCGAGGCTGCGGCCGCTCACCGAGGCGCGCCCCAAGCCGATGCTTGTGATCGGCGGCAGGCCGATCCTCGAGACCATCCTGCTCAATTTCATCGAGTCCGGCTTCCATCGCTTTTACATTTCGGTCAACTACATGGCCGAGGTGGTGAAGGAGCATTTCGGCGACGGCTCGCGTTGGGGCGTGGAGATCCGTTACATCCACGAGCCTGAGCGCATGGGCACGGCGGGCGCGGTGGGATTGCTGCCGGAAAAGTCGAAAGCTCCGGTGATCGTTATGAACGGAGACCTGCTCACCAAGATCAATTGCGCCAGCCTGCTCGATTTCCATCTCTCCCACGCCGCCACCGCAACCATGTGCGTGCGCGAGTACGACCTGCAGGTGCCCTACGGCGTGGTCAAGCTGAAGGAGCATCGCCTGCTGTCGGTGGAGGAAAAGCCGGTGCACCGCTTTTTCGTCAATGCAGGGATCTACGTGCTGTCGCCCGAGGCGATAGCCCTGATCCCGCCGTCCTACTACGACATGCCCACGCTGTTCGAGAAACTGGTGGCGGAGGGCCGCGAGACGGCGGTGTTTCCGATCCGCGAATACTGGCTCGACATCGGGCACCTCGCCGACCTCGAGAAGGCGAACGGCGAGTTCGACGTGCATTTCGAATGATCGGCGCCGAGACCGTGCTGGCGATCATCCCCGCACGCGGCGGCTCCAAGCGCCTGCCGCGCAAGAACCTGCGCGAGTTCTCCGGCAAGCCGCTGATCGCCTGGACCATCGAAGCCGCGAAGCGCTCGCGCTACCTGGACCGGATCATGCTCTCCTCCGAGGACGAGGAAATCATGCGCGTGGCGCGCGGCCTCGGCTGCGAGGTGCCGTTCGCGCGGCCGGCGGAGCTCGCCACCGACGACGCGCCGGGCATCGCGCCCGTGCTGGACGCGTTGGCGCGCCTTCCCGGGTATACCTGGGTGGTGCTGCTGCAGCCGACTTCTCCGCTGCGCAGCGCGCAGGACATCGACGCCTGCATCGACGTCTGCGTGCGGTTAAGCGCGCCTGCCTGCGTCTCGGTGGCGCCGGTGCCGAAGAGCCCCTACTGGATGTACACGCTCGGTGCCGACCAGAGGCTGAAACCGCTGCTCGCCGCGGAAGAGCCGCGGGACCGGCAGCCGGCGTTCGTGCTCAACGGCGCGGTCTACGTGGCGCGCACCGGCTGGCTGCAGGCGAAGAAGACCTTTGTCGATGAAACCACCGTCGCGCACGTGATGCCGCCGGAGCGATCGGTTGACATCGACGACGAGATAGATTTCAAGTTCGCACAATTTTTTTTCCAAGAAAGAAACCATGGAACGCTATAGCAGGCCTGCGATCGAAAGCGTCGACTTCGATCGCTTCGACGCATCGAAAGGTCCGCTGGAGGCGAAGTACGGCCTGCCGCTGCAGGTGCGCTTCTGCAGATCCTGCGTCATCTCCAACCAGCGCCCCAATTCCGCGGTGGAGTACGAGCACACCAGCGCGAGCCGCAAGCAGACCATCCAGTTCGACGAAAACGGCGTCTGCGACGCCTGCCGGCTCGGCGCGCAGAAGCGCGGCGCCATAGACTGGGCCGGGCGCGAGCGGCAGCTGCGAGACCTGTGCGACCGCTTCCGCCGCGACGACGGCTCCTACGACTGCATCGCGCCGGGATCGGGCGGCAAGGACAGCTTCTACGCGGCGCACGTGCTCAAGTACAAGTACGGCATGCACCCGCTCACCGTCACCTGGGCGCCGCACGTCTACACCGACTGGGGCTGGAAGAACCTGCAGTCCTGGATCCATGCCGGGTTCGACAATTTTCTCTGCACGCCCAACGGCCGCGTCCACCGGCTGCTGACGCGCCTCGCGGTGGAAAACCTGTTCCACCCGTTCCAGGCCTTCATGTTCGGGCAGAAGGCGCTGGCGCCGAAAATGGCGCTGCTGCACAGGATCCCGCTCGTGTTCTACGGCGAGAACGAGGCGGAGTACGGCAATCCGATCGCCGACACGCAGACCGCGCGGCGCGACTGGTCCTACTTCACCGCCGCCGACAAGTCGAAGATCTACCTGGGCGGCACCTCGCTCAAGGACCTGCGCGAGCAGTTCGGCGTCGACGAGAACGACCTGCAGCCCTACCTGCCGGCCAACCCGGAGGAAATCACCCGGCAGAAGATCGAGGTGCACTACCTCGGCTACTATCTCAAGTGGCATCCGCAGAGCTGCTACTACTACGCGGTGGAGAACGGCGGCTTCCAGGCCTCGCCCGAGCGCACGCCCGGCACCTACAGCAAGTACAACAGCATCGACGACCGCATCGACGACTTCCACTACTACACGACCTGGATCAAGTTCGGCATCGGCCGCGCGACCTACGACGCTGCCCAGGAGATCCGATCGGGCGACATCCTGCGCGACGAGGGCGTGGCGCTGGTGAAACGCTTCGACGGCGAGTGGCCGGAGCGCTTCGCCGACGAAATTTTCCGCTACCTCAGCATCACGCCGCGCGAGTTCCCGGTGGCCTCGCGCATGTTCGACGAGCCGCTGGTCGACAAGGACTATTTCATGGCGCTGTGCGACCGCTTCCGCTCGCCGCACCTGTGGAAGCGCGAGGGCGGCGGCTGGGCGCTGCGCCATACCGTCTGGCAGGACGCGGCGGGCTGACGGGGACGATGTCCAACGTAAGGCTCATCGCGCGGCTCGACATCAAGGGGCCGAATCTCATCAAGGGCATCCACCTCGAAGGGCTGCGGGTGATGGGCGATCCGCAGCAGTTCGCGCGCGAATACTACGAGCAGGGCGCCGACGAACTGATCTACATGGACATCGTCGCGAGCCTGTACGGGCGCAACAACCTCACCGACATCGTGCGCCATGCCGCGCACGACATCTTCGTGCCGCTGACCGTGGGCGGCGGCGTGCGCTCGGCCGACGACGTCAACGCGCTGCTGCGGGTCGGCGCGGACAAGGTGGCGATCAACACCGCCGCGGTGGCGCGGCCGGAACTGATCGGCGAGGTTGCACGCCGCTACGGCTCGCAGTGCATGGTTCTTTCGATCGAGGCGAAGCGCGTCGGCCCCGAGCGCTGGGAGGCCTATACGGACAACGGCCGGGAGAAAACCGGCCTGGACGTCATCGACTGGGTGAAGCGCGCCGAGAAGCTGGGAGCGGGCGAGATCATGCTGACATCGGTCGACCAGGAGGGCACGCGCAAGGGCTTCGACGTCCCGCTGGTGCGCGCGGTGGCCGCGACCGTTTCCATCCCGGTGATCGCCAGCGGCGGCATGGGGAAAATGGCGGACCTGGTGGAGGTGGTCGCCGACGGCCACGCCGACGCGGTGGCGATGGCCGACGTGCTCCATTACAAGCGGCTCGGGCTGCGCGAGATCCGCGGCGCGGCGCTGGACGCGGGCCTCGGGGTGCGCCGGTTGTGAGCCGCAAGGTCACCATCGTCGATTACGGCATCGGCAACCTCTACAGCGTCACGCGCGCGTTCGAGGCGAGCGGCGCGGCGGTGCGCCTGACCGCGAATCACGAATATATCGAAGATGCCGAGAGCGTGGTTCTTCCCGGCGTCGGGGCGTTCGAAGACGGCATGAAAGGCCTCACGCGGCGCGCGCAGGCCGAGCCGATCAAGAGCTTCATCGCCTCGGGACGACCATTTCTCGGCATCTGCGTCGGCATGCAATTGCTGCTCGAGGTGGGCGAGGAATTCGGAGAGCACGCGGGCCTCGGCATCATTCCCGGCCGCGTGCAGGCCATCCCGAACACCGGCGCCGACGGCCAGCCGCATCGCATCCCGCATATCGGCTGGAACGCGCTGCTGCCGCCCGCGCGCGGATCCGACTGGTCGAGGGGGCTGTTGCGCGGGTTGCCCGACAAGCCCGCGGTTTACTTCGTGCACTCGTTCGCGCCGGTGCCGGGCGACGACAAGTACCGGCTTGCAGACTGCGCCTACGACGGCCGCGTCATTTCCGCAGTGATCCAGTCTGGCAACGCCTACGGTTGCCAGTTCCACCCGGAAAAGAGCGGGCCGATCGGGCTCAAGATCGTCGACAACTTCCTCAAGCTCTGACCCCGCCATGCTGCAAATCGCGTTGATCGGCGCCGGCCAGCTCGGCAGCAGGCACTTGCAGGCGCTGGCGCTGTTCGACAGGGCCACGCGCGTCATGGTGGTCGATCCGGCCGAAAGCGCCCTCGCCACGGCAAGGGAACGCTTCGCCCAGGTGAAGCAGAGCAGGGTCGAAGCGGTGTTCACGCGGAATTTCGGCGATCTGCCGAAGGACTTGGACGGCGCGGTCGTCGCCACCGGCGCGAACGTGCGGCGCCGGGCGATCGAGGCCCTGCTGCAGCAGTCGCGGGTGAAGGTCGCGCTGCTGGAGAAGGTGCTGTTCCAGAAAATCGAGGACTACGCCGCGGTCGGCGCGCTGCTGGAGAAAAGCAGCACGCGCGCCTGGGTCAACTGCGCGCAGCGGCTGTGGCCGTTCTTCAGCGAGCTGCGTCCGCGCACGCTGGGAAAGCCGGGCCTCCAGCTCACCGTGAGCGGCGCGAACTGGGGCCTCGGCTGCAACGCCATCCACAACCTCGACCTGCTGTCGTTCCTCACCGGCGACGCAGACTGCCGCATCGAATCCGCGCTTGATGCTGGCAGCATTCCCAGCAAGCGGCAGGGGTTCATCGAATTCACCGGCACCCTGTACGCGTTCGGCGCGAGCGGCAGCCGGGTGATCCAGAGCTCCTACCGCGACGGCGCCGCGCCGTTTATCTTCGAACTCCAGAATGAGGATTTCCATGCGATCTGGCGCGTGACCGAAGGCGTCATGCAGATCGCCGACGCCGGGAGCGAGTGGAAATGGCGGGAGCGGTCCTGCCAGGCTCTGTACCAGAGCCAGCTCACGCACCGCGTGCTCGCTGAAATGCTGGGCCAGGGCCGCAGCGCTCTTCCCACCTACGTCGAATCCGCAGCACTGCACCTGTCCATGCTCGGTGTCTTCCTGCGCCATCTCGGGCCCGGAGCGCAGTCCTGCGATATCACATGAGACCTAACATTGATGCGGACTCGGCGGTGGATTTTTCCAAATCTTCGTCTACCTGGTTACTCAAGGAGCAACCGAGCTATGGCCGGTTTGCATTGGACGCTGTACTTACTATTGCAGATCACAATGACAGAGGGATCGAGAAATTCGTACTAACTACTCAGGTTTTCGCGGGCAACGTCTATGGAGATGGTTGGCTCTTCCAAGAGCCACCCTACGAATACTCAGTCGCTTTTTCTGGTACACGCTTTCGCATGTTCCGGGGCCCCGTTCGAAGCGAACGGCTTGACGACACGTTGGGAGACATTTCTGATCGCTTTCGCGAGGTGCGGATCGACGTCGATCGAGTACCTTGTCGCCGGCTGACGGTCGACCAGCTACTGATCGGTAGGCCGGCGACGGGGCAGCGACTTTCGGCACGCATCTTTCTGCCAGCTGATGGCCTGGAACCGGCGTTTGAACTTGAATTCCCGCTCCGGCATCTGAATACGAATCCTGAGGCAAAACGCTTCCAAGCGGAAACTGGACCGGTTTTAATGTTGGAGAACGGTAGTGGGGATTGTCTGCCGCGCCTACGGCGTGGGTTCGTAAATTTCGATCGTGAAAATCGTGCCGACTTTCTTTTAGATGCTCCTGAGTGGTCAGGGTCCATGCAACGATGGGCTGCGCGCGTTCGGGTCGGATGTGAAATCTCGATACTGGAGGTGCAGCACGTTGCTACTTGAATCAGCTTGTTTCCGGACGGTGATTTCAAAATCGGCGAAAATGCGCCTCCTCTATCGCCATGGTGCCCTGCTTGATGGTATCCAGTTCCAATGATTGAAACCCACGTCACCGCCGGTCGTGTACCGCCACTAGCGCTCCTCCTTAAGGATCTCTGGAACTATCGCGGCCTTGTTATTGCCTTTTCAGCTCGAGATATAAAGTCCAAATACACTCAAACAGTACTTGGACTTGGGTGGGTACTGTTTTCACCGCTCATTACAGTGGGAGTTTTTACGTTTGTCTTTGGCTTAATGGTGAGAATACCGAGCGACGGACTGCCATATCTCCTTTTTTATCTAGTGGCGATTATTCCCTGGTATGCGTTTAACGCCGTGCTTAGCAATACGGTTTCATCCATTGAGAGTAACGCCGGATTGATCAGCAAGATCTATTTTCCGCGTCTGTTGCTTGGTGCCTCCTATGCAATGAATGCAGCGGTTGATTTTGCGATTGGATTTCTTCTGGTAATTGGCTTCGCGGCGTACTTCGGGCATCTCACATTCTCGGT
Source organism: Burkholderiales bacterium (assembly GCA_035308765.1). GTDB lineage: Bacteria > Pseudomonadota > Gammaproteobacteria > Burkholderiales > SG8-39 > RBG-16-66-20. Next base: position 19,428 of record DATGGA010000011.1, read on the forward strand.
GTTGCTGATTGCGCCACTGCTGCTGCTTATTCAGATGTTGTTCTCGCTGGGGCTCGGATTTGCACTTGCCCCGCTTAATACGCGATATCGTGACGTTAAGCATTTTGTCCCGTTGGCAACGCAACTCTACTACTTCGCCACGCCGATCATCTACCCGGTTTCGGTTGCTCCGGGCTGGGCGAAACCGTGGTTTGAGGTAAATCCGATGGCCGGAGTCATCAACGGATATCGACAGGCATTGCTTGGTAGCGGAATTGATTGGCATAGCATTGGGATTGCAGCCGCAATTTCCGTTTGTATTTTCCTATTCGGCGCGTCGTATTTTTTGCGCAAAGAACAGGATTTGGTAGATATCCTATGAGTTGGTGTATTCGAGTCGAGGGTCTGTCCAAGCTATACCGAATCGGTGCGGACGTTCAACTGGTCGGTACTCTCTACGAGAATCTGACCGAGTGGATGCGGACTCGTGTGCTAAAGATGCCCCCCGCGGACCGAGGCATAGTTAGGCGCCGGCATGAGCACTATGTCATCTCCGAAAGCCAGATCGAGGATGCTCCTCATGGGCATTTTTGGGCGCTTCGCGACATCAACTTTGAAGTTCAGCAAGGCGATCGAGTTGGCATCATAGGGCGCAATGGATCGGGCAAAAGTACGTTGCTCAAGATTTTGTCGCGTGTAACTGCGCCGACTGAAGGAGATTTTCGTTACCGAGGTCGACTTGTGAGCCTACTGGAGGTTGGCACCGGATTTCACGGTGAGCTCACCGGGCGCGAGAATATTTTTCTGAATGCTCAGATTAACGGGATGACCCCCAGAGAAACTAAGCGAAAACTCGATGAAATGATCGAGTTCTCAGAACTCGCCGAACATATCGATACGCCGGTAAAGCGCTACTCCTCCGGAATGTACATGCGCCTTGCATTTGCGGTCGCAGCCCACCTTGAGTCAGAAATTATGATTGTCGATGAGGTTTTAGCCGTTGGTGATATGAGCTTCCAAAAAAAATGTTCGGAAAAAATGCTCGAAGTGGCGAATGCCGGGCGCACGGTTTTATTTGTTAGTCACAACATGGAAGCAATAAAGAACATCTGCAACTACGGGATCGAACTGTCGCATGGCCGTATTGTGCAACACGCTGATCGACAGGGCACCACTCTAGAATCTGCTCAACCATCGAGGGGAAAAGTTGTTACGGAGATCCGCTCCGCTCTCGAGGTGACAAACGACTATCTCATGTCTGTACATGCCCTTGTGGGGAACCGCGAATGGCCTGACGACAACTCTGCGCCGAGTTTCGATGAGAACGTCCGTCTCCTCGGCGTCAAGGTAATGGGACGCGATGGCGCAACTCGCACGAAGTTCGATGTGAAAGAAGATATCTCAATTGAGATGCGATTCAAGGTATTGAAGAAGAAGTGGGCGGCCAATGCGCACATCTATATTAAGACCCTGACTGAGGAACGACTTCTTGTCTCGATGGATAACCTCGATATCCCAAATCCAGATGCTCCAAGAGAACCCGGAATATATGTGCAACGCTGTACGATCAAGAGCCCGCTTCTCAATGAGGGGCAATATCTGGTTGAAGCGTTGATTTGCACTCATCCCACGTCACCACACAATCTAGTCGTTCCGGACGCAGTTGGTTTTTTCGTCGGCGACGATATGGCGACATCTGGCGTAAGAGGGAATTGGATTCGTGAGTGGCCACGATATCTAATTCGCCCTAGGTGTACCTGGACAATTGAACATATACCAGCTGAGGTCGGTTCGGATGCATCCGCGTCTAAAACACTACCCGCATCACGCTGACTACGTCGCTCATGCAAATGAGTTCAGGCCGTTTGTCACGTCCATGGGAGAGCCTTTTTTTAAGTCCTCGTCTCTCAATACAGACGCATTCGGCTTCCGCGCCGAAAAGTTGGCCGACGGGCAAAAAATTAACCTGCAAAGCATTCGCAACGATGTGGACAAATGCGATTTGCTGTTGGGAAATAGTACGGCATTTGGGGGAGGCGCGAGCAGTGACGAGCACACAATATCAAGCTGCCTCACGAGATCCGGGCGTCTAGTCTTAAATTGGGGAATTCGAGGAGCGGTGGCACAGCAAGAATTAATTGCCTATCTGAGCTTGAAATATCTGTTGCCGCCGACGAGAAATATCTTGTTACTAACCGGCATCAATGACCTTACGATTGCGTCTATTGAGCGCCCATTCGTTTTTCCGGAATTTGGCACGGTAATTAGCGAACCTCATTTTTATAGACTCTTCAATGCTTCTTACAGTAGAGCTTCTCCTGTTGGGTCGCGTCACGCTAAATTTATGCGAATTGCAGACAATTTGTACATTCGATCGCCCTTGGTTCGGCGCGCGGCCATGCTTCTTAAAGAGATGAACATCAATCCCAAAGCAGCGGATTCGCAGCCCGAAAGCCTTGATGATCGAATGGCGCTCGAACTGACGCACGTTTCAAACTCAATCGAGACATGGGGGTGGATTCAACAGGCATCGTCAACGAGGGTGCACTACATTTTGCAACCCGCTATCGGATGGTGTGATAAAGCGCTAACTGCTACAGAGAAAGAGTGTTTTGACGAGGACCTAAAAACAATTCCTTCACTGCAAGTTTTTGGCAGACGAGATTTGTACGAAAGATTCCGTGACAAAGTGCGACTGGCGTGTGATAAGGCGGGGATATTCTTCTACGACGCGAATCAGTGGCTGAACGAGAAGGAATTCGAAGGAAAAGACGTGTTTGTCGATATTTGCCACCTGAATGACTTGGGACAACAATTGTTAGCGGAAAAATTTCTTTCTAACGTGCATTGGAATGAATAGCGGAGTTGATTTCCGTTACTGACTGGATACTGGAGGGTAGTGCGATGCGTGAGATGCCCGTTGAAAAGCTTAAATCGAGGTTGGAGGAGGAAGGTTTCGTGGTTGTTCACGACTTCTTGGATCCAGCGGCAGTCACAATTGCCCACGACGAGATAGAGGATTGGTATCTCCGCGATCAGGAGGAGCGTAAACAAAAGAGCATCACGGAGCCGATGTACGATGGCTCGGCGGGGAAGACAATTCTTACGAAGCCGACGCATTTAATGCTGGATGTTTATGGCAAGAGTCCAACGCTCGATTCACTTTTCGAACGCATTCTTAGCGATCCAGAATCTGCCGGACTCTTGCGGGCGCTGGCAGGCCGGAATTTGAAGCTTCGCGGATACAACATCAAGAAAATGACTGGAGCTCATGATCCGAGGCCCGACGTGGGACCGGCACCCAATCCGCATGAATGGCACCGGGACAGTCCTTACGAAATCTGTATCGCCGTGTTCTTAGACGATTTCTCGCAGCCTAATAACGGAACTACGGCTCTCATGAGTGGATCGCATCGTTTTCCATATTGCCCACGGTGGAGCTGCCTTTTTGGGCCGCCGTTTGCTCTTTCGAGAATTTTTCGCCTTCAACTGGGAATCGGAATGTTCCTACGCTTCAATCTATTCAATCATCTTCTTGCCCGTCGTGTGGGGAAGCTTGCCACGGGCGCGTACGGTAAGCGGGGCGATTTCTATATTTTTATTAACGACGTTTGGCACGGGCGCGAGCCGAACACTCATGGCAACAATCACATGATGCTCATGGTTGGCGCGTTTCCGACAGAAATACCGTATCCAGACAAAGTCGTTGCCCCCGACCCAGAAATCTTAGCGACGCTGCCGTCCAGTCTACGGGCCGCGGCTGCTCAAGTACTTCCGCAAAACAACGGTGCGGACACGATTTTGCGCCGTATGCACGAACGTCGAGCGCGAGATCGCTTTCCGATTCTTTTTCATCTTGCAAGGGTCGAGAGATACGTTGCCGAGATCTACTCGATCGCATACTTCTGGCTTAAACGCACAATTGCCCATTTCTAGGATTGTTTGGAAGAACTTCGGGTTCGCCGACTCTCTTTTGCACTAAGGCTACGCTCGTGAAGCGAGCCTTGATCTTCGTCGCGATTCCAACCCACTTCCGGGAAATGATTCGAGTCGCGCGACTTCTTCGTACATCGAGGCGGTTCGAACCACACGTAATATTCTCAGTCCCGTACTCGGGACAAGAACGCGACGAGGAAACCTGCCGCAAAGAAGGAATCGGTGTGTTTGTATTGTTCGCTGAATCCTTCAGATGGACCTGGCTGCTCGATCCACAGAGAGAAGAAGACGAATCACCTGCCGTGCTTGTGGAGGGTTCTGGAACGAATGGTTCTCAGCCTCAGGGAAAAGGCGATATCCGCGTCGTGTCAGCCGATAAATCGGGAGCAAATGGTCCTCGACGAAAGCATATTCGTCCTACGCAACGACTTCCACTCTTTCTGCAGCCAAGCGTTCGACGCGTTTGGCAGAGTATTTATCGAACTTATTGGCGCGCTCGAATGCGCCACAGTGTGCTATTGGGTCCCATTTGGTGGCGCATCATTATATTCAGTCGAGTCGCGCTCAATGCGTTTAGCGCAGTTCTTAGCGGTGTCGACAAAAGAAATATCAGGCGTGACGGAATCGGCGCGACCTCAAGTACGGTGTTCGGTCGAAGTCTCGTACGGGCGTTTGCAGATCTTTGGGAAAGGGGATCGTTACCTGGTTCGCTTCGCGAAAAACAATATCTGTATCGGGCGCTTCCCAATTTTTTCCGAAAGCAGCGCTTCGAGCTTCTTATTGTCCCGGAGGACAACTACTTTCTTGATACGCATTTCTTTGTTTACGCAGCTCGCCGAGTTGGGGCCGCGTCCATTGTCGTGCCCTTTACTGTCGTAAACTCCTTGGAGTGGGCGGAAACGTTTCATGGGCGCCCAGCGTACAGCGTGCGATGGCCCCCCAATTCCTGGATGGCGCGAGCGTTTCCTCATTGGGTTTACGAGCACAAGGGTCAGAAAATGATAATGCCCGCGTTACTCATACTGATGAGCGAGTATCTCGGCTTAACTCCACCGAAGCCATGGGTTATTAACAGTGGATTTACCGATGCGTTGGCTGCGGAAAGCGTTTACATGGTCAACTATTACCGCGAAGCGGGAATAAACGAGCATCAAATCGCGCTAACCGGCTCGCTTGCAGACGATGAATTGCATTTGCAGGTCGCGCATGCATCAGAGAAAAGAGAGTCCTTGTACAAGAGTCTCGGTTTGCCGACGGGACGGCCAATGATCCTGATTTCCATTCCGCCAAATCAATTGATTGGTGACGGACGGACACAGTGCGAGTTTTCGAACTACGAAACGCTGATCAAGGCAATTCTGGATGTTACATGCGCATGTGAAGATCACAATGTAGTCCTGAGTCTGCATCCTAGAATAAATCATGGAGACATCACCTGCATTGGCGCCTATTCGGCCAAGGTTACTCAGGAGAGCATTGCATCGGTCATCCCTTTATGTGAATTTTTCGTTGCTAGCGCTTCTGCCACCATAAGATTGGCCGCTGCTGCTGGGAAACCCGCCATCAACTACGACGTCTACCGCTACCAGTACACTGACTTCTTGAATATTCCCGGCGTAATCGCGGTGAATGACATCGACGCCTTTAAGACGGCCGTAGACTCGATTGCTCAAAATACGGCCTACCGCGAGGAATTAGCGAGAAAACAGCGAGAGTTCGCCGCACATCAAGCCCTAATTGATGGGCATAGTGGGGAGCGGATGTTGGCTCTATTTGACCGACTTACCGAAAAGAATCGTGCGCCCGGCACGTCGCCATCAGTCGATGAGCAGCGAATGGTGGGTCAAGCTTAAAAAGTAATACGGTGACTGAGTGGTTGACGTACGTGTAAGTTCTTTCGCATTAGTAAATCTAGACAAGCTAACAACTGGTCGTCCTTTCCTATGCCAACCTGCAACATAGCATTCGTCGGCGCTGGCAGCATGTCGCGCGAGCACATGCGCGCGTTCCGCGACGTGCCCGGCGCGCGGTTGGCGGGAGTCCACAGCCGGAGTTTGGCACGCGCCAGCGCGCTTGCAGCGGAATTCGGCGTTCCCGTCGTCGCGGATTCGGTCGCTGAGCTACATGCGAAGACAGGCGCGCGGCTGGTCGTCGTTTCGGTGCCCGAACTTGCAGCGAACGCCGTACTCAAGGATTGCTTCCGGCACGACTGGGCGGTGCTTGCGGAGAAGCCAGCCGGTTACAACGTTGCGGATGCCGAAGACATTCGTGCGGCAGCGATGAAGCAGCAACGGCGGGCGTACGTTGCCCTCAACCGCCGGCACTACTCTGCTACGCGCACCGCGGGCGACCTTCTCTCGACCGATGCAGGGGCGCGCTTCATCCGGATCCAGGACCAGCAGGATCAGGCCGCGGCGCTCGCGGCGGGCCAGCCCGCGAAAGTGGTCGAGAACTGGATGTACGCCAATTCGATCCACGTGATCGACTACCTCGGCGTGTTCGGGCGCGGCAACGTCGTTTCCGTGCAGCCCGTCGTCGCCTGGGACCCGACGAGGCCAGGCACCGTGGTGGCGCGGATTTCGTTCTCCGGCGGCGACATCGGCCTGTACGAGGGCGTGTGGAACGGGCCGGGCCCCTGGGCGGTGACGGTGTCCACGGCTTCGCAGCGGCTGGAGATGCGCCCGCTGGAGCAGCTCGGGCTGCAGAAGCGAGGCGAGCGGCGCCTCGAGCCGCAGCCGGTGCACGAGTGGGACACGGCCTTCAAGGCGGGATTCCGCGCGCAGGCGCAGAAGGCGGTCGCGGCTGCGCTCGGGCAGCCGGCCGATCTGCCGACGCTCGACGACGCGCTGCGGTCTATGCGCCTGGTGGAGCGGATTTTCGCTGCGGGTCGATCCTGATCCGCTGTCTCGTACATTTGTATTCGCCGCCATATCTGCTGTCGGCGCTCGCGGCGCTTACGACGCTGCACGGGCACAACGGTGCACGCGCCCGCATTCTGGTCCAGCTGCCGGGGGCTTCGGAATCCGCGCTCGCCGGGATTCTTGCCATCGTACGCGAGCTCGCCTCAGGGCATCCGGCGGTGGAGCAGGTGGACGGGATGACCGATCGGCAACTCGAGGCTTCCCCCATCGAGGCACTGCTCGGCGAGCACTACGACGAGTTCCTCTACGCGCACGACGGCACCGGGTCGGTGTGCAGGCGCCTTGCGGCGGCTTATCCCGCCGCGCGCAGGATCTGCATTGGCGACGCGCTCGGCATGATTTATCCGGCCGATTTCCTGGCGGCCTATCGGCCTCGACGCCCATTCGCGCTTGGGGATTGGATGCGCGCGACTGTCGGCGCTATCGGGCTGCGTTCTCGTGAACTGAATCCCATCGTGCCGCAGAAGGCCGCCCTGGTCCTCCCGGTGGATCCTTCCGGACGCGGCCTGGCTGGCCTGGAACTGGTCTGCTGCCCGAAGCGGGAATTCCTCGACGCCGTGAACCATTGCCACGCCAATGCGCGTGCATTGCGTGAATACATGTCGGGATTGCTGCTGCGCTTCGATGGGCGCAAGCGCTACCTGATGCTTACCGAGACCTACGCCGAAGCGGGCCACCTGCCGCCCACCCGCGAGATCGACATGTACGCCGAGATCGTGCGCAAGCACTGCACGCCGGGCAGCGTGGTTCTGATAAAGCCGCATCCGCTCGAATCTACGGGGAAGGCCGAGCGCATCGCCCGGGCCACCGGTGGCGGCTACGAGGTCGTTGGCATCGAACCAATGTTCGGCCGCTATCCGATCGAGGTCTGGGAAGAATTGGTGCGCGGCTGCACCGTGATTTCCTCGGCGTATCCGGTGCTGTCGCTAAAATATACCCACGGAATTGACGTGGTCCAGCCAATGGACGAAGCAATGATCGAGCGATGGATCGACCCGGCTTTTCGGCGCTGGGCCCGCGATAGCCTGCAACTGTACATGGAGCCGCTTGAGCGGCTCAAGTCGTGGGATGGACGCAGCGTGCTCTGGCCACCGGAGCGAGCGTGATCGGTGCGCTGTTCCGCCGCGTGGTCCGCGTGCTGCGCGCGCAGAGTTCGTGGTCGACGTTCCGCGACTACGTGTCGGTGCATGCCACCGCGCTCGTCGATGCCAGCGCGGCGGTGAACGTGCTGAATCCGCCGGCCGACGCGGTCGAGTTGCTGCGGATCGGGGAAGGAAGCCACGTCTTCTGCACTTTCTCCATCCTGAGACCGGAAGCAAGAATCCGCGTCGGTGCGCGCTGCCAGCTCGGCTCGTCGCATCTCGCCAGCGCCGCCGCGATCGACGTCGGTGACGACGTGATCATGTCGTGGGGCGTGACGGTGCTCGATTCGGACAATCATTCGCCTTACTGGGCGGAGCGAAACGGCGACGTCGAGCGCGGCAGGCGGGGTTACGTGGAAACCGGTGGACGCGACATCGCGCGGCATCACGACTGGTCCCGCGTGGGCATGGCGCCGATCCGCATCGGCAACAAGGCGTTCATCGGCTGCAACGTCATCATTCTCAAGGGTGTCACGGTCGGCGAAGGCGCGATCGTCGGGGCCGGCAGCGTGGTGACGCACGACATCAAGCCCTGGCACGTGGCGGCCGGTAATCCCTGCCGCGAACTGCGGGCGATCGAGCCGGCGCGCCCGACGTGAGGGCGCTGGTCACCGGCGCGAACGGTTTCGTCGGTTCCGCGCTGCTGCGCGCAGCGGCGGCCGCGGGCATCGAGGCGACCGGGATCACGCGCCGCGAGACGGATTACACGCCGCGTTCCATTGCGTCCCTAGTCGAGGCGTCGAGGGCGGATTTCGTGTTTCACGGCGCGGGTTCGGCGTCGGTCGCCGCGTCGATGCAGGACCCGGCCGCCGACTTCGCCTCGTCGGTCGACCTGTTCGCGCGGGTGCTCGAGGGCGTGCGGCTCAGTTCGCACCGGCCGCGGGTGATTTTTCCGTCGAGCGCGGCGGTCTACGGCAATGCGCCGCGGCAGCCGATTGGCGAGGACACGCCGCCGGCGCCGATATCTGCCTACGGCTTCCACAAGGAGATGTGCGAGCGGCTCGCCGCGGAATACGCCGCCTGCTTCAGCGTGCCCGCGCTGGCCGTGCGCATTTTCTCGCTGTTCGGCAGTGGACAGCGCCGCCTGCTGGTATGGGAGCTGTTCCGCCAGTATCGCGAGTCGGCCGAGGTGGCGCTGGCCGGGACGGGCGAGGAGGAGCGCGACTACCTGCACGTGGACGACTGCGCGGCGCTGGTCTGGCGCTGCGCCGGATCCGTACAGCAGGAATTCGCCGTGCTCAACATGGCCAGCGGCATATCGGTCAGAGTGGCGGACCTCGCAAGGCGCATGGGCAGCGTCCTCTCCAGCGCGAAGACGGTTTCGTGCCGCGGGCGGAGGAGCGTGGGCGACCCCGTGCTCTGGCGGGCCGAGGTGACACGCCTGCGGACGCTGGTTCCCGGTTTTGCGGCACCGGACCTCGACGCGCGGTTGCGGGAGGTGCTCGCCGCGTGGTCGCAATGAGGGTGCTCGTCGCGGGGGATCCGCGCAGCATTCATACCGCGCGTTTCGCCGAATTGCTGGCCGAACTCGGCCATGAAGTGCATGTTTTCTCCGTGGAACTGCATTACGCACAGGAAGAGCACCTCCGGAACGTGACGCTGCACGTCCCTGTCGCCTACCTGCCTGCGGAAAACGGCAACACGGTGCTCGGCGCCTATCCGTGGACGGCCGCGCTGTGCCGCCCCCGGCTGCTGCGTCGGGTACTGGAACGCGCCCTGTACGCCGACGCGATTCCGGGCAGGACGCGGCGCGGCGCGGACCTCGCCCGCCTGATTGGCGAGCTCCGGCCCGGAGTAGTGTTCTCGCTGAAAATGCAGAATGAGGGCTACACCGCCGCCGATGCCCGCGCGCTCGGGCCGTTTGGCGCGCCATGGGTGCATTTCACGTGGGGCACCGACATCGAATTTTTCGGCAAGCATCCCGCGTTCGCCCCCGGCCACTTGCCGCTGATCCGCCGGCTGCTGGCGTCCTGCGATTTCCATATCGCCGACACGGAGCGCGACCTCGCGGCTGCGGCGGCGCTCGGCTTCAAGGGGCGCACGCTGGGCTCGATGCCCGCGATGGGAGGGTTCGACATGGCGATGCTGCGCCGGCTGCGCGCCGAGTCGCCGGCCCGGCGCGACGTCATTTTGGTGAAGGGGCGGCAGGGCGGATACGTAGGCAAAGCGCTGAGGGTGATCGAAGCGATGCGGCTTCGCCCGGAGGCCATCCGGCCCTGGCGCGTGCGCGTCTTCATGGCGACGGATGACGTCGCGGCGGCCGCGCGCCGGCTCGCAGGCGAGGCTGGAGTGGATTGCGAAGTCCTGCCGCGCATGCCGTACGAAGAGCTGCTGCGCTGGTACGGGCGCGCCGCGATCGCCGTGTCCGCCACCGACGTGGACGGCACGCCGGGTTTCCTGCTCGAGGCGATGGCGATGGGGGCATTCCCGGTGCATTCGGACATGGCCTCTCTCAGGGAGTGGGTGGAGCACGGCGTGAACGGCCTGCTCTTCCCGGTGGACGACGTCGGCGCGCTTGCGGCTTGCCTGGAGCAGGCCCTCGCCGACGCTGCGCTGCGCGATCACGCGGCGCGCGCCAATTTCGCGCTGATCGAAAAGCGCGCCGACCGCGAGCGGCTGCGCGAGCGTCTGGCGGGCTGGCTCGCCGCCGCCGCGGCATGAGCGTGACGCCGCCCGTCTCCATCGTAGTCCCCGCGTACAACCAGGCGGCGTATCTCGATGAGGCAATCGGCAGCGTGCTTGCGCAGACGGGTCCGCAGGTCGAACTGATCGTCCTCGACGACGGCTCGACGGATGCCACGCGCCGCGTGCTCGAAAAATACGCCGGCAGGTTTCACTGGGAATCGCAGGCCAACATGGGTCAGGCGGCGACCCTGAACAAAGGCTGGGCAATGGCCAGCGGCGGGATTCTCGGATACCTCAGCGCGGACGACTATTTGCGTCCGGATGCGGTGCGGCGCGCGTTTGACACGCTCGCGGCAAGTCCGGAGGCGGTGCTGGTGTACCCGGATTTTGAGCAGGTGGACGAGCACTCGAAAACAATCAATGTCGTCCGTACACCCGAGTTCGACTATGCCGACATGGTGCTGAAGGCGGTATGCCCGCCGGGGCCGGGGGCTTTCTTCCGGCGATCGGCGTATGCGGCGGCGGGCGGGTGGAATCCCGAGCTGCGCCGCATCCCGGATTTTGAATTCTGGCTGCGGCTCGGCCTGGCCGGCCCTTTCCGCCGCATCCCGGAAGTGCTGGCCTGCTACCGGGTACACGGCGCTTCGCAGTCGTTCTCCGCAGTGGACGAGGCGCGCGCCGACGAGATCATCGGCGCCATCGGCGCGGTGCTGTCGAATCCGAAAATGCCCGGGAACATTCGCCGGCGCCGCGCGCAAGCCGAGGCGAACGCCCTGCTGCACGCGGCGCGTCTGCACCTGCTTTCCGGACGCGCTGCCAACGCGCTCGCCAGAATCGCGGCCGCGGTCCGCGCTGATCCGCTCGCCGCGCTTCGCCCGCCCGGCTACCGGCTTATTCTCGGCGGTTTGTGGTGGAGGCTCCGCGGTGCGGGAACATAGGCGATGCGCGTCCTGATCTTCGGCGGCGACGGCATGCTCGGGCACCAGCTTCTCCGGCAGCTGGCGCGAAAGCACGAAACTCGCGCCACCTTGCGCCGCCCGCTCGGCGAATATTCGACGAATCTGTTTTCGTCCGCCAATGCCGTGGGAGGCGTAGACGTGCGCGATGCCGATGCAGTGCGCGAGGCGCTGCTGGTGTTCCGGCCGGATGCAGTGGTGAATGCAGCAGGTATCGTGAAGCAGAGGGACGATGCCGAGGCGGAGGCTGCGAGCCAGGAAGTGAACGCTTCTTTTCCGCAGCGCCTGGCAGGCTTCTGCCGCGAGACCGGCGCCTACCTGGTTCATTTCAGCACCGACTGCGTTTTCTCCGGGCGCAAGGGCGCCTACACCGAGGCGGACTCGCCCGATCCGGTCGACCTGTATGGCCGCAGCAAGCTGCTCGGCGAAGTGGCGGGCGAGGGCTGCCTGACGCTGCGCACTTCGATGATCGGACCTGAACTGTCCCGCGAGAGCGGACTGCTAGAATGGTTCCTGGCACAAAAGGGGAGCGTCCAGGGCTACCGAAAGGCCGTGTTTTCCGGACTGACGACGCTTGAGCAGGCGCGGGTGATCGAACGCATTCTTGCGCATCAGCCCCGGATATCGGGCCTCTTCCACCTGTCTGCGGAACCCATTTCGAAACTCGACCTGCTACTGATGATCAAACGCCGATTCGGATTGAATGTGGAAATCGTCCCCGACGACCGCGTGGTCATCGACCGCAGCCTGGATTCAAAGCGTTTCCGCGACGCGACCGGCTACCGGCCGCCGTCCTGGGAACAGATGGTCGGTGAACTGGCGGGTGCGAAGCGGGGCGGCAACCGGTGATGCTGAAAGACAAGGTCGTGCTGGTCACCGGCGGCACCGGCTCGATGGGCCAGACCCTGGTGCGCCGCTTGCTGACCGGCGAGTTCGGCGCGCCGCTCAAGGTCATCGTCTTTTCGCGCGACGAGGCGAAACAGCACGACATGCGCATGCGCTACCTGAACCGCTCGGTGACCACCGACGAGGTCATCTTCCGCAATTTCATGAGCGCGCTGGAATTCCGCATCGGCGACGTGCGCGACTACGCCGCGGTCTGTTCCGCGGTGCGCGGCGCGGACATCGTGGTGAACGCAGCGGCGCTCAAGCAGGTGCCGACCTGCGAGTACTTCCCGCAGCAGGCAATCGCCACGAACTGCGAGGGACCCGCCAACATCGTGCGCGCGATCCGCGAGCACGCCTACCCGGTGCAGGCAGTGATCGGCATCAGCACCGACAAGGCGTGCAAGCCGGTCAACGTGATGGGCATGACCAAAGCCCTGCAGGAGCGGATATTCATTTCCGCGAACGTGCTCAATCCGGAGACGCGCTTCATCTGCGTGCGCTACGGCAACGTGCTGGCGTCGCGCGGCTCGGTGATTCCGCTGTTCCTCGACCAGATCAGGCGCGGCGGCCCGCTGACCCTCACGGTGCCGGGCATGACGCGCTTCCTGCTGTCGCTCGACCAGGCGGTGGATACGGTGTTTGCCGCTCTCAAGGGCGCGCGCGCGGGCGAAACCTTCATTCCCAGGGCGCCATCGGCGACGGTCGCGGGAATCGCCAGGGCGCTGGTCGGAAAACGCCGGATCGAAACGCGCATTGTCGGCGTCCGGCCCGGGGAAAAGATGCACGAGATCCTGGTGTCGGAAGAGGAGGCGAACCACTGCTCCGCCCGCGGCGGCTACTACGTGATCCAGCCGATGCTGCCGGAACTGCGCCGGGCGAAAAGCCAGCCGCGCGCCCTCGAGCGGGAGTACAGCTCGGCGAACCATGTGCTTAGCGCGAAAGACACCGCCGGCCTGCTGCGCCGGCACGGCCTGATGCCGGAGCAGACCGCGGCCGCCCAAGACGCGGAACTGATCCGCTGACCCGCCCCGCCGTGCCGCTGAAAATCGCCACCATCGTTGGTACCCGACCCGAGATCGTCAAGCTCAGCTGCGTGATCCCGGCGCTCGACCGGGCGTTCCGCCAGGTGCTGATCCATACCGGCCAGAACTACGACTACGAGCTCAACCAAATATTTTTCGACGGCCTGGAGATCCGCAGGCCGGATCATTTCCTGGAGGCCGCGGGTGCCACGCCGATGGAGACGGTGGCGCAGATCCTGGCGCGCATCGATCCGGTCCTGAAGAAGGAATCGCCCGACGCCGTGCTGCTGCTCGGCGACACCAACAGCTGCCTCGCCGCGATCGCGGCGAAGCGCCGGAAGATCCCGGTGTTCCACATGGAGGCCGGGAACCGCTGTTTCGACGAACGGGTTCCGGAGGAGATCAACCGGCGTATCGTCGACCACATCAGCGACATCAACCTGCCCTATTCGGAGCATGCGCGCCGCTACCTGATCGCGGAAGGCATCCGCCCCGAGACCATCATCAAGACCGGCTCGCCGATGAAGCAGGTGATCGCTGCCCAGAAGCGCAAAATCGACGCTTCGCGGGCGCTGAAGCAGCTTGGGCTGACGCCAGGCCGCTTTTTCGTGGCCAGCGCCCATCGCGAGGAAACCGTGGATGAGCCCGCGCGGCTGAAATCCCTGCTTGCCGCGCTGGATGCGGTGGCCAGGCGGTGGAAGCTGCCGGTCCTGGTCTCGACCCATCCCCGCACACGGGAAAGGATCAGCCCGGCCGCGCGGCGAACGGTGCACCGGCTGGTCCGTTTCATCAAACCCCTTTCCTTTGCCGATTACATCCGGCTGCAGATGCGCTCGGCATGCGTGCTCTCGGACAGCGGCACCCTGACCGAGGAAGCCTCGATCCTGGGGTTTCCGGCGGTGATGCTGCGCGACACTCACGAGCGGCCGGAAGGCATGGATCAGGGAACCGTGGTGATGTGCGGGCTCGATGCCGGCCGCGTGGTTGACGGGGTCGCAGCCATGATGGAACGCTACAAGGATCCGGCGCGGCGCGCGGCGGTCGTGCCGGACTACGACGTGGACGATGTCGCGCTCAAGGTCGTGAACGCCATTCAGAGCTACACGGACTACGTAGACCGCATCGTCTGGCGAAAACGCTGATGGTAGAGGCCGGCGGCGCTGATCCGGCGCGCGTTGCTCCTGTAAGCGTCGTAGTCCCGTGCTACCGCTGCGCCGACACCATCGAGAGAGCGGTTCGATCGGTGGCGTCGCAATCGCTGCGGCCTGCCGAACTGATCCTGATCGATGACGGCAGCCCTGACGGCACCGGCGCGGCGCTGGAGCGCTTGCGTGACCACTATGATGGCGCGGACTGGATCCGCATCGTCCGCCTTCCCAGGAATACGGGCTCCGCGTCGGCGCGCAATGCGGGATGGGATGCCGCGACGCAGCCCTATCTGGCATTTCTCGATGCCGACGATGCGTGGCATCCCCGAAAAATTGAAATCCAGTGGAGCTGGATGGAGGCGCATCCGGATGTTTCGGTCACCGGCCACGGCGCGCTGCAGCTGGTTTCCGGGGCAGCAATGCCGGCGGATCCCGGCGGGGGCGAGGCCCAGCCGATCACCCGCGCAATGCTTTACGCGTCGAATCAGTTCATCACGCCATCGGTGATGCTGCGCAGGGAGATCCCGCAACGCTTCGAACCGGGCAAGCGCTACATGGAAGACTATCTCCTGTGGCTCGTAATCGCGGCCACCGGCGGGAAGATCACCCGGCTGCCGCAGGTCCTGGCCTACACGTTCAAAGCGCCCTTCGGGGAGGCGGGTCTGAGCGCGCACCCGTGGAAGATGGAGCGGGGCGAACTGGCCGTCTTCTCAACGTTGCGCCGGAATGGGCAGATGAGCGCCGGTTCGTGGCTGCTCCTGTCCGGCTTCTCCCTGGTGAAGTTCCTGCGCCGTATTCTGATGCTGGCAATCGGTTACAACCCCAGCGGCACGGTTTCGAATCCAACGCTGCTGTACGTCGCTGCCTACCTCGCACTCACCCAGGCGATGACCGGGTTGCTGATCTTCGCCGGTCTCTTCGGCCGCAGCGAGCTTGCCGCGGAGATCGGGATCGTGCAGGCGGCGACGCTGGCGACATTTTTCGCCTTTTCCGGAAATGCGCGGAACCTGATTCTCACGGACCGGGCAAGCGTGCAGCGCGGGGCGATTCTTGCGGCGCGCCTTGCATTGCTGCTGCCCCTCGGGGCAGGTGCGGCGCTTCTTTGCACGATCGTGGCCCGCGTCGATCCCGCCATGATCTTCGTACTCGTGGCGCGGCGCGGCGTCGAATGGGTCGGTGAGCTGTACCTCAGTGAAAGCGAGCTTCTGAGGCGCCCTGCGACGGCAAGGAACAGCCTGCTTCTGCAGGTCATCCTGCTGGTTGCCGCTGCGGGCGCGATCGCCGTCCGTTCCGAGCACCTGATATGGGTGCTCGGCGTCTGGGCGTTGCTGCCCGCCGTTCCCTTGATCCGCTTCGTAATCACCGGAACCACAGCGTCTATCGCGTCGCTCCGGAGCGCCATCGTTCTGCTGCTGCCGCATTTCGGCTCGACCGCGGCAAGTGGCATGTCGCTCTACGCGTTTCGGGCGCTGCTCGTACTGGTGGCGGGCAAGCCCATCGCGGGCGATTTGTTCGCCGCGTTCGCAATTGGCAGTTTTCCGGGATCCATGTTCGCCAATGTCCTGGGCCCGAGCGTCTCGCTGCACGAAGAACGTATCGGACGGGCGTATTTGCCGAAAGCCTTGTGGAGCGTGACGACGGCGTACCTGTTCGGCGGGGTGGCCCTGCTGGGAATTCGTTTTTCCGTTCCCGAGGCGCTCGCCGCAACGGGCAAGTCGCCCTTTTTCTGGATGGCGCTGGGTTGGTCGCTGCTCGGCGGCGTCGTGATGATGGTGGCGCAGCGCGTGCGATTGCGCCTGATTGCGGACGGCGAGGGGCAGGTCGTGTTCGGCGCGGACGTGCTCATTCACATCTATCTTATCGCGGCGATTCCGACTCTGTATGCCGTAGGAAGTTCCGGAGGTCTTGAGTTCCTGTATTTGCTGAACGCCGGCCTCGCCCTGGTCTTTTATGTTGGCGGTCTCCGCGGAGAAATAGCGCCGTATGGCGAACGGGTCGCGGAACGCCTCGCTTTTATCGTGACCTTCCTGGTTTTTCTGCCGCTGTTCTTCCTCATATCCGGGCACGTGTTCAATCCCGCGGAACCGCTCTACGACTCTGGCGGCGTGTTGCGCGATCTTCCGCTGCCGGTTTCTCTGCTTGCCTGCAGCGGCAGCCTGCTGCTGTACGGTCGCTATTCAAACGCGATGGCAGGGCTATGGACCATCTTCGGCCTGCTTTTTCTCATGATGGTGTCGACGGCCGTCGCGGGCGGTGATTCGGGGCCCCTGGATCGCGCGAAAATGCTCCTGCTGTTGCAGATCCTCCTTCCGACATTCGGCGTGGTGCTGGGCGCGGTCCTCGATCCGAAAGACGAGCACTACGGCGCTCTGCAAGTTGCAATTTTTTCGGTGATCGCGCTTATCGTGCCCGCGCAGCTTGCGGCGACCTGGCTCGCCAGCAGTGCGACCCTGAGGCATTCCGTGTTCCTATTCGGGGTCTATCAGCATCTTCAGTTCGTGCCCGTCATCCTGGTTTGCGGCTACCTCGTGGTTCTTCCCGGGCTCTGGGAGCGGTGGGGAACGGTGGGCAAAGCCGTGCTTTCCATCCTGCTCGCCTGCATCGCGGTCTATGCGCTCGCCGCCCACTCGGTTCTCGCGATGTTCGCGATCCTCGCCGGGACGGCGCTGTTCGGCGCCACCCGTCTGCTCCGTGGAAAGGAGCTCCTGGCGGCGCTGATGATGGCGGCCGTGTTCGGCGCCTTCGCGAGCTATGTCCCGGCCGCGAAAGATACCAACGAATTCCACAACAAGTTCAGCTTCCTCTTTTCGCCGAAAGATCCATGGGTCACTGTAAGCGGATTTAGCGCAGGCGCCCGGGCGCGATGGGGCGAGTGGGATATCGTGGGATTGCCGCTGGGCGGACATCTCATGCGTATTGCGGCGCCGAATGTTTCAGGGCGGAGCACGCTGATCATGGAAGGAGAGCTGTTCGAGGGAGAGATCGACTTCCAGCGGGAAGACAGGTCCAAGCATACGTTCGTTCCCCAATTGTCCGTAAAGCGCATTGGACCGTTCAAGGTACAGGTAGAGGTCGATCAGGATCGAGGCGACGGCGATGTGATGATATTTCAGCCGCAAGGCGCCACGCGAGGCGTCATTCGCAAACTCCGGTGGCTATTTCCGGCGCCGGTCGAGCAGGACCGAAAAACGGGGCTCGGCATCGTGCCGACCGCAGTGGCCGACGAATCGGCGGCACGCGACACCGGAGAACCGTCCCAGGCGCTTAGTCACGTGGCCATTCGAAATGTCGCGGAGCGATTTTCAGACTGGAAACTGTTTGGCCATGGCATTTTCGAGTCACCGAAGGTCTTTCTTTTCGGTCATTCAAAACCGCTGGCCCGCGAGCAGCGCAGCAGCGCGCACAATTTTTATATCGATTTTGCGTATACCTTTGGGGTCCTCGCGCTGCTGCCCTTGCTGGCGCTGATCGCCCACACTGCGGCGCTGCTCTGGCGAAGGCGCCGCGAGGTGCTGGCTTCGGAAACCCTGTTCGCGCTGGCCGCGGTGGTTGCGTTTCTGGTGCTGGTGGAGAGCAACCTGAAAGTAAGCATGCGCCAGCCCTATCCCGGAATCGCAATATTCTTCCTCTGGGGGCTGCTGCTCGCGCGCCTGCACGAGTCGGGCGCGGCGGCGGCCAAGGCGGACTGACTTGCGCGACCCGTTCAAGCACAACAATTTCGACCTGCTCCGGTTCCTGTTCGCGTCGACCGTGATGCTGGTCCACGCGCACGTCCTGTCGCGCCAACCGCAACTCGCTTTCCTGAGCGAGTGGCTGTCCTCGGAAGTCGCGGTCAGAGCCTTCTTCGTGGTCAGCGGCTTGCTCGTGTTCATGAGCTACGACAAGACGCGCAACGTCGCCCTGTACGCCGAAAAGCGGTTGCGCCGTATCTATCCGGCGTACTTCACGGTCGTGGCCGGCTGCGCCTTGCTACTGTTCCTCGTCAGCACGTCGGGCGCGGGGGATTATTTTGGCGGCGGGTTCGTCCAGTACTTGGCGGCGAATTTCGTGTTTCTGAATTTCGTTCATCCGGGGCTTCCCGGCGTGTTCGGGGGAAACGCGCTGTCCGAGGTGAACGGCGCGCTCTGGACGCTGAAAATCGAGGTCATGTTCTACCTGGCCGTGCCGATTTTTGCCTGGCTGTTCGGGCGGCTCGGCCGCTTGCGCGTCATGGTCGCGATTTACGCGTTGTCCGTGCTCTACGCCTGGATCTTCGACTGGCTCGCCCGGAAAACCGGGTCGAACATGTACGTTGTCCTCGGCAGGCAGCTTCCCGGGCAACTCTCGTACTTCATGGTCGGCGCGTTCTTCTACTACTATTTCGAATTCTTCCGGCGGCACGCGAGATGGTTCGCGGCAGCGGCGCTGGCGCTGGCGCTCCTTCACCGCTTCCTGCCCACGGGCCCGCTCGAGCCGCTATGGCTTGGCACCTTGGTGGCGGTGTTCGGATTTTTCCTGCATGCCGGAAATTTCGGACGCTACGGTGATTTTTCGTACGGCATCTACATCCTGCATTTCCCGATTCTGCAGACGATGGTCCAGTCCGGGCTGTTTGCGTGGTCGCCCTTCGGCGGGTTGGCGCTGGCCTGCGCGGCCGTGCCGGCCGCCGCGGCGCTGCTCTGGCACCTAGTCGAGCGGCCGTTTCTTGCCCGGGGCTCGCACTACGTCGCGGCCGTGGGAAAACTTGCCTAGCGCTTCACGCTTTCAGCAGCCACATCGAACCCGGCTCGCATTCCGGCGCGGCGCGCAGCACCGGGAAGACCGCGGCCAGTTCGGGATGGTGGTGCCGCGCGAGGAAGTTCAGCGCGCCGATGATGCGAAAGCCGTCGTTTCCGCACATGAAGGCCTCGAACAAATATTGTTCATTCCAGATGCGAACCTCACCGACCACCCAGCGCGCCGGATAGTCGCGCGGGGTGAAGATGTCGTGCAGGTGCACCAGCACGCCCGGCGCGAGCAGCGGCAGCAGCTCGAGGTATTCGCGCAAGACGTCCCCCTGGGGCCGGATCACATGCGATGAATCGATGAACAGGATGTCGTTCGCGCGCAGCGCCCTGACGTGGCGCTCGTCCAGGTCCTCGATGCGCTGCCGCAGGACTGCAATGCCCGGTGTTTTCTCCAACCACTGCATTTCGTAGGGTTCGACGCAGACCAGCTCGCAAACATAGTCTGCGTGCTCGCTGCGGTTGGCCTCGATGGCTTCTAGCATGACCAGGGTCGAGTGGCCGCTGCCGATCTCAAGGATTTTGCCGGGCTTGTGGTGCCGGATCGCGGAATACAGAAACTCCGCGTCGCCGGGCCCGAAATTCGGATTGTCAAAGCGGAAACCGAAGCGCGAATCGCGCGCGAGCTGCGCAAGCTCGGACTGGTAATTGAATTTACTCAATAGTGCGAGCTGCTCGCCGGCGTTCATGTCGATGCCAGGAAGCGAACGGTCCGCCTCGAGCGGATATCTAAGGTGGCGTGGATTGAACATTGGTTCGTAGTAGTGATCGCGGATGGGGAACACGCCAACGCGCCTCAGGATCGCATGCGCTATTGTCATGCGGTAGACGCCGACGCGGCGCACCAGCTTCAACAGGCAAGCAGCGAAAAAGACGAAAGGCGCGAGCACCACGTCTCCGATGGGAATCACCACGCGCTCAATCACGCGCCTGACGCGCGGTGACCGCAGGGTGCGCAGAAAGAACCCCGTCATCCGCGCGAAAGAAATCTGAGCATGCTTTTTAGGTGGTGCAAGGCGAGCCGCGGCTGGCGGCGGCTCGCGCGCTGCGCGTAATGCACGACCTCCGCCGAGGGTTCGTAGAGGATCGATTTGCCCGCCGCATGCAGGCGCCGGCATAGGTCCACATCCTCGTAATACATGAAATAGGCTTCGTCGAACCCGGCTGCGGCGCGGAAGTCCTCGCTGCGAAACAGCATGAACATGCCGCCGATCCAGTCGACTGCTTGCCGTCCCCGATCGGCCGGATAGTCGGGCTGCCGCTGCTCCACGAAAACTTTTTTCAGCAGGCTCGCCACCGTGGGGGAGCGCCGCGCGCTGTCCTCGATGCCGCCGGCGGGATTGCGGACCAGAGGTCCGGTCACCGCCACTGTTTTGTCGTCAAATCGGGAAATCAATTCAGGAAAAGGATCGGCCGGCAGGCGGATGTCGGGATTGCAGACGCAGTAGTAGGGCGTGCGGCAGCGCCGGAAGGCGGCGTTGTGGTTGGCGCCAAATCCCTTGCGCTCCTGGTTCACGATGATTTCGACGGGGCATGAGAGATTCCCGACGGCAAGCGGCACCGGATCAGGAACGTTCTGCGTCAGCACCAGCGACACGCGGTCGGCGCACACGCGCCGCACGTCGCCCAGCAACTGGTTGACGAGCGCGTTCTGGCCGTGACTGACCACCGAGAGCGTGATGTCGCGCTCCGGCATGGTCAGCTGCGGTTGTAGCGGTCTTCGAAGCGCTCGATGTCGTCCTCGCCCAGGTAGCTGCCCGACTGCACCTCGATGATCAGCAGCGGTTCCTTGCCTGGATTCTCGAGACGGTGCTTGGTGCCCACCGGAATGTAGGTGGACTGGTTCTCTTCCAGGTAGAGCGTGTCCTCGCCGCGCGTCACGCGCGCGCGGCCCGAGACCACCACCCAGTGCTCGGCGCGCTTGCGGTGCAGCTGCAGGGAGAGCGCGTGCCCGGGTTTCACCATCAGGCGCTTCACCTGGTAGCGTTCGCCGCCATCCACCGATTCGAAGTAGCCCCAGGGCCGGTAGACGCGCTTGTGATTCAGGTGCTCGGAGCGGTTGGCGCGCTTCAGGTCTTCGACCACTTCGCGCACGTCCTGGCTGCGCGAGCGGTCGGCGACCAGCAGCGCGTCGTCCGAATCCACGATGATCAGGTCCTCGACGCCCAGCGTCGCGATCAGGCGCCGGTCGCCGAAGACCAGCGAGCCCTTGGTGTCCTGCATCTGCACGTCGCCGCGCGTCGCGTTGCCCGAGGCGTCTTTTTCCGCGAGATCCCAGAGCGCCGACCAGGAACCGACGTCGCTCCAGGAGAAATCAGCCGGAATCACCGCGGCATGCGAGGTGCGTTCCATCACGGCGCGGTCGATGGCTTCGGCGGGGCAGGCGAGGAAGGCTTCTTTGCCGAGCCGCAGGAATCCCAGGTCGTCGGTGGCGCTGGCCACGGCGGCCCGCGCCGCCTGCAGGATGTCGGGCCGGAACCGGCCGAGTTCCTCCAGCACGCGCCGGGCGCCGAAGGCGAACATGCCGCTGTTCCAGTAGACGCGGCCGGTGGCGATCATCGCGCGGGCCGCTTCCACGGAAGGTTTTTCGACGAAGCGCGCGGTCTTGTAGGCGCCGTCGCGCAACGAATCGCCGCGTTCGACATAGCCGAAGCCGCTTTCCGGGCGCGTGGCCGCGATGCCGAAGGTGACCAGCATGCCGGAGGCGGCGACCTCGGCTGCGCGCCTTACGTCGGCATTGAACGCGTCCGCGCCGTGGATCGCGTGGTCGGACGCGAGGACGAGCAGGACCGGGTCTTCGGCTTCGCATGCGATGGCCGCGACCGCCACCGCCGCCGCGGTGTTTCGACCGGCCGGCTCGAGCACGACGCGGGCCTCCTTTATGTCGATTTCGGCCAGCTGATCGTTGACCAGGAAGCGATGCGCCTCGTTGCAGATCACAAGCATCCTGGCGCTGCCTGCAACTTCCTTCGCGCGCAGCGCGGTGTCCTGCAGCAGCGTGCGGCCGGTGACCAGCGGCAGGAACTGCTTGGGCAGCGACTGGCGCGAAACGGGCCACAGCCGGCTGCCGGAGCCGCCGCAGAGAATGACGGGGACTATTCGCTGCATCACGCGGCCAGACGCAAACCGACATCAACCTTGGCTTTGGCGCACAACCCGACCAGATAGTCGAGCGACACGAGCTCGACCTTGCCCCGCACGATATCGGATACCCGGGGCTGCGCGATTCCCAGACGCTTCGCTGTTTGCGCCTGGGTAAGGTGTTCTCGCTCCATCCAGCCGCGTAGCGCCTCGGCCAGCTGCGCACGCAGCAGCATGACCGAGGCCTCGTGCGCGGGAAACCCCAGGTCGAGAAAAATGTTTCCGCTCGATTTGATCACTCGCTTGGCCATGATCTACCTCTCATTTTCGATTGCTTTTGCTTCTCGATACCTGCGGCGCGCAAGCTTGATATCAAAGCTTGAGGTCTTGCGCGACTTTTTGTGAAATGCATGCAAAACATAGATAGCTGTCTCGAAGCTCGCCACATAGATCAATCGATACTGCCCCGTCTGGTCACGCACCCGGATTTCACAAACGCCTGGTCCGACCGACGACATGGGCTTCCAGTCATCCGGTTTCCGCCCGACCTGCACCATGAACAACTCGTGTCCAGCGCGAAGCCTGGCAGAGTCTGGAAACGCGGACAGTTCCGTCCTAGCGCTGCCTATGAAGCAAACCGGCTTCATTCCCCAATTATACAGATATTCGTATAGATGGCAAGCGCGCAAGCGCTTCGATGAGTCTGCGGGCGCGCGCAACCAGAGCTGCGTGCGTGAACTGCTCCAGATGCTCGCGCGCAGCGCTGCGCGGATCGGGCCGCGGCTGTCCGGCGAGAATCGCATCGAGGATTTGCTCGAAGTGCGCGCCGCCATCTTGGCGCGGATCGCGGTAGCGGAATCCGCTGGCGCCCTCCATCACCGTCTCGGTGAACGGTGGCGCGTCGGGCGCGAGCACCGGCGTGCCGCAGGCCTGCGCTTCCAGCGCATTCAGTCCCAGCGCTTCCTTCTCCGGCAGGCCGGTCATCAGGTAGTCGAGCTGCGGATAGATGGCGCCGACGTTGGTCTGGTAGCCCCAGAACCGCGCGCGATCGCCCAGGGGCGCCACGGCGCGCCTGAGGTCCCTGACCTGGGCATAGCCGCCGGCGCCGAAAATTTCCAGGTTGACCGTGCCGCGGCGCGCGAGGATGGGCGCGAGGATCGAAAACAGCTCCGGAAACTGCTTGATCGGCGCGATCAGCGAAACCAGGCCGAGCGTGAGCCCCGGGCGCTTGCCGAACGTTTCCCTGTTCCGGTTCGCCAGTCCGGCGAGCGAGCCGAGGCCACCGATGAGGATGTCGCGGAATTTTCTCGGATCGACGATGTAGGGCGACCGCAGCAGCAGCGGTTGGTCGCTGCGCGCGAGGTCCGCGGTGCCGTATACCGGTTCGGGATAGACCTGCGGCAGGCCCGCGGCGCGCAGCAGGCCGATGCAATAGCGCGACACCGTTGCGACCAGCCGGTAGGGACGCAGGCTGTCGACGCTGCGCTGGATCATCGGCATGTGCGCGAATCCGGCCACCCGGTGGCGCGCCGCCATGCGCTCGATCAGCTGCGGCGAAATGGGGCTCTGCGTCAGTACGAGCGCGCCCTTCTCTGGCATCTGCCGCAGCAACTGCTGCTCGTTGCTCGAATGCACCACCGCGATCCGCTCTCCCGGCAGATCGTCCCAGAGACGCACGGTCGGATTCACGTGGAGAGTCACCTGCGCGCCGGCGTCGGCGAAGGCGCGCGTCAGCGCGCGCGTGTATATCTCGCCGCCGCCGACGATCGGCTGCAGGTTGACGTGGTGGATGTGCATCATCGGCGGGAGGCGGCGATTATAATCGGCGCTCATTTTTCCCATCCCGTGAAAATTCTCGTCCTAAAGCGCGACAAGATCGGCGACCTGCTGCTGACCACGCCGCTGCTCGCGCGCCTGAAGGCGGCCCTGCCGCGGGCAGAGGTGCATCTGCTGGCGAACGACTACAACGCCTGGGTGGTGGCCGGCAATCCGCACCTCGACCGCCTCTGGGTCTACCGCCGCGTGCGCCACGCCGGCCGCGTCAGATTCGCCGCCGCCTGGCAATGGCTCCTGCAGGGCCTCGCGCTCAGGCGCGAACGCTACGACTGGGTGGTGGTCGCCAACGGCGACGAATCGCCGCGCGCGATCCGGCGCGGCCTGGCGCTGCGCGGCGCGCGGACCGTGGCGCGCTGCGCCGACCGTTCGAAATATCCGGGCCTGACCGACGCTTTGCCGCCGGACGCCGGCAGCCACGAGATCGAGCGCCTGCTTGCCTTGCTGGGACCTATGGGCGTTTCCGCATCCGGGGCGGAAACTTTTCCGACTTACAGACTTCCGGAAAAATCTTCCGCATTTGCATTGAACTGGTTGTCCGGGCGCGGGCTGCTCCCCGGCAAGTTCGTCGTGCTCGGCCTCGGGGCGCGGCGGCCGAAAAAGCAGCCGGGCACCGTCCAAGTGCTGGCCTGGAGCGCGCACCTCAAGCAGCGTTGGGGACTCGACACGGTGTTCATGTGGACGCCGGGCAAAGCGGACGACCCGGTCTACCCGGGAGACGACGGCGTGGCGCAGCCGGTGCTGGATGCGGCATCTCGCGGACAGGCGCCGCAGATCCACCCGTTCCGCGGGCCGATCCCCGAAGCGCTCGGCCTGATATGGAGCGCGCGCACCAGCATATTTCCGGACAGCGGCCTGATGCAGTTCGCCGCGGCGAGCCCCGGCGGCGTGCTGGGATTGTTCGCCGAATCCGCGGTTTCGCCCGCCCCCGCGCAGTGGGCGCCGCGCGGACCGAAGGCGGATTACCTGGAAGCGGACAAGAGCGTTGCCGAACTTCCAGAGGCGCTGGTCTACGAGCGCCTGGCCAGGCTGCTGGCCTAACGCTTCTCGCCGTAGATGGCGGGGTTCAGCGCCGGGTCGTTGTACATCTTGAACTGCCGGTAGACCTTGAAATAGCACTCGCCGCGCGCGCAGTCGACGAGCAGGCGGTCGAAGCAGGCCGCCAGGTCGGTGCGTTGTTCATTCAGGCGGCTCAGTTTCTGAACGCAATTTTCGATGTGAGCGCCTGTCACATCGGTGCGCTGCGTCTGCAGGCGCATGTGGTGGATCTTGAGCGACAGGATGGAGAGCCGGTCGATCATGGCGCCCGCCGTTTCGCTGCTCAGCTTCGATTCCGGCTTGCGGGCCACGCCGGAAAAAGAAGTCAGCAGCTGCTCGTCGATGCGCTCGATCGCGTCGTTGCGCTTCTGGTTGTAGCCGTCGATGGCGCGCTTGTTGGCCGCGATTTCGGCGTCGGCCACGTTGCGGCGCCGGGCCAGGTCCTCTTCATCCCAGAGCAGGCAGTTGCAGCGGTGGTTGTCCTCGACCGCCTGCCACAGCGCGCCGCGGTTCTCCGCCGCGCGGCTCTTCGCCCAGCCCGCGACCGCGTGCCGGCCGTCGTGGAACGCCGTGAGGTCGCGCGCGCGCAATTCGATCATTTCCCGTCCGCCTTCCGCAATTCGATCAATTTCGCATATTTCATGAAGCTGTTCATGCAGCCGATCGAAATATGCAGCAGCCCCGGCAGGCCGTCGAGAAAACCCAGGCGCAGCACGTAGAACTTGACGAAGCGGACCAGCGGCGAGAACAGGAGTTCGGCCGTGCCCGCGCCGCGCCCGCGCCGGAACAGGTCCTGCGCGGCGAGCGTGGTGTAGCGGTTCTGCTTCTCCAGGTAGCGGCCGAGATCTTCGGCGGATTCGTGCAACAGATCGCCGGCGAGCGTGCCCGGCGTGGCCGTGTAGAGCACTTTCTCGTGCACCGCGTCGTCGCTCCAGCGCGCCTGCCTGCGGTCGAACAGCCGCGGGCTCCAGTCCGGATAGCCTTCGCCGTGCCTCAGCCAGCGGCCGAGAAACCGGTTGCGCCGCGCCATGCGGTAGACCGGCGCCGACGGCGCTTCCAGCGCGCGCACCAGGCTCGCGGCGAGCTCCGGCGACACCCGCTCGTCTGCGTCCAGGCACAGCACCCAGTCGTTCGCGGCCTGCTCGACCGCGAACTGCTTCTGGCGGCCGAAGCCGCGCCATTCGCTGGCGACGACGCGCGCGCCGTAGCGCTCCGCGAGGCCCGCGGTGCCGTCGTCGCTGCCCGAATCGACGACCACGACTTCATCGGCGAAGGCGACGCTGGCGAGACATTCCGGCAGCTGCTCGGCGGCGTTCAGCGTGATCAGGACTACAGAGAGAGGCAAGGGGGTTCCGTACGGGGTTTGTGCCGGTTCCGGGCTGGGTTCCGAGTTAGAATTGCTTGAAAACAAAGCAGTATTCTAGCCCTCCGGGCGAATCCCTCCGTGCCGCGCATCCTCTTCGTCAAAACCTCTTCGCTCGGCGACGTGGTTCACAACTGCCCGGCGGTGAGCGATGCGGCGCGCCATTTTCCCGGCGCGGCGATCGACTGGGTCGTCGAGGAGTCCTTTGCCGAAGTCGTGGCCTGCCACCCCCGCGTGCGCCGCGTCATTCCGGTGGCGATCCGGCGCTGGCGGGGCGAGCTCCTCTCCCGGGATACCTGGTCCGAGCTGGGCAATTTCCGGCGCGTCCTGCGCGAAGAGCCCTACGATTTCGTCATTGACAGCCAGGGTCTCGTGAAGAGCGCGCTGATCGCCAGGTTCGCGCGCGGGACGAAACACGGTTTCGACCGCGGCAGCGTGCGCGAGCCTTTCGCGGCGCGCTTCTACGACCAGGCGCACGCGGTGTCCGGGGCCCTGCATGCGGTCGAACGCAACCGGCTGCTCGCGGCGGCCGCGCTCGGCTACGCGCTCAAGAGCGAGTGCGATTACGGCCTGGAGGTTGCCGGCGATCCGCCGCTCCAGGTGCGCCCGCCCTTTGCGCTGCTGCTGACGATGACGAGCCGGGAGGGCAAGCTCTGGCCGGAAGAGCACTGGCGCGCGCTGGGCGCGGCGCTGGAAGCGCGCGGGCTGCGCTGCCTGCTGCCCTGGGGAAGCGAGGAGGAAAAGCGCCGCTGCGCCCGCATCGCCACCGCGATCCCGGGCGCCGTCGTTCCGCGCCACATGACGCTGACAGGCCTTGCGCGCCTCGCGCGCAAGGCCCATTGCGTGGTGGGCGTGGACACCGGGCTTACTCATCTCGCCGCGTCGCTCGATGTGCCCGTGCTCGGCCTGTACTGTGGCTCGACCCCGGCGCTGACCGGCCTCTACGGCGGCAAGCGGGCGCGCAATCTCGGCGACGCGGGGAAACCGCCGCCGGTGCGCGAGGTGCTGGAGGCGCTGCCATGATGTGGCGTGCGCTCTACACGCTGGCGCTGCGCGCGGCGGCGCCGTTCCTGGTTCTCAGGTTGTGGTGGCGCGGACGGCGGGAGCCCGGCTACCGCCGCTGGGTCGGCGAGCGCTTCGGCTACTATAAGGACGAGCCGCCCGGACGTCCGTTGCTGTGGCTGCACGCCGTTTCGGTGGGCGAAGCGCGCGCCAGCGCCGCGCTGGTACGCGCGCTCGCGGCCGCGAATCCCGGACACGAAATTCTCGCCACCTGCACGACCGCCGCGGGAAGGGAGACGCTGAGGGAACTGCACGGCGAATCGGTCCGCCATGCCTGGCTGCCCTACGACCAGCCCGGCACCGTGCGCCGCTTCCTGGAGCATTTCAGGCCGCGCCTGGGCGTGCTGGTGGAAACGGAGATCTGGCCGAACTTGCTGGCGGCCTGCGATGCCTGGGGCGTCCCGGTCCTGCTGGCGAACGCGCGCATGTCGGAAAAGTCGGCGCGCGGCTACGGGCGCTGGCGCGGCCTGGCTCGGCCGGCATTCGCGTCGCTGTCCGCGGCTTGCGCGCAGAGCGAGGAGGATGCGGCCCGCCTGCGCGCGCTGGGGGTTCGCCGCGTCGAGGTGACGGGAAACCTGAAATTCGACGTCGTGCCCGGCCAGGCGAAGCACGCCGAAGGCCGCGCCTGGCGCGAACGGCTCGGCCGTCCGGTACTGCTGCTCGCGAGCACGCGCGAAGGCGAGGAAAAGATGCTGCTCGATGCCATGCCGCCGTGGGACGGGCTGGCGCTGATCGTGCCGAGACATGCGCGGCGTTTCGAGGAGATCGCGCCCCTGTCCCAGTCGCGCCGCAGCCGCGGCGAATTCCCCGGCTCGCGGGACCGCGTGCACCTGGGCGACTCCATGGGGGAAATGGACTTTTATTACGCCGCCTCGGACGTCGCCGTGATCGGCGGCTCCTTCGCGCCGCTGGGCGGGCAGAACCTGATCGAGGCCTGCGCGGCCGGCGTGCCGGCGGTGCTGGGTCCGAGCATGTTCAATTTTTCCGAGGCGACGCGCCTCGCGCTCGCGGCGGGCGCCGCGGTCCAGGCGGCGGATGCGCCGGGCGGAATGCGCGCGGCCCTGCGGCTGTTGTCGGAGCCGGAAGAAAGAAAAAAGATGGGGCAAGCGGGCCTGCGCCTTTGCGAAGCGCACCGCGGCGCCACGCAAAAGCACCTGCAGATCTGCCGGGAGCTTCTTAAGACTCCAGCGCGCGGTTGACCTCTTCGAGGTCTTCCTCGCGCAGGGCGCCCGCCGCGGCCTTGAGCTTCAGGTGGTTCATGATGGTGCCGTAGAGCGCCACCAGCAGGTCGCGCTGGGTGGAAAACACTTGCTGCTGCGCGTTCAGCACGTCGATGTTGATGCGCACGCCGACTTCGTAGCCGAGCTTGTTCGAGTCGAGCGAACTCTGCGAGGAGACCAGCGCCTGCTCGAGCGCGCCGACCGTGGCGATGCCGTTGATCACCAGCAGGTAGGACTGCTGCGCCGAAAACGCGCTGCTGCGGCGCGCCACTTCCAGGTCCTGCTTGGCTTTTTCGTAGGCCGCCGCTGCTTCGCGTTCGCGCGAGTCGATCGCACCTCCCTGGTACAGCGGCAGGGCGAGCTGCAGCCCGACGGTTCCGAGATTCAGCTGCGCGCTGTTGCCGGTGATCGTCGATCCGGTCTGCTCGGTCTGGCCGTAGGTCGCCACCAGGTCGAGCGTGGGGTAGTGCCCGGCGCGCGCGATCTTCGCCTGCAGGTTCGCGATCTCGGTGCCCGCTTCCTGGACCAGCACCGGGTAGCCCTGTTTTTCCGCCAGGTCCACCCAGGTCTGCATGGTGGCCGGATTCGGCGGCGACAATTTGACCTTCGGCCGCAGCGGCTTCAGCGCCGAGTAGACCTTGCCGGTGATCTGCTGCAGCGCGCGGATTTTCGTGTCGATGTCGTTCTGCGCGACGATCTCCTGCGCCACGGTAAGATCGAATCGCGCCTGCGCCTCGTGGGTATCCGTGATCGTCGCGGTGCCGACTTCGAAGTTGCGCTTGGCCTGCGCCAGTTGCTCGCCGATCGCGAGTTTCTGCGCCTGCACCAGCCTCAGATTGTCCTTCGCGGCAAGGACGTCGAAGTAGCCCTGCGCGGTCCGCACGATGAGGTCCTGCGCCGACGATCCGAACACCGCCTCCGCCTGCTTCACCTGGAAATCGGCCTGGCTGTACTGCAGCCAGTTCTGCGGCCGGTACACGGGCTGGGAAAAGGACACCACGTAGTTGCGGTTGTAGAACGTGCGCCCGCTCTGCGGCACCGGGTTCGGCCCGTACGGACTGATGCCGAGGTGATTGGTGGAGGTTCCCGCGGTGGCGCCCAGCGTCGGCAGGATCAGCGAGCGCCCCTGCGGCAGTTTCTCCAGGCCAGCCTGCAGTGCGTAGCGCGAAGCGGAATACTGGGCATCGTAGTTCTTGGCGTCGCCGTAGACCTGCTGCAGGTTCTGCGCCGACGCAGGCAGCGCCAGGACGAAAAGAGCAAGCAGAACAGCGCGCATCCGCCCGACCTTATCAGAACCTGAAGCGCGAAGGCTGCTCGCAATTGGCGAGCGGCGCGAGCAGCGTCTCGAACAGCTCGGCGGTGCGGAACGAGGCAGGCGCGCCCGCCGCGGCGCAGGTGAGGAGCTTCGCGGTCATGGCCGGCGCATCGCCCACCACTGCGAAGACGCGCCCTCCCGGCGCGACCATCTCGAGCAGCGTCCGCGGGACCACCGGCACGGAGCCGGTGAGCACCACGACGTCGTAGGGGCTCCATTTCCCGCAGCCGCGCGCGCCGTCGGCCACTTCCAGAGTGACGTTGTCGAGGCCGTGCCTGGCGATATTCGCTTTCGCGGAGGCGGCGAGCGCGGGCTGGATCTCCACCGAATAGACGTGGGCCGCGCGGTGCGCGAGCAGCGCGGTCAGGTAGCCGCTGCCGGTGCCCACCTCGAGGACGCGGTCGGTCCTTTTCAAGGTCAATTCCTGGAGCACGCGGGCTTCCATCTTCGGCGGCCACATTTTCTGCCCTTCTCCGATGGGGATTTCCATGTCGGTGAAGGCGAAGTTGCGGCAGGCGGGCGGCACGAACTCCTCGCGCGGCACCGCGTAGAGCAGGTCGAGCACGTCCTGGTCCAGCACGTCCCAGGTGCGGATCTGCTGCTCGACCATGTTGCTGCGGGCCTGTTCGAGGTTCATGGCGAAGGAGATTATAATCGCGCCTTGCGCAGGGGTCCCGCCTCCGAGGGTCGGAGGCCGGGTGAGAAATACCCTCAGAACCTGATGCGGGTAATGCCGCCGAAGGAAGCGAAATGAACGCCAATCCCAAGTTCCTGGCCGCCACCGCCCACGTCGACGACGCGGCGGTCAAGCCGCTGCCGAATTCACGCAAGGTCTATGTCGGAGACCTCCGGGTCCCGATGCGCGAAGTCAGCCAGGCGGACACGCCGGGCATGTTCGGCGGCGAGAAGAATCCGCCGGTCTTCGTCTACGACTGCTCGGGCCCTTACACGGACCCGGCGGCGAAAATCGATATTCGCTCAGGCCTGCCGGCCTTGCGCGAGCCCTGGATTCTGGCGCGGAACGATACTGAATTGCTCGGGGAGCCTTCGTCCGAATTCGGCAGGGAAAGACTGGCCGATCCCAAGCTTGCGGAGTTGCGGTTCAATCTGAAAAGAAACCCGAGAAAGGGCAAAAGCAACGTCTCGCAGATGCATTACGCCCGCAAAGGCATCATCACCCCGGAGATGGAGTTTGTCGCCGTGCGCGAGAACCTGCAGCGCGGGCATTACGTCGAAAGCCTGAAGGCGGGCGGCAAGACAGGCGAGAAGATGCTCGAACTTATGATGAAGCAGCACCGCGGCGAAAGTTTCGGCGCGGCGATTCCCGAAACCATCACGCCGGAGTTCGTGCGCTCGGAAGTGGCGCGCGGCCGCGCCATCATTCCGGCCAACATCAACCATCCGGAATCCGAGCCGATGATCATCGGCCGCAATTTCCTGGTGAAAATCAACGCCAACATCGGCAATTCGGCGCTGTCCTCGGGCATCGGCGAGGAAGTGGAGAAAATGACCTGGTCGATCCGCTGGGGCGGCGACACGGTGATGGATCTTTCCACGGGCAGGCACATCCACGAGACGCGCGAATGGATCGTGCGCAATTCCCCGGTGCCGATCGGCACGGTGCCGATCTACCAGGCGCTCGAGAAAGTGGACGGCAAGGCCGAAGACCTGACCTGGGAAATCTACCGCGACACGCTGATCGAACAGGCGGAGCAGGGCGTGGACTACTTCACCATCCACGCGGGAGTGCTGCTGCGCTACGTGCCGATGACGGCCAAGCGCATGACGGGCATCGTTTCGCGCGGCGGCTCGATCATGGCCAAGTGGTGCCTCGCGCACCACAAGGAGAGCTTCCTCTACGCGCACTTCGAGGACATCTGCGACATCATGAAGGCCTACGACGTGAGCTTCTCGCTCGGCGACGGCCTGCGCCCGGGCTCCGGCTACGACGCCAACGATGAGGCGCAACTGTCTGAGTTGAAGACTTTGGGAGAGTTGACAAAAATAGCCTGGAAGCACGACGTCCAGGTGATGATCGAGGGCCCCGGCCACGTGCCGATGCAGCTCATCAAGGAGAACATGGACATCCAGTTGAAGGAGTGCCACGAGGCGCCGTTCTACACGCTGGGACCGTTGACCACCGACATCGCGCCGGGTTACGACCACATCACCAGCGCCATCGGCGCGGCGCAGATCGGCTGGTACGGCACCGCGATGCTCTGTTACGTCACGCCCAAGGAACACCTCGGCCTGCCGAACAAGAAGGACGTGAAGGACGGCATCATGGCCTACAAGATCGCGGCGCACGCGGCCGACCTCGCCAAGGGCCATCCGGGCGCGCAGATCCGCGACAACGCGGTATCGAAGGCGCGCTTCGAGTTCCGCTGGGACGACCAGTTCAATCTGGGCCTCGATCCGGACACCGCCAAGGATTTCCACGACGAAACGCTGCCCAAGGACAGCATGAAGGTGGCGCATTTCTGCTCGATGTGCGGGCCGCACTTCTGCTCGATGAAGATCACGCAGGATGTGCGCGACTACGTCGAGAAAGGCATGCGGGAGAAATCGGTCGAGTTCGTGAAGAAGGGCGCCGAGCTGTATCACAAGACTTGATCGCGGCTGCCCTCAAGGTCGCCGCAGTCGCGGCCGCGCTTTTTGCTGCGCTCCCGCTGGTCGCCTATTTCGCGCAGGGTTCGCTGATCTTCCATCCCCGGCCGCTGCCGGCGGAGCGCAGTGCCGACGTTGCGCGGCGCTTTGCGTCGGTGCAGGAAGTCTTCATCCAGGCGAAGGACGGCGCGAAGCTGCACGCCTGGTACCTCAGGCCAGGCAGCCCGCTGGTGATTTACTTCGGCGGCAACGCCGAGGAAGTCTCCTGGATGATCGAGGAAACCGCCAATGCCCCCGGCGCCTCGTGGCTGTTGGTGGACTATCGCGGTTACGGGCTGAGCGAAGGCTCGCCCGGCGAGCGGGCACTGGTGTCCGATGCGATCGAATGGTACGACTACGCGATGAAGCTTCCAGGCGCTGATCCGAAGCGTACGTTTGCGTTCGGACGCAGCCTGGGCAGCGGCGTGGCCGTGGCGCTGGCGGCCGAACGGCCGCTCGCGGGCGTCATTCTCGCGACGCCTTACGACAGCCTGGTCGCCGTGGCCAAGCGGTACTACTGGTACTTGCCCGTGGATCTTCTGCTCAAGCACCGCTTCGATTCGATCGCACTGGCGCCGATGCGCAAAGAACCGCTTCTTTGCCTCATCGCGGAGCGCGACGAGGTGATCCCGCCGATGCACGCGGAGCGTCTGTTCGATGCCTGGGGAGGCGCGAAACGCAAAGTCGTTCTCGCCGAAGCCGGGCACAACAGCATCCACGCGCATCCCGGGTATTGGCCGCCGATCCGCGAATTTCTGGCGCAGAAGGTAAATTAGGCGGCATGGATGCAAGTCTGCTGCAGGCGCTGATCCTCGGCATCGTCGAGGGCCTGACCGAATTTCTGCCCATCTCGAGCACGGGCCACCTGATCCTCGCCGGCGAGCTGATCGGGGCGACTGGCGAGCGCTGGAACGTATTCAACGTCGTGATCCAGACCGGCGCGATACTGGCCATCGTGTTGGAATACCGCGCGCGCTTTTTCCGGATCGATCCTGCGCTTTACCGCAACCTGATCGTCGCTTTCATTCCCGCCGCGGTACTGGGGCTGCTGTTTTCGAAATACATCAAGTCCTACCTGTTCCACGCGGTGCCGGTGGCGATCGCGTTCATCGTCGGAGGCGTGATTATTCTCTTTGTAGAAAAAGGTTCCTTCAAACCCAGGATTGAGAGCACGCGAGCCATGTCCTGGCTGGATGCGCTGAAGGTCGGGTTCGCGCAGTGTCTGGCGCTTATCCCGGGTACGTCCCGTTCCGGCGCGACGATCATCGGCGGCATGCTGTTCGGTCTTTCGCGCAAGGCCGCAACGGAGTTCTCGTTCTTCCTCGCCGTGCCCACCTTGATGGCCGCAGGCGCCTATGACCTCTTCGAGCATCGGGCGCTGTTCTCGGCGAGCGATCTGCCGATGTTCGGGGTGGGCTCGGCCGCGGCTTTCGTCTCGGCGTTCATGGTGGTGCGCTGGCTGATCCGCTACGTCGCGACGCACGACTTCAAGCCGTTCGCCTGGTACCGGATCGCGTTCGGCGTATTCGTGCTCGCGGCCGTCCAGCTATCCCTGTATCCAGGGTAATCCGGCCTTGCGCCAGCCGCCGACGGTGTTGCGGTGGTGGTCGGCGTCCTTGTCGCCTTCGAAGCCTTCGAGGATGTTGTAGGCCTCCTGCCAGCCGGCCTGGGTGGCCGCGATGGCGGCCTGGTGCGAGCGGGCGCCCGAGCGGCAGAGAAACATGACCGGCTCGTCCTTCTTCACGGTATTTGCGAGCTGCGCGAGAAAATCCGGATTGCGCGCGCCCTCCGGATAGGTATTCCATTCGATGGCGTCGCTGCCGGGCACCGCGCCGACGTATTGCAGTTCAGCCTCGGTGCGTACATCGACCAGTTTTGCTCCTCGCTGCATCAGGGCATGCGCTTCCGCCGGAAGCAGGGCCCCGGCGTAGGAAAGCTTCATTTTCTGGCCGCGTTCCCTAGCTTTTTGCTTGATTTCGTCCATGCCCCGATTATAGGTTCTACTGGGGGTGGCACCGTCGCGGTGCCGGCGCACCATCGTATGCACTGACAAAGTGCATTTTCGTCGTTTAGAATCACACCGGCTCGGCCAGAAGGGGGCTGACCGTGGCTCAGGCATTTGGCATGGATTCTGCTCATCAAGGCGGGTCCGGCTGGCGTGCCCGGCCCGTCTCATTTAACTACCCGCTCAGGAGATTCCAGATGGCGATGACGCCCGATGACGTATTGAAGATGATCAAGGACAAGGAAGTGAAGTTCGTCGACATCCGCTTCACCGACACGCGCGGCAAGGAACAGCACGTGTCCGTGCCGGCGAAGGTGTTCACCAAGGACAAATTCACCGACGGCCATGCCTTCGACGGTTCGTCGATCGCGGGCTGGAAGGGCATCCAGGCCTCCGACATGCTGCTGTTTCCGGACCCTGTCACCGCGCGCATGGACCCGTTCACCGACGAGGCGGTGCTCAACATCAGCTGCGACGTGGTCGAGCCCACGGACGGCAAGCCGTACAACCGCTGTCCGCGCGGTATCGCGAAACGCGCCGAGGCCTATCTCAAATCGTCCGGACTGGGCGACGTCGCCTATTTCGGCCCGGAACCCGAATTCTTCATCTTCGACGGTGTGACCTGGAACGTAGACATGGCCGGCTGCTCGGTGAAGATCAAATCCGAGGAAGCGCCCTGGTCCACCGGGATCGACTATGAATCGGGCAACATGGCGCACCGCGCGCCGGTGAAGGGCGGCTACTTCCCCGTGCCGCCGGCCGATACGCTGCAGGACATCCGCAATGCGATGTGCCTCGCGCTCGAGCAGCAGGGCGTGGAAGTCGAAGTGCACCACCACGAGGTCGCGGCTGCGGGCCAGAATGAAATCGGCACGAGGTTCGCACCGCTGGTGCAGCGCGCCGACTGGATGCAGATCCTCAAATACACGGTCTGGAACGTCGCGGCCTCCTACGGCAAGACCGCGACCTTCATGCCGAAGCCGGTGGTGGGTGACAACGGATCCGGCATGCACGTCCACCAGTCGGTATGGAAAGGCGGCAACAACCTGTTCTCCGGCAATCTGTACTCGGGCCTGTCGGAGTTCGCCCTGCACTACATCGGCGGCATCATCAAGCACGCGAAAGCGCTCAATGCCATCACCAATCCGGGCACGAACTCATATAAGCGCCTGGTACCGGGGTTCGAAGCGCCGATCAACCTGGCCTACTCGGCGAAGAACCGCTCGGCGTCCTGCCGCATTCCGTTCGTGTCGAGCCCGAAGGCGCGGCGCGTGGAAGTGCGCTTCCCGGATCCGACGGCGAACGCCTACCTCGCGTTCTCCGCGATGCTGATGGCGGGCCTGGACGGCGTGCAGAACAAGATCCACCCGGGCGATCCGATCGACAAGGACATGTACCACCTGCCGCCCGAGGAGGCGGCAAAGGTGCCGCACGTCTGCGCTTCGCTCGAGGAAGCGCTCGACTGCCTGCGCAAGGATCACGCCTTCCTCACCAAAGGCGGCGTGTTCGACGAGGACACGCTCGATGCATACATCGCGCTCAAAGAGGAGGAGCTGACCCGATTCCGCATGACCACCCACCCGGTCGAGTTCGACATGTATTACAGCTCTTAGCCCGGTTCGGCACTGGGGCGTTGATTGAAGGACGGGCTGCGGCCCGTCCTTCTCATTTTCAGGGGCTGGATTGAAAAAAACCTATTTGTGGCATAGACTTAGCGAATCCATTTCAGGCCTCTTCTTGCTCATGTCGCGGATCGGATTGCTGTTGTCCCTGCTGTTGTGCCTATTGCTCGGCCTCATGGCCGGAGCGGCGCGCGCCCAGACCGAGACCATCTGGAACTGCAAGGATTCGACCGGGCGGACGCATGTCACCAATCTGAAGGAAGACACGGTCGGCAAGGATTGCCGCATCGTCCAGCAGCAGCGCGTGACCGTGTTGCCGGCCTCCAAGCCCGTCGCCAAATCGCCCGCAGGGTTTCCGAAGGAATCGGCCTCGGACCGCGTCAGTTCGAAGGCCAAGCAGCGCGATACGCTGGAGCAGGAGCTTACCCAGGAAGAGTCGATGCTCGCGGATGCGAGGCAGAAGCTCGCCGAGCAGGAAGCGGTCCGCAACGGCGACGAGAAGAATTACTCCAGGGTGCTCGAGCGGCTGAAGCCGTACAAGGACACGGTCGAGGTCCACGAAAAGAACGTCGATGCCTTGAAACGCGAGCTCAGCAATCTTTCGCGCTAAGGCGCAGCCGTACCAGAACTTCCCGGCCCCGACCCCGCCCATGGCCGAAGCGAACGCCGCCGGCTTTTCCGGCCTGGAGCTTCTGGCCACGGCCGTCGTGGCGCTGGATGACGGCTATGTCGTGCGCTATACCAACCCGGCGGCCGAAGACCTGCTCGGCGCCGGCGCCAAATCCCTCCTGGGCCAGCCGTTCCCCTCCCTGTTTATCGACCAAGCCGCCCTCAGCGGCATGCTTGCCGATGCGCTCACGGTGCGCTGGAGCTACCGGGCGCAGACGGTGGCTTATGAGCGCACCGGACGGGACCCACTGCCGCTGTCCTGCGTCGTAACGCCCATCGACCTGGAGGGCGTGCCGCTGTTGATCGAATTGCGGCCGATCCAGGAGCAGCTGCGTCAGGAACGCGAGGAGCGCCTGCTCGATCAGCAGGAAACCACCCGGGAGCTATTGCGCAATCTCGCGCACGAAATCAAGAATCCCCTCGGCGGCCTGCGCGGCTCGGCGCAGCTGCTCGAGCGCGAGCTGGACCGGCCCGACCTGCGCGAATACACCCAGGTCATCATCAAGGAGGCCGACCGGCTCCAGGTCTTGCTCGACCGGCTGCTCACGCCGCGGCGGACGGTGCAGCTGGGCCATGTGAACATCCATGAGGTGCTCGAACGCGTCAGGAGCCTGGTGCTGGCCGAGTTCCCGGATGGCATATCGGCCATCCGCAATTACGATCCCAGCGTTCCGGACATGGTCGGCGACATCGAGCAGTTGATCCAGGCGGTGCTGAACGTGGTCCGCAATGCCGCCCAGGCGCTCCTTTCCGGGGCGAACGGCGGCCGAGGGGGGGCTATCGTCCTGCGGACCCGGGCCATCCGCCAAGTGACAATTGCAAGACAGCGGCACAAGCTGGCATTGGAATTGCAAGTGATAGACGACGGGCCCGGCGTGCCCGAGGATATCCGCGACCGCGTCTTCAACCCTCTGGTCTCAGGACGGGAAGGCGGCAGCGGCATCGGCCTCGCGCTCGTGCGGACCTACGTGCAAAACCATGGTGGCGTGGTCGAATTCGACAGCCGCCCGGGAAGAACCATATTCACACTATTGTTGCCTCTGGCATGAAACCGGTCTGGATCGTCGACGACGATCGCTCCATCCGCTGGGTATTCGAGAAAGCGCTCAGCCGCGAGGGCATTTCTTACAACTCTTTCGCTTCGGCGCGCGAGGCGCTCGACGCGCTGTCGGGCGGCGCGCCGCAGGTGCTCATTTCCGATATCCGCATGCCCGGGCAATCGGGCATCGAATTGCTGCAGGAGGTAAAGGAAAAGCACCCGGCAGTGCCGGTGATCGTGATGACGGCGTACTCGGATCTGGAATCCGCGGTGGCGGCGTTCCAGGGCGGCGCCTACGAGTACCTGCCCAAGCCCTTCGATGTGGACCAGGCGGTGGAGCTCATACGCCGCGCGCTGGACGAGAGCCAGCGCGAGCAGGAGGCGCTGGAGCCGGTCGGGGAGGTGCAGGAAATCCTCGGACAGGCGCCGGCGATGCAGGAGGTGTTTCGCGCCATCGGCCGGCTGTCGCAATCGAGCGCCACCGTGCTGATCACCGGCGAATCCGGCACCGGCAAGGAGTTGGTGGCGCGCGCGCTGCACCGGCACAGCACGCGCGCATCGAAGCCGTTTGTCGCCATCAACACCGCGGCGATGCCCAAGGACCTGCTCGAGTCCGAACTGTTCGGCCATGAGCGCGGCGCCTTTACCGGAGCGCAGGCCCTGCGGCGCGGCCGGTTCGAACAGGCCGAGGCGGGCACCCTGTTCCTAGACGAAATCGGCGACATGCCGCCGGAGCTGCAGACGCGGCTGCTGCGCGTCCTTTCGGACGGCACCTTCTATCGTGTCGGGGGCCACCAGCAATTGAAGGCGAACGTCCGCGTGATCGCCGCCACGCACCAGGATCTCGACAGCCGCGTGCGCGAAGGCGGTTTTCGCGAGGACCTCTACCACCGCCTGAACGTGATCCGCGTCCGGATCCCGTCGCTGCGCGAACGGCGCGAGGACATTCCGCTGCTGGCGCGGCATTTTCTCGCCAAAAGCGCGAAGGAACTCAGCGTAGAGCCCAAGCGCCTGTCCGACGAAGTGCTTGCTCACCTCGCGCGCATGGATTTCCCGGGCAACGTGCGCCAGCTGGAAAACCTGTGCCACTGGCTGACGGTGATGGCGCCAGGGCAGGCGATCGGGATCGCGGACCTGCCGGCGGAATTTCGCGGCGAGCCCGCTGCCGCCAGCCTGGCGCCGGCCTCGGACTGGGTCGCGGCGCTGGAGCAGGAAGTCGAACGCCGCCTCGCGCGCGGCGAGACCGGCGTGCTCGACCAGCTGTCGCGCCAGTTCGAGCGCTCGCTGATTTCCAAGGCGCTGGCGCGCACCGGCGGCCGCAGGATCGAGGCGGCGAACCTGCTCGGCATGGGCCGCAACACCATCACGCGCAAGATCCAGGAACTCGGCATCGGCGACGCCGACGACTGAGCTATTTTCTGGCCGCCTGCCGGTTGGCTTCCAGCCGGGCGTCCACGACCGCCACGATTTCGTCCACCGCCGCCAGGCGCATGTTCTTCTGCGCGCCGATGGCCTTCACCAGGCGGTCGGTGCGCTCTATGTTCGGCGCCCCGCCGGCGACGGCCCGCGCCGCCGACGAAGGCGTGACGAGCGACTGCGCTGCGGCCGCGTACTTCTCGAAGGGCACCAGTTCCTTCTCGTCCGCGCCCAGCGATACGCACAGCTTCACCACCCAGTCGTAGACCGAGCGCGAGGTCTCCGGGTCGGAGTGCACCGCCTCCTTGATCGGGCGGATGCCGTCCTTCTGGATGCAGCGATAGTTGCCGGCGAGCAGCATCGCCCATTTCGCCAGCGGCACGAACACGGAGTCGTGCACCTTCAGCTTGACGGGCAACTCGATCTTTTCCCGGCCCGCGTCGAAGCGGGCCGCCTCGATGTCGGCCTCGAGCCGCCGCAGGATTTCCGTATGCGCGTCCGACGCGAAGCGCGCCGCCTTGAAATTGGTCGGCAGCCGCACCTGCAGCACGTTCACCTTTTCCTCGGGCGGGCGAAAAGCCTGCGGGTCCGGACTGCACAACGTCATCAGCTTCGGGTCGAAGCCGTCCCATACGCCGGGATCGGTGTAGCAGTTGCGCAGCGAGGCCGTCGACAGGCCCGGGATCCGCGCGAGGTAGGGTAGCGGCGGAATGTTCATGATCGACATGCACGGGATCTTCGCCTTGGCTACCGCGTCGAGCAGTTCGCGCACGCCGGGCGAGCGGTACTGCGGTTCCTGCATGCCCAGCACCACGAGGTCGTGTCCGGCTGTGCCTGCTTCCGCAGGCGTGCAGGCGGAGAGCTTGCCCGGCAGTTTTTTCGAGTGGACTTCGACCAGCCCCTCGCGGCCCTTTACGGGCATGCGCACGATCGCGCCGTCACGGTTGAACAATTCCGCTTCGGCGGGCGTGCAGACCATTTTTGCGTTGTGACCGGCGAGCAGCAGCTTGGTCGCGAGCAGCGAGCCATAGGAGGCGCCGAAAATGAGTATGTTGTATGCGTTTTTCATAATGTGGAATAGACCCCCGCACTACGGGAGGCGAGCCTACTCCCGCCGGTTTTCGACCGCAATCGGCGGTGCAACACGACGCAGTACCAACTTCATGTTGCGGCGCGACATTTCAATCCCTAAAATGGTGCGATGCACATGTCCAGCCCGCTTCCCCAAGGCGTCTCTATCTCCGGGCAGATCACGCCGGAGTTCTCCCAGATCCTGACGCCGGAAGCGCTCGCTTTCGTGGCGAAATTGCACCGGCAATTCGAGACGCGCCGCCAGGAGCTGCTGGCGCGGCGAGCGGCGCGGCAAAAGGAATTCGACGCCGGCAAGCTGCCGGACTTCCTGCCGGAGACGAAGAAAATCCGCGATGCCGAATGGCAGGTGGCGCCGCAGCCGAAAGACATGCTCGATCGCCGCGTCGAGATCACCGGTCCCACCGACCGCAAGATGGTGATCAACGCGCTCAACTGCGGCGCCTCCACCTTCATGGCGGACTTCGAGGACGCCAACTGCCCGACGTGGTTCAACATGATCGACGGGCAGATCAACCTGCGCGACGCGGTGCGCCGCGCGATCACGCTCGAGCAGGGCGGCAAGAGCTACAAGCTGAACGAGAAGACCGCGGTGCTGCTGCCGCGGCCGCGCGGCTGGCACCTGGACGAAAAGCACGTCACCGTCGACGGCGCGGCGGTCTCGGGCGGCATATTCGATTTCGCGCTCTACTTGTTCCACAATGCTAAGGAGCTGCTGGCGCGCGGCAGCGGGCCGTATTTCTACCTGCCGAAGATGGAGTCGCACCTCGAAGCGCGGCTCTGGAACGAGATTTTTGTCGTCGCCCAGGAATTTCTGAATTTGCCCGGGGGAACGATAAAAGCCACCTGCCTCATCGAAACGCTGGTCGCCGCGTTCGAGATGGAAGAATTCCTCTGGGAACTGAAGGACCACTCGGCCGGGCTGAACATCGGCCGCTGGGACTACATCTTTTCCTGCATCAAGAAGCTCCGCAGCAACAAGGATTTCTGCCTGGCGGACCGCGCCCAGGTCGGCATGACCTCGCCGTTCATGCGCGCCTACGCGCTGCTGCTGGTCAAGACCTGCCACCGGCGCGGCGCGCCGGCGATGGGCGGCATGGCGGCGCAGATCCCGATCAAGAACGACCCGGCGGCGAACGAGGCGGCGATGGACAAGGTGCGCCAGGACAAGCTGCGTGAAGTGACCGACGGCTGCGACGGCACCTGGGTGGCGCACCCGGCGCTGGTGCCGATCGCGAGGGAAGTGTTCGACAAGCACATGCCGCAGCCGAACCAGTACGGCAAGCAGCGGCCCGACGTTGACGTGGCAGCGAAGGATCTGCTCGATTTCAAGCCCGCCGCGCCGATCACCGAAGCGGGCGTGCGCAACAACATTTCCGTCGGCGTCCAGTACCTGGGCGCCTGGCTCGCGGGCAACGGCTGCGTGCCGGTGTTCAACCTGATGGAGGACGCGGCGACCGCCGAAATTTCGCGCTCGCAGATCTGGCAATGGATCCGCTCGCCCAGGGGCGTGCTCGACGACGGCCGCAAGGTGACCGTGGAGCTCTTCCGCTGCCTGCTCGCCGATGAGCTGCCGAAAGTCCGCAGTTACCTGGGCGAGGAGGCCTGGAAGGCCGGCAAGTATGAAGACGGCGCCAGGTTGTTCGAGAAAATCACCGCCGGCGACTACGTCGAGTTCCTGACGCTTCCCGCTTACCAGCTCATAGACTGAGCTGGTTACTCAGGAAAACTCGGCGATCACGGGTGCGTGGTCGGAAGGCCGCTCGAGCTTGCGCGGCTCCTTGTCGACGGTGCTGCTGGTGCAGCGCGCGGCGAGTCCCGCCGAGACCAGGATATGGTCGATGCGCAGGCCCGCGTTGCGCCGGAACCCCATCATGCGGTAGTCCCACCAGGAGTAGATTTTTTCCGGCTGTTCGAAAAGGCGGAACGCATCTTTCAGGCCCAGGCCCAGCAGCGCGCCCCATGCAGCGCGCTCGGGCTCGGAGACATGCACCTGTCCTTCCCAGGCCTTCGGGTCGTGCACGTCGCGGTCTTCGGGCGCGACGTTGAAGTCTCCTGCCACCGCGAGCTGCGCATGGCGCGCCATTTCCGCAGCCAGATACTCCCTGAGCGCGGCGAACCAGCGCAGCTTGTAGGCATATTTGTCCGAGCCGACCGCCTGCCCGTTCGGGCAGTAGACGCAGACCACCCGGATTCCGGCAACGGTCGCCGCGATGACGCGCTTGTGATCGTCGGCGAAGCCGGGCATTCCCATGCTCACGTCGGACA
The DNA here is from genome assembly GCA_035308765.1 of Burkholderiales bacterium. Classification (GTDB taxonomy): domain Bacteria; phylum Pseudomonadota; class Gammaproteobacteria; order Burkholderiales; family SG8-39; genus RBG-16-66-20. Next base: position 62,474 of record DATGGA010000011.1, read on the forward strand.
AACCGGTGCGCGCGAGAATCGCGACGCCGTTATAGGTTTTCTGCCCGGAGAACGCCGCCTGGTAGCCGGCTGCTTCGAGTTCCGCGCGCGGGAATTTCGGATCTTCGAGCTTGAGTTCCTGCAGGCAGACGATATCGGGCTTCGCTTTTGCGAGCCAGTCAGTGAGATGCGGCAGGCGGACCTTCAGCGAATTGACGTTCCACGCCGCAAGCTTCATCTTGCGACCGCAGCTCTACTTGGCGTCGCCGGGTACGCTGTACTGTCCGGGCCTGGGGGGCGGGCCAGTGACGCTGCCCGTATCGTATGGTCCCGCCTTGACCGCCGGCTCGGCCGCAGCGGGCTTGGCCGCCGCCTTGGCCTCGGGCGAACCCTCCGGCGGCGGCGGCGCGCTCTGCGATCGCGCCGGCACCAAGCCTGCCTGGGGATAGCCTGCGGAATCGAGCAAGCTGTTATAGGCGCCCGGCTCAAAACCCTTTTGTACCGACCGGCCGACCGTCAGCACCGGAACTTGTTCGGCGCTCCCAGCGACAGCTTTCAATTTCGCCTGGCTTGCCTCGTCCCAGACCTGGACTTCGGTAAACGGAATGCCGCGCTTGTTGAACAGTGCGCGTGCCTGGTTGCAAGCTTCCTTGCAGGTTGGCGAGGAATAGAACGTGACGGGAAAGTCCTTTCGAGCGCGCGCAACTGAGTACGGAAGCGTCTCGGCAGGACCGGCGCTGGATGCGGGGAGGTTTTCCTTGCGCACGTCCTTCGCACCCGGAGGCGGGGGCGTGTCGGTGAACTGGACGCGTCCTTTGTCGTCCACCCAGCGGTAGGGCTGCGCCAGCGCGAGCCCGGCGAAGCAGCACAGCGCGATCAAAATTCCCTGCCGAATCATGCAGTAATCATACCACTGTGCCTGAGCAGCGCATCCACGCTCGGCTCGCGGCCGCGGAAGGCGCGGAATGAATCCGCCGCCGGGCGGCTGCCGCCGACAGCGAGAATTTCGTCACGGAATCTGCGTCCCGCGTCCGGGTTGAGCACGCCCTGTTCTTCGAACATGCTGTAGGCGTCCGCAGAGAGCACTTCGGCCCACTTGTAGCTGTAGTAGCCCGCCGCGTAGCCGCCGGCGAAGATGTGGGAAAAGCTGTTCGGGAAACGGTTCCATGCCGGCGGCACCAGCACGGCGACTTCGTGGCGGACTTCGTCGAGCAGCGCCTGCGCGGTGTGTCCGCCCGCAGGATCGAAGTCCGAATGCAGGCGCATGTCGAAGATCGAGAATTCGAGCTGGCGCAGCATGTCGAGCCCGGACTGGAAGTTCTTTGCCGCGATCATCTTGTCGTAGAGCGCGCGCGGCAGCGGCTCGTTGCTGTCGACATGCCGCGTCATGCCGCGCAGCACGTCCCATTCCCAGCAGAAGTTCTCCATGAACTGGCTGGGCAGCTCTACGGCATCCCACTCGACCCCGTTGATGCCCGCGACGCCGAGTTCCTCCACGCGCGTCAGCATGTGGTGCAAGCCATGGCCGAACTCGTGGAAAAGGGTGATGACGTCGTCATGCGTCAGCAGCGCCGGCTTGCCGCCGATCGGACGCGAGAAGTTGCAGTTGAGATACGTGACCGGCGTCTGGATCCCGTCGTCGACCCGGCGCCGCGAGATCGCGCCGTCCATCCACGCGCCGCCGCGCTTGGTGTCGCGCGCGTAGAGATCGAGGTAGAACTGGCCGATCATCTCGCCAGAGGCGGTCCGGATATCGAAGAAGCGCACGTCCTCGTGCCATACCGGCGCCGCGGATTGCGCGATGCGCACGCCGTAGAGGGCCTCCACCAGCTTGAACATGCCCGGCACCACCTGCGTCTCCGGGAAGTACTGCTTCACCTCCTGGTCCGAGAAGGCATAGCGCTGGATGCGCAGCTTCTCCGAGGCGTAGCCCAGGTCCCAAGATTCGAGCGTGGCAAGACCGACTTCCTTCGCGGCGAAGGCTTTCAGCTGCGCGAGATCCTTGTCGGCGAATGGCCGGGCGCGCGCGGCGAGGTCGCGCAGAAATTCGAGCACTTGCGCCGGTGTCTGCGCCATCTTCGGCACCAGGGACACCTCCGCGAAGTTCGCATAGCCCAGCAGCGTGGCAACCTCCTTCTTCAGCTTGAGCGTGCGCGCGATGAGCGGCGCGTTGTCCCATTCCGCCTTGCCGATTTCGGAAGCGCGCGTAGCGCTTGCGCGATACATCGTTTCACGCAGCACGCGGTCCTCCGCGTACTGCAATACCGGCCAGTACGAGGGCATGTGCAGCGTGAACTTCCAGCCCGGCTTGCCGTCTCTTTCTGCAGCTTCGCGCGCCGCATGCAACGCATCGGCCGGGATGCCGGCGAGGCGTTTCTCGTCCTCGATCACGAGCGCGTAGGCGTTGGTCGCATCGAGCACGTTCTCGGAGAACTTTGCCTCCAGCGAGGCCAGTTCTTCCTGAATGGCCGCATAGCGCGGCTTCACCGCATCGGGAAGCTCAGCGCCGCCCAGCCGGAAATCGCGCAGCGCGTTCTCCACCATTTTCTTGCGCGCGGGGGTAAGAGACGAGAATCCGGGCGCAGCCGTCAATGCGCGATACTTCTCGAACAGGCGCTGGCTCTGGCCCAGTTCAGTCCAGAACTGGGTGATCTTCGACAGGCTCGCGTTGTAGGCCTCGCGTAGCGGCGGCGAATCCAGCACGGCGTGCAGGTGACCGACCTGGCCCCAGGCGCGCGATAGCCGCTCGGTCGCGTCTTCCAACGGCTTCACGAACCCTTCCCAAGTCGCGGGCGCTTCCTCCGCGCGCTTCATCGCCGCGCGCGCTTCGGCGAGCAACTGTTCCATGGCTGGGCCGACGTGTTCCGGTTTGATATCGGAAAAACGCGGCAATCCGGAAAAATCCAGGAGAGGGTTACTCAATCGACATCTCCGCAGCGCGCACAGTGTTGACTATAAGCATGGCGACGGTCATCGGACCGACGCCGCCTGGAACGGGGGTGATGCTCCCGGCGATTTCCCTCACCGCCGCAAAGTCCACGTCGCCGGCGAGTTTGCCGTCCGGCAGCCGGTTGGTGCCGACGTCGATTACGCAGGCTCCGGGTTTGACCATGTCCGCAGTGATGAGTTTCGCGCGGCCGGCCGCGGCGACGAGAACGTCGGCCTGCCTCGTCGCCGCCGCGAGATCCGCGCTCTTCGAATGGCAGATGGTGACGGTCGCGTCCTTTTGCAATAGCAGCAGCGCGAGCGGCTTGCCGACGATGGTCGAGCGGCCGACGATCGTCGCGCTCTTGCCGGCAAGCGCCACGCCGGCGTGCTCGAGCAGCCGCATGACGCCGGCCGGGGTTCCGGGGACGAACCCGGGAAGTCCCTGCACCAGGGCGCCCAGGTTCACGGCATGAAAGCCGTCGACGTCCTTCGCCGGCGACACTGCGGCGAGAATCCGGGCCGAGTTCAGCTGCCGCGGCAGCGGCAGCTGCACCAGTATTCCGTGCACCTGCGGATCGGCGTTCAGCTGCGCCACTAGTTCCAGCAGAGCGGATTCGGAAACGCCCGCCGGAAATTGATGGACTTCGGAACGGACTCCGGTTTCCTCGCAGGCGCGCGCCTTGTTTCGCACGTAGACGCGCGAGGCCGGATCGTCTCCGGCGAGTACGGCGGCGAGCCCGGGCCGTACCCCGCGTGCCGCGAGCGAATCCACCGCGCTTTTTTGCGCCGCGCGCACAGCTGCGGCGAGTGATTTTCCGTCGATGATTTTGGCGAGCATGGCATACTATAAAACCACAAACAGGAGGACACCATGTCTGCCGTTCCGCAGCAGCCCGCGGCAAACGATCCTGACAGCCTTGAGACGCAGGAATGGCTGGACGCGCTCGAAGCCGTGCTCGAGCGCGAAGGGGGCGAGCGCGCGCACTACCTGATCGAGAAACTCACCGAGAAGGCGCGCACCTCCGGCGTCACCCTGCCGTACAGCCCGTTCACGCCGTACGTCAACACCATTCCGGCGCACATGGAAGAGCGCTCGCCGGGCGATCCGGCGCTGGAGGAGCGCATCCGCTCCTTCTGCCGCTGGAACGCGATGGTGATGGTGGCGCGCGCCAACAAGAACGACGACGAGCTGGGCGGCCATATCGCGAGTTTCGCGTCGGTGGGCACGCTGTTCGGCGTCGGCCAGAATCATTTCTGGAACGCGCCGCACGAGGGGCACGGCGGCGACCTGGTCTATTTCCAGGGCCACTCCTCGCCCGGCATCTACGCGCGCGGCCTGCTCGAAGGCCGCCTTTCCGAGGAACAGCTGCTCGATTTCCGGCGCGAAGTGGACGGCAAGGGAGTGTCTTCCTATCCGCATCCGTGGCTGATGCCCGAGTACTGGCAGTTCCCGACCGTGTCGATGGGCCTGGGTCCGATCCAGGCCATCTACATGGCGCGCTATCTGAAATATCTTCAGGCCAGGGGCCATGCCCAGACCGCGAACCGCAAAGTGTGGGTGTTCTGCGGCGACGGCGAGATGGACGAGCCCGAGTCGCTGGGCGCCATCGGCATGGCCGCGCGCGAGAAGCTCGACAACCTGATTTTCATCGTCAACTGCAACCTGCAGCGCCTGGACGGGCCGGTGCGCGGCAACGGCAAGATCATCCAGGAACTCGAAGGCGAGTTCCGCGGCTCCGGCTGGAACGTGATCAAGCTGATCTGGGGCGGCTACTGGGACCCGCTGCTCGCGCGCGACAAGGAAGGGCGCCTGCGCAAGATCATGGAGGATACCGTCGACGGCGAGTACCAGAACTTCAAGGCCAACGACGGGGCTTTCGTCCGGAAGAACTTCTTCGGCAAGGATCCGAAGGTGCTGGAAATGGTGTCCCGCATGTCGGACGAGGACATCTGGCGCCTGAACCGCGGCGGCCACGACCCGCACAAGATCTACGCCGCCTACGCGGCGGCGGTGAAGCACAAGGGCCAGCCCACGGTCATTCTCGCCAAGACCATCAAGGGCTACGGCCTGGGCAAGCAGGGCCAGGCGAAGAACCCGACGCACCAGCTGAAAAAGGTCGACATCGCCACCATTCGCGAGATGCGCGACCGTTTCAACATACCGATCCCGGACGACCAGCTGGAGAAGCTGCCGTTCTACGTGCCCGCGGCCGACTCGCCGGAAATGAAATACCTGCAGGCGCATCGCAAGGCGCTGGGCGGATTCTTCCCGCAGCGCCGGCGCAAGGCAGAGACCGCGCCGGCCGTGCCGCCGCTTTCGAGCTTCGACCAGGTGCTGAAGGGCTCGGGCGAAGGGCGCGAAATCTCCACCACGATGGCGTTCGTGCGGGTCCTCACCGCGCTGGTGCGCGACAAGGAACTCGGCAAGCGCATCGTGCCGATCGTGCCGGACGAGGCGCGCACCTTCGGCATGGAAGGCATGTTCCGCCAGCTCGGCATTTTCGCGCCCGAAGGCCAGAAGTACGAACCGGTCGACAAGGACCAGGTGATGTACTACCGCGAGGACAAGGCGGGCCAGATTCTCGAGGAGGGCATCAACGAGGCGGGCGCAATGTGCTCCTGGATCGCGGCCGCGACCTCCTACAGCCATTCGGACCAGGTCACGGTGCCGTTCTATATCTTCTACTCGATGTTCGGCATGCAGCGCATCGGCGACCTCGCCTGGGCGGCGGCCGACCAGCGCGCCCGCGGCTTCCTGCTCGGGGCGACCGCCGGGCGCACGACGCTGAACGGCGAGGGCCTGCAGCACGAGGACGGCCACTCGCACATCCTGTCTTCGGTGATCCCGAACTGCGTTTCCTACGACCCGACCTACGCTCACGAGCTGGCGGTGATCATCCATGACGGCCTGCGCCGCATGGTGACCAACCAGGAGGATGTGTACTACTACATCACCCTGATGAACGAGAATTACGAGCATCCCGCGCTGCCGAAAGGCGCGGAGCCGGGGATCCTCAAGGGGATGTACCTGTTCCGCGAATCGAAGTCGAAATCGAAGAGCCGCGTGCAGATGATGGGCTCGGGAACGATCCTGCGCGAGGTCATCGCCGCGGCCGACCTTCTGGAGAAAGACTGGGATGTCGCGGCCGACGTCTGGAGCGCGACCAGCTTCACCGAACTGCGCCGCGAGGGGCTGGCGGCCGAGCGCTGGAACCTGCTGCACCCGGAAGACAAGGCGCGCGTGCCCTTTGTGACGGAGTGCCTGCAGAAGCGCACCGGACCGGTGGTGGCGGCGAGCGACTACATCAAGGCATTCGCCGACCAGATCCGCCCCTTCATGCCGAAGGGCCGGATCTACAAGGTGCTTGGCACGGATGGCTTCGGCCGTTCGGATTCGCGCGCCAAGCTGCGCCACTTCTTCGAGGTCAACCGCTACTTCGTCGCCATCGCGGCGCTCAAGGCGCTGGCCGAGTCCGGCGAAGGCAAGGCGAAAACCGTCGCCGACGCGATCAAGAAATACGGCATCGATCCCGACAAGCCGGACCCGACTACCGTATGAAGGAAATTCAGGTCCCGGACATCGGCGACTTCAAGGACGTCGAGGTCATCGAAATCCTGGTGAAGCCCGGCGATGCGGTCGCCAGGGAGCAGTCGCTGGTGTCGCTCGAGTCCGACAAGGCGACGATGGAGATCCCGTCGCCCGAGGCGGGCGTGGTGAAGGAATTGAAGATCAAGGTGGGCGACAAGGTTTCCCAGGGGTCGCTGTTGCTGATGCTGGAGCCGGGCGGGGCGGCTCCCACGGTGGTTGAAAACGCGGCCGAAAAAAAGCCTGTTGCTGTAAAGGAAAGTCCCCCGATTCCGGCTGTCATGCCCCGCGTCGAACCGGTTCCCGCGGAACCCAAGGATGCGGTGACCTCGCTGCCGCACGCGAGCCCGTCGATCCGGAAATTCGCGCGCGAACTGGGCGTCGATCTGGGCAGGGTGCAGGGCAGCGGGCCCAAGGGCCGCATTCTTGCGGAAGACGTGCAGGCCTACGTGAAGGGAGCGCTCGCGGGAAAGCCTGCGCTCGCTACGGCGCCTGCCGCCAAGGGTGGTGGGCTCGACGTGCTGCCTTGGCCGGAAGTGGATTTCGGCAAATTCGGCCCTATCGAATTGAAGCCGCGCTCGCGCATCAAGAAGCTCTCGGCCGCTAACCTGCATCGCAACTGGGTGATGATCCCGCACGTCACGCAGTTCGACGAGGCCGACATCACCGACCTGGAAGCGTTCCGCAAATCCAATACCGCGGAAACGGAGAAGCAGGGCTTCAAGCTGACGATGCTCGCGTTCCTGATCAAGGCGAGCGTGACGGCGCTGAGGCAATTCCCCGATTTCAACGCCTCCATCGACAAATCGGGCGAGAACCTGGTGATGAAGAAGTACTTCCACATCGGCGTTGCCGTCGACACCCCGGAGGGCCTGGTGGTGCCGGTGGTGCGCGACGCCGACCGCAAGGGCGTGTTTGACCTCGCGCGCGAGCTGTCCGATATATCGAAGGCGGCGCGCGACAAGAAGCTGAAGGCGGGCGACATGCAGGGGGGGACCTTCTCGATATCGAGCCTGGGCGGCATCGGCGGCAGCTCGTTCACGCCGATCATCAACGCGCCGGAAGTCGCGATCCTGGGCGTGTCGAAATCGGTCATGCGTCCGGTGTGGAACGGCAAGGAGTTCGCGCCGCGCCTGATATTGCCGCTGTCGCTGTCCTACGACCATCGCGTGATCGACGGCGCGATGGGCGCGCGCTTTACCGCCTACCTCTCCAACGTGCTCTCCGATATCCGCCGGACGCTGCTCTAGATGGCGCAGCTTGTCGAGGTAAAGGTTCCCGACATCGGCGACTTCAAGGATGTCGAAGTCATCGAAGTGCTGGTGAAGCCCGGCGATACCGTCGCCAAGGAACAGTCGCTGGTATCGCTCGAGTCGGACAAGGCGTCGATGGAGATCCCGTCGCCGCAGGCCGGCGTGGTGAAGGAACTGGTGGCCAAGCTGGGCGACAAGGTGTCGCAGGGTTCGGTTATTTTGAAGCTCGAACCCGGAGAACAAGAAAAATCTCCGGAAGAAAAACCCAAACCAGCAGCGGCCCAGCCGGTACAAAACAGTCCCAGCTTCGATTGCGACATGCTGGTGCTCGGTTCCGGGCCGGGCGGCTACTCGGCGGCGTTCCGCGCCGCGGACCTCGGCATGAAGACCATCCTGGTCGAGCGCTACCCGGTGCTCGGCGGCGTATGCCTGAACGTGGGCTGCATACCGTCCAAGGCGCTGCTGCACACCGCGGCGATCATGGACGCCGCGAGCGAGCTGGCCGATCACGGCGTCGCGTTCGGCGAGCCGAAGATCGATCTCGACAAGCTGCGCACCTTCAAGGGCAGGGCGGTCGGCAAGCTCACGGGCGGCCTTGCCTCGATGGCGAAGCTGCGCAAGGTGACGGTTGTCGAGGGCCTGGGTTCTTTTGCCGATTCTCATCATTTGCTCGTGAAAACAAGGCAAGGAGACAAAACCCTCAGTTTCGACAATGCAATCATCGCCGCGGGCTCGCAGGCGGCGAAGCTGCCGTTCCTGCCCGAGGACCCGCGCATCGTGGATTCGACCGGCGCGCTGGAACTGCGCAGCCTGCCGAAGAAGCTGCTCGTCATCGGCGGCGGCATCATCGGCCTGGAAATGGGCACGGTCTACTCGACGCTGGGCGCGCGCCTCGACGTGGTGGAAATGCTCGACGGCCTGATGCTGGGCGCCGACCGGGATCTCGTCGCCGTCTGGCAGAAATTCAATGCCGGCCGCTTCGACCGCGTGATGCTGAAGACGAAGACGACCAAGGCCGAAGCGACCAAACAGGGGATCAAGGTCTCGTTCGACCAGGGCGATCCCGGCCTGTACGACATGATCCTGGTCTCGGTCGGCCGTACGCCGAACGGAAAAAAGGTCGGCGCCGAGAGCGCGGGCGTGACGGTGAACGAGCGGGGCTTCATCCCGGTGGACAAGCAGATGCGCACCAACGTGCCGAACATCTATGCCATCGGCGACATCGCCGGCAACCCGATGCTCGCGCATAAGGCCGTCCATGAGGGGCACGTGGCGGCGGAAGCGGCGGCGGGTCAGAAATCCTTTTTCGACGCCCGCGTCGTGCCGTCGGTCGCCTATACCGATCCCGAGATCGCATGGGTCGGGTTGACCGAAGACGAGGCGAAGAAGGCGGGGACGAAGGTCGGCGTGGCAAAGTTTCCCTGGGCTGCCTCCGGGCGCGCCATCGCCAATGCGCGCGACGAAGGCTTCACCAAGCTGATATTCGATGCGGTGACCCACCGCATCGTTGGCGGTGGCATCGTCGGCACCGGCGCCGGGGATTTGATCAGCGAGCTTGCGCTGGCGGTGGAGATGGGCGCGGATGCCACCGATATCGGCAAGACCATCCACCCGCACCCGACGCTGGGCGAATCGGTCGGCATGGCCGCCGAACTCTTCGAAGGCGTCTGCACCGACCTGCCGCCGCAAAAGAAGAAATGACCCAGGACGAGCTGAAAAAGCAGGTCGCCGAGGCGGCGCTCAAGTACGTCGTCGAAGACGCCGTGGTTGGCGTGGGCTCGGGATCGACGGTGAATCTGTTCATCGACGCGCTGGCGAAAATGAAGGGCCGTATCGAAGGCGCGGTCGCAGCGTCGGAGGCAAGCGCGGAACGCCTGAAAAAGCACGGCATTCGCGTCTTTGACCTGAACAGCGTGAACGAGCTGCAGGTCTACGTGGACGGCGCGGACGAAATCACCGAGCACCTGCACATGATCAAGGGCGGCGGCGGCGCGCTGACGCGCGAGAAAATCGTCGCCGCGGTGGCGAAGACCTTCGTCTGCATCTGCGATGCATCCAAGCTGGTGCCGGTGCTGGGGAAATTTCCCCTGCCGCTGGAAGTGATTCCCATGGCGCGAAGCCACGTCGGGCGGGAGATGCTCCGGCGCAGGGCGCAGCCCGTGCTGCGCGAGAATTTCAGGACCGATAACGGCAACCTGATCCTCGATTGCCACGGCCTCACGATCCTAGACCCGGCTGCGCTGGAGACAGAGCTGAACGGCATTGCCGGTGTCGTGACAAACGGGCTGTTCGCGCGACGTGGCGCGGATGTATTGCTGCTGGGAACCCCGGAAGGGGTCAAGACTTACAAGAAGAAGGTCTAATCCTTCGGCGGCACGTAGCCCTGGGCGACATCGGCGCCGTCGCCGAAGAAATGCTTCTCCATCTGCTCGGCAAGGTACTTTCGCGCGCGTATGTCGGCGAGGTTGAGCCGGTTTTCGTTCACCAGCATGGTCTGGTGCTTGAGCCACGCCGCCCAGGCTTCCTTGGAGACGTTGTCGAAAATCCGCTTGCCGAGTTCGCCCGGATAGGTCGGGCGGTCCAGTCCTTCGGCCTCGCGGCCGAGTTTCACGCACTTCACCATTCTTGCCATGAGGGATAAAAACCTAAAGTCGTTTCAAGAAGATTTTCGAACCGCGTTTCCAATTATAGAGGGCCTGGCGTTTCTCCGGCAGCACGTCCACGCCTTCTTCCTTGAAGCCCTGCGCGAGGAACCAGTGCTGCGCGCGCGTGGTGAGCGCGAATACGCGGCGGATCTTCATCTCCTTCGCGCGCGCCTCGCAGGCCCGCAGCAGGCGTTCGCCGTAGCCGGCATCGCGGACTTCGGGCGCGACCGCGAGGCAGGCGAGTTCGGCGCTGCGGTCATCGGGAAACGGATAGAGCGCGGCGCAAGCCAGGATCGAGTTGTCGTGCTCGATCACCTCGAAGTTCACGATTTCCTGCTCGAGCCGCTCGCGGCCGCGCTTGACCAGCGTGCCGTCGGCCTCCAGCGGCTCGATCAGAGCAAGGATGCCGCCGACGTCGTCGAGTTTCGCCGGGCGCAGCTTTTCGACCGGATCGGCGGTGATCATGGTGCCCACGCCCGAATGGGTGAAGAGTTCCAGCAGGGTCGCGCCGTCGGCGCGGCGCGACACCAGGTGCGCCCGGCCCACGCTCGCGCGCACGGCGCGCAGCGCGTATTCGATCGCGCGCTTGGTGGGTGCGGCTAGCCCGTCCTTCTTCAGCAGCGCCTCCGCCTCGCGTGCACTGAGCTCCGAAACGATCTGCCCGCGGCGGCCGATCGGCAGCTGGTCGACGTAGAGCAGCAGCTTGTCGGCCTTCAGCGCGCGCGCGACGCCCTCGGCGACGTCTTCCCAGGACAGGTTGAACACTTCGCCGGTCGGCGAATAGCCGATGTGCGGCACCAGCACCACTTCGTTCGCCTCCAGCCGCCGCTGGATCGCGGTGCCGTCCACCTTGCGCACGGCGCCGGTGAACTGGAAATCGACGCCATCCACGACGCCGATCGGCTTGGCCGCGATGTAATTGCCCGAAGCGACGCGGATCTGAGCGCCCGCCATCGGCGAATTGGGCAGGCCCTGCGACAGCAGCGCCTCGATTTCCACGCGCAGCGCGCCCGCTGCGTGCTTCACCGCGACCAGCGACTGCGCGTCGGTGATCCGCAGCCCCTTGGCATAACGCGAGCGGACCCGTTTTGCTCGCAGCTCGGCTTCGATCTGCGGCCGCGCCCCGTGCACCAGGACCAGCCGGATTCCGATCGCGGCGAGCAGGTTGAGGTCGTGCAGGAATTTGACGAACCGTCCCCGCTCGGCGACCAGTTCGCCGCCGAATCCGATGACGAAGGTGCGGCCGCGGAAAGCGTGCACGTACGGGGCCGCCTGGCGGAACCAGCGGACGAAGGCTTCGGGGTGCGGCAGCGCGCTCATGGGGTCGCTACGTTACTAGAAATCCCCCCCGAGCGTGTTCAAGGCCGCCAGCGCGGCAAGCGCCGCCGTTTCGGTGCGCAGGATCCTTGGCCCGAGCCGCACCGTCTCGAAACCCGCGCGCAGCAACAGCTGTTCCTCTTCCGGACTGAATCCCGCTTCCGGGCCGGCCGCAAGCGCGAGCGGACCCGTGGCGAAGCCGGCGAGCTTGCCGGTGCCCGACGGAGACAGCAGGATCTTCGCGCCGGCCGGCGCCTTGTAGCGGTCGAGGGCTACAGGCTCCCGGATCTCTGGGATGCGGTTCCTGCCGCACTGCTCGCAGGCGGCGATCGCGATGCGCTTCCAGTGCGCGAGTTTTTTGGCTTCGCGCTCCGCGCTCAGCCGCACCACCGATTTCGCCGTCAGGACCGGCTGTATCGCGGCGACACCGAGCTCGATCGCTTTCTGGATCGTGAAATCCATCTTCTCGCCGGAGGACACGGCCTGCACCAGCGTTACGGCCAGGGGGGATTCGCGCTCGACCTCGCGCCACTGGCCGATTTCCGCCACCACCTGGCCGCGGCCGGGCATGAAAAGACGGGCGTCGTATTCTCCGCCGCGGCCGTCGAACAGCACCACCGGATCGCCCTCCCGCAGCCGCAGCACGCGCGCGGCGTGATGCGCCGAGTTCTCCGGCAGCGCGAGTTTCGCCTGCGGCCGCAGTTCGGCGTCGACGTACAGGCGCGGCGCGCGCCCCTGGCGGTCCTTCATCTCAGCGCGTGCAGGCCCAGGCGATCGGCTTGCAGTTCGCGCCGCAGCGCTTCAGCGCCTTGGTATCGGCTTCGTCCCGGGTCGCGCCCGAAGATGCCGCGAATGCTTTCGGCCCGTCGGCAAGCGCCGCGCAGCCGTTCTTGAATTTGTGCACCACCTCGCATTCCCGGTGGCCGCACTGCCGCAGCGCTTCGACGCTGGCGTCGCGGGCGCGCGCCTTGTCGTAGCTGACACCCCAGGATTGGCTCGCGCGGTGATAGGCGATGGCGCCGAAGCGGTTCGGGACCGCGGACTGCTTTGCGGCCTGCGCGGGGAATACCGCCAGGAATACGGCAAATGCGAAAATCGAACGCATCATTACATCGTGGCGCCGAGCACCCACGGCGCAAATTCGTCCTCGCCGTAGCCGAACAGTTCGGATTTCGATTTCTTCCCCGACGCGGTTTCCAGCACCAGCCGGAAAAAGCGCTCGCCCGCCTCGGCCACGCTTTCCTTGCCGTCGATGATGGTGCCGCAGTTGATGTCCATGTCCTCTTCCTGGTGTTCCCACAGCGCGGTGTTGGTCGCGAGCTTGAGCGAGGGTGCCGGCTTGCAGCCGTAAGCCGAGCCGCGGCCGGTGGTGAAGCAGATCATGTTGGCGCCGCCCGCCACCTGGCCGGTCGCGGACACCGGGTCGTAGCCCGGCGTGTCCATGTAGACAAAGCCCTTTGCGCTCACCGGCTCGGCGTATTCGTAGACGCCGACCAGGTTGGTGGTGCCGCCCTTGGCCACCGCGCCCAGGGACTTCTCCAGGATCGTAGTGAGTCCGCCCGCCTTGTTGCCGGGCGAGGGGTTGTTGTTCATCTCGTTGCCGTTGCGCCGGGTGTAGTCCTCCCACCATTTGATGCGCTGGATGAGTTTTTCGCCGATCTCCCGGCTGGTCGCCCGGCGCGTCAGCAGATGCTCCGCGCCGTAGATTTCCGGCGTCTCGGAAAGGATCGCGGTGCCGCCGTGCCGCACCAGGAGGTCCACCGCGGCACCGAGCGCCGGATTGGCGCTGATCCCGGAGTAGCCGTCGGAGCCGCCGCACTGCAGGCCGAGCGTAAGGTGGCCCGCTGGCACCGTCTCGCGCTTCACCCTGTTCGCTTCGGGCAGCGCGGCTTCGATGCGCGCGACGCCTTCGCGGATCGCCTTGGAGGTGCCGCCCTTTTCCTGGATGGTGTAGGCATGCAGCTTGTCGTGGCGCTTCAACTGCTGCGTCGAGAGCAGGCTGTTGATCTGATTCGCCTCGCAGCCCAGCCCCACCACCTGCACCGCGTAGAAATTCGGGTGGCGCGCATAGCCCGCCATGGTGCGGCGGAGCACGTCGATCGCTTCGCCGTCGGAGGCCATGCCGCAGCCGGATTTGTGGGTGAGGGCGACGACGCCATCCACGTTCGGGTAGGCATCCAGGCGGTTTTCGAAATGCCGCGCAATCGCGCGCGCCACGGTCGCGGAGCAGTTGACGCTGGTGAGAATGCCTATGTAGTTCCGCGTCGCGACGCGGCCATCCGCGCGGACGATGCCCTGAAATGTCGCGGGGTTCTTTACATAGGCCGTTTCAACGCAGTTCTGGGAAAAGGCGTAATCCCGTTCAAAGTCTCCCATCGCCAGGTTCTGCACGTGCACGTGTTCGCCGGCATGGATGTCGCGCGTCGCGAAGCCGATGATCTGGTTGTAGCGCCGCACCGGCCGGCCCGCTTTCACCTCGCGCACCGCCACCTTGTGGCCCGCGGGAACGCGTGCCGTGACGGTGACAGGCGCGGCTCCGCCGCCTTCCTTGACCAGCGTGGTCCCGGCCGGAAGTTCGACGCGCGCGATGACGACGTCGTCGGCGGGATTGAGTCGGATCGTGAGGTCGGCTGCCTGGAGCATGTCGGTTTCCTTTCGCAATCTTAGCGCCGGGCGAGGGCGGCGGCGATTCTCAGCGCTTCGAGCATGCTGCGCTCGTCGGCCTTGCCGGTGCCCGCTATGTCGAACGCGGTCCCATGGTCTACCGAGGTGCGCACGATCGGCAGCCCGGCGGTGACGTTGACGCCAAGTTCCAGTCCGAGCGCCTTCACCGGGCCGTGGCCCTGGTCATGGTACATCGCCACCACCAGGTCGAAGTCGCCGCGCGCGGCGCGGTACATCAGCGCGTCGGCCGGCAGCGGGCCTTCGATATTCCAGCCGAGGACGCGCGCGGCGGTTACCGCAGGGACGATTTTTTCCGCTTCCTCGCCCCGCCCGAACAGGCCGCCTTCGCCGGCGTGCGGATTGATGCCGCAGACGCCGATATGCGGTTCTTTCATTCCCATGCGTTGCACGAGATCGTGCCCGCGCGCGATGGTTCGCCCGACCAGCGGCGCGTCGATTCTTTCGATCGCATCCAGCAGGCCCATGTGGGCCGTGACGTGGATCACGCGCAGCTTCGGGGAGAACAGCATCAGCGATACTTCAAGGGCGCCGGTGAGCGCGGCGAGGATCTCGGTGTGGCCGGGATAGTGGTGTCCAGCGGCGTTGAGCGCTTCCTTGTTGATCGGCGCAGTACAGATGGCGTCGATCGCGCCCTCCAGCGTGAGCTTTACCGCCAGCTCGATGTAGCGGTAAGCCGCTTCGCCGGCGGCTGCCGAGACCTTGCCGTAGGAAATGTCGGCCGGAACAAGGCCAAGATCGATGCAATCGACCGCACCGTGCGCGAATTTTCCCATTTCTGGTTTTGTTATCTTGAAAACGGGAAGATCAACGCCAGTCAGTTTGCCGGCACGTTCCAGTTGCCTCGCATCGCCGATTACCAGGGGCCGGCATTGCGCGTAAACCGCAGCGTGCGCGAGCGCCTTCATGACGACCTCGGGCCCGACGCCGGCGGCGTCGCCCATCGTGATGCCGATGCGCGGAAGGTCCAAGCGGAAACTGGCGATGGAACGCTAGAAGAATTGCCTCGGCAGCCAGAGCGTGACTTCCGGAATATAGGTCACCACGACCAGGCTGACCAGCAGGCACACCAGCCAGGGCAGGATCGCGACGGTGGTGCGCTCGACCGAGAGCTTGGCCACCCGGGCGAGCACGAACAGCACCATGCCCATGGGCGGATGCAGCAGGCCGATCATCAGGTTGAGGACCATGACGAGGCCGAAATGCACCGGATCGATGCCCAGCTTGAGCACGATCGGCATCAGGATGGGCACCAGGATCAGGATCGCGGCCGTGGTTTCGAGGAAGCAGCCGACGAACAGCATCAGGATGTTGGCCAGGAAAAGGAACGCCGCCGGCTTGTCGGTGATCGCCAGGACCCCGTTGCTGATCGCCTCGGCGACGTGCGTTACGGTGAGCAGCCAGCTGAAGATCGAGGCTGCGGCGACGATCAGCAGCACGGTCGAGGTGGTCTCGATGGTGTCCATCGAAGCCTTGATCAGCATCCGCCAGCTCAGCGACCGGTAGCGCACCAGGCCCAGGAACAACGCCCATACCACCGCGGCTACCGCCGCCTCAGTGGGCGTGAACCACCCCATGGTCATGCCGCCGATCAGGATCACCGGCGCCATCAGCGCCATCACCGCGGAGAACTTGAATATCCAGTCGAGCGCCAGCAGGGCGGCGAAGCTGATGCCGGTCGCCCAGTTGGACGAGACGTCCACCAGCGTCAGCAGCCAGATGGCGAGCGGGAAGCACGTGACGACGAAGATTTCGAGGGTCGCCCTGGAGAGCCTGACCCAGGAAAATGGCGTGTCGGAGCCGTAGCCGCGCGTATGCGCGTAGTAGGCGACCGTGAGCATCATGAAGATGGACATGACGATGCCGGGGACAACGCCGCCGAGAAACAGCTGCCCGATGGAGACGTTGGCCATCATGCCGTAGATGACGAACGGCAGCGATGGCGGAATGATCGGCCCGAGCGTCGCCGAGGCCGCGGTGACGCCGACCGAGAACTCGATCGGGTAGCCGTGGTCGTTCATCGCCTTGATCTCGATGGTGCCGAGGCCGGCGGCGTCCGCGATCGCGGTGCCCGACATGCCGGAGAAAATCATCGAGCCCACCACGTTGACGTGGCCCAGCCCGCCCTTCATCCAGCCGACCAGGGCGAGGGCGAAGTTGTAGATCTGGTTGGTGATGCCCGCCGTGTTCATCAGGTTGCCGGCGAGGATGAAAAACGGCACCGCGAGCAGCGGGAAGGAATCGAGCCCGCCGACCATGCGATGGATGACGACGTAATCCGGGACGGTGCCGGTCGCCATGACGTAGATCAGCGATGCCGCCGACATGGCGAGAGCCACCGGCAGCCCGGTCGCCATCAGCGCAAGGAAGGAGGCGAGCATGGCGCCGCTCATGAGGGAGTCACGCCCGCGCTCGGTGGATTCGCGCCTGCGCTCATAGGGTCTCCGTTATGGCGATTTCCGGCCGCTCGAGCACGCTGTAGCCGCGCCGCCAGTTTTCGATCGCCACCATGATCGACCGGTAGAACATCATGACGAAGCCGAACATCACGAACGAGTAGACGATGCCGATCGGCCAGTCGATGACGGCCATGCGCGAGGAGCCGATCTTTCCGATGAGCACCCACGTCAGCCAGATCGCGTAACCGAAGAAGACCGTCCTGAAGACGTCGATGGCGGTGGAAAGCGCGCGCCCCATCGGGCGGGGCATGAAGCGGTAGAACACGTCCACCTGGATGTGGCTGTTCTTGCGCACCGAGATCGAGGCGCCGATGAACACCATGCTGATGAGCAGGTAGCGCGCGATCTCCTCGGTCCAGCCGGCGGAATCGTTCAGCGCGTAGCGGGTGAAGAACTGGATGAACACCACCACTGCGAGGATCCAGAAGAGGGCGAGGGCGAGCCAGTCCTCCCAGCCGTGGCCGGAGAGGTCGATCGGCGCGTCCTCGACGTGGAATTGGCCGTCCTCGCCAAGAACGTGTTCCTGCTTGGTTTCGGCGTTTTCCATCGCTCAGTGATTGTCGCGTGGCACGAAGGGGCCGGATTTGCCGGCGAGGAAATCGAGATCGGCGCCCTGGTCGGCCTGCAGCACGTGGTCGAAATAGAGCTTCCAGTAGCCGCGCGAAAGCGGCGGTTTTGGTTTTCTCCACGCTTTTTTTCTCTTCGCAATTTCCTTCGGGGAAACGAGCAGCTGCAGTTTCCGCTTCGCGACATCCAGTTCGATCATGTCGCCGTGCCTCACGAGCGCGAGCAGGCCGCCCGCGGCCGCCTCGGGAACCATGTGCAGGATCACGGTGCCGTAGGCGGTGCCGCTCATGCGCGCATCCGAAATGCGCACCATGTCGGTGACGCCCTTCTTCAGGAGTTTCGGCGGCAGCGGCATGTTGCCGACTTCGGCCATGCCCGGGTAGCCCTTCGGGCCGCAGTTCTTGAGAACCATGATGCATTTCTCATCGATGTCCAGCTTCGGATCGTCGATGCGCTTGTGGAAGTCCTCGATGTTTTCGAACACCACCGCGCGGCCGCGGTGCTTCATGAGCTTCGGCGTCGCCGCCGAGGGTTTGATGATCGCGCCGCCGGGGCAGAGGTTGCCGCGCAGCACGGCGATGCCGGTGTTCTTCTTGAACGGTTTCCTGAACGGCGTGATGACATCGCGGTTGTGGCAGGGCGCGTCCTTGTTGTTGTCCCAGATGGTTTCGCCGTTGACGGTCAGGGCTTTCTTATGCAATAGGTTGTTTTCCCCAAGCTCGCGCAATACGGCCGGCAGCCCGCCCGCGTAGCAGAAGTCCTCCATCAGGTACTTGCCGTTCGGCATCAGGTTGACGAGCGTGTGCACGCCGCGTCCGAGCCGGTCCCAGTCGTTCAGCGTCAGGTCCACGCCCAGGCGCCGTGCGATCGCGATCAGGTGGATCACCGCATTGGTCGAGCCGCCGATGGCGGCGTTGGCGCGGATCGCGTTCTCGAACGCCTGCCTGGTCAGGATCTTCGAGATGGTGACCTTCTGCTTCACCAGCTCGACGATGCGCCGGCCCGCCATGCGCGCGAGCACGTTGCGGCGCGCGTCCACTGCCGGGTAGGCCGCATTGCCCGGCATGCCGATGCCGAGCGCTTCCACCATCGAGGCCATGGTCGAGGCGGTGCCCATGGTCATGCAGTGCCCGTGCGAGCGGTGCATGCAGGACTCGGCCTCGTGGAATTCGTCCAGCGTGATCTTGCCCGCGCGCAGGTCTTCCGACATCGACCAGACGTTGGTGCCCGAGCCGATGTCGGTGCCGCGGTATTTGCCCGACAGCATCGGTCCGCCGGATACCGCGATCGTCGGCAGGTCCACCGAGGAGGCGCCCATGAGCAGCGACGGCGTGGTCTTGTCGCAGCCCACTAGCAGCACCGTGCCGTCGACCGGATTGGCGCGCAGCGACTCCTCGACGTCCATCGAGGCGAGGTTGCGGTAGAGCATCGCGGTCGGGCGCAGCAGCGTCTCGCCGAGCGACATCACCGGGAATTCCAGCGGAAAGCCGCCCGCTTCCAGCACCCCCGCCTTGACGTGCTCGGCGATGGTGCGGAAGTGGGAATTGCAGGGCACCAGCTCGGAATACGTATTGCAGATGCCGATCACCGGGCGGCCGTCGAACTGGTCCTGCGGGATGCCGCGGTTCTTGGTCCAGCTGCGGTAAATGAAGCCGTAGATGTCCTCGCGCCCGAACCACTGGACGCTGCGCAATCCCGGCGCTTTCTTCTTCACGTTCACTTGAGCGCCTGCACCTTGTCGTAGAGCGCCTTGTCCCAGGTCGCATCCGGGCCGGTGAGGAACGGGATGAACGCCTGCTTGAACGCGGCGCGGTCGGACTTGACCACGATCTTCTTGTACTTGGTGGCGAAATCGTCCACCAGCCTGGCTTCCGACGCAACGATGTCATCGGTCGCCTTGGCCGCCGCCTCGCGGAAGATGTCCTGGAAGGCTTTCTTGTCCGCGTCCGAGAGCTTGTTCCAGACATGGCCGCCGACGATGGTGAGCAGCATCTCGGTGATGTGACCGGTGAGGTTGATGTGCGTCTGCACCTCGTAGAACTTCTTCGCCTCGATGGTCGGCAGCGGGTTCTCCTGCGCATCCACGGTCTTGTTCTGCAGCGCGAGGTAAACCTCCGCGAAGGCGATCGGCGTCGCATTCGCACCGACGACCTTCGGGTACATGATGTAGAGCGGCGCATCGGGCACGCGCAGCTTCAGACCCTTCATGTCCTCGGGCTTGACGATCGCCTTGTTGGCGGTGGTATGGCGCACGCCGTAGTAGGTGAAGGCGATCGGCCGGTTGCCGCCCTTGGCGTAGTACTGATCGGCGAGTTCCGCCAGCACCTGGCTCTGCGAGAATTTCTTCCAGTGGTCGAAGTCGCGGAACATGTACGGCGCGCCGCCGATGGCGAGCGGCGGGTAGGTGCGCGCGGCGAACGCCTGTCCGGTGTAAATGATGTCCACCGTGCCCAGCGACAGTGCCTGGTTGATCTGGGTTTCGTTGCCCAGCGCCGATGCGGGGAACACGTCCATGGTGTAGCGGTTGCCCGTGCGCTTGGGAAGCTCGCTTGCCGCCCACAGCGCCCACTTGTGATACGGCTCCGAGGTTTCGTAGACATGCGCGAACTTCAGTTTTTGCTGTGCAAGTACCACCCCTGGTAAAGCAAGAATGCCCAGTACGATCAATGCCAGGATTCGTTTCATGATTTCCCCTTAGTAAGTTGCCCTGCCTCCGGAAATATCGAACACGCCTGCAGTGGAGAACGAACAGTCTTCCGACGCCAGCCAGCAGACGAGCGCCGCGATCTCCTCCACCCTGACGAAGCGCCCCATCGGGATCTTCGAGAGCATGTACTGCGCGAACTCCTTGGTTACCTGGTCTAGGATGGCGGTCTGCGCCGCGGCAGGCGTGACGCAGTTGACTAGCACGCCGCTCTGCGCGAGTTCTTTGCCGAGCGCCTTTGTGAAGGCAATGAGCCCGCCCTTGGCGGCTGCATAAGCCGCGGCGTTGGGATTGCCTTCCTTGCCCGCGACTGAAGCGATGTTGACGATGCGCCCGTACTTCTGCTTCACCATGTGCGGCACGACTACCCGACTGCAAAGGAAGGGGCCGTTCAGGTCGATGTCGATGACCTTGCGCCAGTCGGCGACCGGATAGTCGACCACCGGCATGCTCGGACCCGCGATGCCGGCGTTGTTCACCAGTACGTCGATCTTGCCGAGGCTGGCGAGCGTTCTTTTGAGCGCTGCGCCGATCGAGGCCTCGTCTGCGACATCCACCCGGTCGGGGCCGGCGAGATCCCAGACGACGACCTTCGCGCCTGAGACCTCCAGGCGCTTGACGATGGCGGCACCGATGCCCGTCGCGCCGCCAGTGACGACCGCGGTGCGGCCCTTGAAATCGAGCTGGTTCATTCCGCGCCTTTCATTCCTTCACGGCTCCAGTCATTCCCGAAACGTAGTACTCGACGAAAAACGAATAGAGGACCGCCACCGGCAGCGAGCCGAGCAGGGCGCCTGCCATCAGCGCGCCCCAGTGATACACGTCGCCCTCCACCAGTTCGGTGACCACGCCCACCGGCACCGTCTTGACTTCCGAGGACGAAATGAAGGTGAGCGCGTAGATGAATTCGTTCCACGACAGCGTGAAGGCGAAGATGCCCGCCGATATCAGCCCCGGCACCGCGAGCGGCAGGATGATCTTGGTGAGCACCTGCCAGCGCGTAGCGCCGTCGATCAGCGCGCATTCCTCCAGCTCGTAGGGAATGGAGCGGAAATAGCCCATCAGGAGCCAGGTGCAGAACGGGATCAGGAAAGTCGGGTAGGTGAGGATCAGGGCCCAGCGCGTGTCGAACAGCCCGAGCTGGAACACGATCGCCGCCAGCGGGATGAACAGGATGGAGGGCGGCACCAGGTAGGCGAGGAAGATCGCCAGGCCGACCTGCTTGGAGCCCTTGTAGCGCAGGCGTTCGATCGAGTATGCGGCGAACACGCTCGCTGCCAGCGACGTCGTGGTGGCGACCACCGAGACGATCACGGTGTTCCACATCCAGTGCGGATATTCCGTGTGGAACAGCAGCTTCTCGAAATGCGCGAACGTGGGGTGGACGATCCAGAATGGGTTGGCGGCCTTGGACAGCAGTTCCGCGTCCGGCTTGAACGAGGTCATCGCCATCCAGTAGAAGGGGAAAAGCAGGATCACCAGGAAACAGGCAAGAGGAATGTAGACCGTGACCCAGCGCCGCCGCGGCGACTCGAGGTAGGCCATCCCCTTCGAATCCTGGGCCGAGTCCTTCATTTGTCCGTCCCCCCCTGCTGCCATGCGCGCCGCTGCAGGCCGAAGTAGCTGAACAGGATCGCCGCGAGCAGGAACGGCACCATGGCGGTGGCGAGCGCCGCGCCTTCGCCCAGCGCCCCGCCGGGGATCGCGCGCTGGAAAGAGAGCGTCGCCATCAGGTGGGTCGCGTTCAGCGGCCCGCCCCGCGTCAGCACGTAGATCAGCTGGAAGTCGGTGAAGGTGAACAGCACACTGAAGGTCATCACCACTGCGATGATCGGCGTCAGCATCGGTAGCGTGACGTGCCAGAATTTCTGCCAGTCGGTGGCGCCGTCGAGCGACGCGGCCTCGTAGAGCGAGGGCGAGACGGTCTGCAGCCCGGCCAGCAGCGTGATCGCGACGAAAGGCACGCCGCGCCAGACGTTCGCCGCGATGGTGGAAAAACGGGCGAGCCAGGGCTCGCCGAGGAAATCGATGTACGTGTCGATGATGCCGGCTTTGGCCAGCGCCCAGGAGATCACCGAGAACTGCGAGTCGTACATCCACCAGAAGGCGATTGCCGACAGCGCGGTGGGAACGATGAACGGCAGCAGCACGATGGCGCGCAGGAAGGCCTTGAACGGCAGGCTCTTGTTGAGCAGCAGCGCGAGCCACAGGCCGAGCGCGAATTTCGCGATGCTGGCGACGATGGTGTAGAAAAACGTGTTGAACAGCGACAGCCGCGCCACGCTGTCGCCGAACAGGAAGGTGAAGTTTTCCGCGCCTATCCACCCGCCCGGGCGGCCGATCTTGGTGTCGGTGAAACCCAGCCAGGTTCCCAGGCCGAGCGGATAGGTCAGGAAAACGAGCAGCAGAGCGCCCGCGGGCAGCATGAACAGCAGCCCGAGAACGTTCCGGTTTTCGAGCCAGTTTTTCAAACTTTGTAGTACCGTTCGGCGCGTTTCTGGGCCCGTTCAGCCGCCTCCTTGGGGGTTTTCGCGCCGCTCGCCGCTTCCGCCACCATGTCGACGATGATGAAATCGGCCAGCGCGCCCGCCGAGGCGTAGCCCAGCTTGCCGTCGTAGCCGGTCGGCCGGAGTTCCTTCACTGCATCGCGGTACGGCAGGTGCTTCGGATCGGAGGTCCAGATCGGATTCTTGGCGTAAGCCGTCAGCGGCTGCGCGACGTAGCCGATGCTCGCCTGCATCCATGGCCCGTACTGTTCCTCCTCCATCATGAAGCGGAGGAACTCCTTCGCCGCCTTCGGGTACTTGGTGTACTTGAAGATCATCTGGTTGAGGAACAGGTGGGACGCGACGCCGGTGCCGGCTGGTCCGACCGGATATACGGCGTGGTTGATGTCGGCCGCGAGGGCCGCGATGTTCGGGTCCTTGGAGGTCTTGGCGGCGTAATAGATCGAGATGCCGTTGTTGGTCACCGAAATCTGCCCGTCGAGGAATACCTTGTTGTTGCTCGGATCGAGCCACGATAGCGTGCCCGGAATGAAGGTCGCGTAGAGTTCCTTGCCGTACTCGAGCGCCTTGATCGTCTCCGGGCTGTCGAGGACGACCTTGCCGGACTTGTCGACCATCTTGCCGCCGAAGGCCCACACCAGCCAGTGGCACCAGGCGTTGGAATCGCCGGTGGCATGGCCGAGCGCGAAGCCGCCGGGCGTGCCCTTGGCTTTCAGCGCCTGCATCATTTTCAGGAAGTCGTCGGTGGTCTTCGGAAAGCTGTTGTAGCCGGCCGCCTTGAGCATGCTCTCGCGGTACACCATCATGCTGCCGGCCGCTCCCAGCGGGATGCCGATCCAGTTCTTGCCGTTGGGGCGCAGGTAGGCTTCGCCCGCGGGATACCAGCCGCCGTATTTCTTGCCCAGGTAATTGGCGAGATCGGTCACGTCCAGCAGCTTTTCAGGATAGAGATCGGCGTCGTCGTTGGTCCCGAGGATGATGTCGGGGCCGGCGCCGACGTTGGCCGCGACGGCCGCCTTCGGCCGCACGTCTTCCCAGCTCTCGTTGTCCACCCGCACCTCGATGCCGTATTTCTTGGTGAAGGCCTCGACGTTCTTCATGTACTGGTCGATGTCGCCCTGCACGAAACGGCTCCAGCGCAGCACGCGCAGCGTGGCGCCTTTTTCCGGCGCGTTGCTCCACTGGGCGTGCGCGTCCTTCACCCAGATCATCGGCGCCGCCGCGCCTGCGGCGACACCTGCGGTTGCCTTCAGAAAGTCCCTGCGTTTCATCTTGCTCATGCCGTCCTCCTGTCGTGGGTCATGGTCGGTTGCGTGCTTACGCGAGCCTTGTCCCGCTCGCGGGATCGAAAAGAAATGTCGACTGCGGCGCGAGACGGATCGTCTCGCCAGGGTGGAACTCGTGCCGCTCGCGCACTACCGCGGTCACATCGACGCCGGCGAGCTTGCAGAATATCTGGGTGTCGGCGCCGGTCGGCTCCACCACGACGACCTCGGCCGGCAGGCCTTGCGCGGAGACTGAAAGATGCTCCGGCCGGACGCCGAGGATGATGCCGTCGCCGTTTTTTACTTCCGTCTTCAATGAAAAGGAAATGCCGCCCGCCAGGTCGATGCTCCCCCCATTCACCCTTCCGGGGATGAAGTTCATCGCCGGCGAGCCGATGAAGCCGGCCACGAAGAGGTTGACCGGGTTGTCGTAGAGCTCGAGCGGCGAGCCTATCTGTTCCACCCTGCCGGCGTTCATCACCACGATCTTGTCGGCCATGGTCATGGCCTCGATCTGGTCGTGCGTGACGTACACCGAGGTGGTCTTGAGGCGCTGGTGCAGCGCCTTGATCTCGGTGCGCATCGCGACCCGCAGCTTGGCGTCCAGGTTCGACAACGGCTCGTCGAACAGGAACACCTGGGGCTTCCTGACGATGGCTCGGCCCATGGCGACGCGCTGGCGCTGGCCGCCGGAGAGCTGGCGCGGGTAGCGCTTTAGGTATTCCTTCAGGCCGAGAATGTCGGCGGCGTCCTGCACTCGCTGTTCCAGCTGATCCGCCGCCACGCCCGCAAGTTTCAGGCTGAACGCCATGTTGTCGTAGACGCTCATGTGCGGATAGAGCGCGTAATTCTGGAACACCATGGCGATGTCGCGTTCCTTCGGCGCCACGTTGTTGACGACGCGGCCGCCGATGGCGATCTCGCCGCCGCTGATTTCCTCCAGGCCGGCGATCATGCGCAGCAGCGTCGACTTGCCGCAGCCCGAGGGCCCGACCAGGACGCAGAACTCGCCGTCCTCGATGCCGAGTTCGATTCCGTGGACGACCGCAGTCGTGCCGAAGGATTTGTGCACGCCGTTGAGCGTTACAGCCGCCATGCTATTTTCCCGCCTCCTTCCAGTCCTTGCTGTAGCGTTTCTTGGTCATGTCCATGTGCCGGCGCATCGCCGCGCGCGCCGCCGCCGGATCGCGGTCCAGGATCGCGCGGGCCACGGCCTCGTGTTCGTCGATGGTTTCGCCGGCCATGGCCGGGTATTCGAGCTTCAGTTCGAGCGCCCGGTAGAGCGGCCCGACGCGCTGGTCCCACAGCGTCTGCACCACGAGCTCCAGCGCGCTGTTGCCGGTCGCTTCCGCGATGCGCACGTGAAAGGCGCGGTCCGCGTCCAGCGGATTGTGGTGCCGCTTCGCTTCCTTCTGCAGGTCGGCGTGCGCCTTGCGGACGGCGCGCAGCTGGGCGGGGCTGCCGTTTCTTGCCGCGAGCGCCGCGCATTCCCCCTCGATCATCCAGCGCGCGCGGATTACCTCGAAGGGCCCGGAGGCGCCGGCGATTTCGGCCGCGCGGCCGCGGCCGTCGGCCTGCGACACGTAGATGCCGGAGCCGACGCGCACATCGAGCAGGCCTTCGACCTCGAGCGCGATCAGCGCCTCGCGCAGGCTGGGGCGGGAAACGCCGAGCTGGCGCGCGAGGTCGCGTTCCGCGGGCAGGCGCGCGCCGGGCGCCACTTCGCCGTTGCCGATCAGTGTGCGGATCTGGTCGGCGATCTGACGATAGAGACGACGAGGCTCGACGACCTGCAGGCGCATGGCGTGATGTTTTTATGTGGAAGGAAAAATGCGGAGCCCGCGCAGGGTATCGGCGCGACGGATGATTGGTCAAGTGGTCAGACCGATTATTTTCGCCCAGCGCGGATGCTGCACTGCGCTACAAAGTTATGCACAAACCCGTGGGCTATAATTCGCGCCCTCGCAATACATTCCCCCAAGCAGGAGTCGGCAAGCGATGGCAGGCAGGCTCGCAGGCAAGGTCGCGTTCATTACCGCGGCCGGTCAGGGTATCGGACGCGGCGCAGCGCTTGCGTTCGCTCGCGAAGGCGCGCAGGTCTGGGCGACCGATCTCAATCCGGCGACGCTCAAGGACATCGACGGCAAGGACAATATCCGCACCAGAGTGCTGGATGTAACGGACGAGGCTGCGATCGCCGGGGTCGCCGCCGAGGCGGGCCAGATCGACATTCTTTTCAATTGCGCCGGCTACGTGCACCACGGCACGATCCTCGATACCGCATCAAAGGACTGGGACTTCAGTTTCAATCTCAACGTGAAGTCCATGTACCTGGTGACCCGCGCCCTCCTGCCGGGAATGCTGAAGAAGGGCGGCGGCTCCATCATCAACATGTCTTCGATCGCCTCCAGCGTGAAGGGCCTGCCGAACCGTTTCGTCTACGGCGCCAGCAAGGCGGCCGTGATCGGCCTCACCAAATCAATCGCCGCGGACTACGTGAAGCAGGGCATCCGCTGCAACTGCATCGGTCCCGGCACGGTCGATACGCCGTCGCTCGGAGACCGCATCAACGCCTTCGCCGACCCGGTGCAGGCGAGGAAGGATTTCATCGCGCGCCAGCCCATGGGGCGGCTGGGCTCGGTCGAGGACATCACGGGGATACTCGTGTTCCTTGCATCCGACGAGTCGCGTTTCGCAACCGGCAACATGTATTCGATAGACGGGGGGATGACGATATGAAGTTGTGCCGCTACGGCAGGAACGGCTTCGAGAAGCCGGGGATCATCGACACCGACGGGCGCCTGCGCGACCTGTCCAAGGTGGTGGAGAACATCGGCCCGAACGAACTCTCGCCGCGCGGCCTGAAGATGCTCGCCAAGGTGAAGCCGGAAACGCTGCCGGTGGTCGCCAATGGCCCGCGCCTCGGCGTGCCCTTCATCGGCATCGGCAA
Source organism: Burkholderiales bacterium (assembly GCA_035308765.1). Classification (GTDB taxonomy): domain Bacteria; phylum Pseudomonadota; class Gammaproteobacteria; order Burkholderiales; family SG8-39; genus RBG-16-66-20. The sequence continues at coordinate 89,316 of DATGGA010000011.1, forward strand.
GTTCGTCGCCATCGGCCTCAACTACTCCGACCACGCCAGGGAAGCCGGCATGCCTATCCCGGCCGAGCCGATCGTGTTCATGAAGGCCACCACCTCGATCAGCGGGCCGAATGACGACGTCATCCAACCCAAGCGCTCGACCAAGCTCGACTGGGAAGTCGAACTCGGCATCGTGATCGGCACCAAGGCGCAGTACGTGCCGGAGGCCGAGGCGCTCGAGTACGTCGCCGGCTACTGCGTGGTGAACGACGTTTCCGAGCGCGCTTTCCAGATGGCCACCGGGCAATGGGACAAGGGCAAAGGCTTCGACACCGCCGGCCCGATCGGGCCATGGCTGGTGACTACCGATGAGATCAGGGATCCGCAAGTCCTCGACATGTGGCTGGACGTCAACGGCAAGCGCATGCAGTCGGGCAATACCAGGACCATGATTTTCAACTGCGCGCAGATCGTCTCGCACGTCAGCCACTACATGACGCTGTTGCCGGGCGATGTGATTTGCACCGGCACGCCCCCGGGCGTCGGGCTTGGCATCAAGCCGAACCCGGTATTCCTGAAACCGGGCGACGTGATGACCCTCGGCATCCGCGGCTTGGGCGAACAAAAGCAGAAGGTCGTCGCCTGGCCGGGCTAAGTTGGAGCTGAGTCCGCTCTGAGCGTCACCTTCACCGCGGTCGGGTTCCGGAGGGGCTTCGTCCGCGCCCTGCCGGTCGCGCTGGGTGTTTTCGTCTGGGCCCTGACCTTCGGTCTAATGGCGCGCGAGGCAGGTCTCTCGCCGCTGGAAGCCACGCTGATGAGCACGCTCGTGTACTCCGGCACCGCGCAAGCGGCTACGGTCGGCGGCTTCGCCACGGGCGCTGGCATTCTTGCGGCGGTGGTGACTGTGCTGATGCTGAACGCGCGCTACCTGCTCTACGGCGCCTCGCTGCGTCCCTGGCTTTCGCAGACGAGCCCGGCCCAGGCCTACGCGACGCTCTGGTTTCTCGGCGATGCGAACTGGGCGATGTCCACCAAGGCGCACGCCGGAGGAGAACATGACGCGGCGTTCATTTTCGGCTCAGGCGTGTCCATGTACCTGCCCTGGGTCGCGGGTACCGCGCTGGGCGCCACCGCGGGGGACTGGATCGCCGATCCGAGAACGCTGGGCGTGGACTTCCTGCTGGTTGCGTTCTGCTTCGCGATGGCCATCGACCTCTTCAAGTCGCGTACAGACGTCGCGCCGGCGGCTGCCGCCGTGGTCGTGGCGGGGCTGCTCGACCGCCTCGCGCCTTCCGGCTGGACGCTGGTGGCGGCCGGCTTCGCCGGTGGATTCACGGCATGGCTGCGCTATGACGACGCGAAGGGAAAGGCGGCATGACGCTGCGCGTCGAACTGCTGCCGCTGTTGCTCGCACTCGCGCTGGCTTCCTTCACCTGCCGCGCGGGCGGATTCTGGCTGATGCGCTTCGTTACCGTCACGCCGCGCTTGCGCGCGATGCTGGCCGCAGCGCCGCTGGCGGTGATGCTGGGGATCGTAACGCCCGCCGCCTTGCGCGGCGGCCTGCCGGAAATCGCGGGCCTCGCAGTGACATTCGCTGCGATGCGCCTGTGGCGCAGCGACCTGGTGGCGATGTTCTGCGGCGTGGCCGCGGTTGCGCTTTGCCGCGGCCTGCTGCCTCAATAGGGCGTCGGCCTTGAATCCGGCGCACATCCCGGGCTTGAGCAACGTTTCTCCGGCATCGGTCACGAGCATCGCTTCGCCCTCGAGGATGTAGACGAATTCGCCCTGTTTGCCATGCGCGTGCCGCAACGCGGACGCCGCGCCGGGCCACCTTGGCCCGCATTTCGGGCGGATAGTTGGATTGCCTGGCGCGTGGCGGGGCTTCGGCTGCAACGACTGAAAGCGGGTGGTTTGTCTTTGCCATATCTGCCTCGGATGCGTGATCAAGCGCGCTTTGCCAGCACGCAGCGGATGCCACCGCGCGGGTCAGGGACATCGCCGGTGTAGCGGGGAATTAGGTGGACGTGAACGTGCATGCGCGACTGGCCCCCGGCCTTGCCGATGTTGACGCCGATGTTGTAGCCGTCGGGCGAATGCTCGTCGTGAAGATTTCGTTGCGCTTGGGTCAGGAGGGCCATTACGGCGCTCTGCTCCGGGCCGGTCATATCGAAGAAACTTGCGACATGCCGTTTGGGAATCACCAAAACATGGCCTTTGCTGAGTGAATTGTTATCGAAGCGAACGTAGGCAAATTCGTTCTCCAGTATCGCGTCGCGCGGGATGCAGAGTTCGCAACCTGTCTGGGCAGTTGTGGTCATTTTTGCGCCAGTGTATGCGGCGGCCCCGGAGCGCGCTACCATTGCGCCAGTTACAGGAGAAAGCCCATGAACGAGAGAGCCCGGCCGGAAGCTGTCAGCACGTCGCTCGAGAATTCGGCGTTCTTCATGCCGTTCTCGATGAACCGCGCGTTCAAGAAGGCGCCGCGGATGCTCGCGCGCGCCGAGGGCATGTACTACTACACGCCCGAGGGCCGCAAAATCCTCGATGGCACCTCGGGCCTGTGGTGCGTCAACGCCGGCCACTGCCGGAAACCGATCGTAGAGGCGGTGCAGCGGGCCGTGGCGACGCTGGATTTCGCGCCACCCTTCCAGATGGGCCATCCGGCGGCCTTCGAGTTCGCCGAAAAACTGGCGCCGCTGCTGCCCAGAGGCGTGACGCGGATCTTTTTCACCAACTCGGGCTCGGAGTCGGTGGACACGGCGCTCAAGCTCGCGATCGCGTACCACCGCCAGCGCGGTGAAGGGCAGCGCATCCGGCTCATTGGCAGGGAAAAGGGCTACCACGGCGTCAATTTCGGCGGCACCGCGGTCGGCGGCATGGTCGGCAACCGCAAGCTGTTCGGCGCGCTGGTCACCGGCGTCGACCACATGCGCCATACCCACGATCCCGCGAAGAACGCGTTCTCGCGCGGCCAGCCCCAGCATGGCGCGGAACTCGCGGAGGATCTCGAGCGCCTGTGCCAGCTGCACGATCCGTCGACCATCGCCGCGGTGATCGTCGAGCCGGTGGCCTGCTCGGCGGGCGTTTACGTGCCGCCGGTGGGCTACCTGCAGAAACTGCGCGAGATCTGCGACAAGCACGGCATCCTGCTCATATTCGACGAAGTGATCAACGCATGGGGGCGCCTCGGCAAGCCGTTTGCGTCCGACTATTTCGGCGTCGTTCCGGATCTCATCACCACCGCGAAGGGCATCACCAACGGCACCGTGCCGATGGGCGCGGTGTTCATGAAGGAAAATCTCTATCAGGCGTTCATGACCGGGCCCGAGAACGCGATCGAGATGCCGCACGGCTACACCTATTCGGCGCACCCGCTCGCCTGCGCGGCGGGCCTGGGGACGCTCAAGGTCTACGAAGACGAGGGCTTGCTGACGCGCGTCGGCGAACTCGCGAAATACTGGGAAGATGGCGCGCACTCGCTCCGGGACTGCCCGAACGTGGTCGACATCCGCAACCTTGGCCTGATCGCGGCCATCGAACTGTCGCCGCGCGCCGGAGTCGTAGGCACACGCGGCTTCGAGGCGCACCTGAAGGCCTTCGAGAAGGGCGTCTACATGCGCGTCACGGGCGATACCATCGCGCTGGCGCCGCCGCTCATCGTGCAGAAATCGGAGATCGACCAGCTATTCGGAACGGTACGCGAGGTCTTGAAGACCCTCGCGTAGTTCTCTTTTTATTTTGCGGCAGCCCTCACGACGCCAAGGCGCCGGCCGCGGGCCTGCTGCTTCAGGCGCGGCGGATTCACCAGGTCCCGCACGAAATTGGGCAGCGCAAACACGCCCTCGTGGGTTTCGCCGTTGTAGAACCTGAGGTCCTGCAGCTTGCGCTGCTCTATCCTGCGGTCGATCTCGTCCGCAGTCAGGGACTTCGGGTCGAGCTTGTCCGAGCACACCGCCATCGCCCACTGCGCGCCGTAGAGCGGGATGTACATGGTGTACGGCCGCACGATGCGGAAAATGCCGTTCAGGCGCTGCGCCAGCTCCGCGACGCGTTCCGGCCGCGCCACCGGCGCGCCGATGTGCAGCACCAGCGCGCCGCCCGGGGCGAGCGCGTGGCGGCACTGCTGGAAGAATTCCGCCGAGTAAAGCGCCTCCGCCGGCCCCATCGGGTCGTTGAGGTCCAGCGCGATCAGATCGAAGCGCTCGCTGGTCTCGCGGATGAACTTCATGCCGTCGCCGATCAGCACGCGCAGCTTGGGATTGTCGAAGGCGCCGCGGTGCACCGCGAAGAAATGCTCCTTCGCGATCTTGACCACGTCCTCGTCGATCTCGCACATCGTCACCTGCTCGACCGAGGGGTGCTTGAGCGCCTCTTCCGAGGAACCGCCGTCGCCGCCGCCCACGATCAGCACCTTCTTCGGCGCCGCGTGCGCAGTGAGCGCCGGGTGGATCAGGTTCTCGTGATAGACGAATTCCTCCCTCTCGGAGGTCATGTTGTAGCCGTCGAGGCGGAAGATGCGGCCGTAATGCGGCGTGTCGTAAATCTGCAGCTTCTGGAACTTGGTCTGCCATTCGCCGACCTGGCGCGCGGCCTTGATGTAGAAGCCCGTGGACTCGTTCAGCGGCTCCATCAGCAGGTGCTCGCCGCGGTCGATTTCGTGGCGCGCCACCTCCGCGGGCTCGAAGTGGCCGATGATGTCCTCGAACAGCTTGCGCGCCTTGGCCGAATTGTCGGCGCTGAAATTGCAGACATAGACATCCAGCGTCAGGCCCTTGTTCTCGGGCCAGGTGTGGATGGCGAGATGCGATTCGGCGAGCACCACTGCGCCGGTGAAGCCGGAGCCTTCGAACTGGTGGAAGCGCGCGTCCATGACGGTCAGGCCCGAAGCGCGCACCAGCTCGAGGCACACAGCCTCGAAGCTCTTGCCGTCGAGCAGCAGCTGCGGATCGCAGCGACAGCCGTTCAGATCACCGATGAGATGCAGACCGTTCATGTCCGTGCCCCCCGAAAAATGCGAAGGCGCAACCCTCTGCCAAATTTTCCGGGCTGCGCCTCAGCGTCACCGCATCGCGGCGTACAACTGTGTTCTTCAATCTCGTTCAATTCGTTTCAAAGCCCCCGTTTCGAACCCAAAAATCCCGCTCATTTCACTTCGCGCCGCGCATTTCTTCGACCACTGCGTCGATCAGCCGGCGCGCGATCGAGATTCTGCTTGGAAGTTTCGGTAATTGCAATACTTTGAACCAGTTAGCCGCCTCGATTTCCCCCGCCTGCGGCCGGATTTCTCCCGACGCCCAGTCGCAGACGAAGGCGATCATGAGCGAATTCGGAAACGGCCAGGGCTGGCTGTCGAAGTAGCGGATTCGCGACACCCGCACGCCGACTTCCTCCTCGACTTCGCGCGCCAGGCACTGCTCCAGGGTCTCGCCCGGCTCGACGAAGCCGGCCAGCGCGCTGTACATCCCGGGCGGGAAGTGCGGGCTGCGGCCGAGGAGGATCTCGCCTTCGCGGCGCACCAGCGCCATCACCGCGGGCGCGAGCCTCGGATAGGCGGAGAACCTGCAGGCGGGGCAGACGCGCGCCCGCTCCTCCGGTTTCGCCTCTGTAGGCGTGCCGCAGCGCCCGCAGTAGCGGTGGCCGCGGTCCCAGTCGACGAGCTGGATGGCGCGTCCGGCGAGCGCGAAATGGGCGTCGTCCAGCACCGTGAAGAGCGCGCGCAGTCCTTCCCAGGCCATGCCCGCGGGCGGCGGCGGCGCCTCCGCGGGCGCCTCCGCCGCCCAGCAGTCGGTTCCGGCGAGACGCCCTAGATATAGTGTCCGGGCGGGTTCGAACCACAAGATATTGTTGTTATTTTGCAACGGAAGTCTGGCCCAGCTGGGCCTCGCGGGCACCCGGGGATCGTCGGAAGGGCGCGGGCTGGGCGGTCCTAGCTCGACCAGCAGGCGGTCTCCCTTGAAGACGAACCAGTGGGCCGGGCCCGCTTCCTTGGGCGCGGCGACGGCAGCTTCGAAGCCCTGCGGGCTGGTAAACGGCATTTCAGTCATGGGCGGATTATAGGAAAGCGCTTGGCTATAATTTGCGCCTTCCCCGAATAAGTTTTCCGATGATTTCGCCTGCACCAGAACGCGAGATGGCCGATGCGCTCCGCGCCCTCGCGATGGACGCGGTTCAGGCAGCGAATTCGGGCCATCCCGGGATGCCGATGGGCATGGCCGAGATCGCGGTGGCGCTCTGGCACCGCAACCTTTCGCACAATCCGGCCAACCCCGCGTGGCCGAACCGCGACCGCTTCGTGCTCTCCAACGGGCACGGCTCGATGCTGCTGTATTCGCTGCTGCACCTGACCGGCTACGACCTGCCGATGGCGGAACTGAAGCGCTTCCGCCAGCTGGGTTCGAAGACGCCGGGGCATCCGGAGCGCGGTCTTGCGCCCGGCGTCGAGACGACGACCGGGCCGCTCGGACAGGGAATCTCGAATGCGGTCGGCATGGCGATCGCCGAGAAACTCCTGGCCGCCGAATTCAACCGGCCCGGTTTCGAGGTCGTCGATCACCGTACCTACGCCTTCCTCGGCGACGGCTGCATGATGGAAGGCGTGTCGCACGAGTCCTGCGCGCTTGCGGGCACGCTGGGCCTGGGCAAGTTGATTGCGGTCTACGACGACAACGGCATTTCCATCGATTCCGACAAGGGCAGCATCAAGCAGTGGTACACCGACGATGTGCGCCGCCGCTTCGAGTCCTACGGCTGGCAGGTGATCGCCAACGTCGACGGCCACGATGTCGAGGCGATGGACCGCGCGCTGCGCAAGGCGAAGCGCGAACGCGGGCGCCCGACGCTCATCTGCGCCAAGACCACCATCGGCAAGGGTGCGCCGACCAAGGCCAATACCGGCGCCGCGCACGGCGCGGCGCTGGGCGAGAAGGAAGTCGCGGCGACGCGCGAAGCGATCGGCTGGAAATACCCGCCGTTCGAGATTCCCGACGGCATACGGCAGGGCTGGAACGCGCGGGAAAGAGGCAGGCGCGCCGAACGGCGCTGGAAGCGGGTTTTCTCCGCTTACGAAAAGGCGCATCCCGAACTGGCCAAGGAATTTCAGCGCCGGGTTGTGGGCGAATTGCCACAGAACTTCCAGGAAAAAGTCAGGTTGATGACGGCGGATGTGATTCATAAATCTGAAACAATCGCCACCCGCAAGGCGTCGCAGAACGCTCTGGAATTGCTGGTTCCAGCGCTGCCGGAACTGCTGGGGGGCTCCGCCGACCTGACCGGCTCCAATCTGACGATGGTCAAGGCTTCGAAAGTCATAGGCAGGGAAGGCGGCGGCAACTACCTGTTCTACGGCGTGCGCGAGTTCGGCATGGGCGCGATCATGAACGGCCTCGCGCTGCACGGCGGCTTCATTCCCTACGGCGGCACCTTCCTGGTGTTCTCCGACTACATGCGCAATTCGCTGCGCATGGCCGCGCTGATGGCCCTGCGCACGATCTACGTCTTCACTCACGATTCGCTGGGCCTGGGAGAGGACGGACCCACGCACCAGCCGATCGAGCAAGCCTCGTCGCTGCGCCTGATCCCGAACCTGGAGGTCTGGCGCCCCTGCGACGCGACGGAAACCGCAATAGCCTGGGCGGCGGCGATCGAGCGCAAGAGCGGCCCCACGGCACTGCTGCTGTCCCGGCAGAACCTGCCGTTCGAGAGGAGGAACGACGAGACAGTGAATCAAATTCCAAAAGGCGGGTACGTACTCGCGGATGCGCCGGGCGCGAAGGCAGTCCTGATCGCCACAGGCTCCGAGGTCCAACTCGCGCTCGCCGCGCAGAAACTGCTCGATTTCCCGGTGAGGGTGGTTTCCATGCCCTCGACCGGCGTATTCGACCGCCAGCCCGAGGAATACAGGGCGCGCGTGCTGCCGAAGGGCCTGCCGCGCGTCGCGATCGAGGCCGGAGTGACGGATTTCTGGAGGAAGTACGTCGGGCTTGAAGGCGCGGTGGTCGGCATCGATCGCTTCGGCGAGTCGGCGCCGGCGCCCGATCTGTTCAAGCACTTCGGCTTCACGCCGGAGAACGTGGTCAAGGCGGCAAGGAGCGTAGTCCAATGACGATCAAGGTTGCCATCAACGGCTTCGGCCGCATCGGCAGGAACATCCTGCGCGCGTTTTACGAAAGCAAGACGAAGCACGATCTCCAGTTCGTCGCCATCAACGACCTGGGCGATGCCAAGACCAACGCGCACCTGCTCAAGTACGACACCGCGCACGGGCGCTTCAAGGGCACGGTCAGCGTGGACGGCGACAGCCTGGTGGCGAACAGCGACCGCATCAGGGTGGTGGCCGAGCGCGATCCGTCCAAGTTGCCGTGGAAGGCGCTGGGCGTGGACGTGGTGCTCGAATGCACGGGCCTCTTTACCAGCAAGGCCAAAGCGGGCGCCCATATTGCCGCGGGCGCGAAGAAGGTGATCATCTCCGCGCCCGGCGACAAGGACGTGGACCGCACCGTCGTGTTCGGCGTCAACCACAAGGAGCTGAAGGGCTCCGACACGGTGATCTCGAACGCCTCCTGCACCACCAACTGCCTCGCGCCGCTGGTGAAGGCGCTCGATGACCGGATCGGCGTCGTCTCCGGCCTCATGACCACGGTGCATTCCTATACCAACGACCAGGTGCTGACGGACGTCTACCACTCGGACCTGCGGCGCGCCCGTTCGGCCAGCATGAACATGATCCCGACCAAAACCGGCGCCGCGGCCGCCTTAGGCCTAGTGCTGCCGCACCTGAACGGCAAGCTGGATGGCTACGCGATCCGCGTGCCGACCATCAACGTCTCGATCGTCGACCTGACGTTCGTCGCCAAGAAGACCGTCACCGCCGAGGAAGTGAACCAGGCGCTGAAGCAGGCTTCCGAAAGCGATTTGAAGGGAATCCTCGAATACACTACCGAGCCGCTGGTGTCCTCCGACTTCAACCACAACCCCGCCAGTTCGATCGTGGATTCCCTGCTGACGAAAGTCGCCGGCGGCACGCTGGTCAAAGTTGCGAGCTGGTACGACAACGAGTGGGGCTTTTCCAACCGCATGCTGGACGTCACGGTCGCCCTGCAGCAGGCGAAGTAATGAAGTTCAAACGCCTCGCCGACCTGGAACTGCGGGGCAAGCGGGTCTTCATCCGGGCCGACCTGAATGTGCCGCAGGACGGCAACGGCAACATCACCGACGACACGCGCATCCGGGCCTCGGTTCCGGGCATCCGGCTGGCGCTCGGCAAAGGCGCCGCCGTGATGGTGACTTCGCACCTGGGGCGCCCGAAGGAAGGCCAGTTCGACGCCAAGGATTCGCTGGCACCGATCGCGAGGCGCCTCTCGGAACTGCTCGGGCTTGCGGTCCCCCTGCTCAAGGACTGGTTGAACGGCGTCAAGGTCGAGCCGGGCGACGTTGTTCTTCTGGAGAACTGCCGTTTCAACGCCGGCGAGAAGGCGGACGACGAAGTTTTGTCGAAAAGGATCGCCGCGCTCTGCGACGTCTACGTCAACGACGCGTTCGGCACCGCGCACCGGGCGGAATCGACCACGCATGGCGTGGCGAAGTTCGCCAAAGTTGCCTGCGCCGGCCCGCTGATGGCGGCGGAACTCGATGCGCTGGGGCGGGTGCTGTCCTTGCCGAAGCGGCCGCTGGTGGCGATCGTCGCAGGCTCCAAGGTATCGACCAAGCTGCCGCTGCTCTTGGCGCTGTCGAAGAAGGTGGACCGGCTGATCGTGGGCGGTGGAATCCTCAACACGTTTCTGTTGGCGAAGGGTTTTCCCGTCGGAAAATCGCTGGCAGAAGCCGGCCTGGTGGGCGAAGCGAAGAAAATCATGGCCGCGACCGAAGTACCGCTGCCCGAGGAAGTCGTGGTCGCAGGCGAAATGTCGGCCCGCGCGCGGGAGACCGTGACCGAGGTGCGCGGCGTCGGCGCGGACGACATGATTCTCGACATCGGCCCGAAGAGCGCGGCCGTGCTGGCGGGCCTGCTCAAGCAGGCGAGGACCATCGTCTGGAACGGCCCGGTCGGTGTTTTCGAAATTCCCCAGTTCGCCAAGGGCACCGAGACGATCGCGCGCGCCATCGCGGCGTCGAAGGCATTCTCGATCGCCGGCGGCGGCGACACCATTGCCGCGATCCACAAATTCGGCGTCACCGACGGCATCGACTACATCTCCACCGCCGGCGGCGCGTTCCTGGAATTCCTCGAAGGCAGGACGCTGCCCGCAGTGGCGGTGCTCGAGGAAAGGGCTTAGGCTAGGCGCATGCTCCGCAGCACCAAGATCGTCGCCACCCTCGGGCCCGCCTCCTCCGATCCCGCCATGCTCGAGCGCATGGTGCGGGCGGGCGTCGACGTGGTGCGGCTCAATTTCTCGCATGGCAGCGCGGACGACCACCTCGCGCGCGCGGCGCTGGTGAAGGAGATTTCGCGCAAGACCGGCCGCACGGTCGGCATCATGTGCGACCTGCAGGGCCCGAAGATCCGCGTCGGCAAATTCAGGGACGGCAAGGTCATGCTGGTCAAGGGGCAGAAGTTCATCCTCGACGCCGGCTGCGAACTGGGCGACGGCGAGCGCGCCGGCCTGGACTACAAGGAACTGCCGCGCGACGTCGCCGCGGGCGCGGTGCTGCTACTGGACGACGGCAAGATCGTGCTCGACGTCGCCGCGGTGCGCGGCGAGGAAGTGCACACTACGGTGCGCCACGGCGGCGTGCTGTCGAACAACAAAGGCATCAACCGGCAGGGCGGCGGGCTGACCGCGCCCGCGCTCACGCCGAAGGATATCGACGATATCCGCACGGCGGCGAAGATCAACGCCGACTACCTGGCCGTTTCCTTCCCCAAGACCGGCGCCGACATGTACATGGCGCGCGAGCTGCTGCGCGCTTCCGGCGGCAAGGCCTTCCTGATCGCCAAGATCGAGCGCGCGGAGGCGGTGACCAACGCGGCGCTGCTGGACATCATGAATGCCTGCGACGGCATCATGGTGGCGCGCGGCGACCTGGCGGTCGAAGTCGGCGACGCTTCGGTTCCGGCGCTGCAGAAGAAAATGATCCGCCTCGCGCGCGAGAACAACAAACTAACCATCACTGCGACGCAGATGATGGAGTCGATGATTGCCAGCCCCGTGCCGACGCGCGCAGAGGTGTCCGACGTCGCAAATGCGGTGCTGGACGGCACCGACGCGGTGATGCTGTCCGCGGAGTCGGCGAGCGGGAAGTATCCGGTCGAGGCGATCGAGGCGATGGACCGCATCTGCATCGAGGCCGAGCAGTCGCATCCGGTATCGCTCGACCAGGAATTCCTCAACCGCGTCTTCACGCGCGTCGATCAATCCATCGCGATGGCGGGCCTGTTCACCGCCTTCCACCTCAAGGTGAAGGCGATCGCCACGCTCACTGAATCAGGCTCGACCGCGCTGTGGATGTCGCGCCTGAACTGCGGCGTGCCGATCTACGCGCTCACTTCGCAGACGGCGACACGCTACCGCTGCTCGCTGCTGCGCGACGTCTATCCGCTGATGGTGAAATATGTCGGCCACGACCGCGAGGAGCTGCTCGCCGAGGCCGAGAAGGTGCTGGTGGACAACGGCGTTGTGAAGGACGGCGATCTGATCGTGCTCACCATCGGCGAGCCGATCGGCAAGTCGGGCGGCACCAACACCATGAAAATCGTCAAGGTCGGGGAACACCGGAGAAAATGAGCGGAGCCACGCCAAACGCGGCAAAACACGGGCAATTGCCACCGCTCGCCTCGCGTTTCGTCGAGGTGGCCGCGCTGCCCTGGGAGAAGACGCGCTTTCCAGGCGTCGAAGCGAAGACGCTGCTGGTCGACCGCGAGACCGGCGTCGTCACCTCGCTGATGAAATTCGCGCCGGGCGCGCGCCTGCCGGACCACGAGCACGTGCTGATCGAGCAGACCTACGTGCTGGAAGGCAGCCTCGTCTGCGGCGAGGGCGAGTGCAAGGCGGGCGACTTCGTCTGGCGGCCTGCGGGCAGCCGTCACGAGGCCTGGGCGGGGCCGCGGGGCGGCCTGATGCTCGCCATGTTCCAGATTCCCAACAAATTCTTCGAGGCCGACGGCCGCGAGACCGACGTCACGGGCCAGGACTGGGACAAGGCCTGGTCTAAAGTCCTGTTCCGTTAATTCCTGCCTTCGTACAGGTCCCGCCCTTTCGCGAGGGCGCGGATCTTGCCGTCCGCGATGTTCCGTTTCAGCATCCAGAAGCCGCAGTCCGGATGGATGTATTTCACTCGGCCCCGCCCCAGGATTTTCTCCGCGCGCTCGATGGCCCGGGCGATTGCGTCGGCGCTCTCGATTTCGGTGCGCTTGATGTCCACCACGCCGAGGCCGAAGCCGATCTCACGCCGCAATCCCCTGAACACCGCCAGTTCCTCCGACGGCCGGTGCGCGACTTCCATCACGATGTGGTCGACGCGCAGCGCGTTCAGGTAGTCGAGCAGCCTGTCCCAGCCGCCTTTCTGGATGCTTTGCCCGCCGTAGTTGCCGAAGCACAGGTGCACGGCAGCTTTCGCCTTCTTCGGCACTGCCTTCAGCACCTTGTTCATTGCCGCCGCCGCCCACTTCCATTCGCCGGGATGCCCCGGCAGGTTCGCTTCGTCCACCTGGATGACGTCCGCGTCCAGGTGCTTCACCTGCGCCGCGAGCACGTCGGCGATCGCATGCGCCAGTTTCTCCGGGTCGCGGTAATGCAGGTCGTGCAGGGTCTTGGCCAGCATGTGCGGGCCCGTGAGCGTGAACTTGAGCGGCTTGCCGGCGAGGCGCTTCGCGCGCGCGCAGGCCAGCGACAGGTTCAGGGTGCCTGCAAACACCGGCCCTTCTACCACGCCCGGCGGCTTGGCGCGGAAGCGCATGCCCGCGCCCTTCGAGTAGGCGAGCCACTCGGAGAAGCCGATCTCGCTGCGGATGCCGTTCATCGGCCGCGTGAAATACTCGATCATGCCGTTGGTCTCGGGGTGGTTCAGGTCGAAGCGGTAGAGTTCGCCGTCGCAGACCAGGTCGATGCCGGCCTGCTCCTGCGTGTGCAGCACGACGCGCATCGCATCTTCCAGCGCCTGCTCCGAAGGCGCGGCGGCCAGCCAGTCGGGCAGCGGATACGAGCCGACGACGGTGGTGCGGATTCTCGGCGCTTTCATTGCGGCGATTATAATTCACCGGATGGTTAACTTTGCCGGCATCGAGGCGCTCGAGGAGTTAATGACGCGCCCGTCCGCCGAGCTCTCCGCGGATCTTGCGCGTGCTCCGGGCGATATCCTGGTGCTGGGCGTCGGCGGCAAGATGGGCCCCACGCTGGCGCGGATGGCCAAGCGCGCCGCGCCGGACCGGCGCGTGATCGGCGTGGCGCGGTTCTCGGAGAAAGGCCTGCGCGAAAAACTCGCAGCACAGGGCGTCGAGTGTATCGCCTGCGACCTGCTTGATCGCGCCGCGCTGGAACGCTTGCCGCGTGCGCCGAACCTTGTCTTTATGGCCGGACACAAATTCGGTGCCGCGGGGAACACCGCGTTCACCTGGGCAATGAACGTGCGCGTGCCTTACATGGTGGCCGACACGTTTCGCGACGCCCGTACCGTGGTGTTCTCCACCGCCTGCGTCTATCCCTTCGCCGAGGTCACCGGCCCGGGAGCGCCGGAAAGCGCGCCCACACTGCCGCCGCCCGGGGATTACGCGACGTCCTGCGTCGGCCGCGAGAAAGCCTTCGAATACGGATCGCTCACGCACGGCACCCCGGGACGCCTGCTGCGCCTCGAATATGCGATCGACATGCGCTACGGCGTGCTGCACGACGTGGCCGCCAAGGTGTTCGCCGGGCGGCCGGTGGACGTGACCATGGGCCACGTCAACGTGATCTGGCAGGGCGACGCGAACGAGCACGCGCTTCGTCTGCTCGCGCACTGTACGACGCCGGCTTCGCCGCTCAACGTGAGCGGCCCGGAAGTGGTGAGCGTGCGCTCGCTCGCCGGGGAATTCGGCAAGCGCTTCGGCAGGAAAGCGGTGGTGACGGGAAACGAAGCGCCCACCGCGTGGCTGGTGGACTCGCGCGCCGCGCAACAATTGCTGGGCGCGCCGCGCGTGCCGCTCGCCACCATGATCGACTGGCAGGCGGACTGGATCTCACGCGGTCTGCCGGGCCTAGGCAAGCCGACGCACTTCGAAACGCGGGATGGAAAGTACTGAACTGCAGCTCGGCGGCGCGCATCTCGCGGACTGCCTAGCGCTGTCGAAGTCGGCAAACTGGAACCAGAACGAAGCCGACTGGCGGCTGATGCTCGCCTACGGCCACGGCTGGGGCGTCGCGCTCGCCGATGGCACGCTCGCTGCTTCCACGCTGGTGCTTCCCTATGGCGCCGAATTCGCCTGGGTCAGCATGGTGCTGGTCCTCCCGGAGCACCGGCGCAAGGGATTTGCGACGCAGCTGCTGCGCACGGCGCTGCATGAAAACTCGGCGGCACGCAGGACGTCGGTCCTGGATGCGACCCCGGCCGGTCACGAGGTCTACATGCAGGAAGGATTCCGCGACACTTGGGGTTTCAGGCGGTTTTCGCTTTCCGGATTTACGAAGAACATCGCATTCAACAAAGAAGTGCGCCCCATGGCAGCCGCCGACTGGGCGGCAATTCTGGAATTGGATTTGCGCGCATTTGGCGCCAGCCGCGAGCGGCTGCTGCGCAATCTCGCCTCCCGCCTGCCCGAAGCCGCGCTGGTTGCGTGGCGCGGCGGCAGGCCGGAGGGATTCCTGCTCGGGCGCGATGGCCGCGAAGCGCGCCAGCTCGGGCCGCTGGTCGCGCGCGACGAAAAAACGGCAATCGCCCTGCTGAACGCGGCATTGGCCGGTGTAAGGCCGCCGGTCTACATCGATATCGCCGACCACGCGCCCGCGCTGCAATCCTGGGCGCAGGCGAGGGGCTTCGAGTTCCAGCGGCCGTTTACCCGCATGGTGCTGGGCGCGCCGGTTGCACCCGGCGAAGAAGCGCTCGTCTATTGCCCTGCAGGCCCGGAACTCGGCTGACGAGTGGGTTAATCCCTACTTCGTCATCTTTATCGAACGATCAAGAAACTCGTTCGTGTAGGTCGTCTTGACGTCGAACGGCTTGTCGATGCCGACGTAATCGCGCACCAGTTCGTAGTCCGCCTTCATGCGCGCGTCGTCGTGGATGCCGAGCGCGACCTCGCGCGAATACTTGTCGCTCATCAGCACTTCGACCAGTTGCCAGTTCACCATCTCGTTGTCGTAGCTGAGCGCGCCGTTGGCGTCGATCAGCGCCTGCACGCAGGGCTTCGGATCCTTGACGCAGGCCGCGAAGGCGCGTTGCGTCACCTTGACGAACTTGTCGATCAGCGGCCTGTTCTTCGCCAGGAACTCGGCGTTGACGATCACCGAATTGCCGTAGGGGTTGATGCCGACGTCGCGCCAGGCGAGGAAACCCATGTCGGCGCCGAGTTCGCGCGTGAAGACGTGGTGGATGTTGTAGAACGACGTCGTGACGTCGATCGACTTCGACTTGAGCGCCGAGAGCTTCGAATTGGCGTCGATGTTCACCCAGACGACCGATTTCGGGTCGATGCCGTTCGCTTTGGCGAGCGCCGGCCACATGACGCGCGCGCCGTCGCCCGCCGGGTTGCCTATTTTCTTGCCCGCGAAGTCCTTGATGCCGGTGATCCCCGAGCTCTTCAGCCAGTACATGCCCTGCGGCGAGTTGGCGTAGACATTGAAGACCGCGACGGTATCGGCGCCCTTGCCCTTGGCGACCAGCACGCCGCCCATGTCCGCGAGGCCGATCGGGTTCGCCCCGGCGCCGACTTTCTGCGTCGCGGGCGCAGAGCCCTTGCCCGGCTCGAGGTTGAGGTCGATGCCTTCCTTGGCGTACCAGCCCATCTTCTTGGCGTAGTAGTAGGGAGCGTGGTCGCCGCCCGGCACCCAGTTGAGGATGAAGTCGAGTTTTTGCTGGGCCGCGGCGGACAGAGGGTTGACTGCGGCAATGCATGTCAGCGCGGCGGCAATGAGAAATCTGCGCATGAGGCCTCCTCATTTCGGAAGTCGCGATGTTACCATCCAGTAACCATCCGGTTAACATGCACTGGACCCAACTGCCTGCCGACGTGCTCGCGCTGCTCCGTCGCGGCACGGTGATCCCCGCGCACCCGCTTGCGCTGGACGCAAACCGGCGGCTCGACAGCCGCCGCCAGCGCGCACTGACCCGCTATTACCTCGACGCCGGCTCGGGCGGCCTGGCGGTCGGCGTGCACGCGACGCAATTCGCCATCCGGGAGAGCGGGATGTACGAGCCCGTGCTCAAGCTTGCCGCCGATGAGGCGAAGGCCTGGGCGAAGCGGCCGGTGGTGCTGGTGGGCGGATTGTCGGGAAAAACCGATCAGGCAAGAAAAGAAGCCGCAATCGCGCGAGGGCTCGGGTATCACGCGGGCATGCTGTCGCTGGCACCAATGAAGGGCGCGTCAGTGGGTGAACTGGTCGCGCACTGCGCGGCGGTCGCGGCGGAGATTCCGCTGGTGGGCTTCTACCTGCAACCCGCTGTCGGCGGCATCCACCTGCCGGCGGAATTCTGGCGCCGATTCTGCGAGATAGAAAACGTGGTCGCGGTAAAGATCGCGCCTTTCAACCGATACCGGACGCTGGACGTCGTCAAGGGCCTTGTCGCGGCGCGCGCCGAGGAGCGTATCACGCTCTACACGGGCAACGACGACCACATCGTGCTCGACCTGCTGGCGCCGTTCGCGGTGATCCGCGGCGGCGAGGAGGTGCGCGTCCGGATCAAGGGCGGCCTGCTGGGACACTGGAGCGTCTGGACGAAGTACGCCGTTGAATTGCTGGAAAGGCTTCAAACGGCGAAACCGAGCGAAGAATTGCTCGCTCTCGACTCGAAGATCACCGATACCAACAGCGCATTCTTCGATGTCGCGCACGATTTCGCGGGCTGCATCCCGGGCTGCCATGAAGTGCTGCGCCGCCAGGGCCTGCTCGAAGGCATCTGGTGCCTCGACCCGAAGGAAGTCCTTTCGCCGGGGCAGGCCGCGGAGATAGACCGGGTCTATGCCGCCTACCCGGAGATGAACGACGATGCCTTTGTCCGGGGAAATCTTGCGAAATGGCTGGCATAGAAAAGGCGATCTATGAAAAGGCCGGGCACTTCACGGTGCCCGGCGTTTTCTCTGCGGCCGAAATGGACGCGGCGGTCGAAGACATCGGGCGCTGGGGCGAGGAATTCCTGCGCGAACTGCCCGCCGTGCAGCGCCGCTGGTATCTGGACGCCGGAGTCAAGGCGCGAGAGGTGCTGCGCAAGCTCGACAATCCGCATCACCATCGCGAATCGATGCGCAGGCTGGCGCGCGATCCGCGGCTCGTCGCCCTGGTGGAAAGCGTCATCGGCAGCGGCGTGTCGGTGTACTTCAGCCAGATATTCTTCAAGCCGCCCGAAGGCGGCGGCCCGAAACCGCCGCACCAGGACAATTTCTACTTCGGGCCGCGCGACCCCGAGGCGCTGATCACGGCATGGATCGCGTTCGACGACGCCACGGTGGAGAACGGCTGCTTGTATTTCGGCGAGGGCACGCACCGGGCGCCGGTGATCCCGCATCTCGCGCCGCCGGACGAACCATTCAACCTGCAGGTGCCCGCCGCAATGGCCGCGAAGGCGGCCATGACGCCGGCCCCCGTGCCCAAGGGTGGGGTTTCGTTCCACCACGGGGGCGTGCTGCACCAGTCGGGCACCAATCACTCGCAACGCTGGCGCCGCGCCTGCGCGCTGCATTACGTCAGCAACGACAACGCCTTCCTGCGGCCTGCATTGCCCTACGACGAAAAAATGTTCCTGAGGGTCACATGAACGACACGGCATACGACACTGCACGGCGCT
>DATGGA010000012.1:0-106620 GCA_035308765.1 Burkholderiales bacterium
GAAATCGAGCAGGCACTGCGTGCCGGAATCTTCTGCGTGAACCTGGAATCTGAAGGTGAACTGGCGCGCGTCGATGCGGTAGCCGCGCGCCTCGGCGCGCGGGCACCGATCGCGTTTCGCGTCAATCCGGACGTGGACGCCAAAACACATCCGTACATCTCGACCGGACTCAAGCAGAGCAAATTCGGGGTCGCGTACAACGATGCGGAGCGTCTCTACCGCGATGCCGCGCGTCGCCCCAATGTCCACGTGGTCGGCATCGGCTGCCACATTGGTTCGATGATGACTGCTGCCGCGCCGTATGTGGCAGCTGCCGAGCGCATCGTTGCCCTGGTTGGGCGCCTGGATGCCGCGAGCATCCGGATTTCCCATATAGACCTCGGCGGCGGGATCGGTATCCGCTACCGCGACGAATCGCCGGCGCCGGTAGCTGAATTCGTTCGCGGCGCGCTTGCCGCGCTGGACACACGGACTGAAATGCTGGTGGTGGATCCGGGCCGCGCCATCGTCGGAGAAGCCGGCGTCCTGCTGACGCGCATCGAGTATGTCAAGCCGGGCGAGTCGAAGAATTTTGCGGTGGTGGACGCGGCGATGAACGACCTGATCCGGCCGGCGTTGTATGACGCCTGGCACGAGGTCCGGCAGGTGCGCGAGACGGAATTGGATGCTGTGGCGGGTGTTTACGACATCGTTGGGCCGGTCTGCGAGAGCGCCGACTTTCTCGCCCGCGAGCGGAAACTAGCCGTGCTTCCCGGCAGCCTCCTCGCAGTAATGTCGGCAGGCGCTTACGGCATGGTCATGAGTTCGAACTACAATACGCGCCCACGCCCCGCGGAAGTGATGGTTTCCGGCGCCAAAGCGTCGCTTGTCCGCGAGCGGGAGAGCGTGGACCAGCTTTTTGCCGCAGAGCGGGCATTCCTTTAGGGTTTACGTTTTCATGGATTCGAGGGCGCGTTTCGCGATCGTTGCCGGTACTGCTGCCGTTTTGGCGGCCGGGGTTCTGTTTGCCTATTTCAGCGCTGATTCGCGCGCCCGGGAAAAACCAACCACCAAGGGTTCTGCCGTAGTTCCTGTAGCGGTGGTGGCTGCAGTGCAGAAAAACGCCCCGGTACGCTTGCAGGCGATAGGCAACGTCGAGGCCTACGCCTCGGTGGCGGTGAAATCGAGGGTCGACGGCCAGATCCTCGAAGTCCACTTCCGTGAAGGCCAGGAAGTGAAAAAGGGCGAAGTGCTGTTCAGGATCGATCCGCGTCCCTTCGATGCTGCGCTGAAGCAGGCAGAGGCGCAAGCGCTGCGCGATGCGGCAAGCCGCGACCAGGCCTTGTCCCAGGAAAGACGCTACCAGGAACTGCTGGACAAGAATTTCGTCTCCAAGGATGCCTACGCGCAATACAAGACCAATGCGCAGACTGCCCAGGCCACCGCGAAGGCGACCGAGGCCGCGCTCGAGAACGCGCGCCTCAATCTCGATTACACGATCATTCGCTCGCCGATCGACGGTTACGTCGGCCGCGCGCTGCTGCAGGCCGGCAACATGGTGAAGGCGAACGACACGATTTCGCTGGTGGTGATCAACCAGGTGAAGCCGGTGTACGTGAGCTTCGCCATCCCCGAACAACAACTGCCGACGGTCCGCGAGTTGATGCGCAAAGGCTCCTTGACGGTCAATGTCGCGCAGCCCAATTCCGACAAGCCGCTCGCCTCAGGCCGCATTGCCTTCCTCGATAACGCCGTCGACCAGACCACGGGAACGATCAAGGTGCGCGCCATATTCGACAATGGCGACGCGGCGCTTTGGCCCGGCCAGTTCGTCACCGTGCTGGTCAAACTCTACGACCAGGATGCGATCGTGATTCCTTCGCGCGCGCTGCAGACCGGCCCCGACGGGCAGTTCGTCTATGTGGTGAAACCCGATATGACCGTCGAAATGCGCAAAGTTGCCGTCGCCCGCACCGAGGGCGACATGGCGGTGCTTGCGAACGGGGGCCTCGCCAGCGGCGACAAGGTAGTGGTTCGCGGCGCGCTTCGCCTCGCGCCGGGAGCCAAGGTCAACGTCCTCGAGGGCGCCGCCGCGTCGTGAATCTATCGGAGATTTTCGTCCGCCGGCCCGTCATGACGGTGCTGGTCATGCTCGGCATCCTCATTTTCGGCATTGTCGCGTTCCGGCTGCTGCCGGTGAGTCAGCTGCCCAACATCGACTATCCGACCATCCAGGTCACCGCCGAACTGCCCGGCGCCGCGCCGGAGACGATGGCATCGGCAGTGGCTACGGTACTCGAGAAGCAGTTCTCGACCATCGCCGGCATCGATTCGATGACTTCGCTCAGCGGCCAGGGGCTGACTTCGATCACGATCCAATTCAACCTCGATCGCGACATCGACGCAGCCGCACAGGACGTCAACTCGGCGCTCGCCGCGACCGCGCGTCTCCTGCCGCCGTCGATGCCGACGCCGCCGTCCTTCCGCAAGGTAAACCCGGCGGATTTCCCGGTGTTCTTCCTCGCGCTTACTTCCGACACCGTGCCTATCTCTACGGTGGACGAGTACGCGGAAACCTACCTCGCCCAGCGCATGTCGACGATCAGCGGCGTTGCTCAGGTGCTGGTCTACGGCCAGCAGAAATACGCCGTGCGCGTGCAGGTCGATCCGAACGCGCTCGCCGCCCGCGGCGTGAGCATGAACGAGGTGCAGGCCGCGGTCTCCAATGCCAATGTGAACCTGCCGACCGGAACGTTGTACGGCAAGGACCGCATGTTCGCGGTTCAGGCGACCGGCCAGCTCAATGACGCCGCGGCCTTCCGCCCCGTCATCGTCGCATACCGCAACGGCAATCCGGTGCGCCTGGGTGAAGTCGGGAACGTGATCGACAGCGTTCAGACCGACAAGGTGGCAGCTTGGTTCAAGGACAAACGAGGCATTGTGCTCGCGGTTCAGCGACAGCCCGGCACCAACACGATCGAAATGGTCGATGCCGTCAAGAAGCTGCTGCCCGCGTTCCGCGCCGAAGTACCGCCCAGCATCGGCATCGATATTCTCTACGACCGGACGACGATGATCCGCGCTTCGGTGGCGGAAGTCGAATTCACGCTGATGCTCGCGCTGGCGCTGGTGGTGATGGTGATCTTCATGTTCCTGCGCAACATTCCGGCAACCATCATCCCGAGCGTCGCGCTGCCGATGTCGATCATCGGCACGTTCTCGCTGATGTACCTGTTCGGCTACAGCATCGACAACATTTCGCTGATGGCCCTTACGCTTTGCGTCGGGTTCGTGGTCGACGACGCCATCGTCATGCTGGAGAACATCAGCCGGCACATGGAAATGGGCAAGAGCGCGATGCAGGCCACGCTGGACGGCTCGAAGGAGATCGCTTTCACCATCCTGTCGATGACCGTCTCGCTGGCCGCCGTGTTCATCCCGGTGTTCTTCATGGGCGGCATTCTCGGGCGCTTGCTGCACGAGTTCGCAGTGGTGATCATCGTCGCGGTGCTGATCTCGGGATTCGTATCGCTAACGCTCACCCCAATGATGTGCAGCCGGATACTCAGGCCTCACGACCCTCACGAGAAGCACGGCCGGATTTACATGGCGTTCGAGCGCGCTTTCGACGCCTGGCGCGATTTTTACGGCACCACGCTGCGCTGGGTACTCGCGCGCCAGCGCCTGACCTTGCTCGTTTTCTTCGCCATCGTGGTTGCCACCGGTGTGCTGTTCTCGCGAGCGCCGAAGGGTTTTCTTCCGAGCGAGGATTCGGGCCAGCTGTTCATCTTTACTGAAGGACCGCAGGACGTGTCCTTCGATGGCATGGCGGAGCTGCAACGCCAAATCGCCGACATCGTGCGCCAGGATCCGAACGTGGAAGCCATCATGTCCTTCGTCGGGGCAGCCAACAACAACCCCAACATGAACAGTGGCCGGATAACCATCGCGCTGAAGCCCTACGGGCAGAGAAAGCCGGCCGACGACGTGGTGAAGGAACTGCGGCCCAAGCTCGCCAGGCTGGTCGGCATCAAGAGCTTCGTGCAGAACGTGCCGACGATCCGCATCGGCGCTCTGACCAAGAGCCCGTACCAGTACGTCATTCAGGGGCCGGACACCGGGCAGCTCTATCAGTGGGCGCCACGCATCGAGAGTAAATTGCGGGAGCTTCCAGGAATCATCGACGTTTCCAGCGACCTGCAGATCGCCAGGCCGCAGGTCAACGTGGAAATCGACCGCGAGAAAGCGTCCGCGCTGGGCGTTTCGCCTCAACAGATCGAGAGCACCCTCAACTTCGCGTTCGGCGCGTCGCAGGTATCGACCATCTACACTGCGACCAACCAGTACTGGGTGATCCTCGAGCTGGAGCCCCGCTACCAACGAGAGCCGTCGTCCCTTGGCATGCTCTATGTGCGCGCTACGACCGGAGCGCTGGTTCCGCTCGACGCGGTTGCCAAACTCAGCTACAGCACCGGGCCGCTTTCGGTGACCCATCTCGGGCAGTTGCCGTCGGTGACCATCTCCTTCGACCTCAGGCCTGGCGTGGCGCTGTCGCAGGCGATCGACGAAGTCAACAAAGCGATGTCCACGATACAGGTGCCGGGTACCCTCAATACCTCGTTCCAAGGTACGGCGCAGGCTTTCCAGAGTTCGCTGCAGGGCATGGGGTTTCTGCTGCTGCTGGCGGTGTTCGTGATCTACCTGGTGCTTGGCATTCTTTACGAGAGCTTCATCCACCCACTGACGATTCTCTCGGGGCTGCCCACGGCGGGCCTGGGCGCGCTGGTAACGCTGATGGCCTTCGGGGTCGAGCTTAACATGTACGCCTTCGTCGGCATCATCATGCTGATCGGCATCGTAAAGAAGAACGCGATCATGATGATCGACTTTGCGATCGAAGCGCAGCGCAAAGACAGCAGAGAGCCCGCAGCGGCGATCTACGAGGCGGGCATGGTCCGCTTCCGGCCGATCATGATGACCACTATGGCTGCCCTGATGGGCAGCCTGCCGATCGCGATCGGCTTCGGCGCGGGCGGCAGCGCGCGCATGCCGCTTGGACTTGCGGTGGTGGGCGGCCTGCTGCTATCGCAGATTCTCACGCTTTACATCACGCCGGTCGTCTACCTGTACTTCGAGCGCCTGCAGGCATGGATCGCGGAACGCCGCAAGGCGCGCGCGCAGCCGATTGCCGTGCGCGGTGGCGCCGCCGCGCCCGCCACGCCACAGGCGCCGGACGAGGCCCGTTAGCTAGATCAGGAACTCGATCAGGAACGGCCCGCGCCGCGCGCGGGCCGACGTGAAGGCGTCGGCAAATCCTTCCAGTGTTTCCACCCGCACGGCTTCCACGCCCATCCCCTCGGCCAGCTTGGTCCAGCGGATCTCGGGCCGCGAAAGATCGAACAGTTCATTCGACGCCGGGCCCGGCTGTGCGCCCACGGCAGCCAGTTCCCCCTGCAGGATGGCGTAGCGCCGGTTGGCGAATACCACGTTGATCACGTCCAGCTTCTCGCGCGCCTGAGTCCAGAGCGCCTGCAGTGAGTACATGCCGGCGCCGTCGGCCTGAAGGCAGACGACTTTGCGGTCCCGGCAAGCGACCGCGGCGCCGGTTGCCGCCGGGAACGCGTGCCCGATGGCGCCGCCGGTGATCTGGATCCAGTCATGCGGTGCAGCGCCCCAGGTGAGCGGAAACAGCGCGCGGCCCGAAGTCACCGCGTCTTCCGCGACGATCGCATTCTCCGGCAGCAGCGCGGCGAGCGTCAGGCCGAAAGCCTCCGGCTTGAACGGGCCGCCATGCAGCTCCGGCTGCGCAACGTCATCGCGCAGCGGCGCATCGCGCGGCGCAGACAATTCGTCGGCCAATGCTTGCAGTGCGCCCACAATGTCCTCGTTCGCGCTGGCGAGCGTGTGCAGCTCGCAGTCGTTTGGCCAAAGGGTGGAGGGCTTGCCCGGATAGGCGAAAAAACCAACCGGCGCTTTCGCGCCCGCGAGCACGAGATGCCTGGTCCCTTCCAGCACTTTCAGCGCGGCGTCCACCACGTAGGGGATGCGATCCACCGGCACGCGGCCGCGGCCTCGGGCCATGCGCGGGATCTGCGTCGGCGTGCGCAGCTTTGTACCCGTGGCATGTGCGATCCGGTTCGCAGCGCGCAGGCCTGCTTCGTCCAGCGCAGCACCGGAGAGCACCAGCATCGCAGGCTGCCCCGACCGAAGCGCGCGGGCGATCGCCTTGATGGTCGCCGCAGTCACTGCGGCGCGAGCAGGCGGCGCCGGTGGCGTGCCGGGTTCGGCACCTTCGTCCCATGCGCAGTCCGCTGGCAGGATCAGCGTCGCGGTGCCACCGGGAGGCGTGCGCGCCGCCTGCACCGCGGCAGCAGCATCCCCGCCGACCTCGCGTGCGTTGGCGCTGGTGCGAACCCAGGACGACACGGTGCGCGCGAGCGCTTCGGTGTCGGCAGTAAGCGGAGCGTCGTACGGGCGGTGGTAGGTGGCATGGTCGCCAACGATGTTGACGATCGGCGTATGCGCGCGCTTTGCGTTGTGCAGATTCGCGATCGCGTTGCCCAGGCCGGGGCCGCAGTGAAACAGCGTCGCCGCGGGCTTGCCCGCCATGCGCGCGTAGCCATCGGCGCAACCGGCCACAACCGTTTCCGCGAGCCCGAGCACGCAACGCAGCCCCGCCACGCGATCGAGCGCCGAAACGAAGTGCATCTCCGAGGTTCCCGGGTTGGCGAAGCAGGTATCGACACCGCAGGCAACCAGGGTGCGGGCAAGGCTTTCAGCGCCATTCATGCGTTGAATGCTAGCATCGCCGGTCCGTCTGCCAGAGGCAGGAGATTCGAAACATGGCCGCCCTCCACGAAACCCGCAACATGGCGCTGTTCTGCGACTTCGAGAACGTCGCGCTCGGCGTGCAGGACGCGAAATACGAAAAGTTCGACATCAACCGCGTGCTCGAGCGGCTGCTGCTGAAGGGCTCGATCGTCGTCAAGAAGGCCTACTGCGACTGGCAGCGCTACAAGGAATTCAAAACGGGAATGCACGGCGCGTCGTTCGAACTGATCGAGATTCCGCACGTCCGCCAATCGGGCAAGAATTCCGCCGACATCCGCATGGTGGTGGACGCGCTCGATCTCTGCTACACCAAGGGCCACGTCGACACTTTCGTGATCATCAGTGGCGATTCGGACTTCTCGCCCCTGGTATCCAAACTGCGCGAAAACGCGAAGGTGGTGATCGGCGTGGGCGTGAAGAATTCCACCTCGGACCTGCTGATCGCCAACTGTGACGAGTTCATCTACTACGACGACCTGGTACGCGAAGAAGAGACCAAGCGCCGCGCCTCCAAGAAACGCAAGGAATCGGGCGCGACGCCGGCCGGGGGCGAGAAACAGCATGAGGCCTTCGACCTGGTGATCGAGACGCTGCAGGCGCTGATCGCCGAGCGCGGCGAGGGCGAGCGCATCTGGGGCTCGATGATCAAGCAGGCGCTAAAACGCCGCAACCCCGGCTTCAACGAGTCCTACTACGGCTTCAAGGCATTTTCCGATCTGCTCGAGGAAGCCGAAAAAAGAAAGCTGATCGCGCTGGAGCGCGACGAAAAATCCGGCGGCTACCTGATCCGGCCTGCCCTTCGATCCTAACGGTACACGCCCGTCCTAGTAGCCTAGTAGGTCTTGTAGGGCAGGAACTTGCCGCTCATCTCGATATGCACGCGGTCGCCCTTCTCGTGCGGCTCGCGCGAGATGTCCATCGAGAAGTCGATCGCGCTCATGATGCCGTCGCCGAACTCCTCGTGGATCAGTTCCTTCATGGTAGTGCCGTAGACGTTGACGATTTCGTACAAGCGGTAGATCAGCGGATCGGTCGGTACCGCCGTCGGCAGCGATCCCTTGTAGGGCACTGTCTGCAGCAGCAGCACGGCATCCGCCGGCAGGCCGAAGATCTTGGCGACTGTCTGCGCCTGTTTCTTGGACATCTGCATCTGCCCCAGGCAGGCCGCGGTCGTCCATTCCTTCGACTGCCTGACTTTCTTGGCCACATCCGCCCAGTGAATGCCCAGAGTCACCTTGCGGAAGGCGATCAGGTCTGTCACATCTTCACGTTTCATGCGTCTCCCTCTTCGACATTGAGACTTCCGGAGCTGATGCGTTTCCGGAATATGCAGCATCAAGCGTGCCAAGCCAGACGCCCCGCAAAGAACCGCTTCAAGCCCTAGAAAGCACGCATTTGGTGCGCAAAGGTTGATGCCGCACAGCGGGGAGGCATGCAGTTATCAAGATCGGGGCTAGGGATTAAGCTGGCGATAGACGGCATCAGCGACCGCAAGCAGATCCTCCTTGCTCAGATCAGTAGATGAAAGCGCGTAGCCGAGCTTGCGGTCTATCCAGTAGAACACCTTCACGTTGCCTTCGGCCGCAAACCGGAACGCGGTTTCACGGTTCTCCGCGGCTTCCGTCCGCACGTAAAGCGTGATGCGGCGGCCCTGCGCGTTTTGGTACATAAAGTGCGCCACGGGACCGTTGTCGCCCGGCAGTAGCCGGCCACCCATCAGGCTGTAACCCACCGCTTCAAGCTTCGGCGCATGAACCTGCGCGCCAAGGCGCTTGGAAAGCCAAGCCACCAGATGTTGTTCCTGGTCGGCGCCAACCTCGACCGGATGGCGCACTTCGGGCGAGTAGGTTGCATGCGCGATCGCAGCGCGCTTGACGAAAGCGGGT
The DNA here is from genome assembly GCA_035308765.1 of Burkholderiales bacterium. Taxonomy (GTDB): domain Bacteria; phylum Pseudomonadota; class Gammaproteobacteria; order Burkholderiales; family SG8-39; genus RBG-16-66-20. Next base: position 8,697 of record DATGGA010000012.1, read on the forward strand.
ACCTCCGACTGCGATGCGATGCTCGCACGCGATGCGTGCAACTGCCAGCCGGCAAAGATCCCGGCGCAAAGCCCGACGATCGCCCACGCCGCCGCCATCGCCGGCACGCGCCAGCGCCGCCGCGGCGCATGCAGGCGCTGCGGCACGGGCTCCTCCAGCACCGGGTCGTAGAGCTGGTGCAGCGCCTGCGACAGCGCCTTCAGTTCCGGATCATCCTGCGGCAAGCTATCCATTTCTCATTTCACGATCTTCAGTTGCTTCCCGTTCTCCGGCAGCCCCGAGAGCATGGCGCGCAGTTTTTCCCTCGCACGCGCCAAGCGCGACATCACGGTCCCGATCGGGATCCCGAGAGCGACCGCCGACTCGGCATAGCTCATGTCTTCCAGCGCCACCAGCAACAGCACTTCCCGCTGATCGGGCGGCAGGCGCCGGATCGCGAGATCCAGGTCGCGCAGCATCAGCGCGTCGGTCTCGCGCGCCGGTTGCGCGAGCTCCGGCATCTCCTCATCCAGCTGCGTGCCAGGACGCGCCGCCCGCACCTGATTGACATAGAGGTTGTGCATCACCGTGAACAACCAGGCCCTGAGGTCCGTCCCGCGCCGGTAAAGATGCAGCTTCGCCCAGGCGCGCTCGAGCGTGTCCTGCACCAGATCGTCCGCAGCGGCACGGTCCCCAGCCAGCGCCCGCGCATAGCGCCGCAGACGCGGAATCAGTTCGACGATGCTCTCAGCGTCGTTCATACGGAATAACAGTCTACCCGCGACGCTATTCCGTCAGGAAATGCAAAAGCCCCGCAACGGCGGGGCTTTGGGCGGGCAACGGTGATCGCCTATTTCTCGCGGAACGCGTCGTGGCAGGAGCCGCAGGCCTTGGCGACGCCGCCGAAGGCCGCCCTGACATCGGCTTCGTTCTTCGCGCGCGCGGCCACACCCAGCTTGGCGGTCTCGGTCTCCAGCGTTTCCGCCGCAGCCTTGAACTTGGCCGTATCCGTGAACACTTCGGGCTTCGCCTTGCTTTTCTCACCCTTGGTGCTCGGGTCGAAGCCGTCCCAGGGCATGCGCGCAAGATTTTCTAGGAACGTTGCATTCAGGGCGACAACATCCGCGTTATAGGGAATATTTCCCTTCAGCATGCCGCCGATCGGGCCCAGGTACTTGCCCTGTAGCGTCATTGCAGCCTGGCGCTGCTTGACCAGCACATCGGGCTTCGCCTGCGCGAATGCCTCGATCGAGGCGGCACCCAGCGCCGCGGTCGTAACGGCGATTGCCAACAGCTTTGTTCTCATCCGTTTCTCCTCAGAATGGTCGTTTTACGATCAGATAGACGGCGAACGCCGCCACCAGCAGCAGGGCGAGCGCGAGCCACGGACTGGCGAAGCGCGCCGGCGCACTCCCGGCAGCGGCATTCGCCGGCAGATGCTTCACGCCGGTAAACATCGCGCCGATGAGGTTCTCCTTCATGAAACCCGCGTGATACAGCACCGCGATCACGTGCAAACCCGCCAGCAGCAGCAGCAGGTTGAAATTCCAGGAATGAAGCGTCGACAGCCGGTCCGACATCGCCTTGCTGACCAGCGAGGCGAGCGGCCCCTCGCTCATTAGGTCGTCGTTGGCGAACAGGCCCGTACTCGTCTGGAACAACAGCGCCAGCAGCAGCGCCAGCACCATCCAGCCCCCGAGGGGATTGTGTCCGGCATGCGGCGCCGGGGCGCGCGCGAGCAGTTTTCTCGCAAAATCGACGCAGGCCGATGGTCCCGCCAGAAAATTCGAAAACCGGGCATAGGTGCTGCCGGCGAACCCCCAGAGAATCCGAAACAGCACGAGCGCGAGGACGGCGTAGCCGGCGCGCATGTGCCACACGATCCAGTCGCTGCCCGATTTGCCGCTGAAAAACATGAAGGCAAAGAGGAGCACCAGCAGCCAGTGAAACAGCCTCACCGGCGCGTCCCAGACCTTGACCGCTGTCTCCCCGGACTGCATGCATCCCTTTCCTAACAGGCTTTGCGGGGGTTTATTCCCGGATGCCGTCCGGCCTACCGCAGGCCAGCCACGTACTCCGACACAGCCTGGATCTCCCGGTCGTTCATTCGTGCAGCGACGGCGCGCATCATCCCGTTGGGATCGTTGGCGCGCGTTCCGGCTCGGAACGCCTTCAACTGCGCTTCGATGTACTCGGCGAACTGTCCTGAAATATGCGGGTACTGGGCGGGAATGCCCGCACCGCTCGGGCCGTGGCAGCCGGCACAGGCGGCGACCGCCGAGGCCGCAATACCGCCGCGGTAGATCTTCTGCCCCGCTGCGGCAAGCTCCTTGTCCTTCGCGCTTGCGGGCTTGAGCTTCTGGGAAGCATAGTAGGCTGCGACGTCCTTCAGGTCGGCGGCCGAAAGGGTGGCGATCATTCCCGCCATTACCGCGTTGTCGCGCTCGGCCTTCTTGCCGCCCTGCGGTTTGAAATTGACCAGCTGCTTGTGCAGGTAGTCGTAGCTCTGTCCCGCCAGTTTCGGGTTTGCGGCCACGGCGCTGTTGCCATCGGCGGCGTGGCAGGCGGCGCAAATCTGGTTCGCAACGCCCTGACCCTTCGCGGCGTCCGGCTTGGCGGCATCCTGGCCCGCTACGGGACCGGACCAGATTGCGACCGAAAACGCGGCGGCGCTGGCAATGTACGCCAACAGTCGGATCATGCGGCGACTCCCTGAAAATTGCCGTGGAAAGTCGCGATTTTATTAGAATTTCCGCGTTTCGGCATACGATTCGCCCTTGTCTGCATTCCTGCAAGCACGTTTCCTCGCTTCGGCGGCCAAGCCGGAAGACTTTCCGCCCGAGACCGGGCCCGAAGTCGCCTTCGCCGGGCGCTCGAACGTCGGCAAATCGAGCGCGATCAATGCCCTTGCCGGCCGCAAACGCCTGGCATTCTTCAGCAAAACCCCGGGGCGCACGCAGACGATCAACTTCTTCGACCTGGGCGACCGGGCCCGGCTGGCCGATCTTCCGGGCTATGGCTACGCCGCCGCGCCGCGAGATTTGCGCGCCGGCTGGGACGCCCTGATAGGCGGCTATCTGACCGGGCGACGCAGCCTCGCAGCGGTGGTGGTGCTGATGGATGCCCGCCGTCCGCTGACGGCGAACGACCGGCACTTTCTGCAATGGCTGCGCCCGGCCGGGGTCCGGCGTCTGGTGCTGTTGTCGAAATCGGACAAACTTTCCCGCGCCGGCGGTGTAAAGACGCTGGTCAGCACCCGCGCCGCGCTGGACCAGGCCGCGATGAGCGCCGATGTCATGCTCTTTTCCAGCAAGACGGCCGAAGGTGTGGAAGAAGCGCGTTCGCTGCTGGAAGCCTGGCTGCAGAATAAAAAACCCCCGGAAAAGGGGAACTAAACCGGGGGCGGAAAACGCCCCGGCTTGGGGCCGAGGCAACCCGCTCAGGGAGGTGAAGCGGGAGACGACTTGCATCGTCTGAAGGTAAGATTGCCGGCTGGAGAAAAAGTTCCCGTCCAGAAAACCTCCAAAAGAATCATATGAATATCTACGGTTCCTTTCCCACGGTTCGCATGCGCCGCATGCGGCGCGACGAATTCTCCCGCCGGCTGATGCGCGAATCCGTGCTCACGGCGAACGATCTCATCTACCCGATGTTCATCGCCGAGGGGAAAAACCGCACTGAAAAAGTGGCCTCGATGCCGGGCGTCGAGCGCATGACGCTGGACCGGCTGCTGCCGGTCGCCGAGCGCTGCGTGAAATTGCGCGTTCCCGTGATCGCGCTGTTTCCGGTAATCGATCAAAAATTGAAGACGCTGGATGGGCGCGAGGCTTTCAACCCGAGGGGATTGATTCCGCGCGCGGCCGCCACGCTGAAAAAACGCTTTCCCGAACTGGGCATCATGACCGACGTGGCCCTCGATCCGTATACCTCGCACGGGCAGGACGGAGTCGTCGACAAGCGCGGCTACATCATCAACGACGTCACGCTGGGAATCCTGGAGAAACAGGCCCTGGCGCAGGCAGAGGCGGGCGTCGACATTGTCGCGCCATCGGACATGATGGACGGGCGCATCGGCCGCATCAGACTGGCGCTGGAGAAGGCAGGGCACATCCACACTAAGATCATGGCCTACTCGGCGAAATACGCCTCGGGTTTCTACGGGCCGTTCCGCGACGCGGTGGGCTCGGCGAGGAACCTCGGCAAGAGCGACAAGAAAACGTACCAGATGGACCCGGCGAATTCGGATGAGGCGCTGTGGGAGGTCGGACTCGATCTGGCCGAAGGTGCCGACATGGTGATGGTGAAGCCGGGGCTGCCCTACCTCGACATCCTGCGGCGCGTGAAGGACGAGTTCAAGGCGCCAACCTTTGTGTATCAGGTTTCGGGCGAATACTCGATGCTGCGTGCGGCGATCGCGAACGGCTGGCTGCCAGAATCCTGCATCATGGAATCGCTGATCGCATTCAAGCGCGCCGGCGCCGATGGCATACTCACCTACTTTGCGCTCGACATTGCGGCGCAGCTGCGCCGCTAGTCGCTATTCAAACACCAGCAGGATGCCATGTGCCTGGTCGGCGCCGACGGCAAGCGCGCCCCCCTTGAGGGCAATGGGTGAAAAGCCGCCACGTTGCAAGCTATCGGCCGCGGCGTTCTTGTCCCCAACGCGAAGGCGAATCGCCGCTACCGCCGACGCCTTCGCGTGCGCATACCCCACGGGAAGTCCTTCGAAGAGACGGGCATAGCGGACCGGATCGGGGGTCGCGACCGATACGGAGCCAATTCCTCCTACGCCGTTCGCATGGCGCTGATATTCCGGCCGCCAGACGATCTCCCTCGTATGGTGCTGGCAGAGAAAGGTACGGAAGCCCGGCGTCTCTGCAGGCGGCAGCTGAACCAGAGTAAAGCGGGCCTCCCCCAGATTCCCGACCGGGCGGGATAGCGCCAGCGGTGCTTCGGCGGCGATCCCGGCCTGCGTCAGCTCGGCGTAAGCGGCGGCAACATCCTCGGTCGCCAGCGCTAACGCGCCGACGCCCTCGCCCTTCGACAGGAAGTCGGCGAAGTACTGGAATGCCGCGGGCGGGGCGGCAGGCAGCGCCATGAGCTCGAGATAGTCGCGCCCGAACATGATGCAGTGGTTCTGCGAGCCGAGCGAATGGAAGCCGCGCGGTGTGAGCGTAAATCCCAGCCGTGCGTAGGTATCGCGCGCGAGGTCGAGATCGCGCACCAGGATCACGGCATGGTCGATGCCGCGGACGTGCGCGAGCATCAGGGCGCGCCGGCGCGTTCGAGCGTGCGCAGGAAGCGCTCGGCGTTCTGGTAGCCGATCACGCGTAGTCCCTTGATCTCGCGGCCCTGGGCGTCGAAGAAAATGATCCCAGGCGGGCCGAAAAGCGAAAAACGTTTGAGCAATTCCCTGTGTTCCGCGGTGTTCGCGGTCACGTCGGCCTGCAGCAGCAGCATCGCGTCAAGCTTCCGCTTTACGCGCGCGTCGCTGAAGGTAAGCGCGTCCATCTCTTTGCAGGAAACGCACCAGTCGGCGTAGAAATCGAGCATCGCCGGCCTGCCGGCCGATCCGAGTTTCTGGTCCAGCTGGGCGACCGAGTTTATGCGCACGAAGTCGGTGTTGCCCCCGGAAGGCCTGAGTACAGGCCACACGATCCAGGCGGCAACCGCGAGGAGCAGCACGCCGAAGACATGCTTCACCCGCACCATCCAGGGCCCGGATTTAGGCAGCAGGGCTCCCTCGGAAACGCCGACCGCGAGCAGCGGGATGCCCATACCGAGCGCCATGGAGAAAAGCGCGCCGCCGCCAAGCACGATGTCCCTGGTCTGACTGATATAGAGCAGCGCCCCCGCGAGCGGCGCCGCCACGCAGGGACTGACGATGACTGCAGAGAGAGCGCCCATGGCTGCAACCGACGCGACGCGGCCGCCCCTGAGCCGGCCATGCGTCGCGTGCAGGCGGTGGTGCAGGAACCCCGGCAACTGGAGTTCGTAGAGGCCGAACATCGACAGCGCGAGCGCGACGAAGATCAACGCGAACGCGCCCAGCACCCAGGCGTTCTGCAGCGCCGCCGCAAGCAGGCTTCCCGACCAGGCCGCGGCGATTCCCGCAGCGGCATACGCCACCGCCATGCCCAGAACGTAGGCGAGCGAAAGCAGCAGCGCGCGTACCTTGCCCAGATCCCTGCCTTCGCCGGCGATGATCCCCGACAGGATCGGGATCATCGGCAGCACGCAGGGCGTGAACGCAAGCAGCAGCCCGAAGCCGAGGAAGCTAGCCAGAACGAACCACGTGCCACCGGACTCGAACAACCTGGCGATTTCGAAATCGCTGGTCTCAAGCGTGAATTCCGGCGCCGTTCCCGTGCGCGGATCGGGCGATGTCGCCGAGAACGCAGCCAACTGGACGGTCGCCCTGCTTTCCATCGGGATGTAGCACACCCCGACATCCGCACAGCCCTGCGAGGTCACTACGATCCCTACCTTGCCTTGAGCGTTTTCTACCGGCAACCGGATCACGACCTGCTTGCGGTAGGTTTCGACCTCGCCGAAGAACTCGTCCTTCTTCTTCGTTCCGGGCGGGAATTGCGGCGCGCCGAGTTTCGCGGGCGACCCCGGTTCGACGGCAAACCGGAAGCGCTCGCGGTACATGTAGTACCCGTCGGCGATCGCGAAATTCACTTCCACGGTGTGCGCATCGAGCGCAAGAGCCGACATGCGAAACGCTTTTTCAGGTTCGAGCAGATTGTCGACGCCAGCCGCCGGTACTGTGCCGGCAGCCAAGAGCAATAGCAGGAAAGAGAGAAATTTATGCACGCGGGGCGACGGATTCAGCGGCAACCCAGTCAAGATAGGCGGCAAGGCCGCGCTCGATTGGGACCGCGATGATCTCGGGAAGTTCGTAGGGATGGCGGGCGCGGATCGCGGCCTCTAGCGCCGGGTAGCGGTCGACGGTGGTCTTGATCAGCATCGGGATTTCCTCGTCGTGCTGTACGTCGTTTTTCCAGCGAAAAACCGACAGGCAGGGCGCAAGGATATTGATGCAAGCAGCGACGCGCTGCTCGATGAGGGAGTCGGCAAGCCGCTCCGCGGCCGCGCGGTCAGGCAGGTTGGTCAGCACCAGCAACGTGTTCATGTCCCAGCCCCTCCCGCACTGTCGGATACCGCAACCGCACGCCCAATGTCCGTTTCAGACGTGCATTGTCCAACCGCCGGGATTCGCTCATGAAGGAAAGCAGCTCCGGCGGAATGCGGCCCGCCGCTTCGCTGCGAGCGATACGCGGAGGGCGCGGCAGGCGCGCCCAGTCCGCGATCAGATCAAACCACTCGCCCATTTTAAGACGCGTGTCGTCAGAGGCGTTATAGGTCCCAGCCGGCGCATCTTCCTCGAGCGCGCGCAGGCAGCAGGCCGCTAGGTCGCCCGCATGAATGTGGCCGGTATAGACGTCGTCCGAATCGCGCAGTACCGGCGTCCCGGCTCGCAGGCGCTCCAACGGCAGCCGGTCCTCTGCATAAATGCCAGGAGCGCGAAGCACCACCAGCGCGGCTCGATGGACGTTGCACCATAGTGCAAGCCGCCTTTCGGCATCGACACGCCGCCTCGCGCGCGCGTTCGAGGGATTCACGGCCCAGGATTCGTCGACTACCGCCCCGGCGCAATCGCCATATACGCCGCTGGTACTGATATAGACGAAGCGGGTTGGTAGAATCCCCCTGCCTTCAAGCGCCGCCAGGAGGTTGGCGGTGCGGTTATCCGCCTCTCCCGTTTGCGGGGGCGGCACGCAATGCAGCACCGCATCCGCAGGTTCGAGCGAGGCGAGGCTTTCGGGCCGGTCGAGGTCGATCCCGTTCGAGCGCGACAGAACGCGGATCTCGAAGCGTGATTCGAGTGCCGCCAGGGCACGGCGGGCAATGTCGCCGCAGCCGGCGATCAACAGGCGTTTCATCAGGACAATTGTAGCGATATGCACACGGTCACCTTGCAGCCGAGCGGGCAACAGTTCCAGGTCGAGGACGGCGAAGCGGTGCTCGCCGCGGCGCTGCGCCAGGGTTTCATCCTGCCCTATGGCTGCAAGAACGGCGCCTGCGGCAGCTGCAAGGGCAAGATCATCTCGGGCACCGTGGATTACGGCGTCTATCAGGAAAAGGTGCTCACGCCGGAGGAGAAAATGCAGGGCAAGGCGCTCTTCTGCCAGGCAAAGCCGCTGTCGGATCTGGTGGTGGAGGCGCGCACCGTGGGCGCGGCGAAGGACATTCAGGTCAAGAAGCTCCCCTGCCGCGTGCAGAAAATGGAGCGGCTTGCCGAAGACGTCATGGTGCTGCACCTCAAGCTGCCGGCGAACGAGAAACTCAATTTCCTCGCCGGCCAGTACATCGAATTCGTGCTCAAAGACGGCAGCCGGCGCAGTTTCTCGATTGCCAATCCGCCACATGACGCCGATTTGATCCAACTGCACGTGCGGCACGTCGCCGGCGGGCAATTCACCGATCACGTTTTCGACAAGATGAAGGAGCGCGACATCCTGCGCTGCGAAGGGCCGCTGGGCACCTTTTTTCTACGCGAGGATTCCGACAAACCGATCGTGTTCGTCGCCTCGGGCACGGGGTTCGCCCCGATCAAGGCGGTGATCGAACACATGGCCCACAAAGGGATCTCGCGCCCGGCGACGCTGTACTGGGGCGGCCGGCGGCCGAAAGATCTCTATATGAACGCCCCGCAGCAATGGGCGGCAGCGCTGTCGGGGTTCAAGTACGTTCCAGTCATATCGGAGGCGCTTCCCGAAGACAACTGGAGCGGCCGCACCGGCTTCGTACATCGCGCGGTAATGCAGGATTTTCCGGATCTCTCCGCCTACCAAGTCTACGTCTGCGGCGTGCCCGTCATGGTGGATTCCGCGAAGCGCGATTTCATCGCGCAGTGCGGATTGCCGGAAGAAGAGTTCTACGCCGACAGCTTTGCGACACAGGCGGATCTCGCCAAACTCTAGGAACAGGGGACCAAGGTTCCCCCGTTACCCCCTCCTAGGCCGCTCCCTCGCCAAGGTAAGCTTCGCGCACCCTGCGATCGGCCAGCAGTTGCTTTGACTTGTCGGCGAGCGTGATCAGTCCGGATTCCATGACGTAGCCGCGCGAGGCGACTTCGAGCGCGAGACGGGCGTTCTGTTCCACCAGCAGGATCGTCACGCCCCGCTTCGCGATTTCGCGCACGATGGCGAAAATCTTCGCCACTAGCCGCGGCGCGAGCCCCATCGACGGCTCATCCAGCAGCAGCAGTTTCGGTCGCGCCATCAGCGCGCGCCCGATGGCGAGCATTTGCTGCTCGCCGCCGGAAAGCGTGCCGGCCGTCTGCGTGCGCCGCTCCTTCAGGCGCGGAAAGGTTTCGTATTGCTGCGCAAGATCCTGCGCGATGCCGGAGTCGCTTCTAGTGAACGCGCCCATGGCGAGGTTTTCCGCAACGGTGAGCTGGGGAAAAACGCCGCGGCCTTCGGGGACCATCACCAGTCCCGCTCGCGGCAGTTCGTGCATCGGCACGCCGGCGGTATTGGCGCCGGCGTAGCGCACGCTGCCCGCGCGAGGCGCGATCAGGCCGCAGATTGCGCGCAGCGTCGTGCTTTTGCCCGCGCCGTTGGCGCCAATCAGGCATACCAGCTCGCCTTCCTGCACCTCGAGGTCGATCCCCTTCACGGCGCGAATGCCGCCGTATCCGACTTCGAGTCCTTTCAACTCAAGCAGCATCCGGGATTCCAAGATAGGCTTCGATGACGTGTGGGTCGTGCTGTATGTCGGCGGGCGGTCCTTCGGCGATCCTCTCGCCGTAGTCGAGCACCAGCACCCGGTCGCAGACGTCCATCACCAGTCGCATGTCGTGTTCGATGAGCAGGATGGTGGTTCCATCCTTGCGGATGTCGTGCAGCAGCTTTCGCAGGGCAACCGTTTCCGAGGCATTCATCCCCGCGGCGGGCTCGTCCAGGGCGAGCAGCCTGGGATCGGTCGCTAGCGCACGCGCGATCTCGAGGCGTCTCTGATCGCCATAGGGCAGGTTTCCGGCCGCTTCGTTGGCGCGCGCGCGAATGCCGACGTAGTCAAGCAACTGCAGCGCCCTCCTCTCCGTGTCCTTCTCTTCGTCCAGCGTCCTGCGGTTTCTCAGTATCGCGCCGACGACGCCCGCGCGCGTGCGCGCATGGCGGCCGATCATCACGTTCTCGAGCGCCGACAGGCTGGCGAACAGGCGGATATTCTGGAACGTGCGCGCTACGCCCGCCTTGGCCACCTGATCGGGCTTCAGGCCGGTGACGTTCCTGCCTTCGAACAGGAACGATCCACGGTCGGGCGCATAGATGCCGGTCAGCAGGTTGAACAGCGTAGTCTTGCCCGCGCCGTTCGGGCCGATCAGCCCGTAGATCTCGCCTTGCGCGATAGTGAACGACACTCCGGAGAGCGCCTGCACGCCGCCGAAGCGCTTGTCTACATCCTTTGCCTCAAGTAGCGCGGTCACGGGTGAGTTCGCGTTTGCGCACTACGGAAGGGAGCAGTCCGGCCGGGCGAAACAGCATCACCAGGACCAGCGCCAATCCGAAAATCAGCATGCGGATGACTTCCGGCTCGATGAGCATCCTGCCGAAGAGCGCGCGCTCGGCCGGTTCGACCGTCCAGCGCAATATCTCCGGCACGAACGAGAGCAGCGCCGCGCCGAGGATCACGCCCGCGATGTTGCCCATGCCGCCCAGCACCACCATCGACACCACCATGACCGATTCGACGAGCACGAAGCTCTCCGGCGAGATGAAGCCCTGGATCGCGGCGAACATGCCGCCCGCAACGCCGCCGAAGCTCGCGCCCATGGCGAACGCCAGCAGCTTCATGCCGGTGGTGTCGATCCCCATGGCGCGCGCCGCGATTTCATCCTCGCGGATTGCCTCCCAGGCGCGGCCGATGCGCGAGTCCTGCAGGCGCACGTTGACCAGGATGATGCCGAACATCAGGGCTAGCAGCAGGTAGTAGTACTTCATCGGTCCGCTCACCATCACGCCCAGCACACTGTCGCTGCGGGAAAAGTCGACGCTGCCGATGCGCACCGGATCAATGCCGGCAAGGCCTTGCGGGCCGCGCGTGATGTTCACAGGTTGCGACAGGTTATTCAGGAATATCCGCACGATTTCGCCGAAGCCGAGGGTGACGATGGCGAGATAGTCGCCGCGCAGCTTGAGCGTTGGGGCGCCGAGCATCACTCCGAATAAAGCGGCCACCGCGGCGCCGATCGGCAGAATCACCCAGAACGGCAGGTGCAAGCCGAATTGAGGACTCGCGAGCAGTGCGTAGGTATAGGCGCCGACGGCGTAGAACGCGATGTAGCCCAGATCGAGCAGCCCGGCGAAACCGACGACGATATTCAGGCCCAGCGCGAGCAGTACGTAGAGCAGGGCGAGGTTGGCAATGCGAACCCACGCCGTGCCCGCTTGAGAAAGCGCGAAAGGAAGCAGCAGCAGGGTTACGGCGACGAGCGCGACGCCCGCCCATATCCATTTGCCGCGTTTCACGCCCTGTCCCCCACCCGCTCGCCGAGCAGGCCGGAAGGCTTGAACACGAGCACCAGGATCAGCACCGCGAAAGCGAACACATCCTGATAGTTGGAGCCGAAGAGAATGAAATGTCCGCCGTCGGCGCAACTCGCCTCGGGACCCAGTCCGTAGCGGCACAGGTCGGTGAGATCGCCGATGTAGCCCGCGCCCAGAGCTTCAACCACTCCGAGCAGCAGTCCACCAACCATCGCGCCAGGGATGTTGCCGATGCCGCCCAGCACTGCCGCGGCGAAAGCCTTGAGGCCCAGCACCGATCCCATGGTGTATTGGGCAACGCCGTAGTAGGTCCCGACCATGACGCCCGCCACCGCGCCCAGTCCCGCGCCGATGACGAAGGTCGCGGCGATCACGCGGTTGACATCCACGCCCATCAACCGTGCGACCTGCGGGTTCTGCGCCGTAGCGCGCATCGCTGTCCCCAGCTTCGTGCGGTAGACCAGCGCCGCCAGCCCCGCCATCATCGCAAAGCACAGGCAGAGAATGGCCAGCTGCACGCCGGTGATGGTGGCGCCGGCGAAGTTGTAGGTGGTGAGCGGGATGATCTGCGGGAACGCCATCACATTGCGGCTCCAGACCAGCATCGCCAGGTGCTGCAGGATGATCGAGACCCCGATCGCGGTGATCAGGGGCGCGAGGCGCGGCGCATTGCGCAGGGGCCGGTAGGCGAGCCGTTCCATCGCGTAGCCCACCAGCATGCAGACTGGAACCGCGCAACCGGTGCCGATCAGCACCACTACGAGCGGCGGCATGCCGGCCGCGGCAAGCGCGTTGATCACGGTGAAGGCGACCATGGCGCCGATCATCACCACCTCGCCGTGCGCGAAGTTGATCAGCTGGATGATGCCGTAGACCATGGTGTAGCCCAGCGCCACGATGGCATACACGGCCCCGAGCGTGAGCCCGTTGATCAGCTGCTGAACGAAAATGTCCACGCCGGGCCCAGCCTAGCAAAAAAAACGGCACCCGAAGGTGCCGTCTTTACTCCCCGTTGCCAGGGGACTACTTCTTTTCTTCCGCCTTCGGCGCATCCTTTGCGGGTTCCGCGATCGCTGCAGCCGGCGCGGGCGCAGCGCCCTTGACGAAGTCATCGTAGGAAATCGTCTGGCCGCCCTTGACTACCGCGATCGGCGTGAGCTTGCCGTCCTTCATCGTGAAAATCGTGATCTCGGCGTTCTTGCGGTCGCCCTTGTCGTCGAAGGCGATCTTGCCGGTAGCGCCCGTGTACTCGATCTTCGCCAGTTCCGGCAGGTACTTCGCCGGATCAGCCGAGTTCGCCTTCTTCATCGCCTCTATCAGCAGGTTCGCCGCGTCGTAGGTGAATGGCGCGTAAAGGATCGGGTCGACGTTGAATTTCTTCTTGTAGGCGTCGAGGAACTTCTTGTCCGCGGCCTGCGGCGGAATCCCCGCCTGTGAGCACAGCAACCCATCGGCCGCGGCGCCGGCGAGCTTGGTCATTTCCTCCGTGCAGGCGCCGTCGCCAAAAGAGAATACCGACTTCAGGCCGAGCTCGCGGCCCTGCTTGAGCAGCGGGCCGCCCGTGGCGTCCATGCCGCCGTAGAACACGGCGTCCGCCTTCTTGCCCTTGACCTTGGTGAGTACGGCTTTCCAGTCGGTGGTCTTGTCGGTGCCCTTCTCGCGCGGCAGAACCTTGATGTTCGCGCCCTTGAGCGATTTCTCGACTTCGTTGGCGAGGCCTTCGCCGTACGCGGTCGCGTCATCGATGATCGCGACCAGCTTCGGTTTGTTGTTGGTGGCGAGGTAGCTCGCGATTGCAGGACCCTGCTGGTCGTCTCGGCCGACGACGCGAAACTGCGTCTTGAAGCCCTGCTCGGTCAGTTTCGGATTGGTCGCCGAACCGGAAATCACCGGTATGCCGGCGGCGCTGTAGATCGGCGAGGCGGGAATCGAGGTGCCCGAATTCAGGTGGCCGACCACACCGTTGACTTTGGCGTCCACGAGCTTCTGCGCGACCGTAGTGCCGACTTTCGGATCGGCCTGGTCGTCCTCGGCGACGAGCACGAACTTCGCGTCCTTGCCGTCGATCTTGATTTTTGCCGCGTTCGCTTCGTCCACTGCGAGACGGGCGCCGTTTTCATTGTCCTTGCCCAGATGCGCGATGCCGCCGGTGAGCGGACCGACATGGCCGATCTTGATTTCGATCGACGGCGGCGGCGTGGGCGCCGCCTCGGCGACCGGCTTCTTGGGTTCTTCCTTGCTGCAGCCGATGAGGCTGATCGCGACCGCAAGCAGCGTCAATGCAATCCTGGAATTTTTCATGAAATCTCCCGTGAAAACAGCTTGCCAATAATACCGCAGGACGCAAAAGGGGCCGATTGTCCGGCCCCTTTTTTCATGCGGCGCGCGACCGATCTACTTGATCGACAGCACCCACTTCACCAATGCCTTGACGTCGGCATCCGGCACTGTAGCGTTCGGCGGCATCGGAATCTGGCCCCAGACGCCCTGACCGCCCTTCTTGACCTTTTCCACCAGTTTCGCTTCGGCATCCTTCTGGCCGGCGTATTTCTTGGCCACGTCGGCGTAGGCGGGGCCAATCGTCTTCGGGCCCTTGATCACATGGCAGGTTGTGCACTGGTATTTCTTGGCCATCGCTTCATCCGCCTGGGCCGGCAGGGACGCGGCCAAGATCAGGGCTACGGCTGAAAGGATCAGTGATTTCATGGATTTCCCGTCTCTAGAGGATGTGCGGATGCTACCTAAGTCCCGCCTCTTTGCAAACAACCAACGCCACGCATCGCCGCCCGTTGACAGGTTCCGGACGGGCCCGTCGGGCACTATTGCCGCCGATGGGCGCTGACGAGGTACTGAAGTTCTGGTTCGAACGCGACCGCAAGGCCTGGTATCAAAAGAACCCGGCTTTCGACGGGGATATTCGGACGCGCTTCCTGTGTCTATTTGAACAGGCTTTGAAGGGGGAGTTGAAGAGCTGGCAGTCGGAAGCCGCCAGCTGCCTCGCGCTGGTAATCCTGCTGGATCAGTTCCCGCGCAACATGTTCCGCAACAGCGCGCGGGCGTTTGCGGCAGACCCATTGGCACGCGATGCGGCGCGCGTCGTCATCGAGCGGGGCTGGGACAAGAACATGGCCGTTGACGAGCGGACCTTCGCTTACCTGCCGTTCGAACACAGCGAGTCGCCGGCCGACCAGGCGCTAAGCTGCGAACTGATGAAACCGCTCGGCGAAGAGACCTACCGCCATGCGGTACGGCACAAGGGAATCATCGACCGCTTCGGGCGATTTCCCCACCGCAATGCGGCGCTGGGGCGCATGAACACGCCGGAAGAGATCGAATTTCTCACGCAGCCCGGCTCAAGCTTCTGAGTCGGTGATCGCCCCTATGCTGGCAGTCGAAACCAGGCGCATGTATTTCGCCAGCAGGCCGCGCGTGTAGCGCGGCTTCGGCGCCGTCCATTTTTTCCGGCGCGCGGCGATTTCCTTGGTCGGCACGTTCAGCTGCAGCAGCAGCTTTTTCGCATCGATGGTGATCGAATCGCCTTCCTTTACCAGCGCGATCATGCCGCCCATGTAGGCTTCGGGCGCGACGTGCCCGACCACCATGCCCCAGGTGCCGCCGGAGAAGCGCCCGTCGGTCAGCAACCCCACCGATTCGCCCAGTCCCTGGCCGATCAGCGCCGAAGTGGGCGCGAGCATTTCCTGCATCCCGGGCCCGCCCTTGGGCCCCTCGTAGCGGATCACGAGCACGTCGCCCGGTTTTATTTTCTTGGCGAGGATCGCTTTCATCGCGGTCGGCTCGGAATCGAAAACGCGCGCCGGCCCCGTGATCGAGATCTTCTTCAGCCCGGTAATTTTCGCCACGCAACCTTCAGGGGCGAGATTGCCTTTCAGGATCGCCAGGTGGCCCTGCTTGTAGATCGGCCTGGACCAGGACCGGATCACGTCCTGGTCCCTGCGCGGCTCGGCGGGGATATCCTTCAGCATTTCCGCCATCGTCTTGCCGTGGATGGTCATGCAATCGCCGTGCAGAACGCCGTTCGCCAGCAGGATCTTGAGCACCTGCGGCACGCCGCCAGCGCGATGGAAGTCCACCGCAACGTAGCGCCCGGAAGGCTTTAGATCGCACAACACCGGCACCTTGCGGCGCACCCGCTCGAAATCGTCGATGGTCCATTTCACGTCCGCGGCGGACGCGATCGCGAGGTAGTGCAGTACCGCGTTGGTCGAGCCCCCGGTCGCCATCACGAGCGCGATCGCGTTCTCGATCGACTTGCGCGTGATGATGTCGCGCGGCTTGAGATTGCTGCGCACCGCCTCGACCAGGACCCGAGCCGACTCGGCCGCGGAATCCGTCTTCTCGGCATCGGGCGCCGCCATCTGCGACGAACCGAGCAGGCTCATGCCCAGTGCCTCGAACGAGGACGACATGGTGTTGGCGGTGTACATGCCGCCGCAGGCGCCCACCGAAGGGCAGGCGTTCTTCTCGATACCGAGAAAGTCCTCCTGGTTCATCTTGCCGGCGCTGAAGGCGCCCACCGCCTCGAACGCGGACACGATGGTGAGATCCACGCCCTTCCATTTGCCCGGCTTGATGGTGCCGCCGTAAACGTAGACGCCCGGCACGTTCATCCGCGCGAGCGCCATCATGCCGCCAGGCATGTTCTTGTCGCAGCCGCCGACGACCAGCGCGCCGTCCATCGCCTGGCCGTTCACCGAGGTCTCGATCGCATCCGCGATCACTTCGCGCGATACCAGCGAGTACTTCATCGCCTCGGTGCCCATGCCGATGCCATCTGTCACGGTCGGCACGCCGAACACCTGCGGCTTGGCGCCCGCCGCTTCGAGCGCCGCGATCGCGCTGTCGACCAGCGGCTGGATGCCGGCATTGCAGGGGTTCATCGTCGAATGGCCGTTGGCGACGCCGACGATCGGTTTCTCGAAGTCGCCGTCCTTGAAGCCGACCGCGCGCAGCATGGCGCGGTTCGGCGAGCGCGCGGGGCCCTGGGTGATGAGTCTGGAGCGCCGGTTGGTGGGGGTCGTCATGGTTTCCTCCTGGGGATGCGACGAGTCTAAGCGATGCTTCGTATTGCAATCCAATACAATAGAAGCCACTTATTAATACCTGTTAGGTATGAAGACGCTCGAGTTGCGGCAGTTGCGCCATTTCATCGCCGTCGCCGAAAGCCTGCACTTCGGCCGCGCCGCGGCCGCGCTGCACATTTCCCAGCCGCCGCTGTCGCGCTCGATCCAGGATCTGGAGCAGCGCCTTGGCGCGACGCTGCTCGAGCGCACGCGTCGGCGCGTCGAACTGACGCCCGCCGGAACGCGCTTTCTCGAGGAAGCCAAGCGCCTGCTGCTGCAGCTCGAGCGCGCGGTGCTGGATGCGGGAAGCATGGCCGCCGGCGACAGTGGGCGGCTGCGCCTCGGTTTCGTTTCGCTCGCCGACTACGGCGTGCTGCCGGGCCTGCTCAAGGCATACAAGGCGGCCAAGCCCGGCATCTCGCTTGCCTTGCGCGAAATGCTGTCCCCTGAGCAGGCGGTAGCGCTGACTGCCGGGGAACTTGATTTTGGCCTGCTGCTGCCGCCCGTGGCCGGCGACCTGGAACATGTCACGGTGCAGCGCGAGCGATTTCTCGCTGCGCTGCCGTCGGAACACCGGCTCGCGCGCAAGCGCGGCCGGCTGGCGATGCGCGAGCTGGCGCAGGAAAGCTTCGTCATGGTGCCGCGCGCGATTGCGCCCGGGCTCTACGACATCGTCGCCGGACTTGCCGCGCGCGCGGGCTTCTCTCCCAGGGTCGCGCAGGAGGCGATCCAGATGCAGACCGTGGTCAGCCTGGTTTCAAGCGGCCTGGGCATCGCCATCGTGCCGGCATCGGTCGCCAATCTGGGCCGGCGGGGCGTCGCCTATCGCGAACTGGCCGACAGCCATCCGCGGCTCGACCTCTGGCTTGCATGGCGCCGCGGCGCGCTCGGCATCCCCGGCGGCGCCGCGGGCCGTGATTTCGTGCGCCAGGCGCGGCGCATCGCGGGCTAATCGCGCTAATCTGCGCCAGCAACCATGCTGATCCACCCGGACTTCGACCCGATCGTATTCAAACTAGGGCCTCTGGCCGTGCGCTGGTACGGGCTCATGTACCTCGCCGGCTTCGCCGCGGCGTGGTGGCTGGGTACGCGCCGTATTTCGCAAGGCCGGGTCCTGATCACCCGCGAACAGTTCGAGGACGTGCTGTTCGGCGCCATCGTCGGCGTGATCCTCGGCGGCCGCCTCGGCTACGTGATGTTCTACAAGCCCGCGTACTACCTCGGCCACCCGCTCGAGATATTCGCCATCTGGCAGGGCGGAATGTCGTTTCACGGCGGCTTTCTGGGCGTGCTGGTTGCCATGGCCTTCGTCGCGCACCGGCAGCGCCTGAACTGGTGGGACGTGATGGATTTCGTCGCGCCGCTGGTGCCGATCGGCATCGCCGCGGGCCGGCTGGGCAATTTCATCAACGGCGAACTCTGGGGTCGCGTCACCGACGTACCCTGGGGCATGGTGTTCCGCGGCGCGGGCAACCTGCCGCGCCATCCGTCCGAGCTTTACGAAATGGCGCTGGAGGGCTTCGTACTGTTTGCGCTACTGTGGTGGTTCTCCTCGCGCCCGCGGCCGCGCATGCAGGTCTCGGCACTGTTCCTCGTCGGCTACGGAGTGTTCCGCTGCATCTGCGAACTCACGCGCGAGCCGGACAATTTCCTCGGCTTTCTCGCCTTCGGCTTAACGATGGGCCAATGGCTCAGCCTGCCGATGATCGTTGCGGGGGTCTGGCTTTTCCTGCGCGCCCGCGGACGCTAGAGGTCAGGCCAGCGCCTGTTCCAGTACACGGGCTACATGCTGCGCCTCTCGATGCGCCCCATGCTCGATCTGAGCCCGGCAGCTGGTGCCATCAGCCACGATCAGGGTATCTGCTGAGGCTTTGCGTACCGCAGGCAGCAAGCCCACCTCGCCCATTTTCATCGACACATCGTAGTGCTCGGCCTCGTAGCCGAAGCTGCCGGCCATACCGCAGCAACTGGACTCGACGGTCTGGACGTTGAGTCCGGGCACAAGTTTCAGCGTTTTTTCCACTGCGGACATCGCGCCGAACGCTTTCTGGTGGCAATGCCCGTGGAGCAGAGCCTGCTTGCCGATGGATTTCAATTTCAGGTTCAGGCGGCCGGCATCCGCTTCGTTCGAGAGGAATTCCTCGAGCAGGAAGGAGTTTTTCGCCATCGCTTCCGTCCCGGGCAGCAGCACGCTGTATTCGTCGCGCAGCGTGAACAGACATGAAGGTTCGAGACCGATTATCGGAACGCCGTGGGCCAACCACGGTTGCAGGGCATGTAAAACGCGCCTCGCCTCGGCTTTCGCTTCTTCGACCAGCCCGGCGGAGAGGAAGGTGCGCCCGCAGCACAGCGGCCGGCCGCCTTCGCGCGCCTGCGCGATGTGCACCCGGTAGCCGCCCGCCTGCAGGACCCGGATGGCGGCACGAATGTTTTCGGGTTCGAAGTAACGATTGAAGGTGTCGGCGAGGAGTACGACCTCCCGGCCGCCGCTTTTCGCCCATGCCCTGTCGATGAAGCGGTTGCGCCGCCAGGCAGGCAGCGCGCGTTTCGCCGTGAATCCGGCAAAACTGCCGAACAACTGCATTGCCAGGTTTGCGAGCGGCGCCACCGTCGCCGCGAGGGGCGCGTAGCGCGGCAGGTATGCGACCGCACGGTCGCGCAGCGTCAGGCCGTGGCCGGCGCGATGGTGCGCCAGGAATTCGATTTTCATGCGCGCCATGTCGACGCCTGTCGGGCATTCACGCTTGCAACCCTTGCACGAGACGCAAAGATCGAGCGCTTCCTTTACCGAAGAGTCCGGATCGGAACCCAGTTGCCCGGACAGCGCCAGGCGCAGCGTATTGGCGCGGCCGCGCGTGAGATGCTTTTCGTCGCGCGTGACGCGATAGGAGGGGCACATGGTGCCGGCGTCGAACTTGCGGCAGTGGCCGTTGTTGTTGCACATCTCCACGGCCTTATCCAGGCCGCCCCATTCCGACCAGTCGAGCGCCGGCGGCGGCAGCGTGGTCCCGTAGCCCGGCTTGAAGCGGAACAGGGATCTATCGTCCATCTTCGATGGTGCGACGATCTTGCCGGGATTCATCAGGCCGCGAGGGTCGAGCCAGGACTTGATCTCACCCAGCGCGGCGGTGAGCCGCGGGCCGAAGAAAGGCGCGATCCATTCCGAGCGCACCAGGCCGTCGCCGTGCTCCCCCGAGTAGGCGCCCTTGTACTGCTTGACCATGGCGCAGGCCTCCTCGGCGATGGCGCGCATTTTTTCCGCGCCGTCGCGCCGCATGTCGAGGATCGGCCGCACGTGCAGCGTGCCCACCGACGCATGGGCATACCAGGTGCCGCGCGTGCCGTGCTTTTCGAACACCCTGGTCAGGCGGTCGGTGTACTCGGCGAGATGTTCCAGCGGTACAGCGCAATCTTCGATGAAGGACACGGGCTTGCCGTCACCCTTCATCGACATCATGATGTTCAGCCCCGCTTTGCGGACTTCCCACAGATCCTTCTGCTGCTTGGCGTCGGTGATCTCGACCACGCTTCCAGGCAGGCCAAGATCGCCCATCAGCTGAACCAGTTGTTTCAGCTTCTGGCTCTGAGTTTCTTCCCCGGAGAATTCCACCAGCAGGATGGCGTCCGGATCGCCCTTGATGAACGCGTCGACGATGTTGCGGAATGCGCCGATCTCCCGTGCCAGACCGATCATAGTGCGGTCCACCAGTTCCACTGCCGAGGGGCCGAGCTTGATGATGTGCTGCGTCAGCTCCATCGCGGTGTAGAACTTCGGGAAGTGCACCACACCGAGAGAGAGCGCGGACGGTAGCGGCGAGAGCTTGAGCAGGATCTGCTCGAACCAGGCGAGCGTGCCCTCCGAGCCGACCAACAGATGCGCCGCGTTGGCGTACGGCGGACCGAGATGATCGAGGTTGTAGCCGGCGACTTTGCGCAGCAGCTTGGGGAAGCGGGCTTCGATTTCTTGCTTCTCGCGTTCATACAGGAATTGCAGTTTTTTCTTCAGTTCTTCGTATTTCTTGTTGGACGAGCTTTCATTCAAAGGGCCAAAACGCCAACGGTCACCCTGGGTGGTAACGGCATCGATGGCGAGCACGTTGTGCACCATGTTGCCGTAAGCGATCGAGCGCGAGCCGCAGGAATTGTTGCCCGCCATGCCGCCCAGGGTCGCCTGGGCGCTGGTGGAAACGTCTACGGGGAACCACAGGCCGTGCGCGCGCAGCTTCGCGTTCAGCGCATCCAGCACCAGTCCCGGCTGGACGAGCGCAGTGCGCGAACCGGCGTCGATTTCGATTAGCCGATCGAGATATTTTGAATCGTCGATCACCAGCGCCGCACCGACCGTCTGGCCGCACTGCGAGCTGCCGGCACCGCGCGGCAGGATCGGGATGCCTTGTTCTGCAGCGATGGCGATCGTCGCGCGTGCGGCTTCCGCCGTGCGCGGCACAACCACGCCGATCGGCTCAATCTGGTAGATGGATGCATCGGTGGAATAGCGGCCGCGCGACGCCGCGTCGAACAGCACTTCGCCGTCGACTTCGCGCCGCAGGCGCGCCGCAAGCGACGAATCACCCGGTTTTGCAGCCACCATCCTGACCGGGAAAGACGCCGCGCTCACGCGGCGTGGCGCGTCGGGATGGCGGCGAGCACGCTGGACAGTTTGTGCGCGAGGTGCTCCGAGAGCAGCGCCCTGATGCGCTTGACGTCCCTCGCTGCAAGCGCAGCGAGGATTTCCTCGTGTTCGCGCACCGCGTCGGCCCAGCGTTCCTTCGACAGGTTGGCCATGTAGCGGGCGCGCTGCATGGCACCGTTCAACTGCCGGTAAGTATTGTAGAGCACCGCGTTGCTGGAATACTTCACGATCTTCAGATGGATCGCCTGGTTAAACTTGAAATACCCGGCGAGATCGCCGCGCGCATGGTAAGCCAGCATCTCGTAGTGCAAAGCGCGAATTTCGTTGATCTGGGCGTCGGTCGCCTTCAGGCAGGCGAGTTCCCCGGCGAGCGCATCGAGCGCGCCCATCACGGCCAGGGTCTCCGACAACCGGACCGGATCCAGTTGCGAAACGATGGCGCCGCGGTTGGGGAGCAACTCGACCAAGCCCTCCGTGGCGAGTACCTTGAAGGCTTCACGCAAAGGGGTGCGGGATACTCCCAGTTGGGCCGTCAGCAAGCGCTCGTTCAACCGGCCGCCAGCAGGAAGACGCCCCTGAATAATCAGGTCGCGCAGGCGGTCAGTTGCCTCCTCATGGAGAGGCCGTCGAACGATCAGCGTTGGCTCTTGCGGATTGTCCATTTTGTATGCAGAATACAAAAAATATAGACTCAGCGCAACAACTAGCCCTTATGTTGCGCACAATGTGCGTTTTTGTATGCAATATATGGAGGCGAGGATGACCAGAGTGGCCGGACGCCATTTTCTCCAGATTCCCGGACCAACCAATGTTCCAGATCGGGTACTGCGCGCGATCGATTTTCCGACCATGGACCACCGCAGTCCCGACTTCGGCCAGCTAGGCAAGACGGTATTGGAAGGCATGAAGCGCGTATTCAAGACCAGCTCCCACGTGGTGATTTATCCGGCCTCCGGAACCGGCGCTTGGGAAGCCGCGCTGGTCAACACGCTTTCGCCGGGCGACAAGGTGCTGATGTACGAAACCGGGCATTTCGCGACCCTGTGGCAAAAGATGGCCAAGCGCCTGGGCCTGGAGCCGGAATTCATCGCCGGCGACTGGCGCAGCGGCGCCGACCCGCAGGCGATCGAAGCCCGCCTGCGCGAAGACAAGGCGCATGCCATCAAGGCGGTGTGCGTGGTCCACAACGAAACCGCGACAGGCGCCGTGTCGCGCATCAGCGAAGTACGGCGTGCGATCGACGCCGCCAAGCATCCGGCGCTTTTCCTGGTGGACACGATCTCCTCGCTCGGCTCGATCGACTACCGACACGATGAATGGGGCGTCGACGTCACCGTCGGCGGCTCGCAGAAAGGATTGATGCTGCCGCCGGGCCTGTCTTTCAACGCCATCTCGGCAAAGGCGCTGACGGCGTCGAAGGCGTCGAAGCTGGCGCGCAGCTTCTGGGACTGGGGCGAAATGATCGCCAGCAACAAGGATGGATATTTCCCGTATACGCCAGCGACCAACCTGCTCTATGGCCTGCGCGAATCGCTCAAGATGCTGCTCGAGGAGGAAGGCCTGGAGAACGTGTTCGCGCGCCACCAGCGCCACGCCGAGGCGACGCGGCGCGCGGTGCGCGCCTGGGGGCTGGAGGTCCTGGCGAAAAATCCCGCCGAATATTCCGGGTCGCTCACCGCCGTGCTGCTGCCTTCGGGCCACGACGCCGACCGGGTGAGAACACTGATTCTCGAACATTTCGACATGTCGCTCGGCACGGGCCTAGGCAAGCTCGCCGGCAAGGTATTCCGCATCGGCCACCTGGGCGATTTCAATGATCTGACGCTCATGGGTACACTCGCAGGATGCGAGATGGGCCTGGAGCTCGCAGGCGTTCCAATCAAGAAGGAAGGCGTACAGGCGGCGATGGATTACCTTGCGGGCTGCGCCAAGACGCCGGCACGGCAAGCTGCCTAGGCAATTTCGCAAACCCAAAAAAAGGAGGAGTGACATGAGGAGAAAACTGGATTTTTTCGCGGGCGCGCTTGCCAGTCTCGCGCTCGCCACCGCACCCGCATTCGCCTGGGAGCCGACCAAGCCGGTCGAGATCGTCGTCGCCGCTGGCGCCGGCGGGGCTTCCGACCAGATGGCGAGGATGATGCAAGCGGCCATCCAGAAGAACAATCTGATGAAGCAGCCGATGGTGGTCTCGCTCAAGGGCGGCGCCTCGGGCGCCGAGGCGCTGATGTACATGAAATCGAGCGCAGGCGACGCCAACAAGGTTCTCATCGCGTATTCGCTCATCTACATGCTGCCGCTGTCGGCCAAGATCCCGTTCAACTGGCGCGAACTCACGCCGGTGTCGGTGATTGCGCTCGACCAGTTCGTGTTGTGGACGAATACGCAAAATCCCGCCAAGACCGTGAAAGAATTCGCCGACGCGGCCAAAAAGGCGAATCCACCCTACAAGATGGGCGGCACCGGTTCCAAGCGCGAGGATCACGTGCTCACCGTGTTCCTGGAAAAAAAGACCGGCGCGAAGTTCGCCTACCTGCCTTACAAATCGGGCGGCGAGGCGGCCACGCAACTGGTAGGCGACCACACGCAATCGAACGTCAACAATCCGTCGGAGAATCTCGAGGTCTGGCGCGCCGGCCAGGTGCGCCCGCTCTGCGTGTTCGACAAGGAACGCATCCAGTACAAGGCCAAGGTCACCGACACCATGTCATGGAACGATATCCCGACCTGCAAGGACCAGGGCGTCGACGTGCAGTATCTGATGCTGCGCGCCATGTTTCTGCCCGGCAAGGCGACGCCCGAAGAAACCGCTTTCTACGTCAACCTGTTCAAGAAGGTGACCGAGACGGCCGAATACAAGGACTATATGGAGAAGCAGGCGCTCAAGCCGATCTTCCTAACCGGCAAGGACATGCTGAAGTTCCTCGAGGAGGACGAGGCGCTCAACAAGAACCTGATGACCGAGGCGGGCTTCGTCGCGAACTAAGGTGTCGAAGCCCGAAGCCGAAATCGTCGTCGAAGACCCAGCTGCGCCGGCGGACGACTCGCCGGCGGTGGCTACTAGGCGCACCGTCGATATAGTCGTCTCGATCCTGTTGCTGGCGCTGGCGGCGCTGCTGGCGTTCGACAACTGGCGCACCGGCATGTCCTGGGATTCGACCGGACCGCAAGCCGGCTATTTCCCGTTCTACCTCTCGGTCATACTCGCCGGCGCCTGCCTGTACGGCATCGGCAAGGAGTTCCTGGCGCGCAGGCAGGCGCGCGAAACCTTCGTCACGCGCGACCAGCTGCGCCGCGTGATGCAGGTTTTCGCACCTACCCTGCTGTTCTGCCTGTTTACGCAGTGGCTCGGGCTCTACGTGGCCAGTCTTCTGTTGATCGTGGGCTTCATGACGTTCATCGGACGCATTGCGGCCTGGAAGGCGCTGCTCACGGCGTTCCTGTTCTCGCTCGTCATGTTCGTCACCTTCGAGATCGCGTTCGACGTCATCATGCCCAAAGGGCCGCTGGAAGCCCTGTTCGGCCACTAGCGCGCGATGGAGGCTTTCGGTCTTCTGCTTTACGGCTTCGGCGTCCTGCTGACATGGAAGACGCTTGCGCTGATGATGGTCGGACTGGTGCTCGGCATTTTTGTCGGCGTCCTGCCGGGCCTCGGCGGTCCGAACGGTGTCGCCATCCTGCTGCCGCTCACCTTCACGATGGATCCGACCTCGGCCATCGTGATGCTCTCCTGCATCTACTGGGGCGCGCTGTTCGGCGGCGCGATCACCTCGATCCTTTTCAACATCCCGGGCGAGGCCTGGTCGGTGGCGACGACGTTCGACGGTTACCCGATGGCCCAGCAAGGCAGAGCTGCGGAAGCGCTGACGGCGGCCTTTACCTCGTCCTTCATCGGCTCGCTGGTCGCGGTGCTGCTGATCACGTTCCTTGCGCCCGGCATCGCTTCCTTTGCGTTGAGATTCGGGCCGCCGGAATTTTTTGCGGTCTATTTCCTCACCTTTTGCTCGTTCATCGGACTGGGCCGCGAGGAGAAGCACAAGATCGTCGTTTCCATGGCGCTCGGCCTGCTGCTTGCCGGAGTCGGCATGGATACCGTATCCGGCCAGTTGCGCATGACTTTCGGTTCCAGCGATCTGCTGCGCGGCATCAACTTTCTGGTGGCGGTCATCGGGCTGTTCGGCATCAGCGAAATCATGCTGACGATGGAGGAGCGTCTGGCGCTGCGCGGCCATGCCGCCAAGATCAGCCTGCGGGTGGTGCTGAAAGTGTGGAAGGAGATGCCGCGGTATTGGGTGACGCTGCTGCGCTCGTCGGTGATTGGCTGCTGGCTAGGCATCACGCCGGGCGGGGCGATCGCGGCCTCCTTCATGAGCTACAACCTCGCCAAGCGCTTCTCCAAGGACAAGGAATCGTTCGGCAAGGGCCGCATCGAAGGCGTATTCGCGCCCGAGACGGCGGCGCATGCGTCTGGCACGTCGGCGCTGCTGCCGATGCTTGCGCTCGGCATTCCCGGTTCGGGCACCGCGGCGATCCTGCTTGGCGGGCTGATGGTCTGGGGGCTCAACCCCGGCCCCTTGCTGTTCGTCGAGCACAAGGAATTCGTCTGGGGACTGATCGCGTCGATGTACCTGGGCAATGTGGTCGGCCTCGTCCTGGTGCTCACGACCGTGCCGCTGTTCGCCGCCGTGCTGCGGGTGCCGTTCGCGGCAATCGCGCCGATGATCGTGGTGTCCTGCGCGATCGGCGCCTTTGCAATCCAGAACGCCATGTTCGACATCTGGCTGATGCTCGTCTTCGGCGTCGCCGGCTATGTATTCAAGAAAATCGGCATCCCGCTTGCCCCGTTCACGCTCGCACTGGTACTCGGCAATCGCGCCGAGGATTCTTTCCGGCTGTCGATGATCGGCGCCGAGGGCGATATGCGCGTGTTCTGGTCCAACGGCCTGGTGGGCACGATTGCCTCCCTGGCCCTCGTCCTGCTCCTCTGGCCGCTCATTGCCGGCGGGATCAAGCGGATCCGGCTCGTTTTCGCGCGCGGCACATGAGCGGCGAAATCCTCGTCGAGCGCGATGGCGGCGTGGCTACCGTCACGCTGTCCAATCCAGGGCGCATGAACGCGCTCGACAAGACGATGTGGGCGCAGCTTGGCGGCGCCATGCGCGATCTGGGCGCCGATGACAGCCTGCGCTGCATCGTGCTGCGCGGCGCGGGCGACAAGGCCTTCGCTGCCGGCGCCGACATTGCCGAATTCCATGCCGAACGGGCGAACTCACAGCAGGCGAAGGCCTACAGCCGTGGCGGCATCGGCTGGATGCACGCGGTGGCCGAGTGCCGTCATCCCACCGTCGCGCTGATCCAGGGAGCGTGCGTCGGCGGCGGCCTGCTGGTCGCTTCCCAGTGCGATTTGCGCATCTGCAACGATTCGGCGCGCTTCGGCGTGCCGGTGAAAAACCTGGGGCTGACGGAGTCCTACGACGAACTGCGGGCCATGATGGGTGTCATCGGACCGGCCGCGTCGCTGGAAATTCTGCTCGAGGGGCGCATCTGGGGCGCTCGCGAAGCTTACGAGAAAGGACTGGTATCGAGAGTAGTCGCGGATACCGGCGTGGTCGAGGAAGCGTATGCCGCCGCGCGCCGCATCGCCGACGGCGCGCCGCTGGTCGCGCGCTGGCACAAGAAATTCATCCACCGCCTGCTGGATCCGAGACCGCTGACCGAAGAGGAACGCGACGAAGGGTATGCCTGCTTCGATACCGAGGATTTCCGCGCCGGGGTGGCGGCGTTTCTGGCGAAGAAGAAACCCGAGTTCAAGGGCCGCTAGCTCAGCGGGCGGTTGCCGCCCCCATGAAGTGATCCGGCAAGCCGGTCGCGATCTCGGGGAACACGCAGAGAATCACCACGGCGAGCATGATCAGGAACACGAACGGCAGCGTGCCCCAGACGATGTCCCCGAGCTTGATGTCCGGCGCGATCTTGTTGATGACGAATATGTTCAGGCCGACCGGCGGATGGATGAGGCCCATCTCCATGACCACCGACATCACCACGCCGAACCAGATCAGGTCGAAGCCTTCCGCCCTGAGCGGCGGCAGAATGATGGGCGCCGTCATCAATATGATGCTCACCGGTGGAAGGAAAAAACCGAGTACCACGACCAGGACGACCACCGCGAAGAACAGCACCCATCTGGACAGGTGCAGCGACACTACCCACTCCGCCGCACTCTGGCTGATGTGCAGATAGCTCATCACGTACGAGTAGAGCAGCGACATGCCGACAATCATCATGATCATGGTCGCCTCCGACAGCGTGCTGGCGAAGATCGGCTTCAGGTCCGCGAAGTGCCAGGCGCCGTAGATTGCGGCGATGAGAATGAGTGCGAGCACTGCACCCAGGCCCGCCGTCTCCGACGGCGTGGCGAAGCCGCCGTAGAGGGCCAGCATTACGCCGAGGAGCAGGATCAGAAACGGCAGCACCCGGGGAATCGCTTCCAGACGCTCGCGCAGCGTATAACTGTCGACCTGCAGTATGCGCGCCCGGCTGCCGCCCGCGTCGGCATGCGCCAGCGCGATGCGATGCTCGTAGTTGTAGCGAAACATGCCGTAGGTTGCGAACAGGACGACCAGCAGGACCCCCGGACCGATGCCGGCAAGGAATAACCGGCCGAGCGATTGCTCCGCGGCGACGGCGTAAAGAATGAGGGTAATCGACGGCGGCAGCAGGATGCCGAGGGTGCCTCCCGCAGCGACCAGACCTGTCGCCAGGCGCTCCGAGTAGCCGCGCTCCCGCATTTCCGGTATCGCCGAGCTGCCGATCGCCGAACAGGTGGCGGCGCTCGAGCCGGCCATTGCCGCAAACAGCCCGCAGGCAAGCGTCACGGCGATCCCGAGCCCGCCCGGAACCTTGTGCAGCCACACGTGCAGTGCGGAATACAGGTCGCGGCCGGCGCGCGACTTGCCGATGGCCGCGCCTTTCAGGATGAACAGCGGGATGGTGAGCAGCGTGATGCTCGCCATCTCCTCGTAGACGTTCTGCGCCACGCTGTCGAGCGAAGCATGCGGCATGAACGCCATCATGAACACGGTGGCTACCGCGCCCAGCGCGAAGGCGATGGGCATGCCCGAAAAAAGGATCAGGAGGGTCGCGCCCCCGTAGAGCAGGCCGACCTGCAGCGTCGTCATGGTCAGCCGGCGCGCGACAGCTCTTCGCGGGACAGAACCTGCAGCAGCACCTGGAACACCACCAGCGTCATGCCCACCGCCATGCAGCCATACGGGATCCACAACGGCGCGCCCCAGGCGGAATTGCTGGTCTGGCCGTCCCTCACCGCATCCACCAGCAGAGACCAGGATTTCCAGCAGAAGAACAGGCAAAATAGCAGCGTCGCCACATCGCTCAGGAAGCGCCGGATCCGTTCGGCGGCGGGCGGCAGGACCGCGCTGAGCGCCTGGATGCCGACATGGCCCCGGCGTTCCTGCACCCAGGCAGCGGAAAGAAAAGTCGCCCCGACCAGGAGAAAGACCGAAAGCTCGTCCTGCCAGTCGCTCGGGATCTTGAATAGATAGCGCGCCGTCGCTTCCCAGGTCAGCACGCAGCCGGCAATGCCGGTGGCGACGGCGCTCAGCACCGCCGCCGCCGCATTCGCCCTGCCAAGCAGCGCGGCGGCGGCGCGCGCCGGACCGCTCAAGCGACGGCCTTCGCCATCTTCAGGAAACGATCACATTCGGCGTTGCGTTTGGTGAAGTCGACCCATGCCGCCGTCTCGGCGATCTTGCGCCAGCGGTTGACCGTGGCGTCGTCCATGTCGGCGACTTTTGCCCCCGCCTTTTTGTAGACGGCGACGACCGCTTCATCGTCGATCCGCGCCGACGATGTGGCGAAGGTTTCCAGCTCCTGGCCCACGTCGGCGATCGCCTTCTGCTGCGCGGGGTTGAGGGAGTCGTAGACGTCCTTGGACATGATGAGCGGCTCCAGCATGTACCAGAAGCTCTTGCCCCTTCCGGACGTAAGCGCCTTGGATATCTCTTCCAGGCGGAACGAAATCAGGCTGGTCGAGGAGGTGACGGCCGCGTCGAGCGACCCGGTCTGCATGGCTGGGTAGATCTCGTTCGAGGGTACGCTGGAGATAATGCCGCCCGCCTCTTTCAGCATCAGGTCCATTTCGCGGCTGCCGCCGCGGATCTTGAGTCCCTTTGCGTCGTTCGGTTCCACCACCGGCGCGGCGCGCGAAGCGGTGCCGCCCGCCTGCCAGATCCACGTCACCATCTTGACGCCCTTCGCCTCCAGCAGCTTGACGAGCTCGCGGCCGATCTGCGCCTTCTTCCAGGCGAAACCCTGCTCATAGGAAGTCACCATGCAGGGCATCAGGCCGATGTTCAATTCCGGCACTTCGCCGCCCGCATAGGCCAACGGATACAGGCTCATGTCCAGCGCGCCCTTGCGCAGCGCCGAGAACTGCGCCACCGTTTTCATCAGCGACGAACCGGGATAGATTTCGAATTTGAGCGAGCCGTTGGTGCGCTTTTCGACTTCGACCGCGAACTTGCGCGTCAGCCGGTCGCGGAAATCACCGCTGTCGATCGTCCCGCCGGGAAATTGATGGGAGATCTTGATGACCCTGGCGTCTGCGGCGCCGGCGTACCGGGACGCAACCATTGCCGCGGGCACGGCGGCGAGACTCTTCAATACGGAACGTCTGCTGACTGTCATGATGCGATCCTCCTCCAGGAGAGAACGGGCCCGTATTTTAGACTTTGCCGCGCACCGTATATACGGGGTGAGTACGGGCGCGACGGATATGGGCGCATGCTGCTTTGCAACGTAAACGCGTGCTTGGCGCCCTTACTCCTTAGACAACGCCGTCACGCCGCAGTTTGGCGATTTCATTTGCACCTAAACCAAGCATTTCGCCCAAGACCTGATCCGTTTGCTCGCCCAGCAGCGGCGGCGCCAGCCGGTATTCGAGCGGCGTCCCGGAAAACCGCATCGGGCTCGCCACCAGCGGCAGTTTGCCGGCGGCGGCGTGGTCCAGTTCGATCCTCACGCCGCGGGCCTTCGCCTGGGGCTCGTCGAAAACCTGGGCCAGGTCATTGATCGGGCCGTTCGGCACCCCCGCCGCCTCCAGCAATTCGAGCCATTCGGCGGTGGTTTTGCGGACGAAGATTTCCTGGATCAGCCGGGTGATTTCGGCGCGGTTTTCCACGCGCTTGCCGTTGGTGGCAAAGCGCGGGTCCTGCGCAAGAGCAGTGCAATCCGCCGCTTCGCAAAATTTCCTGAATAGATTGTCGTTGCCGCAGGCGACGATCACTTCGCCGTCACTCGAGCGGAACGGCTGGTAGGGCACGATGTTCGGATGCAGATTGCCGATGCGTTTGGGCGGCCTGCCGGTGGAGAAATAGTTGGTGTTCTGGTATGCAAGCAGCGCGATCTGCGAATCCAGCAGCGCGAGATCGAGATGCTGGCCGGCGCCCGTTTCCGCGCGGTGCGCGAGCGCGGCGCAGATCGCGATCGAGGCATACATGCCGGTGATGATGTCGGCGATCGGCACGCCGGCGCGCTGCGGTCCGCCTCCGGGCGCGCCGTCGGGCTCCCCGGTGACGCTCATCATTCCGCCCATACCTTGGATCATGAAATCGTACCCGGGACGCTCCCGGTACGGCCCGGTTTGGCCGAATCCGGTTACCGAGCAATAGACAAGGCGGGGATTCATTCCCTTGAGATCTTCATAGCCCAGGCCGTAGCGCGCCAGATCACCATACTTGTAGTTCTCGATCAGAACGTCGCACTTGCCCGCCAGCTTGCGGATGAGCTCCTGGCCCTCGGGTTTGGCGACATTCACCGTGATGGACTTCTTGCCGCGGTTGGCCGAGGTGAAATAGGCCGAGTCCTTCGTCTCGCGGCCGTCCCTGTCCTTCACCCAGGGCGGTCCAAAGGCGCGTGAATCGTCGCCGACCTTGGGCCGTTCCACCTTGATGACCTCGGCACCCAGGTCCGCCAGGTTCTGGCCCGCCCAAGGACCCGCCAGCACACGGGACAGATCGAGAACTCGGACATGCGACAGCGGACCGGCCATGACGCGCTCCTGGAAAAACGTGAGGCAATCTACCAGAGGTTCGCGAGCATGCGCAGTGCGATCGCCAGCAGCATCAATGCAAACACGAAACGCAAGCGCTGTACCGGCAGCCGGTGCGCGAGCCGCGCGCCAAGGGGCGCGGTCGTCATGCTGGCAAGGACGATGATCCCGAGCGCGGGAAGATAGACGAAGCCCAGGCTGCCTTCGGGCAGACCCGTGACGCGCATGCCATTCAGGATATAGCCCGCCGTACCTGCAACCGCGATCGGGAATCCGTTCGCCGCCGCGGTGCCGATGGCGCGTTTCAGCGGCACGTTGCACCGGGCTAGAAACGGGATGGACAGAAACGCACCGCCGGCGGCGAGCACGCTGGACAGGGCACCGATTCCCGCCCCGACACCGAACAAACCCGCCGCCCCGGGGAGCTGCCGCGAAGGTTTGGGCTTTACTTCGATGAACATCCGCGCGGCAGCGTAAAACATGAAGCCGGTGAAGAAAACCGCCAGCGGCCTGGTCGGGACGAATCCGGCGACCAACGTCGCGGAAAGTGCGCCGACGACGATCCCCGGAGCCATAGCGCGCGCCACCGCCCAGTCGACCGCGCCGTGCCGGTGATGGGCGCGCACGCTGGAGAGAGAAGTAAATACGATGGTCGCCATCGAGGTGGCTAACGACAGATGCATCATGTGCCAGGCCGGAAAACCCTTTGCGGTAAAAACAAACACCAGCATGGGCACCATGATCATGCCGCCACCGATGCCGAACAGCCCCGCGAGAAAACCGACCGCAACGCCTATCGCGAGGTAAGCCAGCCACCACTCCATCAATCCTCCCGGAGCAGATGCGCGACGAGTTCCGCGAATCCCACGCCGGCAGCGCCACGGGTAACGTACTTGGGCAGTGCTTCTATTTTCCCGGCGAAGCGGGTGATGTTCGCCACCCCGACCGAGTTGTCGAACCAGGCGAACATCGGCGCATCGTTCGGCGAATCTCCGGCAAAAGCGAAATCCTGTTTCAGCATAGCGGGACTGCATATGAAAACTTCCGCGAAGAGCTGCTTCGTCATCGCGAGCTTGTCATAGCTGCCGAACCAACCGTTGACATGGATCGAGCTGATTTTCGCGCCAAGGCCCGCAGCGCGCATCAGAGCGGCGATGCGTTCGGCGGTCTCCAGGGGCAACGGTGGCACGTCTTCGCAGAAATCGATGGCGAGATCGGTCTCGCGGTAGGGCTGGTCGGAGGCGAGCGCACAACCGGGAACCTGGTCGAGAATCCGCCTGCCGATCGCCTGCAGCCGCGCACGGTTGCTGGCCCGGGTCTGTTCGTCGTCCTGAAAGCGCCGGAGCATCTTGCCTTGCGCGTGGCGGAAATAGAAGGCGCCGTTTTCGCCAACCACGGCATCCACCGGCCACATGCGCGCGATGTGATCGCACCAGCCGGCGGGGCGCCCGGTGATGGGCACCACGATCTTGCCGGCGTTTTTCAGGCGTTCCATGGCGGCATAGGCCTCCGCCGTGAGCTTGCCTTCGGTAGTGAGTGTCTCGTCAATGTCGAACAGCAGTCCGCGCAGGCGGCGCGCATTGGGCAGCTGAGCGAGCAGCTTCATGCCCTGCCAAGCACTTTCGCCACCCGCTCGCGTTGGGTCTGACTCATCAGCAGCCCGGCCTTGGTGCGGCGCCACAGCACATCCTCCGCGGTCTGCGCCCACTCGTGCTCGACGAAGTAGCGCACTTCGCGCTCGGTAAGGCCGGCGCCCAGATCCTCCCCGAGGTCGCCGTCGCCGACCACCGCCTGGGCATTCGTGCCGTGACGCCGGAAGATGGGCCGCAGCGTCGCCTCGGGAATATGCGAGTGGCTGCCGAAGAACGCGTCGCGCGCTTCGACCCGTGGTACACCGCCGAAATCGCTGCCCGACAACGGCGTGTGATGCGTCCAGGCCGGCTTGATGCCGGGGAAATAGGGGGCAAGCTTTTCCATCGCCTGCTCCGCCAGGCGCCGGTAGGTGGTGATCTTGCCGCCGAACACCGACAACACCGGCGCCGTTCCCGCGTCGTCGTCCACGCGCAAGGTGTAATCGCGCGTCACCGCTGACGGATCGGCGGTGCCGTCGTCGTAAAGCGGGCGCACACCCGAATATTTCCACACCACGTCCTCCGGCCTTGCCGGACGCGCGAGGTAGCGGTTCACTGCACGGCACATGTAGTCGACTTCCTCCGCATCCGCTTCCGGTTGCGCATATTCGCCCGCGACAGGGATGTCCGTGGTGCCGACCAATGTGTGCAGGTCGCCGTAGGGAATCATGAAAATGACACGCCGGTCGTCGTTCTGCAGGATGAAAGCGTGTTCGCCCTCGTACAGCCTGGGCAGCACGATGTGGCTGCCTTTCACCAGGCGCACCTCGTCGCGCGAGGGCTGGGACAGATGGCCGTTGAGGACTGCTTTTACCCACGGCCCCGCCGCGTTCACGATGGCTTTGGCGCTTACCTGCTCGCCGTTCGACAACCCTGCCTGCCAGCGCCCCGCATCTCTCTTGGCTTTCAGGCATTCGGTGCGCGTCAGCACCCGCACACCGCGCGCGCGGGCATCCATCGCGTTTGCCACCACCAGGCGCGCGTCGTCCACGCGGCAATCGGAATAGATGAATCCGTGTTTTAGCTGCGGCTTTAGGCCCGAGTTGTACGGCGGCCCGTCCAGCCGGATCGCCCTCGAGCCCGGCAGGCTGGCGCGGCGCGACAGGTGGTCGTACAGGAACAACCCGGCGCGGATCATCCAGCGCGGCCGCAGCTCGGGAACGTGCGGCATGACGAAGCGCGCCGGCCAGACCAGATGCGCGGCCACCTTCAGCAGCACTTCGCGCTCGGCGAGCGCTTCGGCCACCAGCCGGAACTCGTAGTGTTCGAGGTATCTCAGCCCACCGTGGATCAGCTTCGAGGACGAAGACGAGGTTGCGCCGGCCAGATCGCCCTTCTCCACCAGCAATACCGAAAGGCCGCGGCCCGCCGCATCCCGCGCGATGCCGGCGCCATTGATACCGCCGCCGACAACCAGCAGGTCGTAGCTATTTTCCGAGAGGACGTGCGGTTGCAAGCGCGGAATTATAAGGTGCGCGCTATGCGCTTAGGCGGCCCTTGCGAGCGCCACTTCGAAGGCGACGCCGCCGCCCGGCAGGTTTTCCGCGCGCAGGCTGCCGCCATGGAACTCCGCGATCAGGCGCGCGATGTAGAGTCCCAGTCCGAGGTGCGGCACGCCGGCCGAGCGCTCGCCGCGCTGCGAAACCATGGAATCGAACAGCGAATCCCGGATGGCATCCGGCAGCGGCGGCCCCTGGTTTTCTATGCGCAGGCGCCCACCGGCTCCGAGCGAGATGCGGATCGCAGTCCCGGCCGCGGCGAAATCCACCGCGTTTTCCACCAGCTTGTCGAGCATCTGCGCCAGCAGGTCCGCCGAACCGGAGGCCGGCACAGACTCGGCCGGTATCGTGAGCTCGAAGATCCTCGGTGCATAAGCCAGACGATAGCCTTCGACGCAGCCTCGCACGACCGTGGCGGCGTCGAAACTCTCCCGCGTCGCTGCCGAGAGGCTCTGTTCCAGGCGGCTGGCCTCAGTCATGCGCGAAAGGATGGTGCTCAGGCGCGCGAGTCCTTCCTCCGCGCGCTCTACGTAGGTGCGCGTCTCCTCGGGTGTTCGCGCGGCTCGCAGGTTCTCGAGGGAAGAGCGTACTACAGCGACCGGGGTTCTCAATTCGTGCGACAAGCGGCCCGCGAGGGATTCCAGATAGGCGTTGTAGCGCGCGAGCCGCCCCAGCACTGTGGTGAAGCTGCGCGATAGGTCGCCGATTTCATCGCGGGCGTCCGAGGCCGTGGCCAGGCGCGTCACCCGCCCGCGCGCAT
The DNA here is from genome assembly GCA_035308765.1 of Burkholderiales bacterium. Classification (GTDB taxonomy): domain Bacteria; phylum Pseudomonadota; class Gammaproteobacteria; order Burkholderiales; family SG8-39; genus RBG-16-66-20. The sequence goes on from DATGGA010000012.1 coordinate 43,907, forward strand.
CGATCGCCGCTTCGGCCTCGTCGCTCAGCCGCCGGATCCGGTTCGAGATGCGCGTCGCGAACCAGAGCAGCATCGCGGCGACCAGCGCAAACAGGACCATCGTCACCACCAGAAGCCGTTCCAGCGCCTGGCTGCGCAGCGAGGCGATCCGGTTGGTCGTTTCCTCGACAACGACCGCACCATCCACCTGATCGCCCACCCAGATCGGGTACGCCGCTGAAACCACCACCGCGCGTCCATCCCGCGTATTGCGCGTGCGCGTGCCGGCCGCGCCCTGCAGTGCGCCGGTGACTTCGCGCCCGGCGGCGACCGCGTCTTCGGCAATCGCATCGTCGAACTCTTCGGTCGGCGGCGCGAGCAGCCAGCCAAACATGCGCTCGGCGATGCTGGGCGGCGGCAGATCGGGGCGCTTGAGGCTGCCGGCAAGTGCGAGTACGTGATAGTCGCGGCTCACCACCCAGATGCGCGAGCTTGACCGTTCCAGCCCCTTCAGGATCGCGGCGATCTCGGCGTCGGTGGCATCTTCGCGCGCGGATTCTTCGTGCGCGATCACGCCGCCGGTCAGGCGCTGCAGTTCCTGCTCTGCTTCGCGCTGCAGCTCGGATTCGCCGCGCGAACGGTAGGCCAGCAGCTGCGGCCTTTCGTGCAGGGCGGTGGCCACCGCGCGCGCCGTCGCCATCAGAGCTTCTTCCTGCGCCGCCAGGAGGAAGCGCTCCATTTCGCGCACATAGCGCCAGCCGGCCCATGGCAGCACCAATAGCGCAAGCGCGACCAGCGCCAGTTTGGCGCGCAGCGGAAATCGTTTCATGTTCTAGGCTTTCCAGCGGTAACCGAGGCCGTAGGCAGTCTCGATTCCGTCGAAAGCCGGGTCTGTGGCCAGGAATTTGGCGCGCACGCGTTTCACGTGGGAAGTAACGGTGGCATCGTCCACCACCAGTTCCGCATCGCGCATCAACTGATCGCGGTTCTTGACGTGGCCCGGATGGCGCGCAAGCGAATGCACGATCCAGAATTCGGTCAGCGTGAGCTCGACCCGGCCGCCCTTCCATAGCGCGCTGAATCGCTTGAGATCCAGCTCGAGCGCACCGCGTACGATGCGCTCCTCGACCGGCCTGGTTTCAGCCAGCGCGTCCACCCGCCGGAACAACGCCCCGATCCGCGCCATCAGGTGCGGCAGACTGACGCCCTTTGTGAGGTAGTCGTCGGCCCCCAGCCGCAGCCCGGATACGACGTCGAAGTCGGAATCGTGCGCGGTGAGAAACACGATCGGCAGCTGCGGCGAGAGAGCGCGCAGGTCGCGGCACAGCGCAAAGCCACCCTCGGCCTCGTCTCCCAGCCCGATGTCGATGATCGCGAGATCGGGCAGGCGGCCGCGCAGCGCTTCCAGCGCCTCGCGCCGTCCAGCGTAGGCGGACACCTCGTAGCCATGGCGCTTGAGCGCTTCGGCGTAGTTGGCGCGAATGGCGGCATCATCCTCGACGATCGCGATGCGGCGGGCCATGCGGCGACTATACCCCAGGCCCCGCCGTCATTTTTTCCGCATTTTTGTTCCCTGCTTTGCCATTCCGCGAACCCTGCGTGCGCCCGTTTGAGGAATGAAATGCAGGCGTCAACAAGGAGCCGGATCATGGTCAAGACCAGGATGTTCGCCGTGGAACTCGCCGCCCAGATCGTGCTCGCAGCCGCAATCGGCACTTTCGTTGCCATCGTCCTGGCGGGCGCAACCATGCTGCTCGCGGCATGACCAGCGGGATGAAATACGGCGACATCGCGCTCGGCGTCGAATGCGCGCTTCCCGCGGGAGTCGCGTTGCTTCACCGCGCAAGCCGCGCGCAGCGTCTGATGGCATGGCTGGTCATGGCGCTCTCGCGCCGAACCTGAGGAACCGCGGGGGCGGGCGCGCTGCGGCCCGGAAAGGAGGGTCGGGACACGGCCACGGCGACGCCCGCCCGCTTCGGCGACGACCTATAGAATGCCGGGCATGAGCGCCTCGCTTACTTTGGTCATCGCCAACAAAAATTACTCTTCCTGGTCCATGCGGCCCTGGGTGCTGCTGCGCGGATTGAAGCTGCCGTTTCAGGAAAGGCTGATGAAGTTCAATTCGAAGGACTGGAGCGACAATATCGGCCGGCTCTCGCCTTCGCGCATGGTCCCGGTTCTTTGGGAAGGCGAGCCCGGCAAGGGCTTCGCCACCTGGGATACCCTCGCCATCATGGAACGGTTAGATGAGCTGTTCCCGGCAGCCGCCGTCTGGCCGGGCGACGCGCGGGCGCGCGCACGGGCACGGTCGCTGTGCGCTGAATTTCACGCGGGCTTCCGCGAGTTCCGCGGCGCGATGCCGATGAATATCCGCGGCCGCTATCCCGGCAAGGGAATGAACGAGAAGGTGGCCAAGGACATCGCCCGGATCGACACCCTGTGGGCGGCGGCGAAGCATCCGTACCTGTTCGGCGAATTCTGTGCGGCGGACGCGTTCTATGCGCCGGTGGCGACGCGCCTGGTGACCTATGGCGTCGAATTGAAAGGCGCCGCGCGGGAGTACCAGCAGGCCTTGCTCGAATCTCCGGGGGTCGAGGCCTGGAGCGCGGAGGCGGTGAAAGAAACCGAATTTGTCGCGGAAGACGAGCCATACGCGACCGCGCCCCGCTGATTGAGGCGGGGTTCATAGATACCTGGAAAAGAGGCGGCGCCTACTTCGCCGCGGAGGCGCGGATGAAATCAGGGTCCGAGAACAGATTGCTTATCAGCTTCTGTATGGTCGCGACATAGTTGTCCAGCGCGCGCGGGATGGCAATCGCGCCCATGAGGGAAGATTCCCACTGGTTCTGCGCCTGGATCAGCTTGTCGTAAAGCGTGCTTCCCCCCTGCGCAAGCCTGAACCGGACCTGCAGATCCGATTGATTGATCTGGGCGCCGGCGGCGGTGAGGTAATTCTTCATCAGCACGCCGGTCAGCACTTGCGGGGACGAGGCGTCGAATTTGCCCGCCGCCTTGAGTTCCTTGGTCACCGCGTCGCCGAAGTAATCGGCATAGGAATTGTTGATCGGCGATACGAAGACGCCCGCGCGCGCGCCAACGCTGTTCAGCTCGGCCTCGCGCCCCTTCTCAAACTCGAACCTGCCCACGGCGACAGGCCCCGCCAGTTTGGCGGTCACATCGACATTCGAGACCGACGCCGCATAGGGCGGGGCCACCGTTGTGCATGCACCCAGAAAAACCGTGAATCCAAGAATCAGCAGCAAGCCCGGCATCTTGATCATTGAGTACCCGCCAGTCACAGAAGATTGGATTTCGACAGGTCCCGCATGATCGACCACATCAATTGGTTCAGCAGCTTTGTAACCGCATCCCGGGGCGAAGGCTCTGGAGTCAGGCCTGGCGGCGGCGCGGTATTGCCGAGGGCGGAATGAATCGCGTGCCTGTATTCCAGCGTAACCGGCGCCGCGCCAGGAATGGTCAGGACTGCCTTGCACTCGTAACCGTCGGTGACGACGGCCCCGACCAGACCGAAAGTCAGTCCTACGCCGACGCCCTTGGAAACGGCGTCCTGAGTAATGGGCACGTTATTGATCACCACGGTGAGCCGGTGCTGGTTTGCCTGCGGCTCTCCGGAAACAACCGAAAATAGTCCTGATTCCTTGGCCACGTTGAAAACCCGCTCTCGGGTGCTTTCAGTAGCACGCGCGTTGGCGGAGCCCCGGGTCTGAAATTCGTAAAGCAATTGGACCGGCTGCGGTGCCGCCGTCGTGGCGACGTCGCTTTTGGACGCCGGCGGCAAGGTTTTATCGACGTACATCGTGGGCACGCAGGCGGACAGCAAAATGCCCACAACTACCAGCGCCAGCAGGCGCAGCACGCGCTTCATACCCCCTCCTCCCAGATAGGATTTCCCCTACTTCTTGCGCAGCTTGCGGATGGCCGCGATCTGCGCGGCAAGCATCGCGAGTTCTCCTTCGACCGTCGCAATTTCCTGCTTGTCCTTCGCGCTGGCGCGCGCTTCCTCGGCCCGCTTGATCGCTTCGTTGGCCTTCGCTTCGTCGAGATCGGCACCGCGGATCGCGGTGTCGGCGAGCACGGTGATTACCTTCGGCTGCACTTCGAGGATGCCGCCCGCGACGAAAATCGTCTGCTTTTCACCGCCGCCAGGCGGCGTGATCTCCACCGTGCCCGCCTTGATGCGCGTGATCAGCGGCGTATGGCGCGGGTAGATGCCGAGCTCGCCCGATTCGCCGGGCAGCACGACGAACTCCGCCTCGCCAGAAAATATCGCAGCTTCGGCGCTGACGACGTCGACGTGAATAGTGGCGGCAGCCATTACTGGAGCGTTTTCGCTTTCTCGAACGCTTCCTCGATCGCGCCGACCATGTAGAAGGCCTGCTCCGGCAGCGCGTCGCACTCGCCGTTGACGATCATCTTGAAGCCCTTGATGGTGTCCTTGAGAGAAACATACTTGCCCGGGGTGCCGGTGAAGTTCTGCGCCACCGTGAAGGGCTGCGACAGGAAGCGCTGGATTTTCCGCGCGCGGGATACCGCGAGCTTGTCCTCGGGCGCGAGTTCGTCCATGCCCAGGATGGCGATGATGTCGCGCAGTTCCTTGTAGCGCTGCAGGGTCGCCTGCACCGAGCGCGTGGTGTTGTAATGGTCTTCGCCGATGGTGTTCGGGTCGACCTGGCGCGAGGTGGAGTCGAGCGGGTCCACGGCCGGATAGATGCCGAGCGAGGCGATGTCGCGCGACAGCACGACGGTCGCGTCGAGGTGGCCGAAGGTTGTCGCAGGCGACGGGTCGGTCAAGTCATCGGCAGGCACATATACGGCTTGAATCGAAGTGATCGAGCCGACCTTGGTCGAGGTGATGCGCTCCTGCAAGCGGCCCATTTCCTCGGCCAGCGTCGGCTGATAGCCCACTGCGGAAGGCATCCGGCCGAGCAGCGCGGATACTTCGGTGCCCGCCAGCGTGAAGCGGTAGATGTTGTCGACGAAGAACAGGATGTCGCGGCCCTCGTCGCGGAAACTCTCGGCCATCGTGAGGCCCGTCAGCGCCACGCGCAGGCGGTTGCCCGGGGGCTCGTTCATCTGGCCGAACACCATCGCCACTTTCGAATCGGTCAGGTTGTCGAGCTTGACCACTTCGGCTTCGATCATCTCGTGATAGAAGTCGTTGCCCTCGCGGGTGCGCTCGCCGACGCCCGCAAACACCGACAGGCCCGAGTGCTGGGTCGCGATGTTGTTGATCAGTTCCAGCATGTTCACGGTCTTGCCGACGCCCGCGCCGCCGAAGAGGCCGATTTTTCCGCCTTTGGCGAACGGGCAGATGAGGTCGATTACCTTGATGCCCGTTTCGAGCAGCTCCACCGACGGCGACAGCTCGTCGAATTTCGGCGCCGCCTGATGGATCGAGCGCAGTTTGTCCGACTTGATCGGGCCGCCGTCATCGATCGGCCGGCCGAGCACGTCCATGATGCGGCCGAGCGTGCCCAGGCCAACGGGCACCGAGATCGGCCCGCCGGTGTTGTTCACCTTCATGCCGCGGCGCAGGCCGTCGGAGGATCCCAGCGCGATGCAGCGCACCACGCCGTCGCCGAGCTGCTGCTCGACTTCGAAAGTGAGGCCCTTCTCGACCAGTCCGCCCTCGCCCGTGTCGGCGAGCTTGAGCGCGTCGTAGACCTTTGGCATCCCGTCGCGGGGGAATTCAATGTCGGTGACTGCGCCGACGCATTGAACGATCGTTCCTTGTGCTTGTGCCATGGTTCGTTCCTTTATACGGCGGCAGCGCCGCCCACAATTTCAGAAAGCTCTTTGGTGATGCCGGCCTGGCGGTTCTTGTTGTAGATCAGCGTCAGCTCGTCGATCAGGTCGCGCGCGTTGTCGGAGGCGGCCTTCATCGCCACCATGCGCGCCGACTGCTCTGACGCCATGTTCTCGGCCACCGCCTGGAAAATGATCGCCTCGATGTAGCGCGTCATCACCTGATCGAGCACCGTCTTGGCTTCCGGCTCGTAAAGGTAGTCCCACACTGTCTCCGGCGCGCCCATGCGCTCGCCCGAAAGCGGCAGCAGCTGCTCGATGACGGGCTCCTGCTTCATGGTGTTCAGGAAACGCGTATAGCCGATCACCAGGCGATCGAACCGGCCCTTGGTGTAACCATCCAGCATCACCTTGACGGTACCGATCAGCTTGTCCATCTGCGGCCGGTCGCCGATCTGGATGGCGTGCGAAACGATGTTCGCGCCCAGGCGCTGCATGAATCCGAAGCCCTTGTTGCCTATGCAGCAGACGTCGACTTCCCCGCCCTCCGCCTGCCACGTTTTGTACTGGTTGAGCGCCATGCGCAGCAGGTTGGTGTTGAGCGCACCGCACAACCCTTTGTCGGTGGTGATCACGATCAGGCCGACGCGCTTTGCGGTTTCGCGCGATACCAGGAACGGATGGCGATATTCCGGGTTGGCATGGCTGATGTGCGCCGCCACGTTGCGGATTTTCTCCCCGTAGGGACGCGCCATGCGCATGCGCTCCTGCGCCTTGCGCATTTTCGAGGCGGCGACCATCTCCATCGCCTTGGTGATTTTCCGAGTGTTCTGCACACTCTTGATCTTCACCCGTATTTCTTTGGTGCCCGGCATGGCGTGTCAGCTCAGTAGGTGCCGTTCTTCTTCCAGTCCTCGATCGCCGACTTGAGCGCTTTCTCGTCGTCGGCCGGGAGATCGCTTTTGTCCTCGATCCGCTTGATCAGGTCCGCGTACTTGGCCTTCACGTAGTCGCGCATCGAGCGTTCGGCGGCAAGCGCTTTCTTGACGTCGATGTCGTTGAAAAAACCATTGTTGACCGCGAACAGCGTCAGCGCCATCTCCCACACCTGTTGCGGGTGGTACTGGGCCTGTTTCATGAGTTCGGTGACCATGCGGCCGAGTTCCAGCTGCTTGCGCGTGGCCTCGTCCAGGTCGGAGGCAAACTGCGCGAAGGCGGCGAGTTCGCGGTACTGCGCGAGCGCGAGACGCACGCCGCCGCCTGTGTCCTTGCGCTTCATGATCTTAGTCTGCGCGGCGCCGCCCACCCGGGATACCGAGACGCCGGCATTGATCGCGGGCCGGATACCGGCGTTGAAGAGGTCGGTCTCAAGGAAGATCTGGCCGTCTGTGATCGAGATCACGTTGGTCGGTACGAACGCGGTCACGTCGCCGGCCTGGGTTTCGATGATCGGCAACGCAGTCAGCGAGCCCGTCTTGCCCTTGACCGCGCCCTTGGTGAATTTCTCGACATAGTCCGGATTCACGCGCGCAGCGCGCTCGAGCAGGCGGCTATGCAGGTAGAACACGTCGCCCGGATAGGCTTCGCGGCCCGGCGGGCGGCGCAGCAGCAGCGAAACCTGCCGGTAGGCCCAGGCCTGCTTGGTCAAATCGTCGTAAATGATGAGCGCGTCCTGGCCGCGGTCGCGGAAGTATTCGCCCATGGTGCAACCGGAGTACGGCGCAATGAACTGCATTGCCGCGGATTCGGACGCCGTCGCGGCAACAACGATGGTGTAAGCCATCGCGCCGTGCTCCTCCAGCTTGCGCACCACGTTGGCGACGGTCGAGGCCTTCTGTCCGATCGCGACGTAGACGCAGAACAGGTCCTTGCCCTTCTGGTTGATGATCGTGTCCACCGCCACCGCCGTTTTGCCGGTCTGGCGGTCGCCGATGATCAGTTCGCGCTGGCCGCGGCCGACGGGCACCATGGCGTCGATCGCCTTGAGGCCGGTCTGCACCGGCTGCGACACCGATTGCCGCGCGATCACCCCCGGCGCGACTTTCTCGATGACGTCCGTGAGCTTGGCGTTGATCGGACCCTTGCCGTCGATCGGCGCGCCCAGCGAATTGACCACGCGGCCAAGCAGTTCCGGGCCGATCGGCACCGACAGGATCTTGCCGGTGCACTTGACCGTGTCGCCCTCGGTGATGTGCTCGTACTCGCCCAGGATCACCGCGCCGACCGAGTCGCGCTCGAGGTTGAGCGCCAGGCCGAAGGTGTTCTTCGGGAACTCCAGCATTTCGCCCTGCATCACGTCCGACAGGCCGTGTACGCGGCAGATGCCGTCGGTCACCGATACCACGGTGCCCTGGGTGCGCATCTGCGCACCGGCATCCATGTTCTGGATGCGGTTCTTGATGAGTTCCGAAATTTCGGCCGGATTGAGTTGCATTTGAAGCTCCTTAAGCTTTCAGCGCGGTTTCGAGCGCGGCGAGCTGCGCGCGCGCGGAACCGTCGATAACCTTGTCGCCGATCACGATCTTGACGCCGCCGATGAGCGTCTTGTCCACGCTGACGCGGGCCTTCACCTTGCGGCCGGTTTTTTTCTCCAGCCTCGCCACCAGGTCGGCGACCTGGGCCTGGTCCATCTCGAAGGCGGTGTAGACCTCGGCCTCGACCACGCCTTCGCGTTCGTTCTTCAGCACCTCGTACTGGCTGCGGATCTCGGCCAGCACGTCCAGGCGGCCGTTCTCCGCCAGCACCCGCACGAAGTTCTCGTTCTCGCCCGTGAGCTTTCCGGACAGGATGGAAAGAAACAGCCCGGCGACTTTCGCGGCCGGGAAATTCGGGTCGCCGACCGCCGCGCGCACGCGCTCGTCCGCCGCCACCACGGACAGGTTGGCGAGCGCCGCCGACCAGTCGGCGAGCTTGCCCTGGGCGTCGGCCAGCCTGAAGGCGGCTTCCGCGTAAGGGCGCGCGATGGTGCTGGGTTCCGCCATCAGAGCTGCTTCTTGATCCCGTCGAGCAGATCGGCGTGCGTCTTGGCGTCCACTTCGCGGCGCAGGATTTTCTCCGCGCCGGCGACCGCCAGCGCCGCGACCTGCTCGCGCAGCTGCTCGCGAGCGCGCTGCGCCTCCTGCTGGATGTCGGCCTTGGCGGCGGCCTTCTCGCGATCGCCTTCGGACTTGGCGGCGATTTTCGCCGCCTCGACCATCTGCGCGTCGCGCTTCTCGGCCTGCGCGATGATCTCTGCGGCGCGCGCGCGCGCTTCCTGTATCGCCTGCTCGGCCTGTCTGCCGGAGATCTCGAGCGATTTCTTGCCCTGCTCGGCGGCGGCCAAGCCATCAGCGATGGTCTTCTGCCGCGCGTCGATCTTCTCCTGCATCAACGGCCAGATGTATTTCACCGTGATAAAAATGAAGACGAAGAAAACGATCGCTTGGGCAAACAGTGTCGTATTGAGGTTCATGGCCTCCCCTCAGGGATCCGATCTCGCCCGCAGGTATATCTAGCGGAACGCGCTGGCCAGCGGGTTGGCGAAGGCAAAGAACATCGCGATACCGAGGCCAATGATGAACGATGCGTCTATCAAGCCCAGCAGCAGGAAAACCTTGCCCTGCAGCGAGTCGGTAAGTTCGGGCTGGCGGGCTGCGGCCTCCAAGAAACGACTGCACATAATGCCGACGCCAACGCAGGCGCCGAGCGCGCCCAAGCCAACCATTAGGCCGATACCAATGCCGGTGTAGGCCTGAACCATCGCCAAAAGCTGAAGTTTTTCCATTTTTCGATTCCCTTTTCTATACGTGAAGACGGTGTTGTTTCCGGTATCAGTGATGCTCGTGGGCCATGGCTATGTAGACCACGGCTAACATCATGAAGATATATGCCTGCAGGAGAACGATCAGGATGTGAAAGATCGCCCAGCCAAGGCCCAAAAAGAGTGATGCAACGAAGCCGAAGAAGTAATCCTCCGAATACGCGCTGTGGGCCGCCCATAGCCAGATGAGCAGAAACAGGATCTCGCCCGCGTACATGTTGCCGAATAGCCGCAGCGAATGCGACAGCGGTTTGGAGACGTACTCGACGCAATTGAAAAGAAAGTTGGCCGGCCACAAAAAAACATTCTTGCCGAAAGGGGCGCAAAACAACTCGTGAATCCAGCCGCCAAGGCCCTTGGCCGAAATCGAGAACCAGATCATCAGCGCAAAGATCGAAAGCGAGAGCGCGAACGTGGTATTCACGTCGGCTGTAGGGACGATGCGCCAGTGATGCACGCCGATCTGACTGAATGCACCCGACACCCAGTCCGCCGGCAGGAAATCCATCGCGTTCATCAGTACGATCCAGACAAACAGAGTCAACGCCACCGGCGCCACGAATTCGTGGCGATCACCGTGGCGGAAGATGCCTTTGACTTGATCGTCCACGAACCCGATCAGGACTTCGACGAACGCCTGGCGCTTCCCCGGCACCCCGGCTGTGGCGCCTCGCACCAGCCACCAGAGCAGTCCCAGACCGACGATGCCGAGCACGATGGCGGTAATGACCGAATCGATATTGACGGTCCAGAAGCCACCCCCCTCAGCCGACTTGCTGAGGAAGCTGAGATGATGCTCGATGTAATCGCTTGCGGATTCGTACTCTGCGGGCATCTTGATGCTTTTAGTTCTCGCGGACAAAAAATGCCATCGAAAAAATCGTCGCTGTCGCCATGAAGGTCCCCAGAAATGCGACCACAACGACATCCTTGTAAATCGTCAGTACCGTCCCGACAAGGATCACCATCAGGCCGATCTTGACGCCCTCGGCCCGCAAAGCACCCACCAGAATCCCCCCTGCAGACTGCGTATCCCCCTTAATACCCTTCGCCGCCGCCATCCCGGACGCGCAGCCTGCGCACAAGCTGACTGCACCTCCCAGCGCCGCCGACAGCGCACCATGCCCGCCTGTCAAGAGTCCGGCCAAAAGCGTCAGGGCGGCGGTGGCGACCAATTGCCACCGGAGAACGGTGCGGATCGCTTTGCTCAACAACCGAGGCTTGGCATTCACGCTCCCCACCCCCTGCAAAGCGGCAAAAGTATATGCGGTTCGCGCACGATGGGTCAACGTGTTGCAGCGCAAAATTCTGTCTTGTTTTCCGGCACAGCCCGTTTGCGTCAGCGGAGCTTTTTCAACAGCTGTTCCAGGTGGTCGAGCCCCGAATAGCTGACGAGAATCGTGCCGCTACCCTTGCGGCCGGGGCGAATCTGCACCGTAGTTCCCAGTCGCTGGGATATTTCCTCCTCCAGCCGCGCCAGGTCACGGTCCGTCTTATGCTTGCCGCGCGCGGCGGGCCCGCGCAGCAGGCGGGTCCCAAGCGCCTCGCTATCGCGCACCGAGAGGCCGCGCGCGGCGATGCGGTTGGCCGCTTCGATCTGGCGCGCGCCGTCCAGGACCAGCAGCGCGCGCGCGTGCCCCATCTCTAGGGTTCCGTCCATCAACATCGCCTGTACCGGCTTGGCCAGCTTCAGCAGCCGCAGCAGGTTGGTAGTGGCGCTGCGCGAGCGGCCGACGGCCTCGGCCGCCTGCTCGTGAGTCATGCGGAATTCATCCACTAGGCGCTGCAGGCCAGCCGCTTCTTCAATCGGATTCAGGTCTTCGCGCTGGATGTTCTCGATCAACGCCATCGCCAGCACCGCGCCATCCGCAACGTCGCGCACCAGGACTGGTACGTCCGCGAGCCCGGCGATCTGCGCCGCGCGCCAGCGCCGTTCTCCGGCGATCAGTTCGTATTGATCGCGGCCAATCGGCCTGACGAGCAGTGGTTGCATCAAGCCCTGTGCCTTGATGGATGCCGCGAGTTCGGCGAGCGCCTTTTCGTCCATGCGGGTGCGGGGCTGGTATTTCCCCGGCCGGATCGCGCCCACCGGCAAAGTCGCCATGGCGTCTCCCCGGGCGCCGTCCTCGCCGCCGAGCAGCGCGTCCAGACCGCGGCCAAGTCCTCCTTTGGGCTTGCTCATGGGTTCCCTTTCAAGATCTCTGCGGTGAGATCGATGTACGCCTGTGCGCCTTTGGACGTTTTGTCCCACACCACCGCCGGAGCGCCGTAGCTCGGCGCCTCCGCAAGACGTACATTGCGCGGCACCAGGGTGCGGTAGACCTTGTTGCCGAAATGCTGCTCCAGCTGCTGCGAAACCTGGTGCGCTAGCGTGTTGCGCGGATCGAACATGGTGCGCAAGAGGCCCGCGATCTCGAGCCGCGGGTTGAGATTCGAGCGCACCCGCTTGATCGTACCGACGAGATCCGAGAGCCCCTCGAGCGCGTAGTACTCGCACTGCATCGGGATCAGCACCTGCTCGGCAGCCGCGAACGCGTTTACCGTCAGCAGGCTGAGCGACGGCGGGCAGTCGATCAGGATGAAATCGTAGTCGCCGGCGACGCGCTCAAGCGCGTCGCGCAGCCGTCCCTCACGGTTGGGCAGATCGACCAGTTCTACTTCGGCACCCGCCAGCTCGCGGTTGGCCGGCATCAGGTCGTAACCGCTCTCGGCGCGCACGCGGATATGCGCGGCATCGCCCAGCCCGAGCAGCACGTGATAGACGGTGCGCGAGAGCTTGCTCTTGTTCACGCCGCTGCCCATCGTCGCGTTGCCCTGCGGATCCAGGTCCACGAGCAGCACGCGCCGGCCGGATTGCGCCAGGCCGGCCGCGAGATTGACGCTGGTGGTCGTCTTGCCGACGCCGCCTTTCTGATTCGCGACCGCAATGATTTTCGCCACCGTCAAACCCCGGCCCGGCAAAGAACGAGATGGCGCTCGGCATCCAGCATCGGCACCCTGAGCCGGCGCACTTCATGGCAGTCGCAGTCCGCCGGGACCCGCGCCAGTTCATCACGCGGGTAACTTCCCTTCATCGCCGCCAGCACGCCCGACGGCGCGGCGAGATGCCGGCAGGCAGATAGGAAGTCCACCAGGCTGGCGAATCCGCGCGATATCACCACGGCGAAGCCGTCCGTCGGGCGCCACTCCTCTACGCGCCCAACGTGCACGGCGGCATTGACCAGTCCGAGCTCGATCACCGCCTGGCGCAGGAATGCGCCTTTCTTTTCATTCGCGTCGTTCAGCGTCACGCGTCGGCCAGGTTCGGCGATCGCGATCGGAATTCCGGGCAGGCCGCCACCCGAACCGATGTCGGCAAGCGCTCCTGCGCGATCCGGCAGGTCGCGCAACACGGCGAGCGAATCGAGCAGATGATGGCTCACCACCTGCAACGGATCGCGGATCGCGGTCAGGTTGTAGGTCTTGTTCCATTTCGCCAGCAGATCCATGTAGGCCAGCAGCTTTTCCGGAGCGCCGGCGGGAAGCGCTAGCGCGAGTTCACCGAGCCCGCGTTTCAGCGCGGCCTGCGGCGTCATGCAGTCTTCTTGTGCTGTGGATCCAGTTTTCCGGCTTTTGTCCGTGTGCGCTTCAAATGCACCAGCAGCAGCGATATCGCCGCCGGCGTGATTCCGGAGATGCGCGCTGCCTGGCCGATGGTTTCGGGCCTTTGGCGCGAAAGCGTCTGGCGGACTTCGTTTGACAGTCCGAATACATCACCGTAGTTAAGATCCGCCGACAACAGGGCCGACTCCTGGGCCTCCCGCCGGCCGATCTCCTCCTGCTGGCGCACGATATACCCCTCATACTTCGCTTGGATTTCGACTTGCTCTTGAACTACAGCTTCCTCTACGCCATTGCCGAAAGCCTCGATTAGAGAAAGCGAGCGATAGCTCACATTTGGTCGCCGCAGGAGCTCATGCAGCGAGTATTCCCGTTCGATGGGCTGGCCAAGCGCCCGCTCAGCGGTCTCTGGCGGCAGCTTGCGGGGATTGACCCAGGTGGACTTCAGCCGCTCGGTCTCGCGCGCCACTGCATCCCGCTTGCGGCTGAACGCTTCCCAGCGCGCATCGTCCACCAAGCCGAGCTTGCGCCCGCTTTCGGTAAGCCTCAGGTCGGCGTTGTCCTCGCGCAGCATGAGCCGATACTCGGCGCGGCTGGTGAACATGCGGTAGGGCTCGCTTACGCCACGCGTGATGAGATCGTCGACCAGAACGCCAAGATAGGCCTCATCCCGCCGCGGACACCATGCCGGTCTCTCCTGCGTCTGTAGGCCGGCATTCAGACCTGCGAGCAATCCCTGCGCTGCCGCCTCCTCATAACCGGTGGTGCCGTTGATCTGGCCGGCGAAAAACAATCCCCGTACTGTTTTTGTCTCCAGCGACGACTTGAGGTTGCGCGGATCGAAATAGTCGTATTCGATCGCATACCCCGGGCGCAGCAGATGCGCCTGCTCCAGGCCGCGGATCGAACGCACCAGCTCCAGTTGGACGTCGAAAGGCAGGCTGGTGGAAATCCCATTGGGATAGATCTCGTTCGTCGACAGCCCTTCGGGCTCGAGGAAAATCTGGTGCCCCGTCCTACCCGCAAAGCGATGGATCTTGTCCTCGATGGATGGGCAATAGCGCGGGCCAACCCCCCGAATAACGCCGGTGAACATCGGGGAGCGGTCCAGGCCGCGGCGGATGATCTCGTGGGTGCGCTCGTTGGTGTGCGTCACCCAGCACGGTACTTGCCGGGGATGCATGTCGCGCCGCCCGAGGAACGAAAACACCGGCTCGGGCGAGTCGCCGGGCTGAATATCCAACGCGGAAAAATCGATCGTATTGCCATCGAGCCGCGGCGGAGTGCCCGTCTTCAGGCGCCCGACCGGGAGCTTCATTTCGCGAAGGCGCGCTGCCAGCGTGAGGGATGCAGGATCGCCCGCCCGTCCCGCCTGATAGCTCTGCAGGCCGACGTGAACCAGGCCGGAGAGGAAAGTACCGGCAGTCAGCACGACCGCGCGACCGCGAAAACGCAGGCCGATCTGGGTCACGACACCGGTTACCTGGTCTCCCTCCAGCAGGATGTCGTCCACCGCCTGTTGGAACAGGGTCAGGTTGGCCTGATTCTCCAGACGACCACGGATCGCCTGCTTGTAGCGCAGACGGTCAGCTTGCGCGCGCGTAGCGCGCACCGCCGGCCCTTTGGAGGAATTGAGCGTCCGGAACTGGATCCCGGCCTCGTCCGTCGCCAATGCCATGGCGCCACCGAGCGCATCCACTTCCCGCACCAAGTGCCCCTTGCCGATCCCGCCGATCGACGGATTGCAAGACATCTGGCCCAGGGTTTCGATGCTATGGGTCAGCAGCAGCGTTTTGCAGCCGAGCCGCGCGGCAGTAAGTGCGGCTTCAGTACCGGCATGGCCGCCACCGATGACGATGACGTCGAATTCAGAGGGAAATTGCATCGGGCTTGTACCGCCGCTGGGCCGCGTGTTGCGCGGGCCGAATGATACGTGAATGTTCCACGTGGAACTAGGCGGCGCGCGCCCAGCCCCGATGTTTCACGTGGAACAGCGCTAACCCAGATTATTGCTGCGGCGCAGCAAGAGGATGGTTAAGCAGCGAGCATCTGGTGCAGGCTGCCGCGGCGTGACTCCAGCGCCTGCGGCAGATGACCGGCGAGTTTGCCGAAAAGCTCATCGTGCGATTTCAGCTCCTCGCTCCAGGCGCGCTCGTCGACGCGGGCGAGCTCCTCGTAGCGGCTCGGCTCAAATCGCTCCAGTCCGATCCAGTTCAAATCCTCATAGCGGGGAATCGTGCCAAGCGCGGTCCCGACGCCCTGCGCGCGTCCCGCGCAGCGATCCACGATCCACTTCAGCACGCGCATGTTCTCCGCGAAGCCCGGCCAGATGAATTTCCCGTCGGCGTCCTTCCGGAACCAATTGACGCGGAAAATCTTCGGCGGCCGGGAAACCATCTTGCCCATCTTGAGCCAGTGCGCGAAATAGTCGCCCATGTGATAACCGCAAAACGCGAGCATCGCCATCGGATCGCACCGCACGACGCCGACCTTGCCTGTGATCGCGGCCGTCGTCTCCGAGCCCAGCGTGGCGCCCATGTAAACACCGTCTTCCCAGCTCGGCGCCTCCACGACCAGCGGCACGGTCGATGAACGCCGGCCGCCAAAAATGAATGCCGAAATCGGCACGCCCTGTGGATCCTCCCAGCGCGCATCCATCGATGGGCATTGCGAAGCCGCAACGGTGAAACGCGCGTTCGGGTGCGCCGCCACGCGGCCACAACCCGGAATCCATTCCCTGCCCTGCCAATCCGTCAGGCGCGCAGGCGGTTTCTTGGTCATGTCCTCCCACCACACATCGCCTTCGGGTGTCATCGCGACATTGGTGAAGATGACGTTCGCGCGCAATGTCTTCATCGCGTTCGGGTTGGTTGCCTCGGAGGTGCCGGGTGCAACGCCGAACAAGCCCGCCTCCGGATTGATGGCGTAAAAACGCCCATCCGCCCCCGGCTTGATCCAGGCGATATCCTCGCCGATGGTGGATACTTTCCAGCCGGCAAAAGCCACCGGCGGGATCAGCATTGCGAAATTGGTCTTGCCGCAGGCACTCGGAAACGCCGCCGATACATAGTGTTTTTCGCCCCCGGGTGACTCAAGCCCTAGTATCAGCATGTGCTCGGCGAGCCATCCCTCGTCGCGCGCCATCACCGAAGCAATGCGCAGGGCGAGGCACTTTTTCCCCAGCAGGGCGTTGCCGCCGTAGCCCGAGCCGAAGGACCAGATTTCGCGCGATTCAGGAAACTGGACGATCCATTTTTCCTTCTCGTTGCATGGCCAGGAGACGTCTTTCTCCCCTGGCGCGAGCGGCGCGCCCACAGAATGCACGCAGGGAACGAACGCACCGTCCTCGTCCAGATGCTCGATCACCGCGCGGCCCATGCGCGTCATCAATTTCATGTTGACGACGACATAGGCCGAATCCGACAGCTCGACCCCGACCTGGGCGATATGCGATCCGATCGGGCCCATCGAGAAGGGCACCACATATAAGGTGCGTCCGCGCATGCAACCATCAAACAGTCGCCCAAGCGTGGCACGCATCTCCGCCGGATCGATCCAGTTGTTGGTCGGCCCGGCGTCTTCCTTGCGCACCGAGCAGATGAAAGTTCGATCTTCCATGCGCGCCACATCAGTGGGATTGGAGCGCGCGAGATAGCTCCCGGGGCGCAGTTTTTCGTTCAGCCTGATGAAGGTGCCGCTTGCGACAAGCTCGCCGCACAGCCGGTCATATTCGGCCTGCGACCCGTCGCACCACACCACTCGCTCCGGCTTGGCGAGCCGCGCCATCGCGGCGACCCAGGCGCGCAGCTTTCGATGGCGTACCCATTCGGGCGCCTGCAAAGAATCGGCCATGGGGTCGGTGCGGTCGTTCATCAAGCAAGCTCCTGGAAAACAAAACGGCCCTAGACAGCGTCGGGCCGATGGGTTCCTCTTCAGGCAGGATTTTACAGTGCCTGCAACAGCGCTGGCCGCTGGAGAATATTTCCCTTTATTTCCAAAATGATAGTCAGCGGCTGCGCAAACGCCTGGCAAGCCTGTAGATGGGCGCCGTTGCATTAAGCAATACCAGTACGCGCGTGACATGCGCTGCGGTTACCAACGGCACGCCCAACTGCAGCACCTTGGCGGTAATGCACATCTCCGCAATTCCACCCGGTGCGATGGCGAGCATCAAGCTTGCGGCCGGCAGCGCGGTCATCCGGGCAAGAGCGGCGCTCAGGGCCGCGGCCAAGCCGATCGATAGCACGACACTCGCCAGCACCGCGCCTACGTAGCGTCCAAGGCTGCCGAGGAATTGCTTTTCGAACCTGGAACCCAACGCGCAACCGAGCAACAACTGGCCAACATTCGATGCCAATGTGGGTACCGAGGAGAATTGGATTTCGTTCGAGGTAAGCGCGATGACGGCGAGCAGCGGACCGAACATGAAGGGATTCGCCATTCGCGCCAACGCCAGCGCGCCGCCCGCCAGCGCCCCGATCCCAAACAGGATTGCGAGTTTCTGCAAATCCAACGGCACCGGTAACGGGATGTAGGCATCCGCCCCATGAAACCCGGCATAGGTAATCGCAAATGGCACCAAAACGACCACCACCAGGATGCGCAGCGACTGGGCAAGGGCAATCCGGTCAACGCGGCCGCCGAAGCGCTCGCCGAGGACCGCCATTTCCGCCGCACCGCCTGGAACGCTGGCGAAGAAAGCCGTAGTGCGGTCGGTATCCGTGACGCTGGAGAGAAACCAGCCGCTGGCCCACGCCACCAGGATGGCGAAAAACGCGGCAAAGATCAGCAGCGGCCAATACGAGGCCACGTGATGCGCCACAACCGGTGTGAAATACAGGCCGAGCGCCGTACCGATGATCAATTGCCCCAACTGGCGGCTGCCGGGAATTGAACGGAGCCGCGCTCCCGAGAAATTACCCACGGCCATCGCCAGCAGCGGACCGATCATCCAGGGCAACGGCGTCTTCAGCCACGAAAACAGGGCGCCGATCGAGGCGCACAGCGCAAGCGCAACCACCGGATTGACCCAGCTATCGCGCGCCGCCTTCATTTGCCGATGCAGAAGCGGGAAAAAATCTCACCCAGCAAATCGTCGGCGCTGACCTGCCCGGTAATTCCGCCCAGCGCCGCCTGCGCGAGGCGCAATTCTTCGGCGAAGAACTCCCAGTTGGCGCCCTGCTCGACCGCGGCTGCAAAGTGCGCCTGCGCGGTCTTGAGGGCGCGCAGATGCCGGGCGCGCGCGAGAAATACCGACTCTCCGCGTGAATTCCAGCCCGCAGCCCGAAGCAATGCTGTGCGCAGCGCATCCAGCCCGGCACCAGTCTTCGCTGACACATGTATTTCATCGCCATGTTCTCCGGCGACGGAGCCGGCAACGAGATCGATTTTGTTGAGAACCGTAATCCTGGCACCGGCCGCGGGCAGGTCCTCGTCAGGCGCCTCCCTCTTGCCGGCCTCGAGGACCACGAGCACAACGTCGGCACGCGCCATCTCCTCGTGCGTGCGCTTCATGCCGAGGCGCTCGATCTCGTCGCCCGACGCGCGCAGTCCGGCGGTATCCACCACCACGACCGGCACGCCTTCGATCTGGATCGACTCGCGCAGCGCGTCGCGCGTGGTTCCGGGCGTCGCAGTTACGATCGCGCGCTCCTCGCCCGCCAGACGGTTCAGCAGGCTCGATTTGCCGACGTTTGGGCAGCCGGCAATGACGGCATGGATGCCGTTGCGAAGCAGGCTACCCTGCCCGCTTTTGATGATCACTTCCTCGAGCGCTGCGCGCAGTTTTCCGAGGCGCTCGGCGGCCTCGCCGCGATGCAGCGAATCCACTTCGTCGTCCGGAAAATCCAGCATCGCCTCGGTAAGCGCGCGCAGTTCGGTAAGGCCCGCTACCAGGTCGGCGATCGCCGAAGAAAATTCGCCGCTGAGCGAGCGCAGTGCGGAACGCGCCGCCTCGCGGCTCGCGGCGTCGATCAGGTCGGCGACCGCCTCAGCCTGCGCCAGGTCGATTTTGCCGTTGAGAAACGCCCGCCGCGTGAATTCGCCAGGTTCGGCCAAGCGGGCCCCTGCGTCGAGAACGGCACCCAGCACCGCCTGGGTCACCACGGGCCCGCCGTGCCCCTGAAGCTCGAGCACGTCCTCGCCCGTATACGAATGCGGCGCCCGGAAATACAGCGCAATTCCCTCGTCTACCGCATCGCCCCGCGCATCGCGGAACGGCCGAAGAACAGCTTTCCCTGCTTCCGGGGGCCGGGTGATCACTCTGGCCGCGATCTGCGGCACTCCCGGGCCGGACACACGGACGATCCCGATTCCGCCCCGCCCGGCGGGGGTGGCAACGGCGGCAATCGTGTCCCGGATTACCTCACCGTCTGGCATGGGCAGGTTTGTCGCGGGCGAACATGCGCTGGATCTGCCATTGCTGAAGGATGGAAAGGGTGTTGTTGACCAGCCAGTACAGCACCAGCCCAGCGGGGAAGAAAAAGAAGAACACGCTGAAGATGAACGGCATGAACTGCATCACCTTCGCCTGCACCGGATCTGGCGGCACCGGGTTCATCTTGGTCTGCAGGACCATGGTGATCGTCATCAGGATCGGCAGCACGTAGTAGGGATCCCGCGCCGAAAGATCCTGGATCCACAGCATGAATGGCGCGTGCCGCAGTTCGATGGCAGCGAGCAGCACCCAGTAGAGCGCGATGAATACCGGGATCTGCACCACGATTGGGAAACAGCCGCCGAGCGGATTGATCTTTTCGGTCTTGTACAGTTCCATCATCGCCTGGTTCATCTTGGCGCGGTCGTGCTCGTACATCTGCCGGATTTTCGTCATCCGCGGAGTGACCAGCTTCATTTTCGCCATGGACTTGTAGCTGGCCGCGGACAGCGGGAAAAAGACCAGCTTGATCGTCATGGTCAGCAGGATGATGGCGACGCCCCAGTTGCCGCTCAGGCCGTGGTACTTCTCAAGCAGCCAGAACAAGGGCCAGGCAACGATCGTCAGCCAGCCGTAGTCCACCACCAGATCAAATCCGGGCGCGACCGCCGACAGCCTGTTCCGCTCCTGCGGGCCAGCGTATAGCTGCACGTCCAGACTTGCGCTGGCTCCGGGCGCGATGGGCCCGGTGGAGAGGAGTTCGCGGCCCGCGTAAAGACCATCGGCGCGCTTTTCCACGGCAAACTCGCGCCCGATCTTGGCCGCCGGCACCCAGGCGGAAACGAAATAATGCTCTACGAAGGCGAGCCAGCCGTCGCTGCTCTGCTTGATGTAGTCCGCTTTGTCCTTGTCGATGTCGGTCGGGGCTATCTTCTGGAATTTCTTCTCTTCGGTGTAGATCGCGAAGCCGTTGAAACTCCGTGCGCCAAAGGAATCGGCAATCGAGTTTGACGCGGCGGCCGATTTGCCGTCGTGAGTGAGCTGGAAATACGCATACGGCGTCAATGAGGCGGTGCCCGTATTGCTGATCTCGAGCGTGACGTCGATCAGGTAGCTGTCGCGCTTGAAGCGATAAACCTTTGTCGCCGAAAGACCATCCTTGCCCTGTGCCGTGAAACGCACTTCCAGCGCGTCCTGGCCCGCTGCAAGCGTGGTGTTCCCGGGCTGCACATTCCAGACGGTGCGGTGATTCGGCCCGCCGTCGCCGGTGATCCCGCTTTGCGCTTCGTAGTGGTGCTCTGCGCCGAGCAGCACCAGATTCTTGTCCGACTCCATGGTTTCCTTGTACTTGAGCAGCTCCACCCGGCTCAGGGTGGCGCCCAGCGTGTCGATATCGGCCACGATGACATCGGTGCGCACTTCAATGGTCTTGCCTTCCACGGTTGCGGCAGTGGCTGCCGGAACGCTGCCGGCGGCGGCGCCTTGCGCCGCTGCCGGCTTACCAGCCGCGGACACGGCCGCAGGCAAGGACGCCTGGGGCGCCAGCGGCACAGGTCTGGGACGATGCTCCTTCTCCCAGGCATCCCACAACATGAGCAACGAAAAACCGAAGATGAACAGCAGGACGAGGCGCTTTGTGTCCATCATCTTCCCGCCTCTTTCCCTTCCAGGCCGTCGTCCATCGGTACCGGATCGAAGCCGCCGGAATGCCACGGACCACAGCGGCACAATCTGCGGGCAGCCAGCCATCCGCCGCGCAACGCGCCATGGCGCTCGAGCGCCTGTTCCGCATACGCCGAACAATTTGGATGGAACCGGCAGGCCGGCGGCAACAGGGGGCTGATGACATACCGGTAGCCGCGAACCAGCGCCGTCAGTACTTCCTTCAATAACGCGCTCATTGGCTCAATCCAGAGAATAGCTCGCGCAGGCGTCCCAGCATGGCAACGCCCGGCTTCGCTCCGTAAGGCGGGCGGACTAGCACGTCCAATGTACCCAACGCCGCCTGTTCCAGGCGGAACGCCTCGCGTATGCAGCGCTTAATTCGGTTACGCACGGTTGCCCTTGCGGCGTGCTTGCGTGAGATGAGGATGCCTAGCCGCGGGGGACCTTCCACGCGCGGCGCAACAAAAAAGGTATATCCCGACCGGCTCCGCCTTGTCCCATCGCGCAGCAAGCGCTCGAAATCGGCTTTCTTGGCGAGCCGCCTGGACGCGTCGAACCCGAAACGTGCCCGCATTGATCGGCCGAGCACGCCAGGCGCAGGCCTACACGGCGAGGCGTTTCCGTCCCTTGGCCCGTCTTGCGCGAAGCACAGCACGACCGTGGGCGGTACGGCTACGTACGAGAAACCCGTGCGTCCGCGCGCGCCGTATCTTGGAGGGCTGGTAGGTCCGCTTCTGTTTCATCGCCTGCTCAATTCGAAAAAGGGCGGTATTAGAGCCCGCGCGCCGAAGCCTTGTCAAATCTACTTTTTTTTGTTGCGCGCGCTGTGGATAACGCAATCCGGAAAGGGTAAAATTCCAAATCTCCGGCGCACCTCGAAACCATACCGAAACACCCCAGCAAAAGCCTTCAACCCTGCGCTCGTAAACCTAGCAAAAAAAGATGCGGAACCTCTGGCAAGCTTGCCTGCGCCGGCTGGAGCAGGAGCTGCCCGCGCAGCACTTCAATACCTGGATTCGCCCGCTGTCGCCCGAATCCGGCGCGGCGCATGCCACGACGCTGGTTCTTGCTGCGCCCAACCGGTTCGTTCTTGAACTCGTGCGCGAGCGCTTCATGGCACGCATTTCCCGGCTTGCCGCCGAACTGAGCGGACAGGAACTCGAGGTCAAGCTGGTGCTCACCCGTGTTTCGGCGCCAGATGTGGTCGGCCGCGACCCACAACCGCTTACGCAGCCCCAAGGCGCCGGCCCCGGGCCGGCAGCAACGCCAGACCGCGCACGCCTCAACCGCAATTTCAGCTTCGACAATTTTGTTACCGGCAAGGCCAACCAGCTGGCCCGGGCGGCCGCCATGCAAGTCTCTGAGAACCCGGGCATTTCCTACAACCCACTGTTCATCTATGGTGGTGTCGGCCTGGGCAAAACCCACTTGATACAGGCGATTGGCAACCACCTGTCGGCGGCGCGGCCGCAGGCGCGTATCCGCTACATACACGCAGAACAGTACGTCACTGACGTAGTACGTGCCTACCAGCAGAAATCCTTCGAGGAATTCAAGCGCTACTACCATTCGCTCGATTTGCTGCTGATCGACGACATCCAGTTCTTCTCCAACAAAGACCGCACCCAGGAGGAATTTTTCTACGCCTTCAACGCCCTGGTCGAAGCCCACAAGCAGATCGTGATCACCTGCGATACCTATCCCAAGGAGATCGCCGGGATGCAGGAGAGGTTGATTTCCCGCTTCGGCTGGGGCCTGACCGTGGCGATCGAACCACCAGAACTCGAAATGCGCGTCGCGATCGTGCTGAAAAAGGCGGAGGCAGAAGCCCTGGATCTGGCGGAGGACATCGCGTTCTTCATCGCCAAGCACATCCGCTCCAACGTCCGGGAGCTGGAGGGTGCGCTGAAGAAGGTGCTCGCCTTTGCCCGCTTCACCGGCAGAGAGCTGTCGCTGGAACTCGCGCGCGAATCCCTGCGCGACATCCTTCACGTCGCCAACCGCCAGATCAACGTCGAAGGGATACAGAAGACGGTGGCAGAGTACTTCAAGATCAAGATCTCCGACATGCACTCGAAGCGGCGCAACCGGAATATTGCACGGCCGCGGCAGGTGGCGATGGCCCTCGCCAAAGATCTTACCCAGATGAGCTTGCCAGAGATCGGTGAGGCCTTTGGAAACCGGGACCACACGACCGTGCTACACGCCTGCCGCACCATCGCGTCTTTGCGCAAGAAGGATAACGGGCTCAACCGCGACTACCATCTCCTAGAACAAGTACTGAAGGGATGAGCCAGAAGCTGTGCAATTGCAGGGGACAATATGTGCATAACACCATGGTTGCGGATTTTGGTCCAAACCGCACCCAACAATCCACAGCCCTCTCAACAGCTTGCACACGGCAAGGCGTGGTGCCAAGTGCAGGGAAACAAGCGTGATTTGGGGTTATACAGAAAATCCAGCAGCTCTATTAGTTGTTACTAGGTATTAATAAAGGAACAACAATGGTTCTAGTCAAAGTGAAACGGGACGAACTTCTCGGTCCGCTTTCTGCGGTAAGCGGGATCATTGAGCGACGCCATACTTTGCCGATCTTATCCAATGTCCTGATCGAACGTGCCGCCGGTGCGCTGTCGTTCCTTGCCACCGATATTGAGATTCAAATTACTTCCCGTGGCGCGGTGGAGCCCTCCGGCGATGCGCGCTCAGTGACTGTAGGTGCGCGCAAGCTTGTCGACATCCTTAGGGCGTTGCCCGACAGCTCTGAAGTGACGCTGCAGCAGCAAGATAAGCGGCTGCTAGTGAAAGCAGGTAAAAGCCGCTTCATTCTGCAGACTCTGCCTGCGGAAGATTTTCCGCGGTTGGCAAGGCCGTCTGGCGATGTTGCGCGTTTTTCGCTGCAGCAAAAGGCATTCAGGCGGCTGCTAGGCTTGGTGCAGTACTCGATGGCGCAGCAGGACATTCGCTACTATCTGAATGGTCTTCTGATGGTCGTGGAAGACAAGACACTCAAGCTGATCGCGACCGACGGCCACCGGCTTGCCTACGCATCGATGGCGTTAGAGGCAAAAGTACCCCGGCAGGAGGTGATTGTTCCCCGCAAGACCGTGCTCGAGCTCGTGAAGCTGCTGTCTGATAGTGATGCTGAGGTCAGGATCGAGCTGTCGGCGACGCAGGCCGCTTTCGCGTTCGGCGCGGTGGAACTCGTGTCAAAATTGGTTGACGGAAAGTTTCCGGATTACACGCGAGTAATCCCGGTCGGTCATAAAAACCAGCTGTCGATTGGGCGCGAGGCTTTGCGCCAGGCGCTGATGCGCGCAGCGATCCTGTCCAATGAAAAATTCCGCGGTGTGCGCTGGGTCCTGACCGACGGCAGCCTCAAGATCGTGTCTTCCAACACGGAGCAGGAAGAGGCCGAGGAAACGATCGAGGTTGCATACAAGGGCGATGCTTTGGATATCGGATTCAACGTCAATTACTTGCTGGATGTGCTGAACAATGTGGCCGGTAACGATGTCGAATGCAGGTTCGGCGATGCAGCCTCCAGTGCATTGCTGAGTTTTCCGACCGAAGCTGAATTCAAATACGTTGTCATGCCGATGAGGATCTAGCGGTGGGTGAATCCGAAAAGCACGTGCCTGATGGCAACGGATACGAAGCCGACAGCATCAAGGTCCTGAAGGGCCTGGAGGCGGTCCGCAAGCGCCCCGGCATGTACATCGGCGACACCTCTGATGGGACCGGCCTGCACCACATGGTATTCGAGGTGGTGGACAACGCGGTGGACGAGGCGCTCGGCGGGTTTTGCGACGAGATCGTCCTCACGATCCACACCGACAATTCGGTTTCGGTGCTCGACAACGGCCGAGGCATTCCCACTGGGGTCAAGGACGACGACGAACTCAAGCGCTCCGCTGCCGAAATCGTCATGACCGAACTGCACGCCGGGGGCAAGTTCGACTCCAATTCTTACAAGGTGTCCGGCGGACTCCACGGTGTCGGTGTATCCGTGGTGAACGCGTTGTCCGGCTGGCTGCGGCTGACCATCTGGCGCGACGGCAAGGTCCACCAGATCGAGTTTGCCGACGGCGTCGCGACCGGTCCGCTGCGCGTCACCGGTACGACCGAGAAGCGCGGGACGGAAGTGCATTTTCTTGCTTCGCGCGGCGTATTCGGGGTCGTCGACTACCACTACGACATTCTGGCCCGGCGCCTGCGGGAGTTGTCGTTCCTGAACAACGGGGTCAGGATCGTGCTGGTGGACCAGCGCGCCGGCAAGCAGGAAGACTTCGCGTTCTCCGGCGGCGTGCAGGCGTTCGTCGAATACATGAACCGCGCCAAAGTGGTGCTGCACCCAGGCGTCTTCTTGGGGCACGGCGAAAAGGACGGCCTCATCGTCGATGTAGCCATGCAGTGGAACGACTCTTACCAGGAAAGCGTGCTCTGTTATACCAATAACATTCCGCAGAAGGACGGCGGGACCCATCTGACAGGGCTGCGGGCAGCGATGACTCGCGTGCTGAACAAATACATCGAGGAGCACGAACTCGCCAAGAAAGCCAAAGTCGAGACCACCGGCGACGACATGCGCGAAGGTCTTGCCTGCGTCCTGTCGGTGAAGGTGCCGGAACCAAAATTTTCCTCCCAAACCAAGGAAAAACTGGTTTCATCGGAGGTGCGGCCGGTGGTCGAGGAAATCGTCGCTGAGAAATTGCGCGAGTTCCTCGACGAGCGTCCCGCGGACGCGCGCGTGATCACCGCCAAAATCGTCGATGCGGCGCGCGCAAGGGAAGCCGCGCGCAAGGCGCGCGAAATGACGCGCCGCAAGGGCGTGCTGGACGGGCTGGGATTGCCCGGAAAGCTCGCCGACTGCCAGGAAAAAGACCCGGCGCAATGCGAGCTCTACCTCGTGGAGGGAGATTCGGCCGGCGGTTCGGCGAAACAGGGCCGCGACCGGAAATTTCAGGCGATCCTGCCGCTGAAGGGCAAGATCTTGAACGTCGAGAAGGCGCGCTTCGACAAGCTGCTCGGTTCCGCGGAGATCGCGACGCTGATCACCGTGCTGGGCTGCGGCATAGGCAAGGAGGAATACAACCCGGAGAAGCTGCGCTACCACCGCATCATCATCATGACGGATGCGGATGTCGATGGCTCGCACATCCGCACGTTGCTGCTCACGTTTTTCTACCGGCAGATGCCGGAACTGGTCGAGCGCGGCCACATCTATATCGCCCAGCCGCCTCTCTACAAGGCGAAGCTCGGCAAAGACGAACGTTACCTCAAGGATGAGCACGAATTGAACGAATTCATGCTGCGCCAGGCGCTGGTGGACGCTGCGCTGCATCCGGCGGCGCGGCGCGAGCCGATCACGGGAGATACGCTGGCGGAGCTGGCCAAGTCCTATCTGCTGTCCGAAGCGGTGATCGAGCGGGTAACACGCTGGATCGACCGTGATGTGCTGCTGGCGATGCTGAGGGGCGTGCAGGTCGATCTCGGCCGTCGCGATTCGGCGCAGGCCTCGGCCGAGGCGCTGGCCGCCGCGTTGCCCGGCAACGGCATCCGCGTATCGGCCCATTTCGATCCCAAGACCGAGCGCTACCAGGCGAGGATTGAGCGCACACGGCACGGCAACGTCCGCGTGACGACGATCGATTCCGAATTCGTGCATTCGGGAGACTATGCCCAGATCCGGCAGACGGCTGAGATGCTGCGCGGCCTGGTCGGCGTGGGCGCCTACGTGCAGCGCGGCGATAAGAAATATCCGGTCAGGGACTTCGGCGAAGCCATGCGCTGGCTGCTGGCAGAAGTGCAGAAGTCGATGAGCTTGCAGCGCTACAAGGGGTTGGGCGAGATGAATCCGTCGCAGCTCTGGGAAACAACCATGGATCCGCAGGTCCGCCGACTGTTGCGGGTGCAGATCGACGACGGCATCGCCGCTGACGAAATATTCACCAAGTTGATGGGCGATGAAGTCGAACCGCGCCGCGCGTTCATCGAATCGAACGCCCTCGGCGTCAGGAACCTGGACGTCTAGTTAGCCGCGTTTTTTCTGGCCGGCGCTTTTTTGCTGCGGGTTTCTTCGCAGCCTTCTTCAGCGGCTTCCCTGCGGCAGGTTTCTCTGTGATCGGACCATTGCCGGCCGGTAGTTTGCCCGGCTTTTCCGCGCGCGGCAGGAATTCAAAGCCGATTTTCCCCTGGGGCGTCTTTACCAGGAACGCCTTGAATTTCCGGTTCTTCTTTGACATGAAGTTCGTCAGCAGGTCGGTGCGCCCGGTGGCAAGCAGCTTCTGCATCTGGGCTCGTTCCACCGGCTGTTGCAGGATCATGCGCCCGGAGCGGAAATCGCAGCTGCGGTCCTTGCCGACGGCTTTCTCGCAGACGTAGGAAACGCCGTGCTCGAAGACGCGGGAGCCGCACTTCGGGCAGGTGCCGAGCGGCTCCTGGCCGCTGAAATCTACCGGCGCGTCGCTGTCCGATCCCGTGCCCTGGCCGAAATCGAACTCGATGCGGAAATCGTCGGTCAGCTTCAGGCCTGCTGAAAACGGCCGCCCCTGCTTGCTGCGAAAGCCGGTCAGCGGGCCGATGAACTTCTTGGTGACCAGCTCGGCGACTTCCTCGGGCGACCATTCGCGTCCGAGCAGCACCGGCCAGATGTAGAAATCACAAGTCTGGCACTGGAATTTCCGGTAGGTTTCCTGGATCACGCCGCCGTCCTTCGGACAAGGCGCGGCTACGGTCGCGAAGGCTTCTTCCGGGATGCTGCCGGTCTTGACGCGTTTCACCAGGTCCCGCGTCACCTGCTCGATGTGCTTCATGAACTTCTCGCGCGGCAGCTTGGCCTGCTCCATCTGCTTGAGTTTGAACTCCCAGTCTCCCGTGAGCTCGGGCGAAGTGATTTCGTCGACGCCGAAATGGCGCAGCGCGAAGAACAGCCGGAACGCTTTCCAGGTCGGCTTCAGTTCGCGCCCCAGGCGCTCGATGTATTTTTCGTAAAGCAGGCCTTCGATGACCGCAGCACGCGTGGCCGGGGTGCCGAGCCCCTTTGCGCCCATCGCTTCGCGCAAATCGTCATCCTCGACCAGCTTTCCAGCGCCTTCCATGGCGGACAGCAGCGTGGCTTCGTTGAACCGGGCCGGCGGGCGCGTCTGGTTGGCGGTCGCCGTGACTTCCAGCGCTTTCACCTTCTCGCCCTGGGCGATCGCGGGGAGGTTCACGGTTTCATCCTGCAGGCTCTTGCCGTAGACCGCGAGCCAGCCGGGGCTCTGCATGACGCGCCCATCGGTCCTGAACTGTTCCTCGCCCACCTTGGTGATGCGGGTGGTTTGCAGGAATTCCGCCGACGGGAAGAACACCGCGAGGAAGCGGCGCACCACCAGGTCGTAGAGCTTCGCTTCCGGCTCGCTCAGGTTGCCGGGAGTCTGCAGCGTCGGAATGATCGCGAAGTGGTCCGAGATCTTGGAGTTGTCGAAGATCCTGCGGTTCGGCTTTACCCAGCCGCCCTTCAGGATCTGCCTGGCGAACGGCGCGAACTCCTTGATGCCGGCAAGCGCATCCAGCGTTTTCTTGACGGTGGCTATGTAATCCTCGGGCAAGGCGCGCGCGTCGGTGCGCGGGTAGGTAAGTGCCTTGTGCCGCTCGTACAGAGACTGCGCGAGCGACAGGGTTCCCTTGGCCGAAAAACCGAAGCGCCCATTCGCCTCCCGCTGCAGGCTGGTCAGGTCGTACAGCAGCGGCGATGCCTGGGTCGAAGGCTTGGTTTCCTCCGTGGCGACACCCTGCCTGCCGCTGCAGGCAGCCGCGATCGCCGCTGCGCGCTCGGCCTTCCAGATGCGCTCGGGCTTGCGTTCGGCGTCTTCGTCCTTCTTGAATCCGGGCTCGAACCAGCGTCCGGGGTAATCGCCTGCCGCGGCACCGAAGCGGGCATGCACTTCCCAATAGTCGCGCGGCTGGAAAGCGCGGATCTTTTCCTCGCGCTCGACCAGGATCGCGAGGGTCGGCGTCTGTACCCGGCCCACAGTGGTGAGGTAGAAGCCGCCCTCCTTGGAATTGAACGCCGTCATGGCGCGCGTGCCGTTGATGCCGACCAGCCAGTCGGCTTCCGAACGCGACTTCGCGGCGTCGGCGAGTGCCAGCAGATCCTGGTCCCGGCGCAGAGTGGCGAAGCCTTCGCGGATCGCCGATTGCGTCATGGACTGCAGCCACAGGCGTTCGATCGGTTTTTTCGTTTTTGCGTACTGCGCGATGTAACGGAAGATCAGCTCGCCCTCGCGGCCGGCGTCGCAGGCGTTGACGATGCCGGTGACGTCCTTGCGCTTGAGCAGTTTGAGTAGGCCGTTCAGCCGGCTCTCGCTCCTCTCGATCGGGGCCAGGTCGAAATGCGGCGGCACCACCGGCAGATTGGCGAACGACCATTTGCCCTTCTTGACGTCGTGCTCGGGCGGCAGCGTCAGCTCGAGCAGGTGACCCACCGCGGAGGAAAGCACGTACCGGGCGCTCTCGAAATAGTCGCCTTTGCGCGCGAAGCCGCCCAGCGCGCGCGCGATGTCGGCGGCAACCGAGGGTTTCTCTGCAATGATCAGCTTCTTGGACATGCGGGGGCGCGAAGGATACCCGCAAAGAGAGCGGCGCATCAACCCTGCGGAAATAATGCGCGCCGGCGCGCGCTGAGCTTCAGCTCGGCAGGCGCGCGCCGACCGGCGACAGCAGGTCCTCGGCGACCAGCCGGCTGCTCGGCATCTGCTGGTTCCACAGCACCATGAGGACGATGAGCTTCAGCTGCTCGATGGTCAGTCCGTCACCGGCGGCCGCAAGTGCTCGTTCGATGACGTACTCGCGCGTCTGCGGGGTCAGGATTCCGGCCTGCTCGAAGTAGATCAGCAGCCCGCGGCACTCGGCGTCCAGCCTGGCCAGCTCTTTGGGCGCATAGGCGCGGAATCCGGCTCCCGAATCCGGCAGCGGCGCGAGCGCGCGGTGCGGGCTGCGCGCGACGCCGGCGAGCCAGGTGAGAGCCTCGCTGATGTCGGAGTCGTCGAACCCGGCGGCGGAGAGCTTCTTCGCCACCCGCTCCTTTTCGTTCGAAAGCTCGTACTGTTGGCAGTTCTCGAACACGTAGACGAGGATGTCGTACATTTTTTTTCTCTCCCCAGTTGAGCTTTCAGTTTAGCCGTTGATAAAGACCGCCAGGCAATACCGCGACGCGTCCGGCCAGTTCCAGGCGCAGCAACTCGGCTGAAACCCGCTCGGCGGGCAATCCCGCGCGCGCGCAAAGGGAGTCCACGTCGACGGGGTCGAAGCCCATGCATGCGAGCAGGGGATCTTCCGCGCCGTCCGCCGTTTCGGCCGAACCTATCTGGGCGCGGGTGGATGCAAAACCGGTGCGCCGGAATGCGCCAAGCTCTGAGAGCACGTCCTCGGCCGATTCGGCGAGCTTGGCGCCGGATTTGATCAGCGCATGGCAGCCCTTGGAGAGGGGCGAATGGATCGATCCGGGGATGGCGAACACCTCGCGTCCCTGCTCCGCTGCGGCGCGGGCCGTGATGAGCGAGCCAGAGGCGAGTGCGGCTTCGACCACCAGGCAACCCTGCGCAAGCCCGCTGATCAGGCGGTTGCGCCGCGGGAAATTGTGCGCGAAGGCCTTGGTGCACAGAGGAAACTCGGACATCAGCAAGCCCTGCGCAGCGATATCGGCCGCCAGCACCGCGTTCGACCGCGGGTAGGCGATGTCTACGCCCGTACCCAGCACTGCGATGGTCGAGCCCTCGCCCGCAAGCCCGCCGCGGTGCGCGGCACCGTCGATTCCCTGCGCCAGGCCGGAAACGATGGTGAATCCGGCGCCGCTGAATGTGCGGGCGAACTGTTCGGCGTTGCTGATTCCCTGGGCAGTAGCGTTCCTGCTGCCTACGAGTGCCAGCGCGGGCCGGTTCAGCAGTTCGGTCCGCCCACGGCAGTAAAGCAGCGCCGGCGGATCGGGGATTTCCAGCAGCAGCCGGGGATAGGCAGCATCGGCGAACGTGAGGATCGCGTTGCCGGGCTGCTCGATCCAGGCGAGCGCGTATTCGACGGCTTTGCCGACCGCTTCGGAATCAAGGGCCTGAATCGCTTGCGCGCCGGCATGGCGCGCAAGCTCGCTGCGCTTGGCGCCGAGGATTTTTTCGGGCAGACCGAACTGCGACAGCAACTGGCGGATCGTTGCGGCACCGAGGCCCGGCGTGAGGGTCAACTGCAGCCAGCTCGCCAGCCCCGGGTCTGAACTCATGCCGGTGGGCGGCTCCGGCAAAAACTACCGTTGCGATTAGGGATTCTGGACAAGATCCAGCTTATTGACGGGCCTAGTGATATTCATGACCAATGCGTAGGATACGCGGTCGAAGACGCGGAATACAAATGCGACGCCGTAGCGCTCGTTGGGCACGGTGAATGGTTGCCCCTTCTTGGACCCCATGGACGAGGTCATTTCAGCTTGCAGCCCTTTGCCGGAGCGCAAGATCGCGAGCACGTTTCCAACTTCGACCCCCTGGGATCTGCCGCGATTGATGGTGATGACCGTTAGCGGACCGGTCTCCGAGACTTGGGTGTTGTCGCCGTACAGCGAAATGATGCGGCCCTCTACGCGAGTCGACGGCGCACGTGGCGTAAAAGTCGGTATTTCGGGCTTTCCGGCGGCAACCAACTTGTCGCCAAGCTGCACTTCCTGCGTTACCGACGTGAGCACGATGAGCGAGGGCGCACCGGCCCGTACCACGCGTGCCGTCCCGAGGTAGATCGCCTCGTAGCCCAGCGTCGTGTTGCTGTCCGGGTCGACCAGCGGCCGGCCCTGCCGGTATACGAACCACGTGGATGCGTCCTTGGAATCCTCGATTCCCCGCACGAACGCGCGGTCGCCGCGCTCCATGGAAACGCGCTGATCCTCGGAGGCGATGATGGTCGGCGCCTTGTCCAGGCCGTCGGGCTCGATCACCAGAGGACGCACCAGGAAGGGCTCGATGATCGACGGCGGAATGCTCGGTATGGCGGCTTGGGCGATTGATTCCGCGCGCACGCGCGGACTCAGTTTTACGGTGGTGTCGGACAGCGTGAGCCGGCCCTGCGTGCGATCCAGCACGATCACGTTGCCGGGATAAATGCGGCTCGGGTTCTTGATTTCGTCCTTGTTCTGGCTCCAGAGTTCGGTCCAGCGCCAGGGTGAATCGGTATAGCGCTGAGCGATGGACCATAGCGTGTCGCCGGGAACCACGACATAACTCTCCGGCGCGTCCGGTTTCATGACCAAGGGAGTCTTGGGCGCTTGCGCCAGGGCTCCGGCCGAGACTGCCCAGGCGAGGACAAAAGCGAGCGTTGTGATAGACTTACGCCATTGTTCTTGCATAGAGCCCCCGATCGGTGGCTGAGGTCCCGGGCTGGTTGAGATTGCGGTCTTCGTACCCAAATGTAGCATAAAGCCCCGACTGTTTATCCACCGCCTGAGATACTGCACGTAATCGATTCAATTTGCAAGCAAATTGCTGATTTATGGCCCTTCTAAACATCCTTCGCTACCCGGACGCGCGGCTGCACAAAGTCGCGGTGCCGGTGACCGTCTTCGACGAGTCGCTGAAGCAGTTCGTATCCGACATGGCGGAAACCATGTATGCGGCGCCCGGCATCGGGCTTGCCGCGACGCAGGTAGACGTGCACAAGCAACTGATCGTGATCGACGTTTCCGAGCGTCGCGATTCGCTGGTCGTGCTGATCAATCCGGAAATCGTGGATGCGAGCGGCGTTTCCGACATCGAAGAAGGCTGCTTGTCGGTGCCAGGCATCTACGACACGCTGGAACGCGCCGAGCGCGTCAAGGTTCGCGCGCATGACCAGAACGGCAATCTGTTCACTCTCGAAGCGCAGGGCCTGCTCGCGGTATGCATCCAGCACGAAATGGATCACCTGAAGGGCAAGGTTTTCGTCGAGAGTCTTTCACAGCTCAAGCAGCAGCGCATCCGGGCGCGGCTCGCGAAGCAGCTTCGCAAGAGCGCTTGAAGCTTTCCTGCGCCTAGTTTTCGCCGGCACGCCAGACTTCGCGGCACGCGCGCTGGCCGCGCTGCTCGCCGCCCGCCACGAAGTCGCGCTGGTACTGACGCAACCGGATCGTCCTTCGGGCCGCGGCCTGCGTGCGGCGGCGAGCGCGGTCAAGAAACTCGCCGTCGAACGCGGCTTGGCGGTATTCCAGCCGGATTCCCTAAAAGATGGCCCGGCGCTCGATCGATTGGACGCTGCTCGGCCCGATGCACTGGTCGTTGCCGCCTATGGCTTGATTCTCCCGGCGCGCGCGCTCGAGATTGCCCCGCACGGTGCGCTCAACATCCACGCGTCGCTGCTGCCGCGCTGGCGTGGCGCGGCGCCGATCCAACGTGCGCTGCTTGCCGGCGATCGCGAGACCGGGATATCGATCATGAAAATGGATGCGGGGCTGGATACCGGGCCCGTGTTTTCGCAGCACCGGCTCGCGATCGCAGAAGATGACGACGCGCAGACGCTGCACGATCGGCTTGCCGCGCTCGGCGCCGAGGCGATCGTCGCCGCGCTGGCCGACATTGCGGCGGGACGGGCGAATTCCGCACCTCAACCCGAAGCCGGAGCGGTCTACGCGCGCAAAATCAGAAAGGAAGAGGCGGATCTCGACTGGTCGAAGCCCAGCGTCGCACTCGAACGCTCGGTGCGGGCTTTGCGCCCGGCACCCGGCGCCAGATCGACCTTGCGCGGCGACACGATAAAAATCCTGCGCGCGCGCTGCGTTGCAAGACAGGGAGCGCCTGGGTCCGTGCTGGAAGTCGGCGCCGATGGCGTGCTGATCGCTTGCGGCGAGGGCGCTTTGCAAGCCACGGAGTTGCAGCGTGCGGGCGGCACCCGTCTCGCGGCCGTCGAATTCGTTCGCGGTTTTCCAATCCACCGTGGCGATCGCTTTGGCACCCCTTGCTGAGGCGCTGGCGGAGGCGGCGGCGCTGGTCGCGCGCGTCGCGGCCGGCCGCAGCCTAACAGCGGAACTGGAACGCCCCGGGCGCGATTCGTTCGGCAGTGCGCGGGCTGCAGTGGCGGACATCTGCTACGGCACGCTGCGGCGTTACGGCCGTTCGCAGGCGATCGTTGCCGCCCTTTCTCGCCGGGCCGGCGCGGCCGATCCGCAAGTCGAGGCGCTGTTGTGGTGCGCCCTGTACGCCCTTGAGTCTGGTCGTTACGCCGAATACACGGTGGTGGATCAGGCCGCGCGCGCCTGCGCGGCCATGCAACGCTCCGGCGCCAAGCCTTATGTCAACGGGCTGCTGCGCAATTTTTTGCGCGCGCGCGTGGGACTCGAGGCGCGGCTCGGAGCCGATGAAGTAGCCCATCATTGCCATCCGAAGTGGTGGGTGGAAAGCGTGCGGCATGCATATCCAGAGGCCTGGAAACAGGTGTTGGCCGCGGGCAATACGCATCCTCCGATGTGCTTGCGAGTGAACCTCCGCCGCACGACACCGGACGGCTACGCCGCCCGCCTCGCGGAGGCCGGAATCGCTGCTAGGCGCATCGGCGCTACAGCCTTGCTGCTCGAGAAGCCGGTCCCGGTCGAGGGGCTGCCCGGATTTGCTCAAGGAGAAGTGTCCGTACAGGACGCGGGCGCGCAACGCGCGGCGGGACTGCTGGAGCTGCTGGCGGGCCAGCGCGTGCTCGACGCATGTGCCGCGCCCGGCGGCAAGAGCGCCCACATTCTCGAGTCGGCGGACGTGGCGCTGACTGCGCTGGACTCCGATGCCGCCAGATGCGCCGGCATGACGCGGGATCAGGAGAGGCTCGGACTGAAAGCGCGGGCACAGGTCGCTGACTGCACCGCGCTCGCATCCTGGTGGGACGGCACGGCCTTCGACCGGATCCTCGCCGATGTGCCCTGCTCCGCGTCGGGGATCGTGCGGCGCCATCCCGACATCAAGTGGCTGCGTCGTCCCGCCGATGTTCCCGCCTTCGCGGCGCGCCAGGCGCGCATCTTGGACGCGCTTTGGCGCACGCTCGCCCCGGGTGGTAAATTGCTGTATGTCACCTGTTCGGTTTTCCCGGAGGAGAACGGCGCAGTGGTGGATGCATTCGCAGCGCGTACGCCGGAGGCGCGCCGCCTGCCTCTTCCGCACGGTGCCGCGGCGCAACTTCTGCCCGGCTCCGAGCACGACGGGTTCTTTTTCGCCCTGCTAGAGAAGCCGGGCTAAGGAAAAAGCGAGGCGACGCGCGATGCCCAGCATCGCTTTCCTGAGGAAACTCCTGTGCGCGTTCGCGCTTGGCGCCGTTGCCGCGGCCGCGTGCGCCGACGAGATCGAAGTCGCCGACGCGCACCTCTCCGCGACCGAAGATGGGCTAGTCCTGGCGGCCGATTTTGCCTTTGAACTGAATCCCCGGCTTGCAGAAGTGATCACCAACGGCGTGCCGCTGTATTTTGTGGTCGAGTTCGAGCTGACCCGCCCGCGCTGGTACTGGTTCGACGAAAAGGCCGCCGTAAAGCGCATGCAGGTGCGCTTGTCCTACCATGCTTTGTCGCGCCACTACCGGCTTTCCACCGGCGTCTTGCAACAAAACTATCAGACGCTGGAAGAAGCGCTGAACGTGCTGCGCCGGGTACGCAACTGGCAGGTGGTGGACCGCGGCGCCGGACTGACGGACGCTGCCTACGAGGCGTCCGTTCGGATGCGGCTCGACGTGACCCTGCTACCGAAGCCGTTTCAGTTGAGCGCGCTTACCAGCCGCGACTTGAATCTTGAGTCGCCGTGGAAGCGTTTCAGCTTCCGGCTGCCGGCGCCTTCGCTTGCCCCGGTCGAAAGCCGCGAGCCGAAGGAAGTGGAGGCGCGGTGAAGCTGCTGATCCTTCTCGGGGCGGCCCTTGCTGGAGTCCTGCTGTTCCTCCTCGCGACGGCGAGCGGAAATACCACCGTGTTCGCCAACCACTATCCGCTGCTGCTCGGGTTGAACGCGGCGCTCGCGGCGTTGCTCGCGGCTCTGGTGGCCTGGCAGATTCGCGGTTTGTGGCGCAAGTACAGGGAAAGAGTCTTCGGCTCCCGGCTGACCGTGCGGCTGCTGTTGCTGCTGGCGCTGATGGCGGTGGTTCCCGGTGCGCTCGTATACACCGTTTCCCTGCAGTTTCTGTCCAAGAGCATCGAGTCCTGGTTCGACGTCAAGGTGGACGCGGCGCTCGAGGGCGGCATCAACCTTGGCCAGTCGGCGATCGACCAACTGCAGGGCGAGTTGCAGGCGAAAGCGCGCAGCATCGCGCTGGAACTTGCCGATCGGCCAGTAGCGCAGCAGGGAGTAGCGCTCAGCCGGCTACGGGATCAGGCCGGCGTTCAGGAAGCGGTCGTGGTCAACGCGGCCGGGCGGGTGCTTGCCGAAGCGAGCGAGGACGTCTCGCGGCTCATGCCGGACGAACTGCCGACGCCGCAGGCGCTACGCCAGGCCCGTTCTGGGCGAGTTTATGTCGCGATGGATGCCGCGCCCGGGAAACCGCTTACCGTGCGGGTGGTGGTGCCGGTCGCGGGTTTCATGCTGGCCGATGAAATGCGCTTCCTGCAGTTGCGGCAGACGGTACCCGAGCAATTTGCGCGCAGCGCCGAAGCCGTCGAATCCGCCTATCGCGACTACCGCGCGCTCGCCCTCTCGCGGCAGGCGCTGAAGCGCATCTACATCGTGACGCTCACGCTCGCGCTGTCGATGGCACTGCTGGTGGCGATCGCGCTGTCGGTGGTTCTTGCCAACCGGCTCTCCGAACCCCTCGCCAACCTCGCCCAGGCGATGCAGGCGGTCGCGCGCGGCGACTTCGGCCGCCAGGCGCCGGTCACCAGCCGGGACGAGTTGGGCGTGCTGATCGAGTCCTTCAATTCCATGACGCGGCAACTGGACGATGCCCGGCGCGTGGTCGAGGCGAACCGCGCTGCGCTGGAGAGCGCCAAGGCGCGGATAGAGAACATCCTCGCCAACCTGTCCGCTGGCGTTCTGGTCTTTGACCGCGACCTCGGTCTGTCCCTCTCCAACCACGGCGCCCATGCCATCCTTGGCGCCGAGATCGAGGCGTTCGCAGCGGAAATGCGCGAACAATTTCGCTCGCACGGTACGCTGGCATGGCAACTCGAGCTGGAGCTCAAGGGCACCGGCAAGACGCTGCTGGTGCGTGGCACGGCGTTGCCGCATGACCCCTCGGGAGGCTACGTACTGGTGTTCGACGACATCACGCAACTGATACAGGCGCAGCGGGCGACCGCCTGGGCCGAGGTGGCGCGGCGGCTGGCGCACGAAATCAAGAATCCGCTGACGCCGATCCAGCTGTCGGCCGAGCGGCTGGAAATGAAGCTGGCGAGCAAACTAGGGTCCGAGGATGCGGAGGCGCTTGCGCGCGGCACCCGGACCATCGTCAACCAGGTGGCGGCGCTGAAGAGCATGGTGGACGATTTCCGCGATTACTCGCGGCTGCCGGCGCCGGTCATGGCGGGGCTGGACCTCAACGGCCTGGTGCTGGAGGTACTGGCCCTGTATGAGACCTCGCGGACGCCGATCGTCAAGAAGCTCGCGCCCGGATTGCCACAGGTGCGGGCGGACTCGGCACAGATCCGCCAGGTAATCCACAATCTGGTGCAGAACGCGCAGGATGCGCTCGACAACAGGAAGAATTCCGGTGAGCAGCCGATGATCGAGGTGTGCACCGAGGCGGTCGGCGACAGGGTGCGCCTTTCAGTCGCGGACAACGGCGGCGGTTTTCCGGAGGAGATGATGGCGAGAATTTTCGAGCCTTACGTCACCACCAAGCCGCGCGGCACAGGGCTCGGGCTGGCGATCGTGAAAAAGATCGTCGACGAGCATCGCGGCGAGCTGGCGATAGAAAACCGTCCCGCGAGAGGCGTGTCGGTGACCGTTCTGCTGCCCGCGCTGGTCGGCGCGGGCGCGGCGGAAAAGGCAGCCTAGAACCATGGCACAGATTCTGGTCGTGGATGACGAGGTCGGAATCCGGGAGCTGCTCTTGGAAATACTTGCCGACGAAGGCCACCAGGTATTGCTTGCCGAAAGCGCGGGCGAGGCGCGCCGGCTGCGCGAACACCACCGCCCCGATCTCGTTCTGCTCGATATCTGGATGCCGGACACCGACGGCATATCCCTGCTCAAGGAATGGGCCGCGAGCGGTCAGCTCGGCATGCCCGTGGTGATGATGTCCGGGCACGGCACGATCGAGACCGCGGTCGAGGCGACGCGCATCGGTGCGCTGGATTACCTGGAAAAGCCGATCGCGCTGCAGCGCCTGCTTTCGACTGTGAAGCGTGCATTGCGCAACCACGAAACGACGCTGCCACGCGAGCTCTCGCTCTCCACCCTGGGCCGCTCGCCGGTGCTTGCGGAAATGCGCAAGCGCCTGGCGCAGCTGGCGCAGACCGGTGCGCCGCTGATGCTGCGCGGCGAGCGCGGCATGCGGCCGGAGTTGTTCGCCCGCCTGCTTGCCGCGACCGGCGCGCCGTTCATCGAGGGGCCCGAGATGCTGACCGACGCTTCTTCCGAGATGCTGGCACGTGCCGCTGGAGGCGTGTTGTTCGTCGGGGATCTTTCCCGCATCGGGCGCACGGAGCAGAAGAACCTGGAGTTCCTGCTCGCCCGTTCGGACAAGCACAAGGCGCGCGTCGTGTCGTTCTCGGCCGTGGACAGCCGCGCGCTGATCGACAAGCATGAATTCGACGCCGGGACGGTGGCGCGGCTCTCCGAGCTGGTGCTCAAGCTTCCTGCGCTGCGCGAATTCGCAGAAGACGTTCCCGACCTCGCCGCGCTGATGCTGGTGCAGCTGGTGGAAGCGCGGGCATGCCCGCCGCGGCGCTTTTCGGTGGCGGCGCTAAATGCGCTGCGGCACCACTCCTGGCCGGGAAATCTCGCCGAGCTGGACAGCGTGGTGAAGAACCTGGCGTTGGGCGCTCTGGAAGAGGACATCGAGCTCGAGGACGTCGAGCGTGTGCTCGTCGCGCATGCCGGCTCCTCGCCGCCGCCGGAAATAGCGCTGGACCGTCCTTACCGGGAAGCGCGTGAAACTTTCGAACGCCTGTACTTCGAACACCTGCTCGCGCGCGAGAACGGCAGCATGTCGAAAGTCGCCGAGCGCTCCGGGTTGGAACGCACGCATTTGTACCGCAAGCTGAAAGCGCTCGGCCTGCCCGTCGGCAGGCGCGAGGAAAGCTGAACTATTTTTTCTTTTTCTTGATTCGCTGCGGACGGGACTTGCCGTAGCTGCCTTTGTAGATCTTGCCGCGCCTGGTCCGCTTGTCGCCTTTACCCATTTCGTTGATCCTAGGTTGAAGTGCCGCCGGCCATTATATCGGCGGGTTCGTGCGCCAGGTCCTGAAATCAGTGGAGGCGGGGCTTTTTCAGGAAGTCGTTGCGGTCGGCCGAGCGGATCTGGACTTTCGAGGCGGCGCCGCGGCGCGACAGCGTCAGAGTGACCTCGCTGCCCGCTGGCCCGAGGCTCCAGATCTTGCGGAACAATGCGGCGAGGCCGGCGATTTTCTCGCCTCCGGCCTCGAGTATCAGGTCGCCGAGCTTGACGCCGGCGCGCTCTGCCGGACCACCGGGCGCGAGGCCACCCACTACCAGGCGGTCGTCCATTTCGGTGGCGTAGATGCCCAGCCAAGCGCGCGGCGGCCGGGCCGGCCTGCCGGTGGCGAGCATGTCGTCCAGAATCGGCGCCAGCAAGTCGATCGGCACGAACATGTTGCCATCGACTGCCTTGCCGCCGACCGCCTCCTGCACCAGCAGCGAGCCGATGCCAAGCAGCCGCCCGTCGGCGCCGACCAGCGCGGCGCCGCCCCATTGCGGATGCGCCGGCGCGGTGAACAGGGCTTCGTCCAGCACGTATTCCCAGTAGCCGGCGAATTCGCGCTTGGCGACGATTCTCGCCTTGAGAGAATGAGCGCGGCCACCCTGGCCAATGACGATGACTTCGGCGCCGGTTTTCGCCGTGGCCGGCGAGCCGCGCTCCAGCGGCAGCACACCGAGCGAGCCCAGCGGCAGCACCAGCCCGAAGCCGGTGCCCTGGTCGTAGGCGAGCGCATGTCCCTGCACCACGGCGCCGCGATTCGTGGTGAGCCAGATCGCTTCGGCCTCCGTGATCAGGTAGCCGATCGTAAGGATCAGGCCGTCTTCCCGTATCACCACGCCATTGCCGGCACGCTCGGTTCCCAGGATCGAGGCGGTGAACGCATCCTCCGGGATTTCGGCGCGCAGCAGCACCACGGAATCCAGCGCTGCGGCGAGATCAAACCGCGCCTCATCGGGGCTCGGCTGCAGCGAGGCGGGGAACGCCCAATTGGCGGAATCAGCCATGTTCAGGTTTCCTCGAATGGCAGGCCGACGTAATTTTCGGCGAGCATGGTTGCCGCGGCGCGCGAGCTGGCGACATATTGCAACTGCGACAACTGCAGCCGGTGGTGGAACGGGCTCTCGTCGTGAAAGTAATGCAGCATCGACGTCATCCACCAGGAAAAATGCTCGGCGCGCCATACCCGGCGCAACGCGGTGTCGGAATATTGCTCCAGCAGATCGGTCCGGCCGGAGGCATAGAAACCGGCCAATGCCTGGGCCAGTACCCGCACGTCCGCCACCGCCAGATTCAGGCCCTTGGCGCCGGTCGGCGGCACGATGTGGGCCGCGTCGCCTGCGAGGAACAGGCGCCCGTAGCGCATCGATTCGGTCACGAAGCTGCGCATCGCGATGACGCCCTTCTGGAAGATGCGTCCCTCCGTGAGCCGCCAGCCGTCGCCGCTGGCGAGACGGGCATGCAGTTCTTCCCAGATGCGGGCGTCCGGCCAGTTGCCGGCTTCGTCGTTTGGGTTGCATTGCAGGTACAGGCGCTGGATCTGCGGCGAGCGCGTGCTGACCAGCGCGAAGCCGCGCTCGTGATATGCATAGATCAGTTCTTCGGTTGCAGGCGGCGCTTCCACTAGGATTCCGAACCAGCCGAAGGGATAGACGCGAGTGTATTCCCTGCGCATGCGCGATGGGATCGATGGCCGCGACACCCCGTGGAAGCCGTCGCAGCCCGCGATGTAGTCGCAATCGATCTCGGGCACGGCGCCTTCCCTGTCGTGGAAGCGGAGTTTCGGCAGCTGCGTGTCCAGATCGAGAAGGCTCACATCCTTTACGTCAAACAGGATCCGCCCGCCGGCGTCCAGCCTTGCCTTCACCAGGTCCCGGATGACTTCATGCTGCGCGTAGACCGTAATCGAGCGCCCTCCGGTGAGTTCGGAGAGATGGATGCGGTGGCTCCGGCCGCCGAAACGCAGGATCACGCCTTCGTGCCGCATGCCTTCGCGCCGCATGCGCTCGCCGACGCCCGACTCGTTCAGCAGGTCAACCGTGCCCTGCTCAAGCACGCCGGCACGCAGCGTCGCCTCGATCTCCTCGCGGCTGCGAGTCTCGAGCACCACCGACTCGATGCCGCGCAGGTGCAGCAGATGCGCGAGCAGCAGCCCCGCCGGCCCTGCGCCGATGATCCCGACTTGTGTGCGCATCGTGCTGATATTATCCGGCGGCGTGGCGGAAAACGAGTTCAATTCGGCGGTGTTCCTGCTCCCGGTGCAGCTGCGCTGGGGCGAATGCGACCCGGCGGGCATCATCTTCTATCCGACCTACTTCCTGTGGTTCGACGCCGCGGCCTGGAACATGTTCGCGCAGGTCGGTTACCACGCGAAGCGCATGCGCGCAGAGCGCTTGGCGATGCCGCTGGTCGCGGCCGGCTGCGAGTTCAAGCATCCGGCCGAGCAGGAAGACCGCTGCGAAGTGCGTTCGCGCATCGCGCGCTGGGGCGGCAAATCCTTCGTTGTCAATCACGAGGTGGTGCGCAAGGACGGCATCCTGCTCGCGGCCGGCTCGGAGACGCGGGTATGGGGGCGCTACGAAAACGGCCCAGGGACGCCACTCAAGGGCCAGCCGATCGGCGAGGAACTCAAAGCCTTGTTCAGGGCCCGATAAACTTTTTCGCGTGGCCGAACGCGGAGTTGGCCGCGGGCACGCCGCAGTAGATCGCCGCGAGCATCAACATTTCCTTCAGCTCAGCCTGCGAAAGTTCGCGCTCGAGACCGGCGCGCACGTGCAGCTCGAATTCTTCCCAGCTCTTCATCGCGACCATCATCGCGAGCACCAGCAGGCGGCGCGTACGGTCGTCGAACGCGGGGCGCGTCCACAGTTCCCCCCAGACGTAGCGCGTGATCAGCGACTGGAATTCGTCGGTGAACGGGTGCTTGTTCTTCAGCCGCGCCGCCACGTATTTCACCCCCAGCACTTCCTTGCGCCGCTTTAGGCCGCGGGCATAGCGCTGTTTCTCGGTCTTGATGGTTGCCATGGGTTTCCTTCAGGTCTGGATGGATTTCGACCACTCGGCCAGCGCGCGCTCGATCATGGCTGCCGACGAGCCGTAGCAGCTTTGCGGGTCGAACAGCGCATCGAACGCCTTGGTGTCGATGGACTTGCCTGCCGGGTCCGCGCGCAGCGCCTCGGCGAGCGTCTTGCCTTCGCGCAGCGCCGTCTCGCACAGTTTCTCGGTCAGGGAATGCGCGGCCTGCTTGCCGAGCGTGCGCGACAAGTGCACCGAAACGTTCTCGGAGTACACCAGTCCGCGCGAGCGTTC
Organism: Burkholderiales bacterium; assembly: GCA_035308765.1. Classification (GTDB taxonomy): domain Bacteria; phylum Pseudomonadota; class Gammaproteobacteria; order Burkholderiales; family SG8-39; genus RBG-16-66-20. The sequence continues at coordinate 86,725 of DATGGA010000012.1, forward strand.
GAGATTCGCGCGCATTGCCGCAGCGTCCACCTGCAGACCTTCGAGCACTTCTGCCATTGCGGCAAGTGCGCTGGCTGCGCTGCACAGCAGGTCGCGCAACGTGAACCACTGGCTCTGCCACTGGCCGATGCCGCGCTCGTGTTCGGGAGAAAGCTGCGCGAGCAGCGTGGCGGCGAGGCCCGGCGCGCGCTGCGCCGCTTCCAGCGCGGCAAGGCAGCCGATCGGGTTGCGCTTGTGCGGCATGGCGGAAGAGCCGCCGCGGCCCGCGCCCGCGGGCTCGGCGGCCTCGCCCACTTCCGGCTGCATCAGCAGCGATACGTCGCGCCCGATCTTGCCGGCGGCCCCGGCGAGCATCGCGGCTTCCGCGCCCAGCCGCGCGAAGCTGTCGCGCGTGCTGTGCCAGGTTACGGGGGAGCGCGGTAGTCCGAGTTCCGCGGCGAGCGCGTCGGCAATGTCGTCGCCTTTTCCGGCGTAAGCCGACAGTGTTCCTGCCGCGCCACCGAACTGCAGCACGCAGGCTTTGCTTGCGGCGGCGCGAAAGTGTGCATGCGAGCGCGCCAGCATCGACAGCCAGACCGCCGCCTTCCAGCCGAACGGAACAGGCACCGCGGGCTGCAGCAGCGTGCGCGCCGCCGTAGGCGTCAGCGCATGGCGCCTGGCAAGCGCCGCAGCGGCGTCGCCGAGTCGTCGGGAAAGCGCAAGCGCACGCGCCGATCCGGCGACCAGGCACAGCACGACACCGGTATCGATCGCGTCCTGGCTGGTGGCGCCGAAGTGCACGTAGCGCGCCGCGTCGGCCGATTTGCGGGCAACCTGCGAAGTGAGCTCCTTGACGAAGGGAATCGCCAGCGTGCTTGCGCGCCGGGCCGCAGGTGCGAGCGCGGCGGCATCGAACATTGCGCTGGCGGCGACCTCGGCAATCGCCCGGGCCGCGGCGTCGGGTACGACGCCGGCGCGGGCGGACGCAAGCGCCAGTGCGCCTTCGAAGCGCGCCATGGCCGAGAGCAGGTTTGCGTCGGACAGCGCCTCGGCGCAGGCGTCGTCCCAGAAGGCGTACTGCAGCGCCGACATGGCGGTGCGGCCGGAACCGGCCGTTAGGCCGATCCCCAGACTTCGTCGGCAGTTTCGATCACCAGGCGCAGCTTCGCCCGCTGGGCTTCGACGGCGATTTTGTTGCCATGCACGGTGCTGGAGAAGCCGCACTGGGGGCTCAGGGCCAGCTGCTCAAGTGGCACGTATTTCGCCGCCGCGTCGATGCGCCGCTTGAGGTCGTCCTTCTTCTCCAGATCGCCCAGCTTGGTGGTGACCAGCCCCAGCACCACGATCTTCCCCTTGGGCAGGAAGCGCATCGGCTTGAAGTCGCCCGAGCGCGCGTCGTCGTATTCGAGGAAGTAGGCGTCGACGTTCATCTCCGAGAGCAGCGCCTCGGCCACCGGCTCATAGCCGCCCTGCGCCGCCCAGGTGCTCTGGAAATTGCCGCGGCACAGGTGGACCGCGAGCGTCATGCCAGCGGGCTTCCTCGCTACCACGCGGTTGATGAACTTCGCATAGCGGTGCGGCAGCTCGTTCGGGTCGTCGCCGCGCGCGCGTGCTGCATCACGCATCTTGTCGTCGCACAGGTAGGCGAGGTTGGTGTCGTCCATCTGCACGTAGGTGCAGCCGGCTTTCGACAGCGATTGCAGCTCGTCGCCGTAGGCCTTGGCGACGTCTTCGTAGAAATCCGGCTCGAGTTCCGGATAGTGCTGCTTGCTGATGCCGGCGCGCCCGCCGCGGAAATGCAGCATCGTCGGCGAAGGGATCGTGACTTTCGGCGTGCGCGTGGTGCGGGACTTCAGGTACTGGAAGTCCGCGAGCTGGATGTCCTTGGTGTGGCGCACCTTGTCCACCACGCGCATCACGGGCGGCGCGAGTTCCTCGCTGCCATCCGGCCGCTTGATCATCACCGGGATGTCGGTCTTCACCCCGCCGATCTGTTCCAGAAAGTCGATGTGGAAATAGGTGCGGCGGAATTCGCCGTCGGTGATGCTCTGCAGGCCGGTGTCCTCCTGGAATTTCACGATCTCGGCGATCGCCGTGTCCTCGACCTTGCGCAATTCGGCGGCGCTGATATTGCCGCGCGCCTTCTTCTCGCGTGCGTCGAGCAGGTATTTGGGCCGCAGGAAACTGCCGACGTGGTCGGCGCGGAACGGAGGCTTGGCGCGTTGCGACATGAGGTTCCTAGGCTGGCGAAAGGAGTGAATTGTAATGAACTGTGCAGCCTGGGACCGATGGGACATAGCCCACCCCATCATGCGCTCGCTGCGACCTTCCGCGCGCGCGGGCGGAGGTACGCGCCCTGCGCGATCAGCGCCGACTGCAGTTCGTTCATATCTACCTTGCGTGGTTCAATGCCGCGGTTCGCCGCCAGCGCCGCGGCCACGCCGGCGGCGTGGCCGGTAATCCAGCACTGCGGGATTTCGCGCATGAAACCGTGCGAATTCGGGTCGCAGGCGATGTGCCTGCCGCAGGCGAGCAGGCCGTCCAGCGCCGCAGGCACCAGGCTGCCGTAGGGAATGGAAATATTAGGAAATTTGGGCGACACGCTGGGCGTGACGCCGATTTCGTCGTCCAGGATCTGCCCGGTCGGCCAGTGCGCACGCAGCATCTTGGCGACGCCCGACAGCCGGCGCGCGTGGCGCACGCCGAGCTGCGGCGCGCTCAGGAACAGGAAGGCATTCTCGAAGCCGGGCGCGTAGGCCCGGTAGTAGTCCAAGTGCTGCGCCATAAGGCGATGCGAGCGGATTTCGACTTCGGTCTGGTCGTCCACGTCCAGCGCCGAAAAGCCGGATTGGCGCGGACCCATGAACAGCGCAATGTCGTTGCGCCAGGAAACGAACGGGCGCTCGAAGGCGCGCAGTTGCTCGCGGCCGCGCGCCATGAACTGCGTGAATTGTTCCGGCAGCCCGGCGCGGAATTCGATCCACCGGTCCATGTCGACGCCGCCGAACAGCCAGGCAGTATTCATGCAGTGGTGGATGTCGGCCGCTTCGATGTCGGATTCGTAGGCCGCGCCGGCGCGGGCAAACAGGTCACCATCGCCCGTCGCATCCACCACCACCTTGGCGCGCACCGCCTGACGGCCGGCTTTGCTCTCGAACAGGGCGCCGCGCACCTTGCCTTCTTCCAGCAACGGCAGCGCGGCCCAGGAATGAAACACTAGGTGCGCCTTCTTCTCCAGCACGAGATCCTGCGACGCGAGCTTGAGCCGCTCCGGATCCACGGTCGGCGACCAGGTGACGATGCCGTGGAATGCGGCGGTGCGCTGCGACCAGTGCGCGGCTGACGCGGCATCTCGCGAGCCCCAATCCTCTCGTGCCGGGCCCGCGACGGCTTCGCGCGGCAAGCGATCCATGATTTCCTCGGCGAAGCCGCGGATCACCAGCTTGCCGCTCCAGTCAGTCATGCGGTCGATCCAGATCACCAGGCCGCCGGTCGAGAGGCCGCCCAGGTGGTTGTAGCGCTCGAGGAGCACCACCTCGGCGCCCAGGCGCGCCGCGGCAACCGCAGCAGCAGTGCCCGAGGGCCCGCCGCCGACCACCAGCACGTCGCACTCGCGGTAGACCGGAATGTCCCGAGCCGGCTCGCGCAGCGTGCCCAAATCCTTCCGTTCGGTCCGCGTGCGCTGGCCCTCGAAGATTTCCGAGACCAGCAACCGCTCGTCGGTGGGCTTGCCTGCGATCATGTGATTCAGCAGTCGAAGAAAACCGTCTCGTCCTTGCCCTGCAGGATCACGTTCCACTCGAACGCGCCGGATTTTCCCGCCCCTTTTGCGGTCAGCGTGACACGCCGTTCGGCCGGCACCAGCGCGAGCACTGGGTCCTCGGCGTTGGCCGGATCGTCCGGAAAATAGATGCGCGATACCAGCTGCTTTAGCTGGCCGCGCATGAAAATGTTGGCCGCGATGTGCGGCGCCTGGAGTTTCCCCCCCGGCCCCGGCACACGGCCGGGCTTGATGGTCTGGAAGCGGAACATGCCATTGTCGTCGGTGGGCGAGCGGCCAAAGCCGCGAAAATCCTTGCCGCCGTATTTGCCGGCGGCGCTTGCCTGCCAGATCTCGACCATGGCGTCGTTTACCGGCTTGCCATCGCCGTCGACGACGCGTCCCTCGATCGAGATGCGCTCACCGGCGACGCCCGCCGGCGCCAGGTTCTCGATGGTCATCGGCGTCAGGCCGATATGCAGGTACGGGCCGACAGTCTGCGAGGTAGTCGCCTGAAGGCTCATGATTTCCTCTCCATCGGAGTCTCGTCGGGACCGCGCAGCACGATGTCGAAGCGGTAGCCGAGCGCAATTTCCGGAATCGTGGTTTCCCAATCGAGAGCGGAGATCAGTCGGTTGCGCGCCCTTTCATCCGGCACGCAGTTGAACATCGGGTCGAAAGGCAGCAGCGGGTCGCCCGGGAAATACATCTGCGTCACGAGGCGCGTCGCGAACGCGGGCCCGAACAGTGAAAAGTGGATATGCGCCGGGCGCCAGGCGTTGAAGTGGTTGCGCCAGGGGTACTCGCCCGGCTTGATGGTCACGAAGCGGTAGTGGCCGTGCTCGTCGGTAAGCGCGCGGCCGGCGCCCGTGAAATTCGGATCGGTGGGCGCGTCGTGCTGGTCCGCCCGGTGCGGGTAGCGCCCGGCGGAATTCGCCTGCCAAACCTCGACCAACGTGTGCGGCACCGGCTTGCCGTTTTCGTCCAGCACCCGGCCGCTCACGATGATGCGCTCGCCGATCGGATCGCCTGCATGCTGCTTGGTGAGATCGCTGTCGGTGGCCTTGACCTCGTCGTGGCCGAATACCGGTCCGGTGAGCTCGGTGAGGGTATGCGGCAGGATCACCAGCGGTCTGGTCGGCGCGCGCTTGATGGTCGAGACGTATTTCGGAAACAGGTAATCCGGCTGGGTGCCGGGAGACGGCCGGCGGTAGCCGGTGATTTCGGACATGGCGTGGATCTCCTCGCTACTTTTCCGCATCGGGCTGCTTTGAAGGCTGCGCACGGTCGAAAGCATCCAGTTTCATGCATTCGGCGAATACCCGCATTGTCGCCGGATACGGTGCGGTGTCGCACTGGTAGCGCTGCGCGTTGAAAACCTGCGGCACCAGGCAGCAGTCAGCCATGGTCGGCGCATCGCCGTAACAGAACGTTCCCGTTGTTTTGCCGTTCTTCAGGTCGGCTTCGAATTTCGCCAGACCGTCGCCGATCCAGTGCCGGTACCAGGCATTGACGCCGTCCTCGTTTTGTCCGAGCGTTCTTTTCAGGTGTTGCAGCACGCGCAGGTTGTTGACCGGGTGGATTTCACTCGAGATCAGCATCGAGAGCGATCGGACGCGGGCTCGCCCGAGGGGGTCCAGCGGCAGCAGCGGCGGCTTGGGGTGCGTTTCGTCCAGGTATTCCATGATCGCGAGCGACTGCGTGATGCGCTTGCCGTCGACCTCGAGCGTCGGCACTAGGGCCTGCGGATTGATCGCGCCGTAGCCAGCGCCGCGGTGCTCGCCTTTGGCCAGATGCACGAAGGCCGGCTCGTAAACGAGGCCCTTGAGGTTGAGGGCGATGCGCACGCGGAACGCGGCCGAGCTGCGGAAATAGGTGTACAGCTTCATTTCAATCCCAGGAGTTTCACCGCATTTTCCTTCAGGATCAACGGCCGCACCTCGGGCTTGATCGGCAGTTTCTCGAATTCGGCGAGCCAGCGGTCCGGCTGGATGACCGGGTTGTCGCTGCCGAAGAGCACGCGGTCCTTGAGGAGGGTGTTGGCGTACTGCACCAGCTTGGGCTCGAAATATTTCGGCGACCAGCCAGACAGGTCGATGTAGACGTTCGGCTTGTGCAAGGCTACCGACAGCGCCTCGTCCTGCCAGGGCACGGAAGGGTGCGCCATGACGATCGGCATCTCCGGAAAATCCGCCGCGACGTCGTCCAGGTGGATCGGATTGGCGTACTTGATCCGCAGGCCCCCGCCGCCGGGCATGCCCGCGCCGATGCCGGTCTGACCGGTATGAAACAGCGCCGGCAACTTCGCTTCCGCAATGACCTCGTAGAGCGGATAGACGTCGTGGTCGTCGGGAAAGAAACCCTGGATGATCGGATGAAATTTGAAGCCGCGCACGCCAAAGTCCCTGATCAGGCGCCTCGCCTCGCGCACGCCCATCTTGCCGCGTGCCGGATCGATGCTGGCGAACGGAATCGCGATGTCGGAATGCTCGTGCGCTGATTCCGCTACCTCTTCGTTCGAGATGCGCTGGATCCCCATGCCGCGTTCATGGTCCACCGTGAACACCACGAAGGCGATTTTCCGTTCGCGGTAGTAAGCCGCCATCTGCGCGATGGTCGGATGCTGGACCTTGTACCGAAAGTAGCGCCCGCGCGCTTCCAGCGCTTCCTTCTCTGCCGCGTCGGGCAGCATTCGGGTCGACGTTTCCGCATGCGTGTGGACGTCGATCGCAACGAGGTTCCGGATGTTCATGGCCCGGCGAGGATGATGTCCGTATCGGGGGAATCCGCATAGAGCCGTTCCACCAGGGCGGCGCGGTTCTTGAGTACCGCACGCTGGTTGATCGATCCCTTGTCGGTGATTTCGCTCGCGTCTATCGACGGGGGAGCCAGCATGACCATCGCGCGCTCGATTTTCGTCGAACTGCCGGTGCTTTCGCGCGCCAGGCGCTCGAAAACCAGCTGCAGGCGGGCGCGCAGCGCCTCGGCGCTCAGATCACGGCAGGCCACGACGTTCGGGAACACCAGCGCCCCGAGCCGGTCGCGGCCATGGCCGGCGATGACCACGTCCTGCGCCAGCGGCGAGCAGGCCGAATTGACTTTCGCGCGCAGCGGCCCGACGCTTACCCAGGTGCCGGTGGTGAGCTTGAAGTCTTCCGTGATGCGGCCGTCGAACTCCATGCCCTGCGCCGGATCATCTGAATCAGCCAATCGCATCGCGTCGCCGGTACGGTAGAAGCCCTCCTCGTCGAACGCGGTTTTGGTCAGGTCGGGTTGGCGCCAGTAGCCCGGGGTGATGCTCGGGCCCCGAAAGCGCGCCTCCAGCTTATCCGCCACCGGCGTGAGTTTCATTTCGACGCCGTCCACCGGCAGGCCCACGGTTCCGGCGCGTGCCGCACCGCGGTTCGTGAACATCGCCGCCGGCGCCGTTTCCGTGGCGCCGTATCCCGTGATCCAGAGGATGCGCTCGCCGCAGGTTTCGATCGCCAGATCCTCGTAGGCCTTCCAGATCGGCTGCGGCAGCACGGCAGCGGCGTATTGCAGCAAGCCCAGCCGGCTGAAAAAGGTCTTGCGCAGCGTCGCGTCGTCGCGCAGATAGGGCAGCAGCGCCTCGTATCCGCGGGGCACGTTGAAGTAGATGGTCGGGCCGATCTCCCGCAGGTTGCGCACCGTTTTCTCGATCAGTCCCGGGACCGGTTTGCCTTCATCGATATAGAGCGTGCCGCCGTGATACAGCACGATGCCGAGGTTGTGGTTGCTGCCCGCGGTATGGTTCCAGGGCAGCCAGTCGACCAGTACCGGCGGCGCCGCGCGCAGCGACGGCAGCGACTGCGCCAACATCTGCTGGTTGCTGCAAAGCATGCGCTGGGTGTTGATGACCGCCTTGGGCTGCCCGGTGGAGCCGGAGGTGAGGAGGAATTTCGCGATGGTGTCGGGGCCGACGGCGGCGTGCGCCCGGTCCACCGCGACAGTCGGTGGCGTTGCCTCCAGTTCGGAAAACCGGCCGCCGGCGACAATTTCTGTGCCGGTCGGCGCCGCCGCCGCGATGGCTTTGGCGAAGCGCGCGCCGTCGGCGGCATAGATGAGCCCCGGCGTGAGAAGCCCCATCACGAACCTGAGCTTCGCGAAGTCCGTGGAAACGAGCGAGTACGCCGACGACACGGGAACGTAGGCGATGCCCACGTGCATGCACGCCAGCGCGAGCAGCGCATGCTCGATGTCGTTGTCCGACAGGATCGCCACCGGGCGTTCCTGCGACAGCCCGCGATCGATCAGCGCCTGGCCGAGGGCGCGCACGCGCGCGAGCGACTCGGCGTAGTTGAGGGAGCGCCAGGCGCCTTTGGCGTCGCGCTGCGCAATGAACAGGCGCTCCGGCGCCACGCGCGCCCAGTGCACCAGGCGTTCGGTGATTTTGCCGGGATACGCTTCCAGCGGGTACGGCGAGCGCAGCAGGATCGAGCCGTCCGCGCGCCGCCTGGCCTCCACTTCGGCCGCGCCCAGCGGGACCTTGCGTGCCTGCGCCGCGGTCATCCGCTTTTCTTTACTTTTGCGGCGCGCTTCTCGAGAAAATCCTTCATGCGCTTTTTCGCCTCCGGCTCGCTCTGGGCGATTCCCGCGACCAGGGATTCCATCAGCAGGCCGGCGTCCTGACCGAGTTCGGCGATGCGCGGCAAGGCGTGCATCAGCGCAAAGTTGGTGGCCGGCGCATTGCCCGCGATGCGGCCGGCGAGTTCCAGCCCTTTGGCGAGGCCTTTGCCGGCCGGCAACAGATAGGTGGAAATCCCGCTCGCCTGCCCCTCTTCGGCGGAATACACGCGGCCGGTGAACATCATGTCGGCCATGCGCGCCGCACCGATCAGTCTCGGCACCCTTACCGAAGCACCGCCGCCGACGAAGATGCCGCGCTCGCCTTCCGGCAGCGCGTAGAAGGCGCTGCTCTCGGCGACGCGGATGTGCGCGACGCTGGCGAGCTCCAGGCCGCCGCCCACCACGGCGCCGCGCAGCACCGCCACCACCGGGACCTGACCGAACTGGATCCGCTCGAAGGTCCGGTGCCAGCCGCGCGAATGCGCAACGCCCTGCGCGGCGGAGCGGTCCGACAGCTCCGCCAGGTCGAGGCCGGCGCAGAAATGCTCGCCCGCGCCGTGCAGCACCACAGCCTTCACGCCGGCGGGCGGCGCGCTGAAAAACACGTCGAGCTCCGCGACCATGGCGTCGCTCAAGGCATTGCGCTTCGCGGGGCGGTCGAGCAGCAGGATGCCGACCGCGCCGCGCTGCTTGAACCGCAACGACCTGAACCTCATTTCTTTCTTGCGGCCCGGTTTCCTGCTCAGAGCGCCGGGACGACCTTGACCTTCAGTTCGCCGACGCCGTCGATGCCGGCGTGCATGTCGTCACCCGGCTTCACCGGCCCTACGCCGGCCGGCGTGCCGGAATAGATCAGGTCGCCGGGCTCGAGCGTGTAGTACTCCGAGAGAAAGGCGATCTGCTCGGGCACCGACCAGATCATGTCGGAGAGGTCGGCTTTCTGGCGTTCCTTGCCGTTCACCTTGAGCCAGATCGCGCCTTTCCCTGGATGGCCGATCTTCGCCGCCGGCGCCAGCGAGCTGCATGGCGCCGCCTCGTCGAAGTTCTTGCCGAAATCCCAGGGCCTGCCGTGGTCCTTGCCGAGCTGCTGCAGGTCGCGGCGCGTCATGTCAAGACCGACGCCATAGCCGAAGATGTGCTCGTTCGCCTTTTTCGCCTCGATGCGCCGGCCGCCTTTGGCGATGGCCACCACCATCTCGGTTTCATAGTGGAAATTGGTGGTCTTCGGCGGGTAGTGCAGTTCGCCGCCAGTCACCAGCGCGAACTCGGACTTGATGAAGAAAAACGGCGTTTCGCGACCGTCGCCGCCCATTTCCTTCTGGTGCTCGACGTAATTGCGGCCGACGCAGAAGATGCGCCGCACCGGGAACAGGTCTTTCGAATCCTTGACCGCAAGCGAAGGGACCCCCCACAGCGGAATCACATGTGCCATTCGGTTTTCTCCTGGAAGAGGCGGTATTTTATTACCGCGGCGGCCCGGCGCGCCTATTGTGCACCGTGCCAAGCTTGTCTGGCCCCGCGGACTCAATTAGCATTGTCGTCGCGGCTTTCGCCGCAATTGGAGGAGAGAATGGCGATGAAAAAATGGAAGCCGGCCGCAGCGCTGGCAGCGGCAGCATTTTTCGCATGCAGCATGCTTTCAGCGGGCGCGGGCGCGCAGACGGTCAAGGTCGGGGTGGTGTTGCCCTATACCGGCGTGGGCGCCGAGCTCGCCCAGCAGATCGACCGCGGGATGCAGATGTACCTGAAGCTCAATCCCAACGCGCTCGGTTCCTACAAAATCGATCTGGTCAAGCGCGACTCGAAGAATCCAAGCGGCGCCGAGGCCAAGACAGCGGTGCAGGAACTGATCACGCAGGACAAGGTCGACATCCTCACCGGATTCGTCTACTCGCCCGACGCCATTGCATCCGCGCCGCTGGTGACCGAGGCGAAGAAGCCGATGATCATCATGAACGCGGGTACCGCCTGGATCACCGACCTCTCGCCGATGATTTCGCGCGTTTCGTTCTCCATGTGGCACGCCGGGTTTGCCATGGGCGAGTACGCGGCCAAGGTGATGAAAGCGAAAACCGCGGTGGTCGGTTATACGGATTACCCGCCGGGCAAGGACAGCCTGGACGCGTTCAAGCGCGGCTTCGAATCGAACGGCGGCAAGGTCATCGACGAAATCCCCATGGGCAGCCCGGCGAAGGTGCCCGACTTCACTCCGTTCTTCCAGCGCGCCAAGGACAAGAAGCCGGACGTGTTCTTTGTGTTCGTCCCCGCCGGAGACCATGCCCTCGCCGTGGCGAAGACCTACGGCGCCCTCGGCATGCGCCAGGCCGGCATCAGGCTGATTGGCCCGGGCGACATTACCCAGGACATCAAGGTGCAATCGATGGGCAGCGACGGTGTGGGGCTGATCACTACGCACCATTACAACGCCGACCTCGACAACCCAGCCAACCGCAGCTTCGTTGCCGCCTGGAAGAAGGAATACGGCGCCGACTCGACGCCGGACTTCATGGCCGTGCAGGGCTACGACGGCATGGCCGCGATCGTCCACGTGATCGTCGCGCAGAAAGGCAAGATCGATGGCGATGGCGCCATGGAGGCGCTCAAGGGCTGGAAATTCGACAGTCCCCAAGGCCCGATCATGATCGATTCGGCGACGCGCGACGTCGTCATGAACGAGTACACGAGCGAACTGGAGATGAAGGACGGGCGGCTGTATCAAAAGAACATCGGGGTGATCAAGGCGGTCAAGGACATGTGCAAGGAACTCAAGGAAGGCCGCTGCAAGTAGTAGCCGCCCCGGTCCGTAGAATCCGCATCGCAAGCGCCGCCGCCCGCCAAGTACTGACGGGCGGCGGTTTTTTTATTTCATGGACCTGATCAGCATTCTTATCGGCGGGCTCACGTCCGGCATGGTGCTGTTCATCGTGTCCGTCGGCCTTTCGATCACCATGGGGTTGATGGGCTTCGTCAATCTCGCGCACGGCGGCTTCGCGATGCTCGGTGGCTACGTCATCGTGCTTTCGATGAACAAATGGGGCGTGCCGTTCCTTCCGGCGATTGCGATCGGCTTTGCCGCGGTAGCCGCCGTATCGATGCTGCTCGAGCGGTTGTTCTACGCCCGCCTGTACCAGGCCACTGAACTCGATCAGGTGTTGTTCACCATCGGCCTGGTGTTTGTCATGATCTCTTCGGTAACCCTGGTCGTCGGCCCGGAGACGCAGACACTGCAGCTGCCTGACTGGCTGCGTGGCCAGACCGACCTAGGCTTCATCAAGTACCGCAGCTACAGCCTCGCGATCATCGCCGCGGGGACCGCGCTTGTCCTTGCGCTGTGGCTCGGCTTCGAACGCACGCGGTTTGGCGCCAAGATTCGCGCCGCGGTGGACAACCGGCGCATGGCCGAGGCGGTCGGCGTCGATGTCGGCAAGCTGTTCACGGTTACCTTCGCCGTGGGCAGCGGGCTTGCCGCAGTCGGTGGCGGGCTGGGCGCGGAGATTCTTGGCCTCGACCCCCAGTACCCGCTGCGCTACCTGGTGTATTTCCTGATCGTAGTCTCGGTCGGCGGCCTGGGGCGCGTTACGGGAGTGTTTTTTGCCGCGCTTCTGATCGGATTGCTCGATTTCGTGCTCAAAATCGAATTCCCGAAGGGCGGCGCCCTGTTCGTCTACGCGCTCACGCTCGGCTTGCTGCTGTGGCGGCCGCAGGGGCTGTTCGGCAGGCGCGGCGGATGACGCAGCTCCCGGCCGCGGAATCGCTCGCTGCACGCCACAGGCTTCGCGGGTGGGAAGCGTTGCCATGGGTCGCCGGCATCGCCGTATTTTTCCTGTTTCCAAGCTATTTGGCGTTCGGCACCCAGGTACTGGTCATGGTTCTGTTCGTGTTGTCTCTCGACCTCGTGCTTGGCTACGCCGGCATCGTGACGCTGGGTCACGCCGCCTTTTTCGGCACGGGGGCCTATGTCGTCGGCATGCTGGCGATGAATTGGGGTTGGAACGAGCCCCTGAGCGGCCTGCTCGCCGCGGCGCTGGTAGCCGGCGCCGTCGGGCTGGCGAGCGGATTCGTGCTGCTCCGGACGAGGGGGCTGACGTTGCTGATGCTGACGCTTTGCACGATGGCGCTGCTCGAAGAGGCCTCGAACATGGGGTCGGCTTGGACCGGCGGTTTTGATGGCATGCCGGGGTTGACGTTCAAGCCGCTGCTAGGCTTGTTCCCCTTCGAGCAGCTCTCGTTCCGCCCGCAGTATCTTTACGCGCTGGCGGTCCTCTTCGCTTGCTTTGTCGTCGTGCGTACCCTGGTGCATTCGCCCTTTGGCCAGACGCTCACTGGAATCCGCGAGAATCTGCTCCGCATGCATGCGGTCGGCGCGCCGGTCCATCGCAGGCTGGTGACTGCGTACGCGCTGTCCGCGGCGCTCGCGGGAATCGCCGGCGGTCTATTCGCGCAGTGCAATGCCTATGTCAATCCCGCCGTGCTCGGTCTCGACCGCGGCGCCGGCGCGCTCATCATGCTGATTCTCGGCGGCTATGGCCGGCTTTACGGTGCGTTCGTCGGGTCGCTCGTCTATATGCTGCTGGAACACACCCTGGCGAAGGCCTACCCGACCGCCTGGCAACTGGGCGTCGGCCTGATATTGATGGCGGCGGCGCTCTACGCGCGTAACGGCATCCTCGGGCTGGCAGAGTCACTGCGCGATCGGCTGCGCGGCGGTATCGGGCGATGAGTTTCGCGCTCCTCGAAACCCGAGGCTTGTGCAAGAGCTTCGGCGCGCTGGAAGTGTCGCGCGACATTGGTATTCGTCTCGAACCGGGCGCGCGGCATGCTCTGATCGGACCGAACGGCGCCGGCAAGACCACTCTGGTCAATTTGCTCACCGGCCTGCTCCGTCCGACCAGAGGCAGCGTGCTGCTCGCGGGCGAGGACGTCACCACGCTGCCGCAGGCAAAGCGGGTCAAACGCGGAATTGCACGCACGTTCCAGATCAACCAGCTGTTCCGGGGCCTGAGCGTGCTCGAAAACGTATGCATCGCCGTGTCCGAGCGGTTCGGATTGGCGGGCAGGATGCTGCGCCCGGCCGGCCTGCGCACGGAAGTGATCGCCGAGGCCTCGCGCCTGATCGAGTTGCTGCAGCTCGCCGCGGACGCCGGGCGGCGCGTCGGCGAGCTGCCTTACGGCCGCCAGCGCTTGGTGGAGATCGCCATTGCGCTCGGGCTGAACCCGAAAGTACTGCTGCTCGATGAGCCCGCAGCGGGCGTGCCAAGCGCAGAGAGCCATATCCTGCTCGCGGCGATCGGCGCGCTGCCGAAGGATATCGCGGTGCTCATCATCGAGCACGACATGGATCTGGTATTTCGCTTTGCCGAGCGCATTACCGTGCTCGTCAGCGGCGCCGTCTTCGCCGAGGGTACGCCGGCGGAAATTGCCGCCAACCGGGACGTACGTGCCATTTACCTGGGAGGTGCTGTCGATGCCTGAGGCGCTGCGACTGAGCGGGGTTGCGGCCGGCTACGGCGAGACAGTAGTGCTCGAGGGGATCAATCTTGTTCTGGCCGCTGGCGAGCATCTGAGCATTGTCGGGCGCAACGGCGTGGGCAAATCCACCTTGCTGGCAACAATCATGGGCCAAACGACCTTGCACGCGGGCAGGATCGAGCATGACGGCCGCCGTATTGACGGCGATCCGGTGCACATGCGGGTTCGGCGCGGCCTGGGTTTCGTGCCGCAGGAACGCGAGATTTTTCCGTCGCTCACGGTGCGCGAAAACCTCGAGATCGGCGCCCGGCCGGGTCCTTGGACCGCGGCGCGCATCTTCGAGCTGTTTCCCAATCTGCGCGCGCGGCTGGACAATGGCGGCGGCCAGCTTTCGGGCGGAGAGCAGCAGATGCTGGCAATCGGACGCGCGTTGCTGACCAATCCTGCCCTGTTGCTGATGGACGAACCTACCGAGGGGCTTGCGCCGGTGATCGTTCAGGCGCTCAACCGGGTGCTGCTGCGGTTGCGCGGCGAAGGCCAGCTTTCCATCGTGCTGGTCGAGCAGAACAGCCGGGTCGCGCTCGAGTTCTCGGCGCGCACTGTGGTCATGGACCGTGGCCGTGTCGTCTTCGACGGCGAATCGGAACATCTGCGCAAGAATCCTGAATTCCTCGCCGGCCTGATCGCGGCGCAGTAACGCGGCAAGCTGCCGGCGGGCTAGCGCTTCATTTCCAGTTCGCGCTCGATCAGCTCGCGCAGCTTGAAGCGCTGTACCTTGCCCGTCGCGGTGCGCGGCAGCTCGGGGACGGCGCGGATCCATTTCGGCCGCTTGAAGCGCGGCAGGGTTTCCTCGCAGACGCGTCCGGCCGCGGCCAGCGCCTGGGCGGGTTCCCCCCGCGTGGCGACAAACAGCGCCAGGCGCTCGAAGCCCTCGCTGTCGGTAACCTGGACGCAGGCGGCTTCGGCGATTGCGGGATCGCCCGCGACCGCCTCCTCCAGTTCGCCCGGCTGCACCCACTGTCCGGCGATTTTCACCAGTTCGTCCGAGCGCCCTTGGTGAGAAAGGAATCCCTCCGCGTCCTTTGTGAACATGTCCCGGGTGCGGAACCACCCGTCGCGGAATTGCGACGCGGTCTGTTCGGGCCGGTTGGCATAGCCGAGCGCAAGCGCGGGATGCCGCACCCAGAGTTCGCCCGGCATCCCCGTGTCTGCTTCCTGACCCTCTGCCGCGACCAGCCGCGTATCGACGCCGGCCAACGGCTTGCCGGTGCGCGATCCGCCTGAGCTGCCAGGTGGCGTGATCATGCAGGCGCAGAACGTCTCGGACATTCCATAGAGCGACAGGATTTCTCCTCCGGTCGCCGCCCGCCACTGCCCGGCAAGCTGTGCCGGCAGCCGCTCGCCCGCGGCGACGAAGCGCCGCACCCCGCGAAAAGGCGCGAGGCGTTCCGCGCCTAGCGCGAGCAGGTTGCGATAGAAGGTCGGCACGCTGAAGAAGGCAGCCGGGCGCTGCCGCGCGACCAGCGCCAGCGCAGCCTCCGCATCTGGCCAGTCGGGTTCCAGGATCGCGGTGGCGCCGGTGGCCAGCGGGCCGAGAAATCCGTGCTCCAGTGCATAGGCGAAGAACAGCTTCGATGTGGCGAAACTGCGCTCGCCGGCGGCCAGGCCCACCACCTCGCGCTGCCCTTGGCCAGCGGGCAGCAGGTTGCGATGCGCGTGGATGATACCCTTGGGCTTGCCGGTGGTGCCGGAGGAGTACAGCCAGAAGGCCGGATCTTCCGCACGCATCGCGCGAGGCTCGGCCACCGGCGCGGCGCGCGCCAGTGCATCGCGCCAGGAGAGCGGCCCCGTGCTTGCTCCGGCGATCGCCAGGCCGCCCGCACCGGCTTCCTCGGTAGCGAGGTCGGGCCGCGCCCGCGCAAACACGTCCTCGATGATCGCCAGTCGCGCGCCGCTGTCGGCGCGGATGTGCCTGTACTCCGGCTCGGACAGTCTGGTGTTGAGGGCGACCGCGACGGCGCCCGCGTGCACCGCGCCCAGCCAGGCAGCGGCGAATTCCGGGGTATCGCGCATCAGGAGAAGCACGCGGTCGCCCCGGGAAACGCCGCGCATGCGAAGCGCATTCGCCGCGCGCGCCGTCTCGGCGGCCAACGCGGTGTAGCTGAGCGTCTGATCGCCGCAAATGAGCGCCGGGCGGGCGCCGTGCCGCTCGAGCGCCGCGGTGCCGAGAAAATGCTCTACAGCGTTCAGGCGGTTTCCTTGCCGGGGGTCGGGGATTCGCCTAGGATCGTAGCGTCGCCGCTGTTGCAAGGTCAAATTGTTTGGACCCCAAACAAAAACTGCGTAAGGATCGCTCGGATTCTCCTCTCGATGCCGGTGCGCTGCCGCAATTGCTTGGCTACCGATTGCGGCTTGCGCAGCAGGAGGTATTCCGCGACTTCGCCGCCAGCGTGCAGGGACTGTCCCCCGGGCGCGTCGGGCTGCTGATCTACATTGACGCCAATCCGGGCGTCGCCCAGAGCCGCCTCGCCGAGGCGGCCCAGCGTGACCGCTCGACCATGGTCGGCGTGCTCGACCAGCTCGAGTCACGCGGCCTGCTGGTGCGCCGCCGCGGCGCCGACCGCCGCACCAACGGGCTGTGGCTGACGCGCGCTGGCCGGTCGCTGCTTGCGCGCGCGTTGCGCGCGATCGCCAGGCACGAGCGGCGCATCGCGTCCCGCCTTTCGGCCGCCGAACGGCGCCAGTTGCTCGCGCTGCTGGGCAAGATCTCGCATTAGAAAAGAAAAGGGGCGCTTGCGGCGCCCCTAAGGACCAGGAGGAAAACCGGTAAATCAGTAGTTGTAGGCTTTCTCGCCGTGGTCGGCGAGGTCAAGACCTTCTTGTTGCTCGTCGTCGGTGGCGCGGATGCCGATCGTGAACTTGAGGACCAGCATGATCAGGAAAGCAACTCCTCCCGACCAGACCAGCGTGACGCCGATATCCCACAGCTGGGAAATGATCTGCGCCGTGGCGTCGAAGTCGCCGACCTTGTTGGCGACGTAGTCATAAACTCCGGTGCCGCCGAACTTCGGGTTGACGAACGTGCCGGTACCAAGCGAGCCGATGATGCCGCCGATGCAGTGCACGCCGAAGGTATCAAGCGCGTCGTCATACCCCAACCAGCCCTTTATCTTGGTGACTGCGAAGAAGCAGACGACGCCCGCAATTGCACAGGTGACAAATGCGCCCACAGGGCCGACATAGCCAGCCGCCGGCGTTATCGCCACTAGCCCGGCGACGATCCCGGAGCAGATGCCCAGAAGGCTTGGTTTGCCCTTGACGATCCATTCGATGAGCGCCCAGGCAACGCCTGCCGTGGCTGTGCCGAACAGCGTATTGAAGAACGCGATTCCCGCGCCGCCGTTGGCTTCCAGCGCCGAGCCGGCGTTGAAACCGAACCAGCCCATCCACAGCATGCCGGTACCGATGGCCGTCATCATCACGCTGTGCGGAGCCATGGCCACCTTGCCGTAGCCGGTGCGCTTGCCGAGCATCAGCGCGCAGACCAGCGCGGCGATCCCGGAGTTCACATGCACCACGGTTCCGCCTGCGAAGTCGAGAGCGCCTTTCTGGAACAGGAAGCCTGCATGGGCGTTCGCCTCCTCCGCGGCCTTCGCGGTCGTGTAGGCGTCGGGGCCGTCCCAGTACCACACCATGTGAGCGACCGGCAGGTAGGCGAACGTGAACCACAGGATGCTGAAGATGATCATCGAGGAAAACTTGAAGCGCTCACCGTAGCCGCCGGCGATCAGCGCGACCGTGATCGCGGCGAAGGTCAGCTGGAACATGCAGTAGACGAAATCCGGCAGGTACTGGCCCTTGCTGAAGGTCGCCGCTACCGCGGTCGCCGGGTCCTCGCCGAGCATGAATATCTTGTCGAAGGATCCCCAGAACGGGTTGCTCCCGGCGGTGAACGCGACGCTGTAGCCGTAAATCACCCACAGCACGGCGACGACGCAGAAAATCGCAAAACTCTGCATCACCGTGGAAAGCGCGTTCTTGGTTCGGACCATGCCCGCGTAGAACAGCGCCAGCCCTGGCACGGTCATCAGCAGCACGAACGCGGTGGAGGTCATCATCCACGAGACATCGCCCTTGTTGCAGTCGAAACCCTTGTCGCCGCACTTCGGCGTAGCGGGGGCCGCCGCCGCTGGCGCGGCGTCCTTCTTGTCGTCGGCTTTGGTGTCACCTTTGGCATCGGCCTTGGCCGGCTCGGCCTTGGCCTCAGCGGCGGCTTTCTCGGGCGCCTTGTCCTGGGCACCGGCACCCCCCGCTACCGCGAACAGCGCGAGCACGGAAAGAACTGCAATCAGCTTCTTCATCATATTCTCCCTAGATTGCAGCGGCGTCTGTTTCGCCGGTGCGGATGCGGACGACCTTTTCGAGGTCGAACACGAAAATCTTGCCATCGCCGATCTTGCCGGTGTTGGCGGCTTTTTCGATCGCTTCGAGCACACGATCCAGCATGTCGGTCTTGATCGCGGCTTCGATCTTCACCTTCGGCAGGAAGTCGACCACATACTCCGCGCCGCGGTAGAGCTCCGTATGTCCTTTTTGCCGGCCGAAACCCTTTACCTCGGTCACGGTGATGCCCTGAACGCCGATTCCCGAGAGGGCTTCACGCACCTCGTCGAGCTTGAACGGCTTGATGATTGCGGTTATCAGTTTCATGTTTTCCCCTTGTCGAAGACCGGTGTCTCCACCGGCCTTCGTATGCAGGCTCAGAACGTCTTCGAAATGGAGACCACGGCGATGCCTTTCCCGGCGTCCTTCGTCTTGTCCGGGGCACCGGCGGCTGTAAAACTGCCGTTGTTGAAGCAGTAGGGTTGCGGATTGGTCAACGTCGCCGCCGAGCAGTTGCCTTTGGCATTGGTGTCAATGTAAGAGGCGCTCACCACCCATCCGTTGAGACTCGGGGCCCAGCCGCCCAAGTCCTTGGTCACACCGAGCTTCCAGTCGGTGTAGCTGCCATTGGTCACATTCTTGAAATCGAGATGACCAACATGCCCGTTGATGCCCCAGCCGCCACCCAAGTCGTAGTTCGCGCTCAGGTCGGTGTAGCCGGAGTTCTTGGTATTCGGCGTCGAGAAATAATCCGAAATGGCATCCGAATACTTCAGCGTGATCCACTTCCAGCTGCCGGCGATGTAGATGTCCTGGTTGTGCACGCTGCCGTTACGAATGTTTCCGGTTTTGTTGTTGAATGGGCTGTTGTTGATAGTCGGACTGGCGTTGGTCCCGGGGTAGTAGTAATACAGCGTGCCGACGTCAATGCCCCAGTCGCCCCAGGTCTTCTTCCAGCCGCCGTAGAAGTCCATTTCAATGTCGCCGCCCGGGTAGCCGGCGCCCGAATTGACGTTGGAGTCCCAGTTGCCAAGGTAGAAGCCGCTGACGTGGCTGAAGTCCATGCCACCCTGAATCGCCGCCTTATCGAAGGTCTGGGCGATGCCGCGGAACCGGTAGCTACTGAACAGCCCCGCGTTCCCCGTGAAGGTGAAGTCGGGCGTTGGCGCCGGAGCTGCGGCGGGGGCTGCTGCCGGGGCCGCGGCTTGAGCAAGCGCAAGACCGGGAAGCACCAGCGTGGCGGAGGCAAGGGAAGCTGCAATAATCATCTTACGCATCGTCAGATCTCCATGGAGTATTGGTTGCCACGTCTGAATAGCACGTCGTGTGCCAGGTATTTAGGCACGTGGAATCAATGAGTTAAAGTGGAGGGCCGGGGGCGCATCCGACCTGGCGCACCAGAATGGGGAGCTTGCGCCAGGCTTACGCCCAAATCGGGTGCCAGCTGCTCGCCAGGCCACGTTTATCCAGATGTCTGTACGCTAATCGACATGACATCACGCAATCCGTTGGAGGAACTCCGCGAACTCTTCGCCGGTGCCTTGCGCGCCTCGCCGGCGCAGGATGTGCAAAAGAACCTGGATGCGCTCATGGCCGCCTTCTTTGACCGGTTCGATCTTGCGGCGCGCGAAGATCTCGAAGTGCACCGGAAGCTGCTCGAACGGGCCCAGGCAAAGCTCGCTGCGCTGGAAGCCCGGGTCTCCGAACTCGAGGCGCGC
>DATGGA010000013.1:0-8751 GCA_035308765.1 Burkholderiales bacterium
ATTTTTTCAATATGGAAAGTGAAAAAACGCGGGCGGAGGACACGCTTCTTTCCTTGAGCAGCGCACCCACGATGACGTTATCCAGCACCGACAGCCCGGCAAAGGGTTTGACGATCTGGAAGGTGCGGCCGATTCCGGCGATGCAGACTTGATCGGGCCGGCATCCCTGGGTATCTCTGTTTTCAAACATGATGCTGCCGGAATCCGGCCGGAACACGCCCGCGATCATGTTGAAGCAGGTGGTCTTGCCGGCGCCGTTCGGCCCGATCAGCGCGACGATGGCGCCCGAAGGCACATCGAAGGACGCTTGCGAGACGGCCTTCAGGCCGCGAAACGACTTGGAAATCCTGTCGACGGCGAGCATCACTTGCCCAGCCCCAGCTTGCGCGCGAGCGGCGGCCAGATGCCGTTCGGCAGGAACATGATGACCAGAAGCATGACGATGCCGTAGAACACCTGCTTGATGCCGGGGATCTCCCAGCCCAGGGCCCCCAGGATTTCGGTGATGCTCTCGGCGGCGATGGTCAGCGCCGCGGCGCCGAGGATCGGGCCGAACAGAGTGCCGATGCCGCCGATGATCGGTCCGAGAATGATCTCGATCGAGCGGCTGATATTGAAGATCTGCTCGGGGAACAGGTTGTTGTAGTAAAAGGCGAAAAACACGCCGGAGACCGCGGTCATCGCCGAGCTGATCACCACCGCCAGCAATTTCCAGCGAAAGGTGTTGATGCCGAGCGCCTGCGCAGCCTCTTCGTTCTCCCGGATCGCCTGCCAGTAATAACCTGCTTTTGATTTCAATAAAAAACTACAAAAAATGAGGGCTGAAACAGTCAAAACCAGCATCGCGTAGTAATACATCGCCGGTGGGCCGCGGAAGCTGGCGAGGTCGATCTGGTCGCGCTGCGCCACCTTGAGGAACAGGCCGCCCGAGCCGCCGGTCCACTGCAGGTGGTCGAAGCCGATGCGCGTGAACTCGCAGAAGGCGATGGTGAGCAGCGCGAAATACACCCCGGAGATGCCGAAGCGGAAGGCGAGGAAGCCGATCGCCGCGCCCAGCGCCATGCACAGCAAGATGGAGATCCAGAGGCCCAGCCAGGGACCGATGCCGTAGTGAACGAACAGCGCCGCCGAAGCGTAGGCGCCGACCCCGACGTAGAGCGAGTGCCCCAGCGACAGCTGACCGGCAAAGCCCATCATCACGTTCCACGCCTGGCCGGTGTAGGCGAGGTAGAGGATCAGCGTGGCGAGCGATAGGATGTACGGATTGACGATCTGCGGCAGCGCCAGCAGGAAAACGCCCAGCACCGCAAGCAGTCCTTTCGCCTGCGTCGTCACGATTTTTTCCCCATCAACCCCTGCGGGCGGAACAGCAGCACTAGGATCAGCAGCGCAAAGCCGAACATGCTTTTCGCGGAAGGCTGGATGAACAGGCCGGCGAGCGCCTCGGAGAGCCCGATCAGCACGCCCCCCAGCAGCGCGCCGGTCATGGAGCCGAGGCCGCCGACGATCACGATGATGAAGGCGAGCAGCGTGTAGGAAGGCCCGAGGCTGGGAGTCACGTCGAGGAACAGGATCATCATGCAGCCGGCGACCGCGACGCAGGCCGAGCCCAGGCCGAAGGTGAGCGCATAGAGGTGCTTCACGTCCAGGCCCACGACGCGTGCCCCCAGGTTGTTGTCGGCGCAGGCGCGGATCGCCTTCCCGGTCAGGGAGAACCGGAAGAAGGAAAACAGCGCCGCGCTGGTCGCGAGCGCCATCGCCGCGGCGTAGACGCGGGGCTTGTCGATCAGGATCTTGCCGATCTCCCAGGATTCGAGCTGGTAGCCTATCTGCACGTTGCGCGCATCCGGCCCGAAGGCCATCAGCATGCCGTTCACCATGATGGTGGCCACCGCCACCATCAGTATGAATTGCGAGTGCTCGGGGCGCGTGATGAACGGGTTGATGAGCCCCGACTGCATCAGGTAGCCGAGCGCGAAGAAGCCGGCGGCGATCGGAATCGCGGCGAGGAACGGGTCCACGCCCCAGGCCGAGAACATCGCCACGGCGGCGTACATGGCGATGGTCATCATCTCGCCGTGGGCGAAATTGACGACGCGCACGACGCCGAAGATCACCGACAGTCCGAGCGCCATCAAGCCGTACACCATGCCGGTGAGCACACCGGCGATGGTGACGTTTGCTACCAGATCAAGGGGCAATCAGGTCTTTTTGTAATCCGGTGCCGGGAATACCGGCTTCGCTTCTGCCGCGCTCTCCGGCAGGACCACGCGCGGTTCGCCGTTCAGGTTCTGCGCGCAGGCTGAGAGATTGCCCTCGACCTGGCCCTTGGCGTTGAACTTGAGCGGGCCGCCGAGCACGGCCCGGTCGGTGATATTGGTCTGGCGGATGGCGTCGGCGAGGGCCTTGGGGTCCGTGCTTTTCGCGCGCTTGAACGCATCGGCCGCGACCAGGATCGACTCGTAGGTGTAGACCACGTTGGTGCCGTGGAACACGAATTTCTCATTCGGGTTCTGCCTGGCGAAGGCGGCCTTCACCAGCTTGGTCATGTTGGTTTTCGGGTTGAACCAGGGTGCGTTCGAAATGCAGTAGTTGGCAATCGGGCCCAGCGCCTTGGAGAACTGCTCTTCGTACATGCCGGGCGATCCCGGACTGACCACGCCCATCGGGAACCAGCGCTGCTTCACCATCTCGCGGCGCAGGATGATGGCGTCGTTGAGGCGGCAGACCAGCAGCAGGAAATCGGCATTGGCGGCTTTTGCCTTCGACACTTCCACCGTCAGGTCCTTGGCCGCCGGGTCGTAGGAGATGGTGTCCACGATCCTGAACGGCAGGTTAGTCAGGTGCGGCAGGGTGGCGCTGATGCCCTTGAACATCGCCTGGCCGAAGGTGTCGTTGACGTGCATGAACACCGCGGTACGCGGCGCGACGTTGGTCGCCCGGAACAGGTCGCCGATCAGGGACAGGCCGTTGCGGGTCAGATCGATCGCAGTCGGGAAATTGCGGAACACGAATTTGTAGCCCTGTTCGGTGATCTGCGGCGCGGCCGCGATGTTGATGACGAAAGGGACTCCGCGCTGCTCGGCAACCTGCGCGATCGCGGCGGCGGCGCCCGAATCGAAAGGACCGACCAGCACGTTGGCGCCTTCCTGGATCAGCCGCTCGGCGCGGGTGCGCGCCGTATCGACGTTGGTCTCGGTGTCGGCGTTCATCAGCTCGACGTCCACTCCGAGCAGACCCTTGATCACGCCGGGTGCGAGATCCGCGCCCTTCTGGCAAGACTGGCCGATCAGGCCCTGGAAGCCCGAACGGGGCAGCAGTACGCCGACCTTCAATTTCTGCGCCTGGGCGCGCACATTGAGCGGGGAAAACGCCGCAGCGGCGCCGACGGCGGCCACGGTCTTGCTGAATTGCCTGCGGTCCATGTCTCCTCCTAGAGATATTGTGAGTCTATTATCGCAGGCAAACTACGGGAGACAAGCATGAAGATCCTCGGCATCGCGGGCAGCCTGCGCAAGGGTTCCTTCAACCGTCTGGCGCTCAATGAGGCGAAGGCGCTGCTGCCCTCCGGCGCGACGATGGAAATATTCGACCTTGAGGGTATCCCGGTCTTCAACCAGGACCACGATGCGGCGCCGCCGGCGCGGGTGACGGAGTTCAAGCAGGCGATCCGGGCCGCGGATGCAATATTGTTCAGCACGCCGGAATACAACTATTCGATTCCGGGCGTGCTGAAGAACGCGATCGACTGGGCTTCGCGCCCCTACGGCGACAGCGCCTGGAAAGGCAAGCCCGTCGCCGTCATGGGCGCCTCGGTCGGCCTGTTTGGCACCGCACGCGCCCAGTATCACCTGCGCCAGTGCTTCGTGTTTCTGGATATGCCGGTCGTGAACCAGCCCGAGGTGATGATCGGCGGCGCGTCGGGAAAATTCGACAGGGACGGCAACCTCACCGACGAGATGTCGAAGAAACTGATCGGCCAGCTGCTCGCGAGTCTCGTAAAGCTGGCGACCTGAGAAACTCGGCGCAGGCGCGATCTGGTAGGCTGCGCGCCCCATGGCCCAGGAAACAAGAGAGAAGCCCAAGCGCGCGGTCGCGGCGGCGGTGCAGCTGCCGGACGTAAGCGACCTTGAATTCGAGGCGTCGCTGACCGAGCTGCAGCAGCTTGCGAAAACGCTGGGCTTCGAGGTGGTCGGCAGGTTCACGCAGAAGCGCGCCAAGTTCGATCAGACGGCCTACTTCGGCACCGGAAAGCGCGAGGAGCTGCGAAGCATCGCGGAAGACGCCGACGTCATCCTCGTGGATCACGAGATCTCCCCCTCGCAGGCGCGCAATCTGGAAAAGGAGACCGATTGCGAGGTGATGGACCGCACCATGGTCATCCTCGAGATCTTCCACCGCCACGCGCGCTCCCGCGCCGCGCGCGCGCAGGTGGAGATTGCGCGCCTCGGCTACATGGCGCCGCGCATGCGCGAGGCGGCCAAGCTCGCGGGGCCGCAGGGCCGGGGGCGCAGCGGCGTCGGCGGCCGCGGCGCCAGCGAGTCACGCACGGAACTCGACCGGCGCAAAATTCGCGACCGCATCGCCGAGCTGGAGCGGGAACTCGCCTCGATCGGCGCCGAACGCAAGACGCAGCGCGCGCGGCGGCAGGAGCGTCCGGGACTGGCGCGCGTTGCGCTGGTCGGCTACACCAACGCGGGCAAATCCACCCTGATGCGCGCGCTCACGGGCAACGAGGCCCTGGTCGCCGACAAGCTGTTCGCGACGCTGGATACCACGGTGCGCGCTCTCCACCCCGAAAGCGTGCCGCGGGTGCTGGTCAGCGACACGGTGGGCTTCATCAAGAACCTGCCGCACGGGCTGGTGGCGTCGTTCAAGTCGACGCTGGACGAGGCGCTGGAAGCCTCGCTATTGCTGCACGTCGTGGACGCGAGCGATCCCGGCTACGAGAGGCAACTTGCGGTGACTGAGAAGGTGTTGGAGGAAATCGGCGCCAGGGACGTGCCGCGCATCCTGGTATTGAACAAAATCGATCGCGGCGGCGACGAAGCGGCATTGCGCTCACTGCACGCCGGCAGCATCGTGATGAGCGCGCGGCGCGAAGGCGATGTCGCGAAGCTGCGCGGCGCCATCGTCGCTTTCTTTCAGAAGGACCTGGTCGAGGCCGAGCTGTTCCTGCCCTGGTCGGCGCAGCAGTTGCGCGGGGAAATCTTCTCGAGCTGCCAGGTGCTGGAAGAGCGAGCCGGAAACGAGGGCGCCTACTTCTGCGTTCGCGGCGAGCCGGAGGCGGTGAAGCGCCTGCGCAAGAAACTGCCGCTGCCTGCCGTTAAAAACCCTAAGAACCGCTGAACCAGTTGTAGCCCTGGTCTTCCCAGTAGCCGCCGGGGTTTTCGTTGCTGACGAACATCGCCACGATGTGCTTCGGATTCTTGAAGCCGAGCTTGGTCGGCACCCGCAGCTTCCACGGAAAGCCGTACTTCGCCGGCAGGACTTGGTCGGCGTACCTGAACGCCATGATGGTCTGCGGGTGAAGTGCCGTGGCCATGTCGATGCTGCCGTAATACTTGTCGGCGCACTTGAAGCCGACGTAGCGCGCCGTCGTATCGGCGCCGACGCGCTGCAGGAAGTCGGAAAAGCGCGGGCCGCTCCACTTGCCGATCGCGCTCCAGCCCTCGACGCAGATATGGCGCGTCACCTGCGATACCTGGGGCAGGGCGTAGAGCTCGGGCAGCCGCCAGGCCTTCTTTTCCTTCACCAGTCCGCCGACCTCCAGCTTGTAGTCGCCGGCGTCGACCACCGGCGCCTCGTCCTCGTCGTAGAAGGCGTTGAACGGGAAGGGCCGGGTGATCCGGCTTTCCGGAAACTCGGGCGCGAGGCGCTGCGGGCTGAAGATTTCCGCCTGCACGCCGTCGTTCCAGCGCGACATCGCGGTCAGCACCTTCTGTACCGACTCGTCGTCCGTCAGGTCGCAGCCGGCGAGCAGCGACAGCGCGCCCAGCGTCAGGCCGCGCCGCAGGAACAGCCGGCGCTCGATGCTGCCGAGCAGCGGCCCTTCATGGTTCTCGAGTTTGCTATCCATTTTTCAGTCGCCCCGTAATCATCGTCAGGAACGTTTTCGGCACCAGGATCACCATCAGAACGTGCACCAGCACGAACAGCACGATGCCGGTCATGCAGAAGAAATGCAGCCGCCGCGCGCCTTCGTAGTCGCCGATCAGGGAGCCGAGCGCGTAGAACTGCACCGGCTTCCAGATCACCAGGCCCGTCAGGATCAGGCCGATGGCGAGCAGGATTGCGCCGACATAGGCCGCCTTCTGCGCCGCGTTGTAGACCGACAGGTCGTCGTGCGCCAGCCGCCCACGCAGTGCGTTCAGGACGTCATGCAGCATCGCGCGAGGGGAGATCGGGAGCATCCGGCGCCGCAGGTGGCCGGAAAGGATGCCGTATGCAAGATAAATCATGCCGTTGACCGCCAGCACCCACATCGCGGCGAAATGCCACTGCAGCGCGCCCGCCAGCCAGCCGCCCAGGGTGGCGCCTGCGGGGAAGGTAAAGTCGAACAGCGGCGAGGCGTTGTAGATCTTCCAGCCGGACGCCACCATGACGAGGACCGCCAGGGCGTTGACCCAGTGGGTGATACGGACCAGCAGCGGGTGGACTGTTTTCATGCACCTTTGGTCGTTGTGGGTATCGATACCTTACATGTCCTCGGCCGGATGCGATAATCGCACCTTTACGGCCGAAAAGAGCAGACATAGTAATGACCTACGTCGTCACCGAAGCTTGCATCAAGTGCAAGCACATGGATTGCATCGAAGTCTGCCCCGTGGACTGCTTCTACGAGGGCGAGAACATGCTGGTGATCCATCCGGACGAGTGCATCGATTGCGGCGTCTGCGAGCCGGAGTGTCCGCCCAAGGCCATCGTGCCCGATTCCGACCCCCAGGCCGGGAAGTGGCTGAAGCTGAACACCGAATTCTCGGTCAAGTGGCCCAACATCACGCGCAAGGGCACTCCGCCGGCCGACGCCGACGCCTGGAAGGAAGTACCGGACAAGTACGCCAAATACTTCACGCCCAACCCCGGCAAAGGCGGGTAATTCCGGGGTTTTCCTTATGAAGTTGACCACTGAGGAGCAGTCCATCCTCGGCGGCGGGCGCGGCGAGGCGGCCAAACGCGCGCTCGAATACCAGCTCGAAGTCGGCAGATTCTGGGGCGCGAAGCGCTTCGTGCCGGTCACCAACGTCCACATGATGGGCGACATCGAGGTAATGGGCGACGGCGGCCTCGCCTGGCTGAAGGAAGAGGCCGGGCGCGGCGCGCGTTGCGTCGTCGGCACCACCACCAACGCCCGCTGCATGGACTTCGCGCACTGCGAGCGAATGGGGCAGGACGCGGGCGAGGCGGTGAAGGAAAAGGAGCTCATCGCCACCCTGCGGCGCATGGACGTCGTCACCACCGATACCTGCATCAACTACCAGACCGTCTACCAGCCGCACCTGGGCGAACACGTGGCGTGGGGCGACACCGGCACCGTGATCTACGCCAATTCGGTGTTCGGCGCGCGGTCCAACTTCGAAGCCGGCCCCGCAGCGCTGGCTGCGGCGCTGACGGGCCGCACGCCGGAGTACGGTTTTCACCTGGATGAACATCGCAAAGGCACGTTCGCGGTCGAGTTGAAGGCCAGGCTGGACGATCTTGCCGACTGGGGCGCGGTGGGGAAACTCGTCGGCGAATCGCACCAGAATTACTACGCGGTCCCGGTGTTCCACGGTTACCGCCGTGCGCCCGGCGCCGACGAACTCAAGCACCTTGGCGCCGCGCTGGCCAGCTACGGCTCGATGGGCATGTTCCATTTCGTCGGCGTAACGCCGGAGGCGCCGTCGACTTTGCCATCGGAAAGGATGGTCGTTTCCGACCCCGATCTGGATCTTGTCTACAGGAAATACAATCTTGGCGACGGGGACGCGCGTCTCGTCGTTTTCTCCGGCCCGCAGCAGTCCCTGTTCGAAATGAAGTATCTGGCTTCCTTGTTCAAGGACAGGAAGGTAAAGGCCGGCGGCACCTGCATCGTCACTACGAATTCCGCAATACTCAGGCAATCGCGCGACCTCGGCTACGCGAAAACGCTGGAAGACGCCGGCGTGACGATTCTCGAGGGCGTGTGCTTCTACATCCTGCAGAACCTGTCGCCGATGCGCGAGAAGAACCGCTGGACCAACATGGTGTCGAACTCGGCCAAGATCGTGAACATCATCGGCGCGCACCGCTTCAACACCATCCTGCGGCGCAGCGCGGACTGCGTCGAGATCGCCTGTTCCGGGGTGCTGAAATGAACATCACCGTGAACCGGGCGTTCGGGCCGGCCGTCGAAGGAGAAGCGGTGGTGTCCGAGGAAGGCTTTTCTCCGCGCTATGACCTCGATCGCTGGACCGGCGTGATCACCAAGCCCGGCCACAAGCTGGAAGGCACGAGCATCGTCGACAAGATCTGTTTCTTTCCCACCGCCAAGGGCGGCATCGCCGCCGGCTGGGCGTTCTACGACATCAAATGGAAGAAGATCGCACCCAGGGCCTTCATCTTCGGCGTCACCAACCCCGTGATGGTGCAGGGCGCCGTGTTTGCGGGCATCCCGATCACCGAAGGCTGGTCGCCGCATCCGCGCGACGCCGTCAGGACCGGCGACTGGGTGCGCGTCGATCCGGCGCGAAAAATCATCGAAGTGCTCAAGCGCAAATCCTGATGGGCGGC
>DATGGA010000014.1:0-21489 GCA_035308765.1 Burkholderiales bacterium
TGCTCGTCGCGCCAGAACTGCAGCGAGACGAATTTTCCAGGCGTGGTGATGCTCTCGAAGCGCTCGAGCGATAGGAAGCCTTCGGCCTTGTCCAGTTCGGGCTTGAGCTGGCCGGCCAGTTCCATGTAGTCCGGGAAGCGCCCCGCAGCGGGGGTGAATTCGAAAATAACGGCGATCATAGGCACTCCTTCCAGCTACTATACTTCGCGCCCATGGAGCCCCGCTACTTCCGGCACTGGCCGTCCGACATGCCGCGCTCCCTGCGCGCGCCGCATATTACTCTGCAGCAGATGTTTTTGAATTCATCGTCAAAACACCCGGACAAGCCCGCGGCGATTTTTGAAGGGAAAACACTTACCTACAGGGAGCTTCAGGAGCGGGTCGAAAACCTGGCAGGCCACCTGCAGCAAGCCTGCGGCGTGCAGCGCGGCGACCGCGTGCTGCTGGACATGCAGAACGGCCACGATTTCGTCATCGCCTGCTTCGCCGTCCTGCTTGCCGACGCCGTGGCGGTGCCGGTGAGTCCGATGAATCTGATCGAGGAACTGCGGCATTACATCGAAGACAGCGATGCCAGGGTTGCGATCACCGAAAAGGACCTGGCTGCACGCTTTTCGGGTTTACCCATTGAACATCTTTTGATACCGGAAGAAGTAAAAACAACCACAAAACCCAAACCCAGCATTGCACAGCCCGATGACCTCTGCATGATGCCCTACACCTCGGGCAGCACCGGCAAGCCCAAGGGCTGCATGCATACGCACGCGACGGTCCTGCACAACGTGGCGGGCGCCTGCGCGTGGAAGCACATCGACGAAAACACCGTCGCCCTGGCGACGGCGCCGTTTTTCCACGTCACCGGCCTGGTGCACAGCTTCTTCTCCGCCATCTACGCCGGCGGCACCATGGCGATCCAGCGGCGCTGGGACCCGCTGGCGGCCGCGCAGCTGGTCGAGCGCTACAAATGCAGCCACTGGGACAACGTGCCGACGATGGTGGTGGACCTGCTGTCGCACCCGAAAGCGCTCGAGCACGACATATCGTCCATGAAATGGATTTTCGGCGGCGGCGCCGCGATGCCGGAGGCGATCGCGCAAAAGCTGTTCGACCTCTGCGGCGTGCGCTACATTGAAGGCTACGGCATGACCGAGACCATCTCGCAGACGCACATCAACCCGCCGCAGAACGCGAAGAAGCAGTGCCTCGGCATCCCTGCCTTCGATACCGAAGCGCTGATCGTCGATCCCGGGAGTTTCGCGATCCTCGGGCCTGGAAGGCAGGGCGAAATCGTCGTGCGCGGCCCGCAGCTGCTCACCGGCTACTGGAAAAACGACCAGGCCTATGCCGAATCCTGGTGCGAGATCGACGGCAGGAAGTTCTTCCGCACAGGCGACCTCGGCAAAACCGACGAGGACGGCTACTTTTATATCTCGGACCGCCTGAAGCGCATGATCAACGCGGCCGGCATGAAGGTCTGGCCGGCCGAAGTCGAAGCGGCGATGTACAAGCACCCGGCGATCAGGGAATGCTGCATCATTGCTTCACCCGACGAGCGCAGGGGAGAAACCGTGAAGCTGGTGGCGGTACTGAAGCAGGAGCATCCGGCAACGGCGGAGGAGATCCTTT
The DNA here is from genome assembly GCA_035308765.1 of Burkholderiales bacterium. Taxonomy (GTDB): domain Bacteria; phylum Pseudomonadota; class Gammaproteobacteria; order Burkholderiales; family SG8-39; genus RBG-16-66-20. The sequence goes on from DATGGA010000014.1 coordinate 1,627, forward strand.
CCTGGGCGCGCACCCAGATGGCCGCCTACAAGGTGCCGAGGAAAATCGAATTCGTCGACGCCCTGCCCCGTACCGGCTCGGGCAAGCTGATGTGGCGCGCGCTGCAGGAGCGGGAGTTCGCGAGATGACCCTACGCATCGAAGCCGCGGGCATCACGCACAAGGGCACCGTCCGCGAGAACAACGAGGATTGCATCGCCATCGGCTACTGGACGTCGCAGGAGACCATGGAGTCGGCGCGCTTCTTCGATCACGAACTCGACCTGCCTTTCGCCGCCGTCGTGGCCGACGGCATGGGCGGCCACAACGACGGCGAGCAGGCGAGCCTGCTGGTCGCCAAGAGCCTGGCGCGCCGCCTGCCGGCGTTCGGGCCCGACAAGGTCGCCGCGTCGGTGCGCGCGGTGAACGCCGAGTTGTATTCGCACGTCGGGGAACATCCCGAGCTGGCCGGCATGGGATCCACGGTGGTCGGCCTGGCGGTGCATGACGCGAGCCTGGCGATCTTCAACGTCGGCGACAGCCGCGCCTACCGCGTCGAGGGCAAGGGCCTGGTGCAGTTGAGCATCGACGACTCGATGGGTGAGGCCTGGCGCTTCGGGTCGGGGGCCGCCCGCACCGGCATGCTGCTCCAGTGCTTCGGCGGCCGGCCGACGTTCACGGACATCGAACCTCACCTGCACGTCGAGCCCTGCGTGCCCGGCAACACCTACCTCCTGTGCTGCGACGGGCTGTACGAAACGCTCCCCGAGGAGAAGATCAAGTCGCTCGTCGGCGCCGACCTGAAGACCTCGGCGGAGGCGCTGCTGCGCGCCGCGCTGGACATGAAAGCGAGGGACAACGTGACCATCGCGCTTGTTCGAGTCGTCGAGAAGGCGTCCGCATGATCACGGTCCATCACCTGAACGACTCGCGCTCGCAGCGCATCCTGTGGCTGATGGAGGAACTGGGCCTGCCTTATGAGATCAAACGATATCAACGCTTACCGACAAGGCTCGCTCCACCAGAATTGGCGGCGATCCACCCGGTCGGCAAATCGCCTGTCATCACCGACAATGGAAGAACAGTCTACGAATCGGCCGCGATCATCGATTACGTCATCCGCCGCCACGCCGACGGCCGCCTGCAGCCGGATCCGGCCACGCCCGCCTACGACGACTACATGATGTGGATGCACTACGCGGAAGGTTCCGCGATGCTGCCGCTGCTGCTCCACCTGTATGTCTCGCGGCTCGGCGAAGCGGGCGCGCCGCTGCATCCGCGCATCGAGAGCGAGACCGCCAACCACCTCGGCTACCTCGACGGCCACCTCAGGAGCCGCAGTTTCCTGCTGGGCGATATGTTCACCGGCGCCGACATCCAGATGAGCTTCGTAGCGGAAATTGCCGAGGTTTACGGCAAGCGCGCGCCGTTTCCGAGCCTCGACGCGTGGATCAAGCGCCTGCATGCGCGTCCCGCCTGGAAGAAAGCCCTCGAAAAAGGCGGGCCCTACCGCTTCGCCAATTGACGTGACGCCGGCTCAATCGCTCGCGCAAACCGAAGCGCGCGCGCAGCGCAGCGTTACTGCCGCCGGCACCGTCTGGCGGCGCTGGGGCGACAACAACTCACGCGCCCCGCTCGTCCTGCTGCACGGCGGCGCCGGAAGCTGGGCGCACTGGATACGCAACATCGACGTCCTTTCCTCCGACAGGACGGTGTGGATTCCGGACCTGCCGGGATTGGGCGAATCCCCCACGCCGCCCGCGCCGCGCGATCACACGGCAGTCGCGGCCGTGCTCGCGCGCGACGTGGACGAACTGCTGCCCGGCGCCGCGTTCGACCTCGTTGGATTCTCGTTCGGCGGTATCGTCGCCGCGTTTCTCGCCGGCCTGCATCCGCAGCGCGTGCGCAGGCTGGTGCTGGTCGGCGCGGGCGGCCTCGGCCTGCGCAAGGGCGAGGCGAAAATTCTCAAGCCCTGGCTGGGCCTGAAGGATCCTGCGGAGCGCGAGGCGGCGCATCGCCACAACCTCGGCGCGTTGATGCTGTCGACGCCTGAACGCATCGACCCGCTCGCCATGCACCTCTACACGCGCGACCTGGTTCGCGCGCGTGTCAACAGCGCCAAATCATCCCGCGCCGAGCCGCTCAAGCAGCGGCTCGAATCGCTGCGCATGCCGATCGACGGCATCTGGGGCAGGCTCGACATCACTGCGCACGGCAAATTCGACGAGATCCGCGCCCTCCTGCGCGGCGCCTATCCGGACGCGCAGCTGAAAATCATCGAGGACGCGGGACACTGGGCGCAGTACGAGCAAGCGGCGGCGTTCAACGCTGTGCTGCCGGAATTGCTGGCCGTCTATAGAATGCCGGGCACGCCATGAAACGCATCGACGCCGTCGCTGAAATCGCAGGCAAGGTATGGAAGATCGAGGCGAAGCCCGGGGCGAGGCTGGCCGCGGACGACGTCATCTTTATCCTGGAGTCCATGAAAATGGAGATCCCCGTCGTCGCGCCGCGCGCCGGCAAGCTGCTGGAACTGCGGGTCGCGGAAGGCGACACGGTGGCCGAGGGCCAGGTGGTCGCGATCCTGGAGGGCTAGGGCGCGCCTATTCCGGCGATGTAGTCGGCCAGGATTTCGATGTCCTTTTCGCTCAGTGCCTGCGCGGCCGAGGTCATGTTGCCGTCGATGTCGGAGCGCTTCTGCGCCTTGAAGCCGAGCAGCTGCGTCTTGACGTAGTCGAACTGCTGACCGGCGATGCGCGGAATGTGCTGCACTCCGAGGAGCGCGGGTCCGTGGCACTGCGTGCACATGAATTTCTGCGCGAGGCCGGGCCCGGCTGCCGCGTTCTCCGGGCTGCTTTTGTGCTTCGGCGGCGCTATCTTCAGCGAGGAGAAATATGCCGCCAGATCGTTCATGTCCGCGTTGGACAGGTTGGCCGCGATCGGCGTCATCTGCGCGTCCTTGCGATTGCCCTCGCGGAAGAACAGCATCGTATTGGACAGGAACTGCACCTGCTGCCCGGCGATGGACGGGTTCACCGGGATGACGGAATTCCCCTCGGGGCCGTGGCAGGCCTCGCACAGTGCCGCCTTGCGTTTGCCGGCCTCCAGATCAGCTGCCGAGGCAGCGCCGCCCGCGAGGGCGAGCGCTGCGACGACGAGCCACGCCTTCGCGCCGCTCACTTCTTATAGCTGATGCGGTACAGGATCCCGTTGTAGTCGTCGGATACGAGTAACGCGCCATCCTTCATCACCAGCACGTCCACCGGGCGGCCCCACATCGGCGGATCGCCCTTGTCGTTGGTGAGGAAGCCGGTGAGGAACGGCTCGGATTTCACCACCTTGTTCTTGCCGTCGACCACCACGCGGATCACGTTATAGCCCTGCTTGGTGGTGCGGTTCCAGGAGCCGTGCTGCGCGATGAAGATGTTGCCCTGGTACTCGGCAGGAAACATCTTGCCGGTGTAGAAGCGCATGCCGAGCGGCGCCACATGGGCGCCGAGCTTCGCCGCCGGCGGCGTGAACTCCTTGCAGGAGCGGTTCTTGCCGTATTCCGGGTCGAGCATGTCGCCCTCGTGGCAATACGGGAAACCAAAGTGTTGCCCGGGGCGGGTCGCCACTTCAAGCATGTCGGCCGGCGAATCGTCGCCGAGCCAGTCGCGGCCGTGCACGGTGAACCAGAGCTGATGCGTCTTCGGGCTCCAGTCGAAGCCGACCGAATTGCGCACGCCCTGCGCGTAGTTCTCGACCACCCCGGTTTTCGGGTCGACGCGCATGATCGACGCCTGCATGTAGGTCGGCATGGTGATGTTCTGCGGCGAGCCGATGTTGAAATACAGTTTGTTGTCGGGCCCCATCGCCAGGAACTTCCAGAAATGCCCGGGCTGCGTGGTCGGGTCTAGGTTGTCGACGACGACCTTGCCTTCTCCCGGGTTGTCCAGATGGTTCTCGATGTCCGCGTAGCTGGTGATCCGGTTCCGCTCGGCGACGTACAGCGTGCCCTTGCTGAACACGATGCCGTTCGGCGCGTTCATGCCCTTGAGGATCGTCTTCACTTCGCGCTGGCCGCCGCGGTCGATCACCGCATAGACGTTCTTCGAGATGCGGTTGCTGACGAACACGGTGCCCTTGTCGCCGAGCGCGAGCGAGCGCGCCTCCGGCACGCCATCGGCCCAGACCTCGACCTTGAATCCGGCCGGCACCTTGAGCGTGTCGATCGGCAGGTCCTTGGCCGCGCGACCGGTCAGGTTCGGCGCGAACGGGTGCAGCGGCGATTCCATCTGTTCCGCGGAGCGGCCCTGCTGCCAGGGTTGCGCCGGTGCCGGCGCGGGTTTGTCCTGCGCCTGGGCCGAAGCGAAGGCGGCCAGAACGGCAGTTGCCATCAGAGTACGAAGCACGGTGAATCCTCCTTGAAGTAACTCGCGGGGAATACTAACGCCATTGCGCCGGCGCGCGCTAGGATCAAGCGCGTATTTCAACCGCCTGCGAGAAGCTCGCGCATGCGGTCGGTTGCAGCGCACAATTCCGCTGCCATCGCAGGCTGCAGCGGCGAGTGCCCTCCTCCGGCAACCATGTGCAAAACCGCGCCGGGCAAGCGCTGCGCGACGGCTCGCGCGACTGGCGCGGGGCACACGAGGTCTTTCGTTCCTTGCACAACGATTACCGGCGTGGAACCGATGCGCGGCAGCTGGTCGATCAACTCGTCCGGGCGCAGGAAGCAATGGTTGGCAAGAAAATGCAGCTGCACCCTGACGCTCGCCAGCAATTCCCCTGCCGGCGGCGCGGCGCCGGCGGCGGGCTCCATCAACGCCATGACCCGGGACTCATAGTCCCACCAGCGGCGAGCCGCCCTCAGAGCCACCTCCGGCTCACCACGTTCAACCAATGCATGGTAATGCTCAACGATGGACGCGCCCGCAAGTTCGGCCCATGCATCGGGCAAAACGGAAAGATAGGCGGCGACTTCGGCGTCGCTCGCGAGGAACACGCCGCGCAGCACCATACCGGCCACGCGAGCGGGATACGCGATCGCGTAGGCCAGGCTGAGCGCCGAACCCCAGGAGCCGCCGAACAGCAGCCAGCGATCCACACCCAGCGCCTGCCGCAGCAGATCAATATCGGCGAGCAGGTGCGCGGTTGTGTTGTCACGGATCTCCCCCGGCGGCGTACTCCGCCCGCAGGCCCGCTGGTCGAACAGCACGATGCGGTAAAAACGGGGATCGAAGAAGCGCCGGTGCGCCGGGCGCGTGCGGCTGCCGGGGCCCCCATGGATGAAAAGGACTGGAAAACCCGCCGGATTGCCGCTGATTTCGTAATAGACGCGATGCCCGCCGCCGACTTCCAGCCAATTCGCCTGGCTGGGCTCCAATTCCGGATACATTCTTAGCAGGTGAGCTGCGGTGTGCGCTGCAGCAATGGCCTGCGCCATCCGGTTGAGGCGGCCCCCGCGTTTTGGTACGATGGCATCAGGCTCACTCTAACCCCTGGAGAAGACTATGTGGAGCAAGCCGGAGTACGCCGAGTTCCGTTTCGGTTTCGAAGTCACGATGTACATCGCCACCCGCTGAATTTCAGCGGATTGGAACGAAAGCCCCGATGAGGGGCTTTTGTTTTTTATGCGATAGCATTGAAGCGAGTCGAGCGCATTGAGGATCAGAGTTCTGGGGTCGGCCGCAGGCGGGGGGTTTCCGCAATGGAACTGCAATTGCCGCAACTGCGACGGCCTGCGCAAAGGCAGCCTGCGCGCCCGCGCCCGTACCCAGTCTTCCATTGCATTGAGTGCCGACGATACCAGCTGGGTGCTGTTCAACGCCTCCCCCGACCTGCTCGCGCAGTACCAGGCCTTTCCCGAGTTCCAGCCAGGGCGCGCCATCCGGGACACCGCGATCCGCTCGATCGTGTTGATGGACGCACAGATCGACCACACCACGGGCCTGCTCATGCTGCGCGAAGGCCGGCCGCTGCAAATCTACTGCACCGACATGGTTCGCCAAGACCTGAGTACCGGCAACCCGCTGTTCAAGATCCTCCAACACTACTGCGGCGTGCGCTGGCAGCGCCTGCCGGTGGCTGCGGGCAACCAGTTCTCCGTGCTGGGCGCCGAATCGCTGTCGTTCACCGCTGTGCCGCTGAAGAGCAAGGCGCCGCCCTACTCGCCGCATCGCGACGATCCGCGCGAAGGCGACAACATCGGCCTGCGCATCGCCGATCCGGGCAGCGGCAGGAAGCTGTTCTATGCCCCCGGCCTGGGCGAGATCGAACCGCAGCTCAAGCCTTTCCTCGAAGAGGCGGACTGCCTGCTGGTGGACGGCACCTTCTGGACCGATGACGAGATGATCCGGCTCGGCATCTCGAAAAAACACGCGCGCGACATCGGCCACCTGCCGCAATCGGGCGCCGGCGGCATGCTGGAAGTGCTCGCGCCGCTCAAGGCGCGGCGCAAGATCCTGATCCACATCAACAACACCAACCCGATCCTCGACGAGGACTCGGCGGAGCGCCGCGAGCTCGAGCGCGCAGGCATCGAGGTCGCGCACGACGGCATGGAAATCCGTCTCTGATGGAACGCCGTCCCTGGAGCCGCAAGGAATTCGAGGCGCAATTGCGCGCCAAGGGCCGCCATTACCATATCCACCACCCGTTCCACATCGCCATGAACAGCGGCAAATGCACCAAGGAACAGGTGCGGGGCTGGGTCTGCAACCGTTTCTATTACCAGATCAGCATTCCGGTAAAGGATGCCGCGGTGCTCTCGAACATGCCGGACCGCGAGCAGCGCCGCGAATGGATCAAGCGCATCCTCGACCACGACGGCACGCAGGGCGAGGAAGGCGGCATCGAGGCCTGGCTGCGGCTGGGCGAAGCCTGCGGTCTGAAGCGCGGGGACATCACCTCGCTCGAGCACGTGTTGCCGGGAGTGCGCTTCGCGGCGGATGCCTACGTCAGCTTCGCGCGCCGCGCGCCCTGGCAGGAGGCGGTCTGCTCTTCGCTCACCGAACTGTTCGCCCCGGAAATCCACCGCAAGCGCCTCGACAATTGGCCGCAGCACTATCCCTGGATCGAAGCCGGGGGCTACGGCTACTTCCGCCAGCGCCTGTCGGAAGCGCGGCGCGACGTCGAGCACGGCCTGCAAGTCACGCTGGATTACTTCAAGACGCGCCAGCAGCAGGAACGGGCGCTGGATATCGTGCAGTTCAAGCTGGACGTCCTCTGGAGCATGCTCGACGCCATGCAGATCAGCTACGGCATCGGACGCGCGAAGAATGCCTGACGGCGGCGCGCTTGGCGATGCCGCGATCCCGGAACTCGCGCGCCAGTTCCGCTTCCAGTGGGAACCCGCGCAGCAGGCGCACGTGCTGCTGTTCCCGGAGGGTATGATCAAGCTGGGCGGCAGTGCCGGCGAAATCATGAAGCGCGTCGACGGCAAGGCGAACGTCGGCGCCATCATCGCAGACCTGCAGCGGGCGTTCCCCGGCGCGGATCTGCGCGCCGACGTGGTGCAGTTTCTCGAGGAAGCACATGCAAAAGGCTGGATCCACGCCAGGTAAACCCGCCGGCAATCCGCTTTGGCTGCTGGCGGAAGTCACCTACAAGTGCCCGCTGCACTGCGTGTTCTGCTACAACCCGGTCGACTACACCACCTACGGCCCGGAACTTTCCACCGAGGACTGGCTGCGCGTGCTGCGCCAGGGCCGCGAGCTGGGCGCGGCGCAACTGGGGTTTTCCGGCGGCGAACCGCTGCTGCGAGACGACCTGGAGATCATGGTGGCCGAGGCGCGCCGACTCGGCTACTACTCCAACCTGATCACCTCCGGCGTCGGCCTCAACGAGAAGCGCATCGCCGCGTTCAAGGAAGGCGGGCTGGACCATATCCAGCTTTCGTTCCAGGACTCGACGCGCGAGCTGAACGACTTCCTCTCCAGCACCCGCACTTTCGATCTCAAGCGGAAGGTCGCGAAGCTGATCAAGCAGCACGACTACCCGATGGTGCTCAATTGCGTGCTGCACCGGCACAACATCGACCACGTCGAGCAGATCCTGGAAATGGCCGAGGCCATGGAAGCGGAGTACGTCGAGCTCGCCAATACCCAGTATTACGGCTGGGCCTACGTCAACCGCAACCAGCTGCTGCCGACGCGCGAACAGATCGCGCGCGCCGAAGAAGCCACCGATCGTTTCCGGCGGCGCGTCGGCGACAAGATGCGCATTTTCTTCGTGGTGCCCGACTATTTCGAGCAGCGCCCCAAGGCATGCATGAACGGCTGGGGCGCGGTATTTCTTGCCGTCACCGCCGATGGCCTCGCGCTGCCCTGCCACGAGGCGCGCCAGCTTCCGGGCCTGGCCTTTCCCAGCGTGCGCGACCACGACCTGCGCTGGATCTGGCGCGACTCTCCCGGCTTCAACGCCTATCGCGGCGATGGCTGGATGAAGGAGCCCTGCCGCTCCTGTCCGGAAAAGGTCAAGGATTTCGGCGGCTGCCGCTGCCAGGCATTTCTGCTGACCGGCGACGCCACCCGCGCGGATCCGGTGTGCGGCCTGTCCCCCGATCACCATCTGGTCGCCGCGGCGATCGAGAAGGCGCGGCAGCCGGCATCGGCGGCCACGAGGCCGATCCTGTTTCGCGGCGACGGCAACTCGCGGATGCTGAGCAAAACGCCGCTCTCGTAGCGGCGCCCGGCTTCCGACGTACCATCGTCACCCCGGCTCGGAGCGGCATGGACGAGATTCTCAAGGGCAAGACGGTACTGGTGGTGGACGACACCGCGGTCGCGCGCGTGCTCGCGGCCGACATCCTTGGCGCCTCCGGCATCAGGATCCTGGAAGCCGAGACCGGCGAGCGGGCGCTCAAGCATGCGGCCGAAAGCCCCGTCGACGCTTTCCTGCTCGACATCAAGCTGCAGGACATCAACGGCATCGAGCTGTGCCGCTCGCTGCGCACGATGGCGCAGTACCGCAACGCGCCGATCATCTTCGTCACCGCGCTGGACCAGCGCGAAGTGCTGCAGTGGGCGATCGAGGCCGGCGCCGACGACTTCATCCAGAAGCCGCTGCACGCCATGGTGCTGCGCCGGCGGCTCGCCAACCTGCTGGAAAAAACGGCCTACGTGAGGCAGGCCGAGTCCATGAGCCTGTCGCTGCGGCGCTACGTCTCGCCGCGCACCGGGGAGATCGCGCGCATCTACGCCACCTACGGCAAGCTGCCGGCGCCGCGGCGCCAGGAGGCCTGCATCCTGTTCTCCGACGCGCGCGGCTTCACCGAGATGAGCCAGAACCTGGAGCCCGAGGCCCTGTTCGAAATGCTGAGCGGCGACCTCGCCGCCCAGGTCGAAATCGTGAACCGGCACGACGGTTACGTCGACAAATTTTCCGGCGACGGCGTCATGGCGGTGTTCGAAGGCGGCGACATGGCGGCGAAGTGCTGCCGCTGCGCCCTGGACATCCTCGACCACACCAGGGAATACGCGGCGCAGAAGGGACTGGCCGGCACCCGGCTCGCCATCGGCATCCACATGGGCCCGGCGGTGATCGGAAACCTGGGCTCCGAGGATTACCTCGACTACACGCTGGTCGGCACGACGGTCAATCTCGCCGCGCGCCTGTGCGGCATCGCCAACCAGTCCATCGTCGTTTCCCGGGCAGTGCACGACGCCGTCGCCGGCGCCGGGGAATTCTCGTTCGGACCGGAACAGCCGTCGAACATCCGCGGCTTCCGGGATCCCGTCATCGTCCATGAGATGCAGCGGCGCCCGCCGGCCGCGTGAAACCGTGGCGGATCATCAAGGAGGCCACATGAACATCGTCAAAAATGCGTTGATCGTCCTTCTGTTCGGTTCCGCGACCGCCATGGCGGCGCCGGCGAGCGAAAGCTCGATAAAACAACTGCTGGCCGTCACCCAGGCGCAAAAGCTCCTGGACGGCTCGCGGGCCCAGGTCGATGCAATCATGAACAATGACGTTCAGCAATCGCTGAATGGGAAAACACCGAACGCCAAGCAGCAGCAGGTCATAGACAACATGAAAAACAGGATGATTGCCGCCGTCCAGGGAGAGCTGGGGTGGGAAAAGCTCGAGCCGATATTTCTGCGCCTTTACAGGGACACGTTCACCGAGGAGGAAATCGGCGGCATGCTGTCCTTCTACAAAACACCGACCGGCCAGGCCGTCATCAACAAGATGCCGCTGCTGATGCAGAATGTCCTGACGGAGGTCCAGAAAATGTCGACCGGATTGTCCTCGCAGATGCAGAAGATCCAGCAGGATTTTGCCGCCGAGATGAAAGCCGCGGAAAAGTAGAATTCGTTGCCTGTTCTCCGCGCCCTGCGCGCCGACATCACCACGCTGCCGGTCGACGCAATCGTCAACGCCGCGAATTCTTCCCTGCTGGGCGGTGGCGGCGTCGACGGGGCTATTCATCGTGTTGCGGGGCCGGAGTTGCTGAAAGAGTGCCGCACTTTGGGTGGTTGTAAAACCGGCGACGCCAAACTTACGAAGGGCTATCGGTTGCCGGCGAAGTACGTCATCCACACCGTCGGCCCGGTTTGGGAGGGCGGCACGGGCGGGGAGCCGGCGCTGCTGGCGTCCTGCTACCGGCGTTCGATGGAAATCGCGGCGGAAAACCGCATCGCCTCGCTCGCCTTTCCGGGCATCAGCACCGGCGTCTACGGCTACCCGGTCGGACCGGCTGCGAAGATCGCCATCGTCACGGTCCGCTCGTCCCTGCAGGCGTTCCCGCTCATCCGGGAAATCATCTTCTGCTGCTTCTCTGCGGGCGATCTAGCGGTCTATCAAGACCTGCTCAAAGGCGCCTGAAGCAAGCGCGTCAGAGACGCTTGGCCACCTCTTCCAGCATCACCTCGGTGGCGCCGCCGCCGATGGTCTGCACGCGCGCATCGCGGTACATGCGCTCGATGGCGGATTCCTTGATGTAGCCGAAGCCGCCGTGGAACTGCAGGCAGTCGTAGACCACCTCGTTCAGCGTCTCCGCGCAGTAGGCCTTCGCCATGGACACCTGCTTCACGCAATCGCGGCCTTCGGCATCGAGCGCGGCGGCATGCAGCACGAGCTGCCGCCCGGCCTCGACCTTGGTGGCGAGCATGGAGAGCCGCTGGCGGATCGCCTGCTTGTCCCAGAGCGGCGCGCCGAAGGCCTTGCGCGTGCGCACGTACTCGAGCGTGAGCTCGATCGCGCGCGCCGCCTCGCCCATGGTCATCGCGGCGATCGCGATGCGTTCGTTCTGGAAATTCTTCATGATGGCGTAGAAGCCGCGGTTCTCCTCGCCCAGCAGGTTGGCGGCCGGCACGCGGCAATCGTCGAACACGAGTTCGGCCGTGTCGGAGGAGCGCCAGCCCATCTTGTCCAGCTTGCGCCCGACGGAAAAGCCCTTCCTCCCCTTCTCGACGATGAATATCGAGATGCCCTTGGAGCCCGCCGCCGGGTCGGTTTTGGCGGCGATGAAGTACAGGTCGGCGAGCGCACCGTTGGTAATGAACATCTTCGAGCCCCTGAGCACCCAGTTGCCGCCATCGCGCCTCGCGCTGGTGCGGATGGCCTTGACATCGGAGCCGGCATCCGGCTCGGTGACGCCTACCGCGGTGATCAACTCGCCCGCGACGATGCCTGGCATATAGCGCTTGACCTGTTCCGGCGAGCCCGCGTTGATCAAGTGGGGAGACGCCATGTCGGTGTGCACCAGCGCCGTGATGGCGAAGCCGCCGAAGGTCGAGCGGCCAAGTTCTTCGGCGAACATCGCGGTCGCGCGCGCATCCAGCGCGCCGCCCCCGAATTCCTCCGGATAGCGAAGCCCGAGGAAACCGAGCCTGCCCATCTCGCGCAGCACTTCGCGCGGCACGAATCCCTGCTCTTCCCAGGCCTGGGCCCTGGGCACGATTTCCTTCTCCACGAAGCGGCGGATACTTTCCTGCAGCAGGCGAAGGGTATCGGCGATGTCGTCCATCCGCCGATTATCGCCGTTAACGAATGGTTACAATGCCGCGTCATCAAAGCGGGCATATCGTCGTTATTCAAGCAAAGGAGGCAATCCATGTCCAAAACGAAAACCCTGATTCTCGGCACGTTGCTGGCCCTTGGCAGCTGGGCGGTCCCGGCCTCGGCGGTTAACCTCAGCATTGGCATCGACGTCGGGCCGCCGCCCGCGCAGGTGGAAGTCATCCCCCCTCCTCGCGCGGGCTTCGTCTGGGCGCCCGGCTACTGGGACTGGGAAGGTTCGCGGCACGTATGGGTCGCCGGCCACTGGCTCGCCGGGCGGCCGGGCTTCTACTGGGTGCCCGAGCGCTGGGAGCAGCACGCCGAGGAACGCGGCCACCACTGGCACTTCGAACCCGGCCACTGGGAGAAGAACCACGGCAACTGGGAGCGCGACCCGGGACGGCACCGCTAGCCGCCGCCTTTCGGCGACAGCGCTGCTAGGGCGCGGCCCCGCCCAGCAGCGCCAGAGCTTCCTCGACCGAAGCGGCGTCGGCGACGCCCTTGCCCGCGATGTCGTAGGCGCAACCGTGGCCGACGCTGGAGAACAGGACCGGCGTGCCGATGGTCAGCGCGCTGGAGCGCAGCGGGCTGAGCAGCTTCATCGGGATATGGCCCTGGTCGTGGAACATCGCCAAGTAGACGTCGTGCCTGCGCTGCGACAGCATCAGGTCGCCGCCGGTCGGCCCGTCCGCGGCGATGCCGCGCGCACGCAGTTCCGCGACCGCGGGCTTGGTGACGTCCTCGTCCTCGCGCCCCCACAAGCCGTCTTCGCCGGCGTGCGGGTTGATGCCGAAGACGCCCAGCCTCGGCCGGGCGACGCCGAGCCGCTCGACCGCTTTCACTGCGGCGGCGCCGGCTTCCACCACCAGGCCGCGCGTCATGCGCGACAGGGCGGCCGAAACGCTCTCATGCAGCGTGACGTGGGCGATGCGCAGCCCCGCCGCCACCAGCATCAGGAATACCCGGTCTTCCGGCGTGCCGGTCAGTTCCGCGACCAGGCCGGGATAGCCCGAGAACCTGATTCTGGCGCGGTTGATGGCCGTTTCCGAATGCGGACAACCGACCACTGCGTCGACCTCGCCGACTTGCGCCATGCGCACCGCCTCGCGTGCGTAGGCGACGGTGGCCGCGCCGGCGCGCGGATCGAGGGTTCCGGGCTTGAACGCTTCCGGGGGTAGCGCTTTCACGTCCCTGATGTTTGCCTTGCCATAGCTTTCGATGACGAAGGCGTCGCCGACGAGAACCACTTCAACGGTGGCCCTGGCGGCAGCCTTGACCGCGATCTCCGGGCCGATGCCGTTCGGGTCGCCGATCGCGACGGCGATTCTCATCAGAGCGGAATCGCCAGCAGCGTGTCGAAACGCGAGCTGTCGCAGACGACGACGCGCTCCTCGAACCGCAGCACCTTGCCTTCTTCAACGACTTTGTCCAGGTACCGCCCCGTGGCAAATAGATCCGTCCTGCCGTCGCGCATGATGCGCGCCACCAGGAACGGCGTTTCCACCGCGCCGCCTTCGCGCGCCGACGGCAGCCCGACGATGTGGCGGTAGCGCTGGCGCTCGTAGATGTTGGCCTGGCGCAGCGCCGAGACGCGGTCCTGCAGCATCGCGCGCGAATCCGCGTACACCAGGCCCGCTTCGTAGCCCCTGGCCAGGTTGTCGGCCGTGGTGATTTTGTAGAGGCAGCGCTCGAGGAAGAAGCCGGGCCACTCCTCGAGACGGTCGTCGTCGATGCAGCGCGCGTAATCGGCGTTCAGCGCGGTGAGCCGGGACAGGCGGTCCACGCTCAGATACCCATGCAGCCGCGCCAGGCCTTCCAGAAGCCGCGCACCGAGGCCTCGGTCGCGCGCGTGTCCTGCGATTCGGCGCGCTCGCCGCCCATCTCGACGATGGACTGCTCGTTCGCGGCCGCCGCGGTGCCGCGCTGCACGAAACCGCCCACCGCGCCGTCCTCCATCGACACGAATCCCGCCGGCCCGACCAGGTTGGCCTGCTTCAGGCGCATGCGGCGCAGTTCGGGCGCGTCGTCGGCAAAGCCGAGGTAGGTCCAGTTGAGCTCGGTCGCCTCGACGCCTTTGGGCAGCACCTGCCGCACCGCGAGGCAGTTGTGGATCTGCTGCAGCACGAAGCCCGGGAACACCGACAGGATCTGCAGCTGAATGCCGTCGCCGAACTCGTCGACGTTTTCCAGCAGGCTGGGATCGGCCAGCCGGTAGCTGCCTTCCTTGTTGGTCGGCACCGATTCCTTCGAGAAGGCCGCGTCCTTCGACGCGGTCGGCGCTTTCGTGGCGCTCACGTGGTGCGCGCCCGAACCGGAGACGATCACGCCGCCGCCCTGCGACAGTCGCGTGATGCGAAAGGTGGCGAAGAAGGTGTGCAGCAGGCTCGCGTGGTAGGTGTCCTTGACGTTCTCGACGTACAGCTTCCAGTTGTTCGGCAGCGCCTGGGTGAACTTGCCGAGGATCCGCAGCGGCTTCTTCAGCACGCGCCTCATGCGACCGAGGATTTCCCCGCCGAGATAGTCCTTGAGCGGAGGCGCACCGGACGACAGCGTGCCGAATACCAGGCCGCAGACGGTCGCGATACGGAGTTTCCGCGGGCCGTGCGCCTCGGGGCGGAAGGACTTGTCCATGCCGCCCTTGCCGTCGACGCCGTCCTTGAAGGCGACGCCGATCAGGTTGCCCTTCAGGTCGTAGCGCCAGGCGTGGTAGATGCAATGGAAGGCGCGCTGCACGCTGCCCGAGTCGTCGATGCAGATCAGCGCGCCGCGGTGCGCGCAGCGGTTCTCGAAGGCGCGGATGCCGCCGTCCAGGTCGCGCGCCACCACCACCGGCATCGCGCCCATGTGCGTCGCGCGCCAGTCGCCCGGATTGGGGATTTCCATTTCCAGGCAGAGAAAATTCCACGCCGGGCCTTCAAAGATGCGGCGCTGCTCCTCGGCAAGGACGTCGGCGTCCTGATAGACCCAGTAGGGAACCCTGGTGAGGGTTTCGGGAAATGTTTTCAATTGCTCAGCGTCACGTTGGCGGTCTGGATGACCTTCTGCCAGCGCGCCATTTCTTCCTTGACGAAGGCGGCCATTTCCGCGGGCGTGTTGCCGACCGGCTCGGCACCCTGCTCGAGGAAGCGCGCCTGCACGTCGGGCAGCTTGAGCGCCTCGACCGCGTCCGCGTTGACGCGGGACAGCACCGCCGGCGGCGTGCCGGGCGGCGCGACCAGGCCGAACCAGGCGCTGCTGATGAAGCCGGGCAGCCCCGCCTCGGCCACCGTGGGAATGTCGGGCAGCACCGGGCTGCGCCGCGTGCTGGCCACGGCGAGGATTTTCGCCCGCTTCGCCTGGTGGTACTTGAGCGCCGCGGCCAGGTTGCCGATGAAGATGTCGACCCGGCCGGCGACGATGTCCACCAGCGCCGGACCTTCGCCCTTGTAGGGCACGTGCACGAGGTCCAGTCCGGCCATGCTCTGCAGCATCTGCGCCGACAGGTGCGAGGTCGAGCCGTTGCCCTGCGACGCGTAGGTGACCTTGCCGGGATTGGCCTTCGCGTACGCGATCAGCTCCAGGATGGAGTCAGCGGGCAGGTCGAACCTCGCCGTCACCACGTTCGGCACGACCGCGAGCACCGTGATCGGCGCGAATTTCGCCGGATCGTAACCGAGTGCCTTGTACAGGTTGTGGTTGATGGACAGCGGCCCCGGCGGACTGCACAGCAGCGTGATGCCGTCGGGCTCGGCCTTGAACACCGCTTCGGCCCCGATGTTGCCGCCCGCACCGGCGCGGTTCTCGATCACCACCGGCTGGCCCCATTTCAGCGACAGTTTCTCGCCCACGATCCGGCACAGCACGTCGTTCGAGCCACCCGCCGGGAACGGCACGACGACGTGCACGGCCTTCGCCGGGTAGCCGCCCTGGGCGAACGCGGCCTGCGACGCAAGCAGCCATAGCAATGCAAACAGCCTTCGCAACTTCATATCGCCCCTCCGGCCTTTATTCTAGCCAGCCGGCGGCGGAATTCGAGCGCGAACAGCGACAGTACAACGACGGATCTCAGAGCCCGAACTCCCGCAGCGCGTGCTCGCGCAGCTTCGTCTTCTGCACCTTGCCGCTGGCGGTCATGCCGATGGATTCGAAATCGGGAACGATTTTCAGATAACGCGGAACCCGGAAATTCGCGGCCTTTTGCTTTACGAACGCCAGGATTTCTTCTTCAGAAACCGAAAAACCCGACTTGAGCGTGACGTAAGCGCACGGCACTTCGCCCAGCCTCGCATCCGGCACGCCGATGACCTGCGCCGTTTCCACGGCCGGATGAGCAAGCAGCACTTCCTCGACTTCGGCCGGCGCCACGTTTTCGCCGCCGACGCGGAACACGTCCTTCAGGCGACCGACCATGCGCAGGCGGCCGTCGGCGGTCAGTCCCCCGAGGTCGCCGGTGCGCAGCCAGCCGTCCGCGGTGAACGCTTTCGCCGTCGCTTCCGGATCGTTGGCATAGCCCCGCATCACGCTCCAGCCGCGAACCTGGATTTCCTGTTCCCCCGAAATCCTTACTTCAACGCCCGGAAGAGGCAGCGCCAGCCCTTCCACGCGAAGTTCCTCCGGATCGCGCCAGTCGCTCATCACGACGTTGGGCGACGCCTCCGACAGGCCGTAGGCCGCGCAGACGGTCTTCATGCCGAGCCGGTCGATGATCGCGCGCATGGTCTGCGGTCCCGCTGCAGCCCAGCCGCCGCGCAGAAAGAGCTTGCGCTTCGCGAAATCCCCGTGGCCCATGAGCATCTGGAAAATGGTGTCGTTGCCGGATATCAGCGTGCAGCGCTCGCGCTCGAGCATCTCGAGGGCCGCCCCGGCCTCGAACCTCGGCAGCGTGACCAGGCAGCAGCCGAACACCAGCGACATCAGCGCCGACAGCGTCGAGCCGCCGACATGGAAGAACGGACGGCAGTTGAAGTAGCGGTCATCCGGCCGCACCCCGATGCGCGTCCCGGCCGCCCACGCATTGCGCAGCATGCTGTCGTGCGTAAGCATCGCACCCTTCGGATACGCGGTCGTGCCCGAGGTGAACTGGATGAGAAGAAGATCTTCCGGACTTACGGGGACCGGTTTGTATTCGCCCTTCCTGAGCCTGGAAATTTCGACGGCAAGATCAAAATCCTTCACCATCGAGCCGTAGTCGTTGTTCAGGAAGCGGTCCACATAGAACACCGCCCTCGCCCCCGACTGCTTCAGGCAGAAACCAATTTCCGCAGCCTTGAAGCGCGTGTTGACCGGCACGGTCACCGCGCCGATCAATGCAGCGCCGTAAAACAGCGAAAGCCACTGCTCGCCGTTGGGCAACAGGAGGGCGACGCGGTCGCCCTTGCCGATACCGAGCGCTTGCATCGCGCCGGCCGATTGTTCCGCCTTGTCTTTCAGTTCTTTGTAGGTAAATCGTTTTCCCTGCGTTACCAGCGCCTCCCTAGAAAAATCCTTTTCGAGCAAAAACTGCCCCAAGGTTTTCGGCTGCCAGCTCACTTCTTCCCCATCCAGCTGCCGCTGGCGAGCTGTTCCTCGATGGCGGCGATCTCGGTTTGCAGCGCGCCCGCCGGATCCAGCTCCACGCCGAGGTCGATGCAGCGCTTGGCAAGGCGAAGAGATCCGGAAGGAGCTTTCAGAATTTCATTTTTGATGGCGTTTAGAACCTCTTCCAACCCGGAAGCAGAAACCAATCTGGAAACCAAACCCGCTTCTCTTGCTTCCTCGGCCGTAAGAATTCTGCCGGTGAACATCATGTCCTTCGCCAGGCGCTTGCCGAGGATCCGCGGCAGGCGCTGCGTGGCGCCCACGGTGCCGCGTACCGCCTCGGGCGTGCGGAAAGACGCCGCCGGCGTCGCCACGATGAAGTCGCAGGCGCCGGCGATTTCGCAACCCGAACCGACCGCGGGCCCGGACACCACCGCGATCGCCGGCATCGGCAGCGCTTCCAGCGCGGCGTAGGCGGCGAAACCCTTCATGCGGCGCTCGCGCACCTGCGCCTCGTTCATGCCTTCACGTTCCTTGATGTCGGCGCCGGCGCAGAATACGGGACCATTAGCGCGAACGAATACCAGCTTTATTCCCTGGTTGGAACAAATTTCCAGAGAAAAACCCAAAATCCGATCACACATGTCCAGATTGAGCGCGTTGCGGCTCTCCGGGCGGTTCAGCGTGAGCGTCGCGACGCCATTGTCGATCTGGAACAGGACAGTCATATCGCCCGCGACTTTTTCAGGCCTGCTATCCGCTGATCGTCATATCCGAGCCGTTCCCTGAGAATCCGCTCGGTATCGGCGCCCAGGGCCGGCGGTGCGCCGACCACGGGGTCGTCCCAGCCGAGGAATTTGTACGGCAGCGCCAGCGCCTTGAACTCCCCGACGCCCGGGTAATCGAAACTGCTCACCAGAGCCCGCGCGCGCACGTGCGGGTCGGACAGGATTTCCGCGACGTCGTTGACCGGGCCGATGGGAACTTCGGCCTCATCGAGCGCGGCGATGAGAGCGTCGCGATCGAATGTTGAAATCCTTTCGGTGAGTTTTTGCATTACTTCGATTCGTTTTTCAACCCGGCGTTGATTGGAACCGAATCCCGAACCCCATTCTCCCAACCCCAGGGCCTTGCACAGCGGCGCCCAGTGCTGGTCGCTCGCGGTGATGTGCGCGAACCTGCCGTCCTTGCAGCGGAAGGTTGCGGAAGGAACGCGTCCTGGGTGCTCGGTGCCCAGGCGCGGCGGGATTTCGCCGAGCGCGAAGTAGCGCGCCGCGGCCAGCGTCAGCAGCGACACCTGGCCATCCAGCATCGAGAAATCGAGGTGCGCGCCGTGGCCGGTCTGCTCCCTGCCGGACAGCATCGCGAGTATGCCGATCGCAACCCAGAGGCCCGAAGTGAGGTCGGCGATCGGCAGCCCGGGTTTCACCGGACCGCCGCCCTTCTCCCCCGTGAGGCTCATCAGCCCGCCCATCGCCTGAAATATCGTGTCGTAGCCTTTCTTGTGCGCGTAGGGGCCGGTCTGGCCGAAGCCGGTGCAGGAGACATAGACCAGCCGCGGGTTGAGCGCAGACAGCGTGACGAAATCCAGGCCATAGCGGCCCAAAGTGCCGGTCGGAAAATTTTCCACCACCACGTCCATCTTCTGCGCGAGTTCGCGGATGATCGTCTGCCCTTCCGCGCTCCGCAGATTGACGGTGATCGAAGCCTTGGAGCGGTTGCAGGCGAAGTAATAGGCGCCGTCCTGCGCCAGCTGCGGCTCGAAGCCGCGCGTCTCGTCGCCGGCGCCGGGCTGCTCGACCTTGATCACGGTGGCGCCGAGTTCCGCCAGGATCATGCTGGCAAACGGGCAGGCCAGCACCCGCGACAGGTCGAGGATCGTCAGGTGCTGCAAGGGTTTCATCGACTGGGTTCTACCTGAACGCCAGCAACGCGATTCCAGATAGAACCATGAACGCCCCCAGCAGCGTGCGCGGCGTCAGTTCTTCGCGGTTCTTCAGGATGAAAACGCTCACCGGAAAGATCACGAGAGGCGTGGTGTGCACGATCAGCACGGCGAGCCCGATTTCCATGCGCTTCATGGCCAGCGCCACGAATATCGAACCCAGCGCGGTCGTGATGCCGCAGCCGACGTAGAGCCAGCGCGCGGCACGGTCCGAAGCGCGCAATTGCGCCCCGATCTTTCCCCAATCGCGCGTCGCAATCACCTGGCAGGCAAGCGCCGCGCTCGAAGACAGCACGGTGCCGAGCACGGCCTCGTCCCAGCCGCGCATCGCCAGGCCGCGCACCACGTTGCCGATGCCGAAACCGGCAACGGCGAACAATCCCGCCAGCATCCCCTTGTGCAGGCTGGCCGCCGACAGCGGCGCGCCGCTTGCCGCGGACCCCACGCGCGGTTGCGTGAACC
>DATGGA010000015.1:0-3721 GCA_035308765.1 Burkholderiales bacterium
ACCTTCACGCCCTGGCCGCCGAGCCAGGGCACCGACAGCACGCGGGCATAGAACAGCGCGCCGAAGAAGGCGCCGAAGAACATCACCTCGGAGAAGATGAACCACATCATCCCGAGCCGGAAACTGCGATCGACCTGCAGGTTGAAGATGCCGTGCTGGTTCTCGTCGACGACGGTGGAGAACCAGCCGAAGAACAGATAGGCGAGCAGAATTGCGCCCGGCGCGAAGCTCCAGCCGCCGGACCAGTCGTTCAGGTATCCGATGGCGCCCAGCATGATGGCGAACAGCGCCACCGAGGCGCGGATCGGCCAGGGACTGCCGTGCGGGATGTAGTACTGGCTGCTGTCGGGCGAGTGTGCGTCGGTCATGTCGGAGTGCTTTCTAGCGCGCGGTCACGCGCGAGGATTCGTCGTAGAAAGTGTAGGCGAGCGTGATCAGGTCGATGTGCGACGGCAGCGCCGGGTCGATGATGAAGCGCACCGGCATGTCGCGGCCCTCGTTGAGCGCGAAGTGCTGCGGCGAGAAGCAGAAGCACTCGGTCTTGTGGAAATACGCCGCCACCTCGGAGGGCGCGATGTTGGGCACGGCCTGCGCCACCGTATCGCGGCCCGTCAGGTTCTTCGCGTAGAACTCGGCCGTGAACAGCTGCCCGGGATGCACCTGCACCGTGCGCACCACCGGGCGGAACTGGAATGTCCCGGCGCTCGCCACGTCCGCGAGAAACTCTACGGTGATGGTGCGGCTGACATCTGGGTGCTCGATCGCCTTGACGCGCTGGAGCAGCTTCGTCTGATCGCCGTAGCCGGTGACCGAGCACAGCACGTTGTAGAGCGGCACCAGCGCCCAACCGAAGGCGAAGGCGCCGGCGGCTATGCCCACCAGCTTCCAGGTCATGTTGAGATTGGCGCGGCGCAGGTCGCTCATCGGGAGGCGCGCACCAGAGTGAGGACGATGAAGCCGAAATAGAAGCCGGCCGCGATCAGCGCCCACAGCAACGCCGCGCGGCGTACTCGCCGCTGCTGCGGCGACGGACTGTGTGCCAGGTCCGCAGCCATCAGTGCTCAGCACCCCGCGCGATGACCGCGTCCGACGGTGGCTCGGTCCAGGAGTGGAACGGCGGCGGCGAGGTCAGCTCCCACTCTAGCCCGTGTGCGCCTTCCCAGGCCCTGCTGCCGGCGGGCTCGCCACCGTGCACGCACTTCCAGATGAGGATGACGAACAGGAACTGCGAGAGTCCGAAGCCGAAGCCGCCGATCGAGGACACCATGTTCCAGTCGGTGAACTGCACGGCGTAGTCGGGGATGCGCCGCGGCATGCCGGCGAGACCCAGGAAGTGCTGCGGGAAGAACAGCACGTTGACGAAGATCGTCGAGAGCCAGAAGTGCCACGTGCCGAGCTTCATGTCGTACATGTGACCGGTCCACTTCGGCAGCCAGTAGTAGACACCGGCCATCATTCCGAAGATCGCACCCGGCACCAGCACGTAGTGGAAGTGCGCCACGACGAAGTAGGTGTCCTGGTACTGGTAGTCGGCGGGCACGATCGCCAGCATCAGCCCGGAGAAGCCGCCGATGGTGAAGAGGAACAGGAACGCCAGCGCGAACAGCATCGGCGGCTCGAAGGACAGCGAGCCCTTCCACATGGTCGCCGTCCAGTTGAACACCTTCACGCCGGTCGGCACCGCGATCAGCATGGTGGTGAGCATGAAGAAGAGCTGCGCGGCGAGCGGCATGCCGACGGTGAACATGTGGTGCGCCCACACGATGAAGGACAGGAAGGCGATCGAGGCGGTCGCGTACACCATCGCCTCGTAGCCGAACAGTGGCTTGCGCGAGAAGGTCGGGATGATCTCGGAAACGATGCCGAAGGCCGGCAGGATCAGGATGTAGACCTCCGGGTGCCCGAAGAACCAGAAGATATGCTGGAACATCACCGGATCGCCGCCGCCGGCGGCGGTGAAGAAGGTGGTGCCGAAGAAGTGGTCCGTCAACAGCATGGTCACGGCGCCCGCGAGGACCGGCATCACCGCGATCAGAAGGTACGCGGTGATCAGCCAGGTCCACACGAACAACGGCATCCGCAGCAGCGTGATGCTGGGCGCGCGCATGTTCATGATGGTGACGATCACGTTGATCGCGCCGAGGATCGAGGAGGCACCCATCAGGTGGATCGAGAAGATCAGCATCGGGAAAGCGGCGCCGGTCTGCAGGACCAGCGGCGGATACATGGTCCAGCCGCCGGCCGGCGCCCCGCCGGGCACGAAGAACGAGCCGATCAGCAGCGTGAACGCAAACGGCAGGATCCAGAAGCTCAGGTTGTTGAGCCGCGGCAGCGCCATGTCGGGCGCGCCGAGCTGCATCGGAATCATCCAGTTGGCAAGGCCCGTCCACCCCGGCATGACGGCGCCGAAGATCATGATCAGCGCGTGCATGGTGGTGAGGGAGTTGAAGAACTGCGGATCGAAGAACTGCAGCCCGGGCTTGAAGAGCTCGAGCCGGATCAGCATCGCCGCGCCACCGCCGATGAAGAACATCGTGCACGAGAAGATCAGATACATCGTGCCGATGTCTTTGTGGTTGGTCGAGTAGACCCACCGCCGCCAGCCGTGCGGCTTGTGATCTTCGGTCGCGTGGGAGACAGCGTGTGCGAGCGGCTCGGCCATGGCGGGTTCTCTGCGGTGACGGTGGAGCGTGCTTCGGTTAAGGCGCGGAGGGAGTGTTCGTCGGGGGATTCGGCGGGGCGGTGTTGCCCGGCGGCACCGGCGGCGCGCCGGGCGGGGCGTTCGCGGGCGTCGCGGGCCCCTTCTGCTGCCCCGCCTTCTCCTTCAGCCAGGCCGCGAAATCCGCCTTGGAGCGTACGTCCACCACGATCGGCATGAAGCCATGGTCGCGGCCGCAGAGCTCGGCGCACTGTCCGCGGTAGAGGCCGGGCTTGTCGGCATCTACCTTGAACCAGGCCTCGTTGACGAATCCCGGGATGGCGTCCTTCTTCACCCCGAAAGCGGGTACCCACCAGGAATGAATGACGTCCGCGCCGGTGATCAGCAGGCGCACCTTGGTGGCGACCGGCACGACCAGCGCATTGTCGACGTTCAGCAGGTAATGATCGACGCTTGCGGGATCGATCCCCGAGAGCAGCTCGCGCGCGGCGTTGCTGCGGCGATCGAGGTGCGAGAAGTAGGAGACCCCGTCATCGAGAAAGTCGTACTGCCAGCCCCACTGAAAGCCCGTCACCTTGATGGTGAGCTCGGTGCGGCTGGTGTCCTCGATCTCGACCAGCGTACGCGCCGCCGGCACCGCCATCGCGACCAGGATGAACACCGGTACGATCGTCCAGACGAACTCGACCCTGGTGTTGTGCACCAGCGTGACGTCCGCCACGGCGCCGCGCGATTTGCGATAGACGACGAGCGACCAGATCATGGCGCCGAAGACGATTACGCCGATCGCCACGCACACCCAGAAGATCGTCATGTGCAGGTCGTAGATCTTGCGGCTGATGTCGGTGACGCCGCGGGGCAGGTTGAGCTCGCTCCAGCCGGAGTCGGCGCGTGCCGCGGCAGCGGCCGTGGCCGTCACGACAGCGGGGGCGAGGGAAGCGAGCTTTGCGCGAATCATCATTACTGGCATGCCTTACAGTGCGCGCCCACTCGTGAAGTGCGCGGGCCGCGCAACGCCAAACACAGCAAAATCCCCGTACGCCTCGCCGCGGCGATCGCCCG
>DATGGA010000016.1:0-44125 GCA_035308765.1 Burkholderiales bacterium
AAAAACAGAGGATGCTGCCGCCGCTCATCGCCGGGAAAGAGCGCGCCTGCTTCGCCGTCACCGAGCCAGACACCGGCCTGAATACGCGCAGCCTCAAGACCAAGGCGGTGAAGAAGGGCAGGAAGTACCTCGTTTCCGGGCAGAAGGTCTGGATCTCTACCGCGCAGGTTGCCGAAAAAGTGCTGCTGCTTACGCGGACGGACGCGGGCCTGACGCTGTTCTATACCGACTTCGACCGCAAGCAGATCGAAGTGCGCGAGATCGAGAAAATGGGGCGCCATGCGGTCGACTCGAACCAGGTGTTCTTCGACGCCTACCCGGTGCCGGAGGAGGACCGCATCGGCGAGGAAGGCAAGGGCTTCGAGTACATCCTTCACGGCATGAACCCGGAGCGCATCCTGATCGCTTCGGAATCGGTGGGCCTCGGGCGCTGCGCGGTGAAGCGTGCGGCTGCGTACGCGAAGGAGCGCATCGTGTTCGACCGTCCCATCGGCAAGAACCAGGGTATCCAGCATCCGCTCGCCGCCAACTGGGCCAACCTGGAAGCGGCCAACCTGATGGTATTCAAGGCTGCCTGGCTCTACGACTCCGGTAAACCAGCCGGCGCGGAATCCAACGCCGCCAAGTATCTCGCCGGAGAAGCCTGCTTCGACGCCTGCCAGCAGGCGGTGATGACGCACGGCGGCTTCGGCTACGCCAAGGAGTACCACGTCGAACGCTACCTGCGCGAATCGCTGGTCGGGCGCATCGCGCCGGTGTCGCCGCAGATGATCCTCTGCTTCATCGCCGAGAAAGTCCTCGGCCTGCCGAAGTCGTACTAGGGGAATCCATGGCGCGAAAACTCATCAGTTCGGGCTCCACCTTCGAGGCGCAGATCGGCTATTCGCGCGCGGTGGCCGTGGACGAGTGGGTGTTCGTCTCGGGCACGACCGGCTTCGACTATTCGAAGATGTCCATCCCGGACGGCGTCGTCGAGCAGGCGGAGCAGTGCCTGAAGAACATCGAGTCCGCCCTGGCGCAGGCCGGCGCCGGCCTGAAGGACGTGGTGCGCGTTACGTATATCCTGCCCAATGCCGCGGATTTCGAGCAATGCTGGCCGGTGCTGCGCAAGTACTTCGGCGGGATACGCCCGGCCGCGACCATGATCTCGGCGGCCCTGGCCGAACCGCGCATGAAGATAGAAATCGAAGTCACCGCGCTCAAGCGCTGAAGGATATCCGGCCATGACAAAAGCTTTCCCGCGTGTTTTCGCCTGTTTCGCGGCGCTGCTGGTGGCGCAGGCGTCGCCGGCCCAGACCTGGCCCGACAAGCCGGTGAAGTTCGTGATTCCGTTCGCGCCCGGCGGGCCGGCGGACATCGTCGCGCGCCTGACCGGGCAGAAACTCACGGAAATTCTCGGCCAAGCGGTGATCGTGGAGAGCCGCGCCGGCGCAGGCGGCAACATTGGCGCGGCCGCGGTGGCGAAGTCGGCGCCAGACGGCTATACCGCGCTGGTCACCACTTCGGCGTTCGCGGTCAACGTCAGCCTGTCGCCGAATTCGGGCTACGACGCCGAGCGCGACTTCATCCCGGTCGCGGCGGTGGCGAAGCAGGCCAACCTGATCTTCGTCAACCCCGGCCTGCCGGCAAAGACGGTGGCCGAGCTCATTGCGCTGGCAAGGACCAGGAAACTCGCCTTCGCCTCGCCGGGCAGCGGCACCACGCCGCACCTGACCGCGGAGAACCTGTTCAATCTGATCTCCAAGCTCGACATACCGGCGATCCATTTCCGCGGCGCGGGCCCGTCGGCCACCGCGGTGGTCGGCGGCGAGCCGCCGGTGGGGGCGGGCGCGATCTCGACGCCACTGCCGTTCGTGAAGTCGGGGAAATTGCGCGCGCTGGCGGTGTCGAGCGCGTCGCGCGTCGCGGCGCTGCCCGACGTGCCGACTCTCGCCGAAGCCGGTTTCCCCGGTTTCAACGACGACACCTGGATCGGCATCTTTCTTCCCGCCGGTACGAGCCCCGCGATCGTGCAGAAGCTGAATGAAGCGATCAACAAGGCGCTGCAAAGCGCCGACATGCGCGAACGCCTGGACGCGCTGGCCTTCGAGCCGGTCGGCGGCACGCCGCCGCAATTCGCCGCCTACGTCAAGGCGGAGATCGCCAAGTGGGGCAAGGTGGTGCGCGAAGGAAACATCAAGGCGGAGTAGTCAGATGAAGCGGGTGTGCGGCTTCACGCCCAGGTAGTATTGCCCCACGGACTGGAAATGCGCCGAGGACGCCTGGATCTGCTGCGACACCGCGTGCATGTCGCGCAGCCGCCGCTCGAAAGGATTGCTCTCGAAGATCGCCGTGGTTCCGGCGTCGGCATAGGACATCTCGACGATTTCGCGCGCTTCCTGGATGGCGTAGGTGGAAGCGAGGCGCATCTTGATGCGCCACTCGAAGCCGACCAGGCCGGTGGCGGCGCATTCGGCCCATGCGTCGCGCAGGATCTGCAGCAGCCAGGCGTGCGCGGAGCCGTAACGCGCTTCCGCCAGCGCGATGCGGGACTGAATGCGGTGGTCGTCGCGCAGCGGTGAACTGGCGCCCGACGGTGATTTTTTCTTCGCCAGCTCGATGAACGCGTCCAGCGTGGCGCGCGCGAGGCCGAGGCCGACGGCGGCGAAGCCGCACTGGTAGACGTTGGTCGCGGTGAAGCGGTACAGCGTGCCCTGTTCCCTTCGTTCGGGCTCGGCCACCGGCGGCGCATCCGCGGGCTGCTGCTGGTCGCGCCCGGTGGCGCGCGCCACGATGCCATGCGCCGCCGGCACGAACAGATCGGTCACCGAGTAGGTATCGCTGCCGGTGCCGCGCAGCCCGATCACGTTCCACTGGTCGTCGCGAATGGCGGCGGAAGATCTCGGAAACAGCACGGTGCGCTCGACGGGGCGCCCATCCGCATGCTTCGCCGGCACGCCCGCTGCGTCGGCCACCTGGCAGTGCCCGCCGAGCCAAGTGGAGTGCCGGTTGCCGCTGCCGAAGCCCCAGGTTCCGCTGGCCTTCCATCCGCCCTCGACCGGCACCGCAAGGCATTGCGCAGGGTTGGCAGGAAATCCCCATGCCATTACGGCGCGGGGATCGCCGAAAATTTCCCTCGCGGCTTCCGGCGCGAGATATGCCGCCGACATCGAGCAGCCGGAATTCTGCACCATGCACCATGCCGTACTGGCGTCGGCTTCGGCGATGGCGACGATCGCCTGGAAGAAGGTCGCCATCTGCGTTTCCGCGCCGCCCAGCGAGCGCGGCAGCAGCATGCGGAACATCTTCTCCGCGTGCAGCGCCTCGAGCACGTCGGCGGGCAGGGAGCGGGACGCTTCTATGCGTGGCGCGGCCGCCAGCAACAGGCCGTTCAAGCCGCGCGCCCGCGCGATCCAGTCCTCGGCGTCTTCCATAGGTGGGCGGTAGGATACCCGTCATGATGAAAACCGTCGCGCTGCCTTCGGGAGAGCGGGTGCCGGCCTTCGGCATGGGCACCTGGAACATGGGCGACAGCAAGGCCGCCCGCGCCGAGGAACTGGCGACGCTGCGCCTGGGCCTGGATCTAGGGGCCACGCTGATCGATACCGCGGAGATGTACGGAGACGGACGTTCCGAGGAACTGGTCGCCGAGGCGGTCGCGGGCCGGCGCGACGAGGTTTTTATCGTGACAAAGGTTTATCCACACAACGCGTCGCGCAAAGGCGTCCCGGCCGCCTGCGAGCGCAGCCTGCGCCGCCTCGGGACCGACCGCATCGACCTCTACCTGCTGCATTGGCGCGGCACCATTCCGCTCGCGGAAACCATGGAGGCGTTTGCCGCACTGCAGAAGGCGGGCAAGATCCGCCACTACGGCGTCAGCAACCTGGACCTCGACGACGTGCAGGCGCTATGGAAATTTCCCGCCGGCAAGACGGTGGCGGCGAACCAGCTGCTCTACAACCTTACGCGCCGCGGCATCGAATGGGATCTGCTGCCGTGGCTGCGCGAACGAAACGTGCCGGTGATGGCCTATTCGCCGGTGGAGCAGGGCGAGCTGCTGGGTGAGCCGAAGTTCGTTGATTTCGCCAGGCGAAACGGCATGACGCCGGCGCAGGCGGCGCTCGCCTGGCTGCTGTCGAAGGACGGCGTCATCGTGATCCCGAAAACGGGCCGCCGCGATCGCCTGAAGGAAAACCTCGGCGCGCTCGAGCGTACACTCGATGCGGCACAGCGCGCGGAAATGGACCGGATGTTCCCGCCGCCAAAGCGGGCGCAGCCGCTGGAGATGCTTTGAAAAATAGGGGGGCGGCATGAAGCTCAGAATCGCAATACTTGTCGCGGCGCTCGTCATGGGCGGTTCTGCGCTCGCGCAAACGAAGCCCAAACGCACGGCGCTCGGCGGAGAACCCGTCGAGTCCGTGCTGTGGGTGGGGAACAGCTTTTTCTACTACAACAACAGCATGCATGGTCACGTCGGTCAGCTGATAAAGGCCGCGGATCCGCAAAGCCGCGCCCGCGCGGTGTCGGTGACGATCAGCGGCTCGGGCATCGACTGGCACGACATGGAGTCCTACTTGCGGCCAGGCGGAATCGGCAGGTATTCCTTCGTCGCCGGCAACAACATCGTGTTCAACAGGCCCGGCCGGCAGTTCGACACCGTCATCGTGATGGATTGCAGCCAATGTCCCATTCATCCCCAGCTGAAGGGCATCTTCCATGAGTACGTGAAGAAGGACAGGGAGATCATCCTGAAGGCCGGGGCCCGGCCGGTGCTGTTCATGTCCTGGGCGTACAAGGACAAGCCGGAGATGACGGCCCAGCTGGCGGAGGCATACACCGTCGCCGGCAATGAAAATGATGCCCTGGTGATTCCCGCCGGCCTTGCCTTTGCCAGGGCGATCGGCAAGCGCCCCGACCTGGAGTTCTACCAGTCGGACAAGCGGCACCCGACCCTGATCGGCACTTATCTCGCCGCCTGCACGACCTATGCGGCGGTCTACGGAAAATCCCCTGTCGGCAACACGTATCTGGCCGGCATCGATCCCGCCACGGCGCAATTTCTCCAGACGGTCGCCCAGGAAACGGTCCAGGAGTACTACGGCCGCTAGATGGGGAACAGCCGCTCGATACCTTCGGGCGCGCCGTAGACCTGCGCCGGGAATCCGCGCCCTTGGACTTCGTTTTCATCCTCGCAATCGGCCTGGTCGCCGGCACCCTGAGCGGCATCGTCGGCTTCGGCTCCTCGATCATGCTGATGCCGGTGCTGGTGATCGCCTTCGGCCCGCTGCAGGCGGTGCCGATCATGGCGATCGCGGCGATCATGGCCAACCTGTCGCGCATCGTCGTCTGGTGGCGCGTAGTGGACTGGCGCGCCTGCGGGGCTTACTCGGCGACCGGCGTGCCGTGCGCGGCGCTGGGCGCGGCGACGCTGCTGGTATTGCCGACGCGCCTCATCGAACTCGCGCTGGGCGTGTTTTTCATCGCCATGATCTTCGTGCGTCGCTGGATGGGCGCGCACGACATCAAGCTGCGGCTGGCCCACCTCGCTCTGCTCGGCGTGCCGATCGGCTATCTCACCGGCATCGTGGTTTCCACGGGTCCGATCACCGCGCCGATCTTCCTCGCCGCCGGGCTGGTGAAGGGCGCTTTCCTCTCCACGGAGGCCGCGGCGTCGCTCGCGGTATACGCAGCCAAGGTGACGGTATTCCGCAGTTTCGGCGCATTGCCGTGGGAAATTGCGCTGAAGGGACTGATCGTCGGTTCGACGCTGATGGCGGGCGCTTTCATCGCCAAGCGCTTCGTGCTGAAGATGGACGCCGGGCGTTTCCGGCTGCTGATGGACGGCCTGATGCTGCTTTCGGGCCTCACGCTGCTGTCCGCCGCATTCCTCTGAGTAGAATGCGAGCATGGGCAGCAACCCCATTCCCATCGTTGGGCGCGGCTACTGCTACGAGGACCTGAAGGTCGGTTTCCGTTTCCGCACCCATCGCCGCACCATTTCCGAATCGGACGTGGCGAGCTTCGTCAACCTCACCTGGCTGACGGAGGAACTGTTCGCGGTAGTAGAGAAACCCGGAGACGACTCGTCGCGCGCCATCAAGGGGCGGCCGGTGCCGGGCGCGCTGGTGTATTCCTTCGCCGAAGGCCTGCTGCTGCCGACCATGCAGGACACGGGGCTCGCGTTCCTCAACGCCACCCTGGACATCAAGGGGCCGACTTCCGTGGGCGACACCATCCACGTCGAATCCGAGGTGGTGGAAGCGCGCCTGACCTCGCAAGGCGACCGCGGCCTGGTGCGCTTCGCCAACAAGGTGATCAACCAGCGCGGCGAAGCGGTGCTCGAGTACGACCCGCTGCGCATGCTCAAGAGGAAATGATGATCGACCATATCGACCACGTGGTGCTGACGACCAGGGACTTGGCTTCCTGCCTGAAGTTCTATTCCGGGACCCTCGGCATGAAGTTGGAAAAATTCCAGACGCCCACCGAGACCCGCCTCGCCCTCAAGTTCGGCAACCAGAAAATCAACGTGCACGAGTGGGGCAAGGAATTCACGCCGCGCGCGCACGTGGCCGCGCCCGGGACGCTGGACCTCTGTCTTATTGCTTCCGTGTCTCTCGAAAAAGTGATCGAGAAACTACGGCAGGAAAACGTAAACATAATCGAAGGCCCGGTGATGAAGACCGGCGCGGTGCACAAGCTGCGCTCGGTCTACGTGCGCGACCCCGACCTGAACCTGGTCGAGATCTCTGTTCCCGCC
Source organism: Burkholderiales bacterium (assembly GCA_035308765.1). Lineage (GTDB taxonomy): Bacteria > Pseudomonadota > Gammaproteobacteria > Burkholderiales > SG8-39 > RBG-16-66-20. Next base: position 6,740 of record DATGGA010000016.1, read on the forward strand.
TAGATCAGTAGCCGTAGAATTCTTCCGATCGCATGTCGTCTTCGTTGACTCCGAGGCCGTCGAGCATCAATTCCATGACCATTGTCATGCCGTGCGGTCCGGCAGAGTAGTACATCGGAGTCTTGAGGTCAGCTAGGTGACGCTTGAGCATGTCGGGTCGAATGAGACCCGTTTCGCCGTTCCACGGTTGCGCGGACTTCTCTGCCTGCGTCATGGTTGCCACGAGGCGGAAGTTGGGATTGCTTTGTTCGAGCGCGCGAAGCTCGTCGAGAAAGGCCGCATCCTCCGGTCGCCGATTCGAGTAAAACAGCGTGACGCGGTGGGGGAAACGATTTTTTTCAGCATCCCGAACCATGGAAAGGAAGGGCGTCACGCCGATGCCGCCCGCGAGAAACACCGCGGGGCGCGTTGCGTCCTCGTGAAGCACCATCACGCCGCTCGGACCGTCGATGCGGATCCGCATGCCGGGCGCGGCGGACTTGAGCACGCGCTTGAACGCCGTGTCACGCATGCGCGTTGCGACCATGAGTTCGGGTTCGTGCGGTGCGGAGGCAATCGTGAACGTGCGACTTGCTCCCAGTGAATCAGTCTCGTGCGGATTGACCAGGGTGAAGACGGCGTTCTGGCCGGCCTGATAGGCAAAACCCGCGGGTTTCTCGAAGTAAAAGGCAGCGGTGCGTTCCGCGACCGTTTCACGCCTTCGCAGCGCGGTTTCGTACACGGCCACGGATGACTCTAGAAGCTCCGGATGCCCGAATACTGGTCCAGCGCCTCATGGCGCTTCCCGGCGGCGTCGTACCAATAGAGCTTGCCGGATTCTTCGCCCTTGGTGAGCTTGTGCGAGCCGTCGCAGAACGGTTGATTCTTCGACAGACCGCATTTGCACAGCCAGACTTCCTTGCCGTCGATGACGTAGCGGGCCGGCTCCTGCGGGGTGCGTTGCACTAGGCGTGCCATTGGGTATCCTCCGTATCGAGCATGGTGTTCCGATTGAACATGTGGCGCGGGTCTCTTATTCCGTGCCCGTGCGCAATGCATCGACGCCCCGCGCTTTCAGCGCATCGATGAGTTGCTGCGTGTGCTCGCGGTCGCGCGTTTCCACCAGGAACTCGACCTCGGGCGATTTGACCGACGCGGTGCCGAACATGCGCTGGTGCTGCACTTCGACGATGTTGCCGCCGGCCTCGCCGATCATCGCCGCGACCCTGGCGAGGCTGCCCGCGACATCCGGCATGACCACGCGCAGGCGCACCAGCCTGCCGTCGCGCACCAGGCCGCGCATCAGCACTGCCGAGAGCATGCGCGAATCGATGTTGCCGCCGCACACCGGGATACCGACGCGCCTGCCTGCAAAGCGGGCGGGGTGCTCGAGCAACGCGGCGAGCCCGGCCGCGCCGGCGCCTTCGGCGACGGTTTTCTCGATTTCGATCAGGCAAACGACGGCGCGTTCGATGGTTTCTTCTTCAACCAGAAGAATTTCCTTTACCAGGGCTTGTACGACGGAGAAAGGCAGCACCCCGACGTCCCTGACTGCCAACCCTTCCGCGATGGTGTCGCCACCGACGGCTACCGGCTGCCCGTTCAGCTTCTGGTACATCGCGCAGTAGGTTTTCGATTCGACGCCCAGCACTTCGATGCCCGGCTTCAAGGCCCCGGCCGCGACCGCCATGCCCGAGATCAGGCCGCCGCCGCCGATCGGCACCACCAGCGCGTCCAGCTGCGGCGCCTGCTCCAGCATTTCGAGCGCCACGGTGCCCTGGCCGGCGATGATCGCCGCGTCGTCGTAGGGATGGAGGAAAGTGAGCTTGTCGCGCGCTTCCAGCTCGTGCGCGTGGCGCGCGGCGTCGGCAAGCGTGTCGCCTTCGAGAATGACTTCCGCGCCCAGCACCTGCGTGCTGCGCACCTTGTTGTTCGGCGTGCCGCGCGGCATCACGATCACCGCGCGCACGCCAAGCCGGGCCGCGTGGTATGCCACGCCCTGGGCGTGGTTGCCGGCGCTCATCGCGATCACGCCGCGCCGGCGCGCCGCCCCGTCCAGCGACAGGAGCTTGTTCAGCGCGCCGCGTTCCTTGAACGAGGCGGTGAACTGCAGGTTTTCGAACTTGAGCCAGACCTCGGCGCCGGTCAGCCGCGACAGCGTGCGGCTGTGCAGGCAGGGCGTGCGCTCCACGGCACCCGCGATGCGCGCGGCCGCTGAGCGAACGTCTTCGAGGGAGACCGGCATGGTTCAGTATATATAATCGGATCATGAGAAAAATCCCTGCGGCGGCGGCATTGCTGCTCGCGCTTTGTGCGCTCCCGGTCCTGGCGCAATACCCGGACAAGCCGATCAGGCTGGTCGTGCCCTTTACACCCGGCACCGGCATCGACATCCTCGCGCGCATCTGGGGACAGAAGCTGCAGGAGCGGCTGAAGTCCCCGGTGGTGGTGGAGAACCGGCCCGGCGCGAGCGGCAACATCGGCACCGAGGCGGTCGCAAAGGCGCCCCCGGACGGCTATACGCTGCTGATGACCGCGACCACCCTGGTGCAGAGCGCGGTGTTGTACAAGACCGTGCCCTACGATCCGAAAGCGATGACGCCGATCGGCATCGCGGCGATCGGCAATCTTTCGCTGGTCGCCAATCCTTCGGTGCCGGCGCGCAACGTCGCGGAGCTGGTGGCGCTGGTGAAAAGCCGGCCCGGCAAGTTCAACTACGCTTCGCCCGGCAACGGAACGCCGCACCACCTGGCGATGGAACTGCTGAAGCAGCACTTCGGCCTGCAGATGGTGCACGTGCCGTACAAGGGAACCGCCGGTGCGGTGACCGACCTGCTCGGCGGGCAGGTACAGTTCATGTTTTTGCCGGTGCACGTCGCATTGCCGCAGGTACAGGCGGGCAAGCTGAACATGCTGGCCTCCGGCGGCCTGCAGCGCTCGCCGGTCACGCCCGACGTGCCGTCGCTCGCCGAAGCCGGCGTGAAGGACATCGACGTCGACATCTGGTACGCGTTGCTCGGGCCGCCGGGATTGCCGCGCGAAGTGGTGACTTTGCTGAACGGCGAACTCGTCGCGATCCTGCGCGATCCTGAAGTGCGCGCCGGGTTGCTCAAGCAGGGCCTCAATCCCGTGACCGGCACGCCGGCTGAACTCGCGAAGCTGATCGAGACCGATCTCGATCGCTGGGGCCGCCTGGTGCGCGAGGCGCGCATCAGCGCCGACTAGCTGATGGTGCTGATCATCGGCGGCGGCATCGGCGGGCTGACGCTCGCGTTGTCGCTGCACCAGGCCGGCATCGCCTGCAAGGTCTTCGAAGCGGCGCCCGCCATCCAGCCGCTGGGCGTGGGCATCAACCTGCTGCCGCACGGCATGCGCGAGCTGACCGAGCTCGGCCTGCAGGAGCGCCTGGCGCGCACCGCGGTGGAGACGAAGGAACTCTGCTTCTACAACCGCTACGGCCAGTTCATCTTCAGGGAAGCGCGCGGGCGGCACGCCGGCTACGAGTGGCCGCAGCTGTCGATCCACCGCGCCGAACTTTATGAAGTCTTGTTGAGTTGTGTTTTCGAACGCTTGGGATCCGGTGCCTTTCTTACGGGACATAGATGCGTTTCGATTGCAGAAGAAAAGACTCGCGTAGCCGTGGAATTCGACAACGGGACCTCTTTCGAAGGCAGTTGCGCCATCGGCTGCGACGGCATCCATTCTTCCGTGCGGAAAATGCTTTTCCCGGGCGAGGGACCGCCCGCCTACCAGGGCATCAACATGTGGCGCGGCACGACGCGCGTGAAGCCCTATCTCACTGGCGCCAGCATGGCGACGGCGGGCTGGCTCGAAGTCGGCAAGCTGGTGATCTACCCGATCCGGAACGCGCTGGATGCGGAAGGAAGGCAGCTCGTCAACTGGGTGGCCGAGATCCAGTCGCCGCGCAACGTGATGCAGGACTGGAACCTGGGCGGCAGGATGGAGGATTTCTACCCGACCTTCGCGGACTGGAAATTCGAGTGGCTCGACTGCGCGGCGCTGCTCCGCAATGCCGAACAGGTGCTCGAGTACCCGATGGTGGATCGCGACCCGCTGCCGTACTGGACCAAAGGGCGCGTCACGCTGCTTGGGGACGCCGCGCACCCGATGTATCCGCGCGGCTCGAACGGCGCCGGGCAGGCGATCCTCGACGCGAGGGCGCTGGCGGGCTGCCTGAAGCGGAATACGGACGTTGCGGGAGCGTTGAAGGACTATGAAGCCGCGCGTCTCGAGGCCGCCAACGACCTGGTCCTCATGAACCGCGCCAATCCGCCCGACGCGATCCTGCGCGAAGTCTGGAGGCGCAGCGGCGACAAGCCTTTCGCGCGCATCGACGACATCATCACGAACGCGGAACTGGTGGCGATGTCCGAGGCCTACAAGCGCGTCGCCGGCTTCGAGCGCGAGAGCCTCGCGCGGCGCCGCTCGCTGGTCTGACATGACCTGGTCCATCGTCGCGCGCGGCCCCGACGGCGAGTTCGGCATCGCGATCGCGAGCCGCTTCTTCGCCGTCGGCATGCTGTGCCCGCATGCGCGCAGCGGCGTCGGCGCGGTGGCGACGCAGGCGCTGGTCAATCCGCACTACGGGCCAAGGGGTTTGGATCTTCTGGAGAGTGGTTTTTCGCCTTCTTCCGTCATTGAAAAGCTTTTAAGCGAAGATGAAGGGAAAAACCACAGGCAATTGCACATGATCGACGCGAAAGGTCGCATTGCTGCTCATACCGGGCCTTCCTGCATCGACTGGTGCGGCCATCTTTCGGGGGAGGGGTATTCGGTTGCCGGGAACATGCTCACAGGCCCGGAGGTAATTCAAAGTACGAGTGAAAAATTCAAAAGCGCAAAAAATCTTCCATTTGCCGGGCGTCTCATCGCTGCGCTGGCGGCGGGCGAAGCCGCCGGCGGCGACAAGCGCGGCAAGCAGGCCGCGGCACTGCGCATCCACGCCGCCGAGGACTACCCGTTCCTCGACATCCGCGTCGACGACCACGAGGATCCGATCGCAGAACTGCAGCGGCTGTACCGGAAGAGCCTCGAGCGCTTCCAGCCGTTCGCCACCTGCCTGCCCAGCAGGGCGCGGCCCGCCGGCATCACGGACCGGACCGTGATCGAAGAAACGGTGCAAAAATTCTCGAGGTAAGGAATCTCAGCACGCATTTCCGCGTCGAGGGCGGCGAGTTCCGCGCCGTCGACGGCGTGAGTTTCGCGCTCGAAGCCGGGCGCACGCTGGGCATCGTCGGCGAGTCGGGCTGCGGCAAGAGCGTGAGCGCGCTCTCCATCATGGGCCTGGTGCCGCAGCCGCCGGGAAGAATTGCCGGCGGACAGATACTGTTCGACGGACTTGACCTGCTCACGCTGCCGCCAGCGCAACTGCGCGCGCTGCGCGGCGACCGCATCTCGATGATTTTCCAGGAGCCCATGAGCTCGCTGAATCCGGCCTTCACCATCGGCGACCAGATCGCCGAAGTGCTGCTGAGGCATAGAAATATCGGCAACAAGCAGGCAAGAGACCACGCGGTCGAAATGCTGCGCCGCGTGCGCATTCCCGAGCCGGAGCGGCGCTACGACGACTACCCGCACCGGCTCTCGGGCGGCATGCGCCAGCGCGCCATGATCGCGATGGCGCTCGCCTGCGAGCCGAAACTGCTGATCGCGGACGAGCCGACGACCGCGCTGGACGTCACCATCCAGGCGCAGATCCTGGATCTCATGCGCACGCTGCGCGAGGAAACCGGCACCGCCATCATCCTGATCACCCACGATCTGGGCGTGGTGGCGGAACTCGCCGACGACGTCGCCGTGATGTATGCCGGGCGCATCGTCGAGCACGCGAGCGTCGCGCAGTTGTTCGCGCAGCCGCAGCACCCCTACACCATCGGGCTGCTGGGCTCCATTCCGCGGCTGCACCTGGAGCAGGACCGGCTCGCCGCGATCGAAGGGCAGGTACCCGGCCCGTTCGCCGGGGGCGCCGGCTGCCGCTTCGAGCCGCGCTGCCCGTTCGCCATGGATCGTTGCCGGGCGGAAGCTCCTTTTCTTTCCGATCTGTCCCGGAACCACAGGGCAGCCTGCTGGAAAGCGCCCCTGTGAAGCTGCTCGAAGCGGAAAACCTCGTCCGGCATTTCGGCAAGGTGCGCGCGGTGGACGGCGTCAGCTTCGAAGTCGCCGCGGGCGAGACGCTGGCGCTGGTGGGCGAATCGGGCTGCGGCAAATCCACCGCGGGGCGCCTGGCGCTGCGGCTCATCGAGCCGACCTCGGGCAGGGTCCGCTTCGAAGGCGAAGACCTCGCCACGCTCGACGAGCGGGCGCTGCGCGCGCGGCGGCGCTCGCTGCAGATCATCTTCCAGGATCCCTACGGCTCGCTCAATCCGCGCATGACCGTCGGGCAAATGATCCGGGAGCCTTTGGCTCTTCATTCCCTTTATCTGAAAGATCAAAATAAAAGAGTCGAGGCGCTGCTCGATATGGTCGGTCTTTCGCCGGAGCATGCCCGGCGCTACCCGCACGAATTCTCCGGCGGCCAGCGCCAGAGGATCGGCATCGCGCGCGCCCTCGCGGTGGAGCCGAAGCTCATCGTCTGCGACGAACCGGTGTCGGCGCTGGATGTTTCGATCCAGGCGCAGGTGATCAACCTGCTGCGGGACCTGCAGCGGCGCCTGGGCCTCGCCTACATCTTCATCGCGCACGACCTCGCGGTGGTGCGCCACATCGCGGCGCGCGTCGCGGTCATGTATCTGGGCAAGATCGTGGAGGTTTCGGGCAAGCGCGAACTGTTCGGGCGCCCGCGCCATCCGTACACTCAGGCGCTGCTGTCGGCGATCCCGGTGCCCGAGCCCGGGCTCGTGAAGGAGCGAAGCGGGGCTCGGATCCTGCTTCAAGGGGATGTGCCGAGCCCGATCGATCCGCCGTCCGGCTGCCGCTTCCGCACCCGATGCCTCTACGCCCGGGACAGGTGCGCGGCGGAGGAGCCCGTGCTCCAGGACGGCGTCGCCTGCCATTTCTGGAAGGAAATCCAACCCCCAGCCGCGAATGCGGCCTTGATTCCGGTCAATGAGCGCCTGACCCGCCTTCAAGCAGCCTTCAGGTCAGAAGTAGAAACCCGAACGGAGATGCCATGACGATGAAAAGATGGTTTTTCGCACTGATAGCCGGAATCGCGATTTCGGCAAATGCGCAAACACTGCGCGTCGGCCTCGCCGAAGACCCGGACATCCTGGATCCCACTCTCGCGCGCACCTTCGTCGGCCGGATCGTGTTCTCGGCGCTGTGCGACAAGCTGTTCGACCTGGACGAGAAGCTGAACATCGTGCCGATGCTGGCGACTTCGCACCAATGGTCGCCCGATAACCGGTCCCTCACGCTCAAGCTGCGCCCGGGCGTCACCTTCCACGACGGCGAGAAGTTCGACGCCGCCGCGGTGAAGTTCAACCTCGAGCGCCATAAGAACATGCCGGGCTCCAATCGCCGCGGCGAACTCGCGCCTGTGTCGAGCGTGGACGTGGTGGATCCCATGACGGTGCGCATCAACCTTTCGGCGCCGTTCGCGCCGCTGCTCGCTGTGCTCACCGATCGCGCCGGCATGATGGTCTCGCCCAAGGCCGCGGCCGCTGCAGGCGACAAGTTCAGCGCCAATCCGGTGTGTTCCGGACCGTTCAAGTTCGTCGAGCGCGTGGCGCAGGACCGCATCGTGCTCGAGCGCTACCCGGGGTACTGGAACAAGGGCGAGATCCATTTCGAGCGCATTACCTACCTGCCGATCGTCGACGCCACCGTGCGCCTGGCCAACCTGCGCTCCGGGCAGCTCGATTTCATCGAGCGCCTCGCCGGCTCGGATGTCGCCGGCCTGAAGAGCGACGCGCGCTTCAAGGTGGCGCGCATCGTCGAGATCGGCTACCAGGGGCTCACCATCAACGTCGGCAAGAGCGACGTCGCGCAGAAGAATCCGCTCGGCAGGGACCCGCGCGTGCGCGAGGCGCTGGAGCTCTCGCTCGACCGCGACGGCATGGCGCAGGTGGCGATGGACGGCGAGGCCGTGCCCGGCAACCAGTGGGTCGCGCCGAGCGACCGCTACTACGGCAAGAGCGCGCCGATGCCCAGGCGCGATGTCGCGCGAGCGAAGAAGCTGCTCGCGGAAGCCGGCGTTCCCAACCCGAGCTTCACCATGATGACGCCGAACGATTCCGGCACGCAGAAGCTCGCCCAGGTGGTGCAGGCGATGGCGAAGGAGGCGGGCTTCGACATCAAGATCCAGGCGACGGAATTCGCCACTTCGCTCAACTTGGCGGACAAGGGGCAGTTCGAGGCCTATGTGCTCGCCTGGAGCGGCCGCGCCGACCCGGACGGCAACCTGCAGCCGCACCTGGGGTGCGGCGCTCCGCTCAACTACGCCGGCTACTGCAACCAGGACGTGGAAAAATGGATCGCCGAGACGCGCACGCAGCTCGATCCGGCGAAGCGCGCGCAGGCCTACGACCGGATCGCGGTGCAGGTGCAGAAGGACCGGCCGATCATCTACCTGTATCACCGCCACTGGCTGTGGGCGCACAGCGCGAAATTGACGGGACTGCGCACCGTCCCCGACGGCATGGTGCGCGTGCAGGGACTGAAAATGAATTGAATGGGCAAGTACCTGGCCCGCCGCGTCGCCACCATCCTGCCGACGCTGTTCTTCGTTACCGTCCTGATATTCGGGCTGCAGCAACTGCTGCCCGGGGATCCGGCGATGATCCTCGCCGGCGAGGACCAGGATCCGAATGTCATCGCGCACCTGCGGCAGAAGATGCATCTCGACCGGCCCTTGCCGGTGCAGTACTTCTACTGGATCAGGGGCGTGCTGCACGGCGACCTCGGCGAATCGCTGCGCATCCAGAAGCCGGTCACCGAACTGATCCTGGAAAAGCTGCCGGTCACGGTGCAGCTTGCCTCGATGGCGATCGCGATCGCCATCGCCATCGGCATCACCGCCGGCGTGGTCTCTGCGGTGAAGAAGGGCACCGCCTGGGACTACGCGGCGAACGTGTTCGCGCTATGGGGACTGTCGACGCCCAATTTCTGGCTCGGCATCCTGCTGATCCTGCTGTTCGCGGTGCAGCTGGGCTGGCTGCCGGCCTCGGGCTATGTCAGCCCCTTCGAGGACCCGGGGGGCAACCTCGCCGCCATGATCATGCCGGCCTTCGTGCTGGGCAATGCCTTCGCCGCCGTGCTCATGCGCCACACGAGGAGCGCGATGCTGCAGGTGCTGGGCAGCGACTACGTGCGCACCGCTCGCGCCAAGGGGCTGGACGAGCGCGTGGTGATCCTCAAGCACGCGCTGCGCAATGCGCTCACGCCGGTGATCACGCTGGGCGCGCTCGGCTTCGGCGAGCTGCTCGGCGGCACCGTGCTCACCGAATCGGTGTTCAGCATCCCCGGCTTCGGCAAGCTGATCGTGGACGCGGTGTTCAACCGCGACTACGCGGTGGTGCAGGGCGTGGTGCTGGTCACGGCGACCACCTACATCCTGCTCAACCTGCTGGCGGACCTGGCGCAACTCGTCGTCAGCCCCAGGATGAGGGGCTAGCGTGGATACCTGGCGCCGCCCGCTGTTGCAACTGCGGCGCCGCAAGGGCGCCATGGTCGGACTGGCGTTCATCGCGCTGTTCATCCTGGTGGCGTGCTTCGCGCCCTGGATCGCGCCGCACGATCCGCTCGCCACCAGCTGGGGCGCCATCCGCAAGGCGCCGACCGCGGCCCACCTATTCGGCACCGACGAGATCGGGCGCGACGTGCTGTCGCGCGTCATCTGGGGGGCGCGCGCCTCGCTGCTCGCGGGCCTCGTCTCGGTGTGCATCTCGGTGTCGCTGGGGGTGCCGGTCGGCATGCTGGCGGGCTACGCGGGCGGCTGGACCGACGGCGTGATATCGCGGCTGACCGACGCGATGCTCGCCTGCCCGTTCCTGATCCTCGCCATCGCGCTCGCCGCCTTCCTCGGGCCCAGCCTGAGCAACGCCATGATCGCGATCGGCATCTCGGCGACGCCGGTCTTCATCCGCCTCACGCGAGCGCAGGTGATGGCGGTGAAGGTCGAGGACTACGTGGAAGCGGCGCGCGCCATCGGCAATCCGCCCCTGCGCATCGTGCTGCGGCACATCCTGCCGAACATCCTGGCGCCGCTGATCGTGCAGGCGACGCTGTCGATCGCGGCCGCGGTGATCGCGGAAGCGAGCCTGTCGTTCCTCGGCCTGGGCCAGCAGCCGCCGGCGCCGAGCTGGGGCAGCATGCTGAACACGGCCAAGAACTACATCGACAATGCGCCCTGGATGGCGGTCTGGCCGGGCGCGTGCATTTTCCTGCTGGTGCTGTCGTTCAACCTGCTGGGCGATGGCCTGCGCGATGCGCTCGATCCGCGCCATACTTAGCGGCCTTTCCCTGCTGTCGGGCGGCGCGGCGGCGGCGGACTGGTCGCCGGTGGGCGGCGACGGCGACATCTATTCCGCGTTCGCCGATAAGGCCACGATCCATCCGCTCGGCGCCAACGTCCGCATGTCCGGCATGTACGATTTCAAAAAGCAGGATTTCACGCCCGGCGGCAGACGGCTCTACTCGACCGTGGTGCTGAGGGAATACGATTGCAGGGGCAGGCAGGTGCGGCTGCTGTCGGCGATCGATTTTTCCGGGCACATGGGCACTGGCGAACCGGTCTTCACCAGCGCCAATCCCGGCCGCTGGGAGGCCGTCGTCGCCGGCGCGCTGGACGAGGCCTATTGGAAGATCGCCTGCGCCGGGAAATAATTTCGGCCGGCATGTCGATTGCGGCACCCCCGCTGCGTCGTATGGGCGACCCGGGACGTCCGGGCGCCCGACCCTGAAAGGAAAAGCCATGCAATACATGATCCTGATCTACGGCGAGGAAAAGAACTTCGCGCAGCTGGCGACCAACCCCGAAGCGCAGAAGAAGATCTATGCGGCCTACACCCAGTACAGCAAGGACATGCGTGACGCCGGCATCATCCGCGGCGGCAGCGAGCTCAAGCCCGCCAGCACCGCGACCACGGTGCGGGTGAAGAACGGCAAGACGGTCACCACCGACGGGCCGTTCGCCGAAACCAAGGAGCAGCTCGGCGGCTACTACGTCATCGACGTGCCCAACCTGGACGAGGCGGTGAAGTGGGCGGCACGTTGCCCGTCGGCGCAGCACGGCTCGATCGAGGTGCGGCCGGTCGGCGCGATGCCCGCCACCGCGTGAGCGAGTCCGTTTGATCCGCCGCGGGAGCCGGTAACCGACGATGCTGACTCCCGTGATCGACAGCGTCTGCCGCGCGGAAGGGGCGCGCGTGCTGGCGGGCCTGATCCGGCGCTTCGGCGATTTCGACCTCGCCGAAGACGCGCTGCAGGACGCGTTCACGAAAGCGATCGAGGTCTGGCCGGTGCAGGGCCTGCCGGAGGCGCCGGCGGCCTGGCTCACGACCGTGGCGCAGCGGCGCGCGCTCGATCTGGTCCGGCGCCGCGGCAGCGGCCATCTCTACACCAGCGCGCCGCCGGATGTCGCCGCGCCCGAGACGGAGGATGCCGGCACGCATCCGGCCGATGTTTCGGGCGTGGAGGACGACCGGCTGCGGCTGGTGTTCACATGCTGCCACCCGGCAATCGGGCAGGCGGCGCAGATGGCGCTGGCGCTGCGCACGCTGTGCGGCCTGTCGACGCGGGAAATCGCGCGCGCCTTCCTCGAGCCCGAAGCGACCACGGCGCAGCGCCTGGTGCGGGTGAAGAAGAAAATCCTCCATGCGCGCATTCCCTACGAGGTGCCGTCCCGGGATGTGCTGCCCGAACGCCTGCAGGCCGTGCTCGGCGTGGTCTATCTCGTATTCAACGAGGGCTACGCCGCCACCGAAACGCCGGGGCTGGTCCGTCCGGACCTGTGCGCCGAGGCGATCCGGCTCGCGCGCCTCATCGCGGAGCTGATGCCGCAGGAGGCCGAGGCGTTCGGCTTGCTGGCGCTGATGCTGTTGCACGACGCCCGCCGTGCAGCGCGCGTCGGGAGCGACGGCGCCATCGTGCCGCTGGAGGAACAGGACCGCGCGCGCTGGGATCGCGAGGAAATCGCCGAGGGCCTGCGCCTGCTCGACACCGCGCTCGCGCTGCACCGGCGCGGGCCTTACCAGATGCAGGCCGCGATCGCCGCGCTGCATGCGCGCGCGCCGCGCGCCGAGGACACGGACTGGAAGCAGATCGCCGCGCTCTACGGCGGCCTGCTGCGCGAGCAGCCGGGTTCAGTCGTCGAATTGAATGCCGCAGCGGCGGTGGCGATGGCCGAAGGCGCGGAGCATGGGCTCGCCCTGATGGACCGCCTGTCCGCGCGGGGAGAACTTTCGGACTATTACCTGCTGCCCGCGGCCCGGGCCGACCTGCTGCGCCGGCTCGGGCGGCTGGCCGAGGCGCGCGACGCCTACGCGGCCGCGCTGGAACTGGTGCGCAACCCCGCCGAACGCACCTACCTGGAGCGGCGTCTTGCGGAGTGCGGGGGGCGGGCGTGATCCACCGCGACATCAAGCCCGCCAACGTGATGCTGGACGCGCAACGGCGCGTCAAGCTGGAAAGCTTTCCCAGCCCCTCATGGATATGGAACTTGTGTCCTACGTGCCGGGCGGTGCCCGCTAGCCGCTGCGGGCCCGGGTAAGAATGGCGCGGGCCTGATCGACGACGGGCGCATCGATCATGCGCCCGTGCAGTGCGAATGCGCCGCGGCCTTCGCGCAGCGCGGCCTCGAAAGCCGCCACCACTTCCTTCGCTCGCGCGATTTCTTCGGCTGAGGGGGAGTAGACGCGGTTGGCCGCCGCCACCTGTTTCGGATGAATGCAGGTGCAGCCGGTGAAGCCCATCGACCTCGCTTTTTCGAGCAATTGCGTGAAAGCCGCTACATCCTCGATCTCCGACACCGATCCTGGCAGGCCGAATGCCGCGAGCCCGCGGGCGCGCGCGGCCACCGCGAGCATTTGCGCGGGCCAGTCGAGCAATGCTGCGCCCGACGCGATGCCGAGCGCGCCGCAGTAGTCCTCGCTGCCGAAAGCGAGGCCGGCGAGTCGCGTGCCGGCGCCGGCGATCCCGCGCGCGGCGAGAATCGCTGCCGGCGATTCCAGCAGCGCCACCAGCTTCGCGGCGCTGCGCGCGAGCAGGTATTCGGCCGCGACCACGTGCTCGACGCTTTCGACCTTGGGCAGGAAAACCGCCGCGACCGGAGACTGCGCGGCGGCCTCGAGGTCCTCGGCCAGGTGGTCCGGCGTCGAATTGACTCGCACCATGACGGTCGCGCCCAGCGCCGCCAGGCGGCGGGCAGCCTCCGGCAGCCGCGCGCGCGCCGCGGCCTTCTGCGCCGGCGGCACCGAATCCTCGAGGTCCAGCAGCAGCGCGTCGGCACCGCGCTCGTGCGCCTTCGCGAGGAAGCGCTCGTCGGCGAGCGGCACGAACAGCGCCGAGCGCAGCGACTGGAGGTCGGCAATATTCATTCGGGAGAGTTGGTGGGTCGGATTGCAGGCGCCAGAGGTCTAAGGATGCCACAGCGGAATCCGGCGGTGGAGCTGCTCCACAAACCACCGTCCGGTGACCCATGCCCGGGCGCCTGGCTGTAACACCTTGTAGCAATTCCTCACCCAAAGATGCCTGGATTGAGCGCATGCTTCTCTCCAACAAGGAGGCGAACCATGAAAGCGTCCCGCAAAGTACTACTGGCGATTGCCGCCAGTGCCGCACTGGTCGCTACAGTTCCGGCTCTCGCTTATGGCGGCTACGGGCATAGGCACTACTACTATCGCGCAGCGCCCGTGTATTACGCTCCGCCGCCATTCGTGTACGCACCGCGCCCGGTGTACTACCCGCCTCAGGTTGTCTACGCGCCAGCGCCCGCGTACTACTACTACCGCCCCCGCGTCGTGTACGTGCAGCCCACGTGGTACGGGGGCTATCGCAGGTGAAAAACAGCTTTCGACCCAAAGCGGTCATTGAAACTTTCGCGCCCGTTGTGTTCGCCGGCGAACAGATTTGTCCGCTTTGTTGGACTAGCGTTGAATTCTCATGCCAATCTTCCAAAGCACTCGCGTCATGAACATGGTCGGGACCACCGGGTTTGCGGTCCTCGGCCTTGCATTGCTCTGCAATAAATTCTACGACGAGCCGCTTGGCGTTCTTGCAACAATTGTTCTGATTTGCTCCTTTCTGGTCTTCGTTCCTGCAGGTACCGCTCACGCATTGTCAAACGATGGGCGCCGGAATTTCCAACGAATAATGTTGTTTGCAAATTGGCTGCTAATTGCATTTGCGTGCATTGCCGCCATATCGCCTATCTTCGTACATCAACCAATATCACTCGCAATGGTGGCGGTTACTGCACTGCTATTCGTGCTGCCGGAAGTAATTAACATTCGAGCACTGCGCCTAGCGATCGCGTCCAACATGGGTCAAGCCCACCGATCTTTGCGTAGGAACGTTGAGCCCGCTTAGTCTGCTTTGCTAACGTGCCGGTACTGCTAGGATTAAATCTCGACAGGGGAAGACTGCCCCATTGAGGCCAAGCCCTGTGTTTCATGGCGGAGGCTGCCGAACCCCAGTGCGTAGTGCTTGGTGAACTCCGCACCCAGGAAAAATATCTGGGCCGAGTAGTAGACCCATAGCAACAACGCGATGAGCGATCCTGCCACGCCAAAGCTCGATGCGACGCCGCTGTTGCCAAGGTACAGGCCAATTGCATATTTTCCCAAGATGAACATTCCCGCCGTGAAAGCCGCACCAATCCAGACATCGCGCCAAGACAGCAGTGCATCCGGCAGCACCTTGTAGATCACCGCAAAAAGACAGGCTATGACCCCGAATGCGATTACTGAAGAGCAAATTGCGAAGATGTTGTAAGAGCTGCTCCAGATTCCGCCAGCGTAGCGCTCAAGGAAGGCAAGCGCTGCGCTAAGGACGAGGGAAACGAGTAGCAGGAAGGCCAGCACCAGTACCAGCCCGAAGGAATGCAGTTGAGTTCGCAAAAAAACGATTATGGCCAATCCTTTGGGAGGTTCGATGCCCCATAGTTCATCGAGGCTCCCCTTCAGTTCGACGAAGACGCTGGTGGCGCCCACTAGCAACAGCACGCTCGCCACCATGGTCGCCGCGAGTCCCGATGCGGGATCGCGCGCGCCCGCCAGCAATGCCTGGACTGCCTGCGCACCGTTTGGTCCAATCAGTCCCTGGAGTTGCGCGATGATCTCTCCCTGCGCTGCTTCGGCGCCCAAGAAATAGCCGGCGCCCGCAATAGCAAGGATTAGGATGGGCGTTATGGAGAACAACGTATAGAAGGCCAGCGCCGCGCCTTTGCTGCTGGCTCGATGGTCGATCCAAGCTTTCAAGGACTTTGTGAGAACCGCATTCATGCGGCTTGACCAACGACGAATCGGATCCACCAGACCGCAGCTATTTTCGCGCTCCCCAATCAAGACAATTGGGAGGTAATGAACAATATCGCATTCTCCCGGAAGCGCTCTGTGCGCCGGCGTACCCTGGGCGTTGATTTATAGTTAGCTCGGCAGAACGATATTGACCTTCTTGTCGGCGACAAAGAGCTCGACGCTTCGCAAGTGGGTTTGGTGTACATATCGCAGAATGTCGGGCCATTCTGTTTCGGGATAGGTGAGCCGAGCGTTGGTCCCGCAGGCATTGCCACCCTGTGTGTTTTTTGCCGGCTTCACGTGGAGAAAAACCCAGCGGTGGTCATAGTCCCGCGGATTGTTCAGGTCCCACTCGATCGCGCGCTTGGCAATTGAGTGCACCCGCAGTGGGTCCTCATTTTCGAACTCCCGCAGCTCTTTGCTCAGGTTGCGGCCCAAGCTGGTCACAATTCGGCGTACGGATTTGTCGCGGCAGCGCAGCGCATCAAACACGGCGCGCAGCCGGCCGACATGGTGCCAGAACACTGCGTCGTAGGCCCGGCCTGGTTCGCGCGAGAGAGCATTCGCCAGGGCATACAGTACCGGCGGCATCTGCTGCCCTGGGCTGCCCAGGGCAGCGCTAATCGCGGCTTCTCGCGTTTTTCGGGACCGCGAAGCGAGTCTACGCGACATTTCCAGCGACGGACGGACTTCAATGTCGAGGTACATGTCGGTTTACTTTCCCTGCACGAGCCGTGCTGTTACCTAGGATACCCGTCCGCGGGAATGTCAATAACCACATTCGACCAGTAGCCGACATTCGATCGTCAGGTAATACGCCGTCCAGATCTACTGCCCGCTATCGGTACGATGTCAAATCATGTCAGCGCCCGGGCGAAGGCCTCGTATTGCGGCTCGTCCAGCGGCCACTTTCCGTGGACAATCGGCGAAATGTCGTCCGGGGGAGGGTCGGATGCCGAGGTTCTCTCGTGCCGTTCTCGCGCTTGCGCGCACCGCCTGGCAGCGGTTCGTGCAGGCGCTTTTCACGATGGACAGGCGAACGACGCTGCTCGTCTGCTCTCTCCTCTTCGTCGCTATCGCAATCGTCGATTACGTCACGCCCCCTCAACTCAATCTGACCTTTGCCTACGTGCTGGGCATACTGCTTGCGACCTGGAATCTGGGCGCCAGGGCGGGCGCCGCCTACGCGCTCCTCGCCTCGGCAGTGCAGTTCGCGATGCTCATGCAGCTGCAAGCAGAGGCGTTGCCGCACTTTTCGGTGTATTGGAACGTCATCCTGATCAACCGCCTATTTACCTTCTTCGTGGTCGTCGGGCTCACCGCACCACTTCGCAAGCTCTACGATCACGAGCACCGGCAAGCGCGCGTGGACGCGCTTACTGGCGCAGTGAACCGTCAGCACTTCCTTGATCTGCTCACGCTCGAGATCGCGCGCAGCCGGCGCTCGGGCGAGCCCTTCTCGGTCGCCTACCTCGACTGCGACGGCCTGAAGGCTGTCAATGACCGGCTCGGTCACCACGAGGGCGACGCGCTGCTGAAAAGCCTCGTCGCCTGCGTGCGTCACGCGCTGCGCATCACCGACGTGGTGGCGCGCCTCGGCGGCGACGAATTCGCGATCCTCTTCCCGCAGACCGAGGGCTCGCGCGCGATACAGGCCCTCGAGCGGATCCGTGCCGATCTGCGCCGGACCTTCGAGGCGCACGGCTGGCGCTCCTCGCTCAGCGTCGGCGCCGCGACCTTCCGCAAGCCGGCGCAGGGGTCCGAGCAGATCGTCGCCGCCTGTGACGCGCTCATGTACCGCGCCAAAGCGGACGGCAAGGACCGGGTCGTCTACGAGCTGGTTGCCTAACTTTGGGCCCCGTCGGCAGCTCTCATGCGACCTGCCAGGCGGCGGGCGTTTTCTACGACGACGACCCGAAGTGGGGCCTCGCGGTTGCGCAGTGTGAGCTCATGATGGGGATAGTCCGCGGTGGCAAGTTTCGCGTGCGCGACGACCTCCTCGGAAACGACCAGTTCGCAGCCGTATTCCTTGGTCAGTCCCTCCAGGCGGCTGGCGGTATTGACAGTATCGCCAACGGCGGTCAGATAGTGCGTGCCGCCGTAACCCATGTCACCTACGACAACAGGGCCTGCGTGGATGCCGATTCCCAAGCGCAGCGGAGTTACCAGTTCGCCGCCAAGTGCGCGGCTGAGCGCCTCGACGCGATCAATCATGGCGCCGGAGGCGAGGATCGCTTGCCGGCAGGCGGTGTCAAGACCCGCTTCGATTCCAAAGAGTGCCATGACACCGTCGCCCGTGTACTGGTTAGCGATCCCGCCCGCTTGCGCGACGGCGCCGCCGACAGCCTCGAAGTAGCGATTCAGGATAAAGACGACGTCGTAGGGCAGTTTGCGCTCGGCCATGCGCGTGAATCCGCGCAGATCAGCGAAGAGCACCGCCATCTGGCGCTCCTCCCCGTCGCGAGCGCCCGGGGGCGCGTGCGCGGCGCCGATCCCTACCGCGGCCTGGAGAAGCGGCGTCACGACGAGGTCGCGGCTCGGCCGGAGCTGGCAGGCGAGACGCACATTAGGCGGGGCACCGATGCGCTCAAGCACGCGCCTCTCCAGCGGGGAAGGCTTCGGCTGGAGCGTCGGATCTCCTGCAATTCGGACCCGACACGTCGAGCAGCGACCGCGCCCACCGCACACTGACGCGTGGGGGATACCAGCCGAACGGCTTGCCTCGAGCACCGTCCAGCCAACGGGGACGTGAACCTCGCGCCCACCAGGGTAATTGATCCGGATCGATGAGCGGCGTCGGGAGATTTGCTGACGGACAACGCGAGCCGCGAGTGTCAGGCCGAGCAGAGCCCAGACGGCTATCGATATCCCGTCCCGCACCTGCGCGAGCGTAGCCCGTTGGACCGCCGACGGTGCGCGCACCTCGGTATCGAGGCGTTTGACGAAACCAGGCTCGCGCGCCAGCGCCGACACCTCCCGTCCCGCCTCTGCGACGCCTAAGAACGCAAGCGCAGGCAACAGGATGAATGTCATCAACAAGAAGGGGAACACCGGCGCGTACCACTTGCGGATCCGCAGCCAGAAGTGGATTCCGATGCACCCATGGGTCCACGCGAGGGTGAAAAGCCCCCACTGGCGGATTCCCGCCCAGTAATCAAGCACCCATATGTTCAGGATGACCCGCGCGTAGAGGTCTTCGGTTCCGAACATGGCGTTGGCCAACCGCGTGCCGACCAAGTGGTAAGTCAGGAGCGGGGGCACGGCCAAGCCGAAGATGATTTGCATCGCCTCCCAGGCAGGCATGCGCAACGTCCGGCGTTGGAAGATGAGCCAGAGGCCGAGGAGCCAATGTGCAAGCAACGCACCCAAGAGCGCCCATTCGGCCACGGGGTTGCGCCAGAGCGCGAGAAACCAGATCCTCGCCGCCTCCATGGTGCCAAGAGAGATCAGGCCAAGGGCATGGTTGCTGAAATGCGTGAGGAGATAGGCAAACAGGATCAGCCCGCACCACAGGCGCAGCGGCCTGATCCACGCTTGGCTTGGTCTCTCGGAATCCATCCGCCGAGCTCCTCTGAGGCGCGCCTTGATTACGAGCTCCGCGCTTACGACCTAGTACCGCCGGCCGGACTCTAGGCTGGCACGACATTGGTGGGTGGTATAGGGATCGAACCTATGGCCCCTGCCGTGTGAAGGCAGTGCTCTACCGCTGAGCTAACCACCCCGTGCTGGTTTGACTGCGCGAGGGGAGAATTTTACCAAATCACCCGGCCATCGTCAGGCCGCCCGAGACCGACAGCACCTGTCCCGTGATGAAGGCGGCGTCGTCGCTGGCGAGAAAGCAGATCGCGCCCGGAAGATCCTCTGGCCTGCCGAGCCGGCCGAACGGGATCGCGCGCGTCAGCGCCGCCTTGAGCTTGTCGCCGCGCTCGCCTTCGCCTGCGAAATCGCGGAACAGCGCGGTGTCGGTGGGGCCGGGGCAGACGACGTTGATGTTGATCTGCCGCGACGCCATTTCGCGCGCCATGGTTTTCGTGAACGCGATGATGCCGCCCTTGCAGGCGGAGTAGACCGATTCGCCCGAGGAACCGACACGCCCCGCGTCGGATGCGACGTTGACGATGCGGCCGCGGCTGCGCGCCCTCATCCCCTTGAGCACCGCGTGGTGCATGTGGATCGGCCCCAGCAGGTTGATGGCGACGATTTTCTGCCACAGCGCGCTGTCCGTTTCCAGGAAGGGCGCGGCCTTGTCCCAGCCCGCGTTGTTGACCAGCACGTCCACGGGCCCCAGGTCGCGCTCGACAGCGGCGACCCCTTCGATCACCTGCTGTTGAATGCTGATATCTATTTTGTATTTTTCTCCGGGAAAATTCTTTTCAAAAGAAAGGTCAAAGACGGCAACCTTCGAGCCTTCCTCGAGCAACCTAGCGCAGACGGCCGCGCCGATGCCGCTCGCGCCCCCGGTGACGATCGCCACCTTGTTTCGCAGTCCCCTCATGCTTACGATGTTACGCTCAAAGCCATGACCATCAGGGGCAAGGCCTACCTCGTCGGCGCCTACGAGCACCCGACCCGCAAGGCCGAGAACAAAACCGTCGCGCAGCTGCACGCCGAAGTGGCGAAGGGCGCGCTCGAAGACGCGGGCCTTTCGCGCGGCGACATCGACGGCTACTTCTGCGCCGGCGATGCGCCGGGCCTGGGGCCGCTCGCGATGACCGATTACCTGGGCCTGAAGCTGCGGCACATGGATTCCACCGACAGCGGCGGCTCGTCCTACCTGATCCACGTCGCGCACGCCGCGCAGGCGATCGCGCTCGGCAAATGCAGCGTCGCGCTGGTGACGCTCGCGGGGCGGCCGCGCTCGGAAGGCTCAAGCGGCACGCAGCCGCGCAGCTGGGGCGCTGCGGTTCCCGATGCGCCGTTCGAAGCGCCCTACGGCATCGTCACCACCAACAGCTACGCCATGGTGGCGATGCGCCACATGCACCAATACGGCACCACCGGCGAGCAACTCGCCTGGGTCAAGGTCGCGGCCTCGCACCACGCGCAGCACAACCCGCACGCGATGCTGCGCGATGTCGTGACGGTGAAGGAAGTGCTCGATTCGCCGATGGTCGCCGACCCGCTGCACCGCATGGACTGCTGCGTGGTGAGCGACGGCGGCGGCGCCGTGATCGTGGCGCGGCCGGAAGTGGCGAAGAGCCTGAAACGGCCCAAGGTGAAGCTCATCGGCGCGGGCGAATCGCCCAAAGGGCAGGCGGGCGGCAAGCTCACGCTGACGACTTCCGGGGCGGCCTGGTCGGGCGCCGCGGCTTTCGCGGAAGCCGGCGTCAAGCCGGGCGACATCCAGTACGCCTCCATCTACGACAGCTTCACCATCACGGTGGTGGTGCAGATCGAGGATCTCGGCTTCTGCAAGAAGGGCGAGGGCGGCAAATTCGTCGCCGACGGCAACCTCATATCCGGCTCGGGCAGGCTGCCGTTCAACACCGACGGCGGCGGCCTGTGCAACAACCATCCGGCCAACCGCGGCGGCATGACCAAGGTGATCGAGGCGATGCGCCAGTTGCGCGGCGAGTCGCATCCCGCGGTGCAGGTGAAGAACTGCGGCCTCGCGCTCGCGCAGGGCACCGGCGGGCAGCTGGGAACCCGCCACGGTTCCGCCACGCTGATCATGGAACGGGAATGAGAAAAATTCCCGCGCCGGCGGTCAGTCCCGAGAACAAAGCGTATTTCGATGCGGCTTCGCAGGGGAAATTGCTGATAAAAAAATGCAATGCCTGCGGTGAATACCATCACTACCCGCGCACGTTCTGCCCGCACTGCTTCTCGGACAACACCGAGTGGCGCGACGCGAAGGGGACCGGGACGGTCTACACCTGCAGCGTGCTGCGCCGGGGCGTGCCGGAGCCCTACTGCATCGCCTACGTGACGCTGGAGGAGGGCGTGTCGATGATGACCAACATCGTCGACTGCGACCTCGACGCGGTGAAGATCGGCATGAAAGTCAAAGTGGTGTTCAAACCCTCGGACGGCGGCCCGCCGGTGCCGATGTTCACGCCGGCGTAGCGGCCAGGAGGAGTCCGCCCGTCCGGCTTGCGTCAGTCCAAGGGTGTCCTGCCCGTGTACTGCAGGATATATAACCCTCCCGTGAACCGGTCGTTGGCGTAAATAAGGCCGTTTTTTCCGACGATCAGGTCATTCATTTGAATGGCGCCTCCCTTGTTGCCCGGGACTTTCGGTGCGAAGTAGGCAATCTCCCTGGGCTGGCGCGGATTCTTGATCGAATAGATCCGCAAACCTCCGGCAAACTGCGCGGATACCACCGTGTTTCGCAAAACCTGCGAAACGCCGGGCATGTGGTTCAGGTTGATATTGTGGGCGCCGAAGCGGCCGCCGCCCTTGCACAGGTCTGCAAAGTTCGAAGGGGGAGGCGTGTACGCCAACGGATATGGGAGAGCTTCATTCCGGATATCGACGACGGCAATTCGCATCGGCCAATCCTCGCAATTCTCCTTGGTCGATTCCTGAGAAGTAATCAACAGCTTGCGGCCAGGAATCGGCACCACCGTATGCATGAAACCCTGGTTCAGGGATTGCCAGGAAATGCGCGAGATTTCCCTCGGTTTCGTCTTGTCGGCAATATCGAGCACGACGATGCCGCCATCGATCCAGCCCGTGTAGATTCGATCGGGGCGCTCGACAGGCACTAGCGGCGTATGCAGGCGAAACCCCGAGTCGAAGGGTGCGACGCGCGCGGGAGCCGGGGCTTCATCCCCCGCCTTGGTGCCTGGCATCCACCAGCGCCCCACCTCATGCGGGTTCATGGGGTCCTGCAGATCCACGATCATCAGCATCTGGTCGTCCAGCGGATTTTTCGGAATGAAGTCCTTCGCGCCGGTGGATAGATAGGCATACCTGCCGTCGGTAAAGGTGAGGTAATGGGTTCCGCGGGAACTCGGCCCGGTGAGGTCAAAGTACGAAAGCAGGCGGGGATCGCCTGCATTGCTGACGTCGTAGGCCTTGATTCCGCCATGCGGCTGTCCCGCTTTCTCGCTTTGTCTCGCCACCACCAGGACATTGCCGCTCAGCGCCAGCGAATTGCAGCGCACGAATTCGGCCTCGACCGGGATCTGCTTCAACACCACCGGCTTGGCCGGAGAAGTGACGTCGACCACGCTGAAGCATTGGGGGCCGGATTCGTGGGCCAGAAAGAGAACCGTTCTGGACCCATACTGCTTGAGCGCCAGTCCTTCGCCGCCCTTGCCGGCGCCATCGAGCGAAGAGTGCCCGACCAAGCGCAGATTGACTCTGTCGGGTGCCGTTGCGGCGGCCGCCAGGCATTGCAAACCGAGCAATGTGAAAACACAAGAAAGGATCCGCGCTGTAAGGCTCATATTGGGTCTCCGAAATAAATTGCCGCTCCCACTGTTCCTTGAATGACTACTCGTTGAGTCCTTTGCCGGAATAGGGGTGTGTCTCGATCCAGTGCCGCGCGATGTCGACACGGCGCGTGATCCACACGTCTCCACGTCCCTGCACGTAATCGAGAAACCGCTCGAGGCCCGCCGCTCGCGCGGGATGCCCGATCATGCGCGCGTGCAGCCCGACCGACATCATCTTGGGTTGCCGCGCGCCTTCCTTGTAGAGCATGTCGAAGGCGTCGCGGATGAACGAAAACCATTGATCGGACGTGCCTACCCAACCTGCATATTTGCCATCGTTGTTGGTCAGCGAGTAGGGGACTACCAGATGCCCCTTGCCCGCGACGGTCTTCCAGAACGGCAATTCGTCGCCGTAGTAATCGCTATCGTAGAGGAATCCGCCATGCTCGACGACGAGGCGCCGCGTGTTGCCGCTCGGCCCGTAACGGCAGTACCAGCCGAGCGGCCGCTGGCCGGTCGTCTTTTCCAGTGACGATACGGCGCGGGCGATCTGCGAGCGCTCGTCCTCCTCGGACATTTCGTAGTGCTTCACCCAGCGCCAGCCGTGGCTGCACACGTCGTGGCCCGACTCCCGGATGGCGCCGGCCAGGGGCGCATTGCGCTCGAGGGCCAGCGCGCAGGCAAACAGCGTAAGCGGCAGCTTGCGCTCCCGGAATAGCCGGAGCAGGCGCCAGAAACCGACGCGGCTGCCGTACTCGAACATGCCCTCGCCCGCGAGATCGCGGCCCTTGATTCCCTGTGCGCGGCCATAGGACTCGGTATGCTGTACCTCGGTGTAGCCTTCGCCGTCCTGGACCGAAGGCTCCGAACCCTCCTCGACATTGATGACGAAGTTGAGCGCGATGCGTGCGCCGCCGGGCCATTTGGGATCGGGCGGATTGGGTCCGTAGCCGATCAGGTCGCGGTCGTAATCTCCGGGCATTGCCGTGCTCCCCATATGGCCGAAGCTAGCATGGCATGAGAAACTTGCAACTCGCTTCCGGGAGGATGTGATGAGACTTTCTCTGGCTGTGTGCTTGGTCGTGTTTTTCCTTCCCGCCCACGCACAACAGGACGTGCCCGCGATCCCGTTCGATTCGGTGCCGAATCCGCTGAAACTGCCGAAGGACCAGTATTTTGGCGAGGTCAGCGGGGTTGCGGTGAACTCCAGGGGCCACGTTTTCGTGCTCTCGCGCGGCAACACCAGCGGTCCGGCGTACGCGGCGGCGGCCACCCAGTTGCTGGAGTTCCGGTCCGACGGGAATTTCGTCCGCGAGATCGGCAAGCACCTGTATGCCTGGTCGTTCGCGCATACGGTGCGCGTCGACAGGGGCGACAACATCTGGGTCACCGACAAGGGCTCGGACATGGTGATCAAGTTCGACCCGCAGGGTCGCGTGCTGATGGTCTTCGGGCGCAAGCAGGAAGCCTCGGACGAGGAGACCGGCCCGCTCAAGCATCCCAATCCGCCGCTGCCGGCCGAGGACGGGCGCTTCCGGCAGGTGACCGACGTCGCCTGGGACCCTGCGGGAAACGCCTACATCAGCGACGGTTACATCAATTCGCGTGTCGCGAAGGTCGACGCCAGCGGCAATTGGCTGAAGTCCTGGGGCAACCGCGGCAACAAGCCCGGCGAGTTCAACACGCCGCACAGCATCGCGGCGGATGCGCAAGGCAACGTGTACGTCGCGGACCGCGGCAACCGGCGCATCCAGGTATTCGACGGGGAGGGAAAACTGCAGCGCGAGATCCGGATTGACGTGCCGTACGACGCCAGGGCCCGGCCCGCCATCGGCAATGTCCCCGACGTCGCCAAGCTCGAGGCCTCGGGCGGCCCGCAGACCATGGCGCCGGGGTCGCCGTGGGCGCTGTGCATAACGCCGGGCCCCAATCAGGTGTTGTACAGCTCGGATGCGTATCCGGGCCGCATCTACAAGCTGAGCCTCGATGGGAAGGTGCTGGGCGTGCTGGGCGAATCGGGCAAGCAGCTCAAGCAGTTCGGCTGGATCCACGAGATCGCCTGTCCGTCGGAGAACGTGCTCTACGTGGCCGAATTGCTGAATTGGCGCGTGCAGAAGCTCATCCTTCATCCGTGATCAAGCTCTATCACGCCCGGCGAACGCGCTCGATCCGCATCGTCTGGCTGCTCGAGGAGCTCGGCATTCCTTACGAGCTCGCGACCGTCCCTTTCAAGCCGCCGCGTCATTCGTTCGAGCAGAACACCCCGGCGGGAAAGTTCCCCGTCATCGAGGACGGCGCGCTGGTGATGTTCGAGTCGGGCGCGATCCTCGAATACCTGATCGAGAAGTACGGCAAGGGACGGCTCGCGCCTGCGGCCGGCAGCCCGGAGCGCGGCCCGTATCTGCAATGGGCCCATTTTGCCGAGGCCACCGCCATGCCGCCGATAAACGACATCACCCGCCACACGCTGCTCCTCCCCGAGGCGGACCGTATCCCCTGGGTCGCCGCGGACGGACGCGTGCGCGCCGTCAAAGCGCTCGACGTCCTCGAGCGCGCCCTCGCCGGCAGGGAGTATCTCGTCGGCAAGGCGCTTTCCGGCGCGGACATCATGACGGGCTACTTCCTGATGGCTGCGCGCATGCTCGGAGTGGCAGGCGCGGCGCACCCGAACGTCGGCGCCTACTGGGAGCGCCTGGCGCAGCGCCGGCAGTTGCAGAAGGCAATGAGCAGTTAGCCCATTAGCGGTCATTCGGGCATAGACTGAGTCAAGCCTAGAAAAGGGGGATCGAATGAACCACGTTCAGACTCGACTGCTTGTCGCAGTTCTCGCAATGCTCGCTCTTGCCATTCCGTCGACATCAGATGCGCAGAAGGCCTACGGCCCCGGAGCCTCCGATACCGAGATCAAAGTCGGCAACATCATGCCGTACAGCGGTCCGCTTTCGGCTTACAGCACCATCGGCAAGGTCGAGGCGGCCTACTTCCGCATGATCAACGAGCAGGGGGGAGTCAACGGGCGCAAGATCAATTTCATCACCCTTGACGATGCGTTCAGCCCGCCCAAGACCGTCGAGGCGACGCGCAAGCTCGTCGAGCAGGACGAGGTGCTGCTGATCTTCCAGCCGCTCGGCACGCCGACCAGCCTGGCGACCCGCAAATACATGAACGCGAAGAAGGTGCCGCAGCTTTTCATCGCGAGCGGGGCGAGCACGTGGAACGATCCCTCGAACTATCCGTGGACGATGGGCTGGCAGCCGAACTACCAGACCGAGGCGCAGATCTATGCCCGCCATATCCTGCAGACCAGACCGAACGCGAAGATCGGGGTGCTCTACCAGAACGACGACGCCGGCAGGGATTACGTGAAGGGCTTGCGTGACGGGCTGGGCGAACGGGCGAAGACGATGATCGTGAAGGAAGTGTCGTACGAGGTAACGGATCCGACGGTGGATTCGCAGGTCGTGCAGCTGCAGGCTTCGGGTGCCGACGTGTTTTTCAACGAAACCGCCCCCAAGTTCGCGGCGCAGGCGATCCGCAAGGCCTATGACATCGGCTGGCGTCCAGTGCAATACCTCGTCAACATCTCGGTTTCGATAGCCACGGTGCTGAAACCGGCGGGCCTCGAGAAATCGACCGGCTTGATCTCGACCGCGTATATCAAGGATGCGACCGATCCGCAATGGGACAAGGATCCCGGAATGCTCGCGTGGCGGGAGTTCATGAAGAAGCATTACCCGGAAGGTGACGTCGTCGATGTTTCCAATGTCTACGGCTACGCCGTGGCAGCGACGCTGGTGCAGGTGCTGAAGCAATGCGGCGACAGTCTGACCCGCGAGAACGTGATGAAGCAGGCGGCGAGTCTCAAGAATTTCCGCTCCGAGGTGCTGCTCCCGGGAATCACGATCAACACGGGCCCGGCCGATTTCGCGCCGATCGAATCGCTTCAGTCAATGCACTTCGATGGCCATCAGTGGGTGCTGTCAGGCGAGGTCATGGGCAGGTGATCGAATGACCGCTGGTCCAACGAAGGGGTAATTCATGAAAACATCTTTGGTTCGGGTGATTTATTCAATCGCATTCCTGGCCAGCGCCCAATTCGCAGCGGCGACGGCGATCGCCGCCGGCTACGACGACCACGACGCGCTTGCCGGCGTCAAGGAACTGAAAGTGGCGTTCGACATCACTGCCGGTGAAGCAAAAGCGCTGTTGAGCCGGCTCAACATCATAGACGAGACGCGCCGGTCGCTGATGCAGCAGGGTGTGCGTCCCCATTTTGTTCTTTCATTCCGGGGACCGGCCACCAAACTCATCCAGACCGATCAATCGAAGATCAAGCCCGAGGACAGGGCGACGGCGGGCAGGATTCTGGCCAAACTCGAGGAAATGCAAAAGGCGCCGGGCATCGAAAACCTGGAACAGTGCGCGGTAGCCATCCGCGAGCAGGAAACCAGGGCGGAAGACGTGGTTCCCGCGGTGAAGGTCGTCGGCAACGCCTGGATTTCCCTGATGGCCTATCAAAGCCGCGGCTACGCTTATATTGCCCCTTGATTCATTTGAGTTCGAACTCAGGGTTGCGCTATCTCGTGGCGCAGCACGAAGGGCTTCAGGCGCTCATGCACCTGCCGTGCAAGTTCGCCGCGCCTGCTGGCATCGGGTACTCCCGTCAGGCTGACGGTGGCGATACTGCCGAACGCCGGGTGCGCTCCGACCTTCACGGACACTTCTACGCCCCCCGTCGACAGGTCGCCCAGGATCTGGCTGAACACGCGGTGCGCGGCATCCCAGCGTAGCGCCGGCTTGAACACCTTGCCCACGGCCGTCAAGGGCATCGGGTCGATGAAATGCAAATTGACCGGCACGGCCGCCCGCTCTGGCGTGCGTTCGCGCAAATACTCGAGCAGTTCGGACTGCGAGGTTTTTGCGTCGTTCTTCAACTGCACATAGGCCACCGGCAGCTCGCCGGCGTAGGCATCCGGCTGGCCGACCACGGCCGCGAGCGCGACCGCTGGATGGCCAAACAGCACCTCTTCGATCGCCAACGGATCGATGTTGTGTCCGCCTCGAATGATGAGGTCCTTGGCGCGGCCCGTGATCCACAGATAGCCGTCCTTGTCGAGGCGGCCGAGGTCGCCCGAATTCACCCAGCCGGGCTGGACGAACGCGCCGTGATTGTGCGCGTCGTTCAGATACCCGGAAAATACGCCCGGTCCGCTCATCGCGACGACGCCGATCTCGTCGGCCGCGCAGTCGCCCTGATAGCGGCCTTCGGAATCGACCTTCACGATGCGCACGCGGCTATAGGGCACCGGATGCCCGACGGACCCCAGGCGCAGCGGCCGGTCGGCATAGCAGATCGTATGCACGCTCGCGGTTTCGGTCATCCCGTACACCTCGAATACGGGCGCCTTGAGCCGTTCCTGCAGGGCGCCGGCTACGGCCACCGGTATCGCCGAACCGCCGCCGGAACTGCACAGGACGCTGGATGTGTCGGCACCGTCGACCGGTACGGAAAGGGAAGCGGCGAGCACGGTGGGCACGCTGGCGAACACAGCGGGCTTGAAGCGGTTCACCAGCTTCCAGACATTGTGTATCGCAGCGGGGTTGCGCCATCCGGCCGGCGAAACGACGACGGCGGTACCGCCGGACGCCAGACATGCCAGTCCCTGCGTGAGCGCGCCGCCGACGTGAAACAGCGGCAAGCCGAACAGCAGCGTGCCGCCGGGCCTGGAGCGCAGCATCAAGCTGACCGCCCAGGCCTGGTACACCTGGTTGGCATGGGTATGCCGGACGAGCTTCGGCGTCCCCGTCGTCCCGCCGGTATGAAAATAGGCTGCGATGTCGTTGGCCGCAATCTGCCGCCCGCCCGACAAATGGTCGGAGGGATACTTCTTCAAGAGCGCATCGAACGCGAATACGCCGTTTGCCTCGTCTCCTTGCCCATGCACCTGGAGAATGGCCTTCAGGTTCGGCAACCGGGCTCTGATGCGCTGGACCTTGTCCCAGATGTCCGAACCGGCCATCGGTCCCAGGGCGACCAGGACCTTGGTGTTCGCCGCTCTCAGTATTTCGGATATCTGTCCCGGCTCCAGCAGCGGATTGACCGGATTTGCGATGCCGGCGGCCTCCGCACCGAACAGCGTGTAGAAACTCTGGGGCAACAGCGGCAGCATGAAGCTCACCACGTCGCGGGGGCCGACGCCCAGATCGGACAGCATGTTGGCGGTCCGGGTAACGCTCGCCATGAACTGCGCGTGCGAAATGGTCAGCGGGGTCTCGTCAGGATCGGCTTTCTGCAGGAACAGCAACGCCGGCGCGGATGGCGAATGCGCCGCCCCCAGCTGCAGCGCCTCGTAGGTGCTTCGTGCCGCGATGCGGGCGTCGTAGGGCACAGCTTCGAACGCTCGAAGGTCCGCATCGGTGCCGAAGGTCGGCAACTCTTCGCCGATCACGCGATCCAGCAAGTGCGCACGTTTCATCAGATCCCCTCGAAGTTCCTGCACCGGGTTTTCACGCTCTTTCCTTGATGGCGGTCCAGATGGCGAGGTGCGTCATCGGCAGCGCGTCTATCGATGCGCCAAGCGGATGCAGCGCGTCGTTGACCGCATTGGCGATCGCGGCCGGCGCGCCGAGATAACCCGCTTCTCCCGAGCCTTTCTGCCCGAACGTGGTGAGCGGGGAAGGCGTGCAATGGTCGACGATTCTGAGCCCCGGCACTTCCATCGCGCCGGGGATGAGGTAATCCATGAACGTGCCGCTGGCGAGCTGGCCGTCCTCGGTATAGGCGAATCTCTCGTACAGGGCGGCGCCGATGCCGTGCGCGATGCCGCCGTAGGTCATGCCGTGCACGATGTCCGGGTTGATCATCACGCCGCAGTCGTGGCCGCAGACGTAATTCCTGAGCGCCGGCTTGCCGGTGTCCGGATCGATCTCGAGCAGCACGACATGCGCCTCGAACGCATAGCATGGATACATCTGGATGCGGCCTTCGGGCGTCGGCAGCCCTCCGCCGGTCGGCACTTCCCAGACGAACTTCGCCTGCAGCCCGGGCTCGATGCCGGGCGGCATCCTGTGGAATTTGCGGTGCGCGATTTCCACCAGCTGGTCCCAGGCGAGTTTCCTGTCCGGGGCGCCTTTCAGGCGGACGTCGCCATCGGCGTATTCGAGATCGTCCGGCGCGCATTCGAAATTGTGCGCGGCGATGGCGATCAGCGTCTGTTTGATGGTTTTCGCGGCGCCCGCGGCCGCGCCGCCCAGCATGATCGCCATGCGGCTGCCGACCGGGCTGTTGGAAGGCAGGGCGGTGAGCGAATCGGCGTGCACCACGCGGATGCCGCCGGGATCGCGCTCGAGAATTTCTCCCAGCACCGTCGATACCAGCGACTCATGGCCCTGGCCGGAACTGGAGGTGTTCATCACGCCGGTGATCGAGCCCGAAAGATCGACGCGCACGAGGCAGGAATCCATCCACGTGGTGGTCTCGTTGTTCGGGTTCATCAGCACTTCGAAGGCGGAGTTGGCGCCGCTCGGCTCGAGGCAGGTGGCGACGCCGATGCCCGCCAGCTTCCCCGCTTTTCGGCTTTTGTCCCTCAAAAGAAGCAATTCCGGATAATTCGCGGCGGCAAGGGCTTTGTCCAGAACCGCGTGGTAGTCGCCCGAGTCGTAGGTCGAGCCGCTGGGGATGGTGTACGGGAATTCGTCCTTGCGGATGAGATTCCTCTTCCTCAACTCGATCGCGTCCATGCCGAGATGGCGCGCGACGCGGTCGATCGCCCGCTCGATGGCAAAGTTGGTCGGCGCCTGGCCGAAGCCGCGCACCGCTTCCTGGGGCGTCTTGTTCGTCAGCACCGAAATGGGCTCGTACTCGATCGCGGCAATGCGGTACGGCCCGCAGATCGCGGAGACGGGCTTGCCGAGCTGGAAGGGCGAGCGGCCGGCGTAGGCGCCGACATCGTCCAGCGCGCGGATTTTCATCGCGCCGACGACGCCGTCCCGTCCGAACGCGACCTGCATGTCGAACAGGCGATCGGGCCCCTGCATGTCGCCGCCGCGCATGTTCTCCAGCCGGTCCTCGATCAGGCGCACCGGCACGCCGAGCCGCTTCGAAAGATAGCCGACCAGCACCGTGTGCTTGATGCCGCGCTTCACGCCGTAGCTGCCGCCGACATCCACGTCGAAATGCACGCGCACCGCGTTGCCGGGCAGGCGCAGCGCGCGCGCCGTCTGGTCCGGATACTTCGGCATCTGGATCGAAGCCCATACGTCCAGCATCTGCGTGCCGGCGTCCCATTGGGCGGCGATGCCGAAGGTCTCGATGGGCACCGTGGCGCTGCGGCCCCACGCCGCGCGAAAGGAAATTTTGTGCTCCGCCTCGTCGAAAGCTTCCTCGACCGGCCCCCAGACGAACTTGCGCCGATAAAGAACATTGGAGCCGTGCGCGGGATGAACGAGGATTTTATTTTCAAGCGATTCCTCCGCGCCGATCACGTGCGGCAGCGGTTCATACTCGACCTCGACCAGCTCCGCCGCGTCCTCCGCGAGTGCGCGCGAGTCCGCCACCACGGCGGCCACCCATTCGCCCGCGTAGCGCACGACGCCTCTCGCCAGCGCCCAGCGCGTCACTTTCGGGGCGTCCACGCCGATGGCGAGCGAGTCGGTGTTGGCGCAGAACTCCTCGCCCGTGAGCACATACAGAACGCCGGACATGCCAAGCGCGGCATCGGCCTTGATCGACACGATGCGCGCGCTCGCGTGGGGCGAGGCGACCAGCGCCACGTGCTTCATCCCGGGCAGCGCGATGTCGGCGACGAAGCGCCCGCGGCCGGAAACGAAACGTGGATGCTCCTTGGCCCGGCTCTTTTTTCCTATGTACCTCATTTGAGTTTCGAAGCGGCAAGCTGCACCGCTTCCACTATCTGTTGATAGCCGGTGCAGCGGCACAGGTTGCCGCCGATGGCGTCGCGGATCTGCGCTTCCGAGGGACCGGGATTCGCGTCGAGCAGCGCCTGGGCGGCGATCAGCATGCCGGGCGTGCAATAGCCGCACTGCAGGCCGTGTGTTTCGCAAAAGCTGTCCTGCAGCACGCTCATCGAGCCGTCGGGGCGCGCAAGCCCTTCGACCGTGGTCACCTCGTGGCCGTTAGCCTGCACCGCGTACATGAGGCAGGAACGGACCGGGTCTCCATCGAGCATCACGGAGCACGCGCCGCAAACGCCATGTTCGCATCCGATGTGCGTCCCGGTGAGGCGCAAATCATCTCTCAGCCAGTCGACGAGCGACAGGCGCGCCGGTATCTGTGCCGTGCGCCGCACGCCGTTTACCTGAACGGAGATGGAGTGGGGCGTATCCCTCACTGGACGGACTTCGCTTTCTCGTGCGCCGCACGCAATGCCCGCACGGCCAGCACCTGGGCCAGGTGCCTGCGGTATCCGGAGCTGGCGTGCAGGTCGTTGCCAGGTTCCGTTTCCGCGGCGGCGGCATGAGCGACGTCCTCGAGCGCCTTTTCCTCCAGGCGCGTGCCGACGAGTCGCGCCACGAGCTTTGGAAACGCGAGCGGCGTCTGGCCGACGCCGCCAAGTCCCAGCACGGCGCGGCAGCAGCGCCCGGCGTCGTCGAGAGCTATCTGCGCCGCGGCGGCGACTATCGCGAAGTCGCCGTGACGGATGCTGATTTCCGTAAAAGCCGATCCGGCGCGCCGCTCGGGCCACACCGGCCAGTGAATTTCCTCGAGGCATTCGTCCGGCCGGACCGCCGTTGCCATCTGCGCGGTGAAGAAATCGCCGGCTTCGAGAGTCCGCGGGCCGCCAGCGGAACGCAGCAGCATGCGCGCGCCGAGCGTCCGAGCGGCCAGCGGCAATTCCGCCGCCGGATCGGCGTGCGCGAGGCTGCCGCCGACGGTGCCGCGGTTGCGCGTCTGTACATGCCCGGCCCAGGCAAGCGCCTGGTGCAGCAGCGGCACCCGCGCGGCGAGCGCCTGGTCGCGTTCGACCGCCACCTGGCGCGTGCAGGCGCCGATGCGGGCGCAATCCCTTTCGGCAGCGATGAATTTCAGGGCGCCTATTTCATTGATGTCGATGAGCCATGCCGGGCGCAGCAGGCGCATCGCCATCATAGGCACCAGGCTCTGGCCGCCGGCGAGCAGCTTCGCGGCGTCGCCGTGGCGCGCGAGCAGGCCGCAAGTCTCTTCGACCGACGCGGCGCGGAGGTACTCGAACGGAGCTGATTTCAATGCCTGATGCCGGTTCCCCGCGGGATGATACACAATAGAACATCGGGAATTTCCTCTGGGAAGAAGCGATGGCGAGACTCTGGAAGGCGGCCGCCGTATTCGCGCTGGCCGCCGTGCATGCCCTGACATGGGCGCAGCAATGGCCGACGAAACCCGTGCGGGTCGTTGTTCCATTCACCGGCGGGAGCGCCACGGACATCATGGCGCGTATCGTGTCCGAGCGGCTGTCCCAGGTGCTTGGGCAGCCATTCGTGGTCGACAACCGGCCTGGTGCGGGCGGCACCATCGGCGTGGCCGCCGTCGCGAAAGCGGACCCGGACGGCTACACGATACTCGTACACTCGTCGTCCTATACCGTCACGCCGTCCACCTACAGGAATCTTCCTTTCGACACGTTGCGCGATCTGACCGGCGTCGCGCCGCTGGGCCTGCTGCCGAATGTGCTGGTGATCGGGCCGTCCAAGGGCATCCATTCGGTGAGGGAGCTTGTCGCCGCGGCGAAGGCAAAGCCCGGCGCCATGAACGCGGCCTCCATCGGAATCGGCAGCGCGACGCATCTGAATGCCGAGCGCTTCCGCCTGGGAGCGGGCATCGATGTCGTCAATGTTCCATTCAAGGGCACCCCCGAGGCGCTTACCGAGGTAATGACCGGGCGCGTCGACTACTATTTTTGCCCCGTGAACGCGGTATTGCCCCTGCTGAAGGACGGCAAGCTCCTTGCGCTCGCGGTGGGGAGTTCAAAGCGGTCGATCGCGCTTCCGGACCTGCCGACGACGCTCGAACTGGGCATACCGGATTCGGACTACAACTTCTGGGTGGGCATGTTCGTGCCCGCGAAAACTCCGCGAGAGATCGTGAACCGCCTCTATCAGGAACTGGGCGCGACGCTGCAGTCGCCCGAAGTCCGCGAAAAACTGATCCGGCTCGGGGCGGAACCGATGGACTACCGGCCCGAGCAATTCAACGCGTATATCCGTGAAGAGATCATTGCCAACGCGGCTCTCGTGAAGGCGGCGGGTATCGAGGCTCAATGAGGCCGCGGCGGAACTGACGACATGGAGCAGATACGCCTGCACATCGGAGGCATCGAGGCCAAACCAGGCTGGAAGATCCTGAACATCGAGGCTGGACCGGGCGTCGACCATGTCGGGAACTGCAGCGATCTGAGCCGCTTCGGGAACGGATCGATAGAGGAGATTTATGCCTCCCACGTGCTCGAGCACCTGGGCTACGCGAAGGATCTGCTGCAGGCCCTCAAAGAATGGCATCGCGTCCTGAAGGACGGCGGCAAGGCGATGATCAGCGTTCCGGATTTCGAGGTTCTGTGCCGCCTGTTTCTCGATCCGGCCCGTGATGCGGCGCAGCGCTTTTATCTGATGCGGGTGGCGTTCGGCGGGCAGATGGACCCGCACGATTTTCACTACGTCGGCCTGACCATGGAAATCCTCGCGAGCTATCTCTCCCGCGCGGGATTCTCATACGTCGAGCAGGTGGACGGCTTCGGCCTCTTCGAAGACACGAGCAGGCAGGACTTTCTGGGCACGCCGATCAGCCTGAACGTCATTGCCTGGAAATAACGCCTAGAACGATCCGTCCATCAGCACGAACGCGATCCGCGCCGTCTTCTGCGAGCGGTTGGCCCAGGCGTGGTTGGTGCCGCGCTGGATCAGCACGTCGCCCGCGCGCATCAGCGTTTCCTCCTTGTCCATCACCGCCCAGATCTCGCCCTCGAGGATGATCGCGTAGTCCACGGTCTCGGTGCGGTGCATGCCCGGGTGCGCGCCCTCGCGCTTGTCGTGCGTCGCGTCGCTGAACATGCCGCCGAAGGTGGCCTGGATGCGCCGCTGCCGTTCCGCGGGGTCGGCGGGCTCGGGCGGAAAATCGATGATGCGCAGGATCGAGCCGTGCTTCGGCGGCAGGATGCCCTTGTGGCCCTGCGCCGCGTCGGGCGCGCCGATCTTCACCGGCATCTCGCCGGTCCGCCACAGGTTCACCGAGCGGTAGCCGGGGCGCTCGGCGACCGTGCGCACGGCGGCCGCGGGAGCGTCCTCGATGATGCCGGAGCGTCCCTGGGCGTCGTCGCCCGTGACCAGGCGCCTGATCGGCGGCAGCTTGCCGCTCATTTGGAGTTAAAGTAGTGCATATGATTTTCCGTCGCTCATGATTTTTCGTCAGCTGTTCGATCCGCAGTCCTCGACCTACACCTACCTGCTGGCGGATTCTGCCACGCGCGAAGCGCTGCTGATCGATCCGGTGTTCGACCATGCGAGACGCGACGCCGCGCTGATCGAGGAACTGGGCCTGAAGCTGCTCCATACGCTGGAAACCCACGTGCACGCCGACCATGTCACCGGCGCCTGGCTGCTCAAGCGCAGGCTCGGATCGAAGATCGCGCTGGCGAAGGCGGGCGGCGCCGAGGGCGGCGACCGTTACCTCGCGGACGGCGACCGGATCGCGTTCGGCGCGCGTTCGCTGGAGGCGAGCGCGACGCCCGGCCATACCGGCGGCTGCATGACCTACGTGCTCGACGACCGATCGATGGCGTTCACGGGCGACGCGCTGCTGATCCGCGGCTGCGGCCGCACCGATTTCCAGCAGGGCGACGCGCATCGCCTGTTCCGCTCGGTGCGCGAGCGGGTGTTTTCGCTGCCGGACCAGTGCCTGATCTACCCGGGCCACGACTACCGCGGCCTCACCTGCTCCAGCGTGGGCGAGGAGAAGCTGTACAACCCGCGCCTGGCCGAAACCATCGGCGAGGGCGATTTCGTCGGCTATGTGACGCACCTCGGGCTGCCGCACCCGAAGCTCATGGAGGTGGCGGTGCCGGCGAACCTGCGCTGCGGCAGACCCGAAAAGGAAGACGGCATGGACAGCACGGACGCCGACTGGGCCCCGCTTTCCTACACCTTCGCCGGCATCTGGGAGCTGCAGCCCAACTGGCTGGAGGAAAACCTCGACCGCGTGCAGATCGTGGACGTGCGCGAGCCGGACGAGTTCGCCGGCGTGCTCGGGCACCTGCCGAAAGCGAAGCTGATGCCCCTGGGTTCGCTCATGGAAAAATCGAAGGAACTGTCCGGGGAGAAACCCATCGTCGTTGTCTGCCGCTCGGGCGCGCGCTCGGCGCAGGCCACCGTCCTGTTGCGCAACGCGGGCTACACGAAAGTGGCCAATCTCGCGGGCGGCATGCTGCGCTGGCGCGGCCAGCGTTTCCCGGTGGAAGGCGGGACCGACTAGCTGCCCGCGGCGGCGGCTACCAGCGGAAGCCGTCTTGCGCGCTGCTGCTGTCGACCACCGCGACCCACTCCTCGCCTTGCTGTTCGATTTCACCGACCATCTTGGCGCCGAAATTCTTCAGGTAGTCCAGGCGAAGCTGCACCGCGAACCGGCTCGGGCCGTAGACGATCTGCTTGAAGCCGAATTCCTCGACGCGGCAGCCATCTTCGGGTTCCTCGGGCCTGGCGTTCGCCACGGCCCTGGTAATGTCCAGCAGGCTCAGGGTCTGCGTCTCGTCCATGCCCCCGGCCGCCGGCGGGACGGAGCACGCGGCCGCCCAGCCCTTGCCGACGCTGCTCACGGGCGTGATGAGTTTTGCGCCGCGCTTGAGGAACTTCTGCAGGATCCTGTCCACCGCGGCGGAACGCGTGCCGCTCAGGACATATTTGTCCCCCGCGTCGAGCACTTTTACTTCGTCCGAACTGCTGTCCGGCGCCGCGGGCGCCGGGGCGGAGATTTCCTCGGGCGGCGGCGGTGATGGCACCGCGGCGGCCAGTTTCGTTCCGCAGCTGCCGCAGAATTTGGCGCCTTCGACCAGCCGCTCGCCGCATTCGTGACAGAACATCATGAGAAAATGCTACCACCGATGAATATACGCACCCGCTTCGCGCCCAGCCCGACCGGCTTCCTGCACATCGGCGGCGCGCGCACCGCGCTTTTTTCCTGGGCCTACGCGCGGCGCCACGGCGGCAAATTCATCCTGCGCGTCGAGGACACCGACCTCGAGCGCTCGACCGAAGCCTCGGTGGCCGCGATCCTCGAGAGCATGAAGTGGCTCGGACTCGACTGGGACGAGGGCCCGTTCTTCCAGATGAAGCGTCTCGCGCGCTACAAGGAAGCCGCGGACAAGCTCGTCGCGGCAGGTCATGCCTATCCATGCTGGGCGACGAAGGAGGAATTGGAAGAGCTGAGGGCGAAACAGCGGCAGAACAATGAAAAACCCCGTTACGACGGACGCTGGAGACCGGAGCGTGGCCTGGTGCCGCCCAGGGACCGCGCGCCGGTGATCCGCTTCCGCACGCCGGAGGAGGGCGAGGTCGGCTGGCATGACTTGGTAAAGGGCCCGATCAGTTTCCCGAACAGGGAGCTCGACGACCTCGTGATCCTGCGC
>DATGGA010000017.1:0-12858 GCA_035308765.1 Burkholderiales bacterium
GCAGCGAGCGCGGCTCGAGCGCGCCGGTCGGGCGCATGATGCTCAACAGTCTGGTGATGGCGCTGGTCATCGCCTGCGGCAAGATCTCGATCTCGATCATCTCCGCTTTCGCGTTCGTCTATTTCCGTTTCCCGTTCCGCCAGGCATTCTTCTGGATGATCTTCGTCACGCTGATGCTGCCGGTCGAAGTGCGCATCCTGCCGACCTACAAGGTGGTCGCGGACCTCGGGCTGATCGACACGTATACCGGATTGACCCTGCCTCTCATCGCCTCCGCGACCGCGACCTTCCTGTTCCGGCAGTTCTTCCTGACGATTCCGGACGAGCTGGCGGAGGCTGCGAGGATCGACGGCGCCGGGCCGATGCGCTTCTTTCGCGACGTGGTACTGCCGCTTTCGCGCACCAACATCGCCGCGCTGTTCGTGATCATGTTCATCTACGGCTGGAACCAGTACCTGTGGCCGCTGCTGGTGACGACCCAGGAGAGCATGTATACGACCGTGATCGGGATCAAGCGCATGATCCCCGGCGGCGACGCGGCGGCGGAATGGCACCTGATCATGGCGACCGCCATCCTGGCGATGCTGCCGCCGGCAGCGGTGATCCTCCTCATGCAGAGGTGGTTCGTGAAGGGACTTGTAGAAAGCGAGAAATAATGGCCGCCGTATCGCTGAAAGACGTACGCAAGAGCTACACCGCCGACCTGCAGGTGATCCACGGCGTCTCGATGGAGATCGCCGACGGCGAGTTCGTGGTGATCCTCGGGCCCTCGGGCTGCGGCAAGTCGACCTTGCTGCGCATGGTGGCGGGGCTGGAGACCATCAGCGGCGGCGAAATCGTGATCGGCGGCCGCGTGGTGAACGAGCTCGAACCCAAGGACCGCGACATCGCAATGGTGTTCCAGAACTACGCGCTCTATCCGCACATGAGCGTGTACGGCAACATGGCTTACGGGCTCCGCATCCAGGGACTTTCGAAGGAGGAAATTTCGGCGAGGGTGCAGAAGGCGGCGGGCATCCTGGAGCTCGGCAAGTTCCTCGACCGCAAGCCGCGCGCGCTGTCAGGCGGGCAGCGCCAGCGCGTCGCGATGGGCCGCGCGATCGTGCGCGAGCCGGCGGTGTTCCTGTTCGACGAGCCGCTTTCCAATCTCGACGCCAAGCTGCGCGTGCAGATGCGCGCCGAACTGCAGGCGCTGCACAAGAGGCTGGGCACCACCAGCCTCTATGTGACCCACGACCAGGTCGAGGCGATGACGCTGGCGCATCGCATGATCGTGATGAACGCCGGACGCGCGGAGCAGATCGGCGCGCCGCTCGAGGTCTACGCGAAACCTGCGACCACTTTCGTCGCCAGCTTCATCGGCTCGCCGCCGATGAACCTGATCCCGCGGGAAGGAAAAATCCTCGGCGTGCGCCCGGAGCATCTCGCGCCTTGTGCCGCGACCGAGGCCAAGCTCACGATCGAGGTCGACCTGGTCGAGCCGCTGGGCGCCGACACGCTGATCTACGGCATGACGGGCGAGACGCGCCTCGTCGTCCGGCTTTCTTCCGCGGACCGGGTGCCGCAGGGCACGCTGCCGTTGCGCTTCGATGCGGCCAACGCCCACTGGTTCGATCCGGCGAACGGCAAGCGAATCGGGGGATGAACGCCCGCCTGTTGCGGCGGGGCATGGGCTGGTGGCCGCCGTTTCTCGGCGCCGGCATTCGCGTGCGCAGCTTCGCCGACGACTTCCGCGAAGCCGTGGTTGAACTGAAGCTGGGACTCTTCAACCGCAATTACGTCGGCACCCATTTCGGCGGCAGCCTGTATGCGATGACTGACCCGTTCTTCATGGTCATGCTGCTGCACAATCTCGGCAGCGACTACCTGGTGTGGGACAAATCCGGTTCGATCGAATACGTGGCGCCCGGACGCGGCACGGTATCCGCGCACTTTCGGCTGACCGAGGAGCGGATTGCGGAAATCAAGGCGCAGGCCGCGGGTGGCGAAAAGGTGTTGCCGGAATTCGCAATTGACGTGGTGGACGAGGCGGGTGGCACCGTGGCGCGGGTCCGGAAGATTCTCTATGTGCGCCTGAAGCCGAAAAAACGGACGACATGAGCTGGCCCTATCCCAGGATCGTCGCGCATCGCGGCGGCGGCGCGCTCGCCCCGGAAAACACGCTGGGTGCGATCCGCCTCGGCGCCTCGAAGGGCTTCAAGGCCGTGGAGTTCGACGTCATGCTGGCGGGCGACGGCACGCCGGTGATCATCCATGACGAGACGGTCGACCGCACCACGAACGGCCGCGGACGGGTTCCGGACATGACCTACGAGGAACTTTCGCGATTCGATGCCGGCAAGGGCAACCGGATCCCGAGGTACGAAGAGGCCGCGGCTGTTTGCCGGGAACTGGGCATTTGCGCGAACGTCGAAATCAAGCCGGCAAAAGGTCACGAACGGGCGACCGGCGAGGCGGTGGCGCGCATGACGCGCGAACTCTGGCGCGGTGCGCCGCTAGTGCCGCTGCTGTCGTCCTTCTCGATCGACGCGCTCGCGGCGGCCCGGGCCGTGGCGCCGGAGCTGCCGCGCGGCTATCTGGTATCGAAGATCCCGGACGATTGGCTGGACACGATGAAGCGCCTGTATTGCGTGGCCCTGCATTGCAACTACAAATCCCTGACCGAAAAGCGGGCCGCTGAGATCCATGGCGCCGGATATTCGATCCTGCTGTGGACCGTCAATGAACCCGCAATCGCGCGGCAGATGTTCGCTTTCGGCGCTGATTGCCTGGTGACCGATGCGCTGGATCGCATCGGTCCGGACTTCTAGCTAGACGCAGCGCGCGCCGTCCACCTCGATGCAGCTGCCGCTGATCATCGCGGCTTCATCGGAGGCGAGATAGAGGCAGGCGTTGGCGACATCCATCGGCGTGGAAAAACGGCCCAGCGGAATGGTCGCAAGGAACGCCTTCCTCGCCTCTTCGGTGATCGCGCCGCCCGCGAATTCCGCGGACAGGGCGGTATCGGGGCTGAAGACCGGGTTGACGCAATTGACGCGCACCTTGTCCGGTCCGAACTCGGCGGCCATGGACTTGCTCATCAGGATCACCGCGCCCTTGGAACTGTTGTAGACGGTGAGGCCCGGGCGCGGCCGCAGGCCCGCGGTGGAGGCGATGTTGACCAAGCAGCCGCCGCCCAGCTTGCGGAACGCCGGCAGCGCGTGGATCGCGGATAGGTAGATGCTCTTCACGTTCACGGCGTAGACCTTGTCGAATTCCGCCTCCGTGACCTCGGCGTAGGGCTTGCGCCGGTGTGTCCAGCCCGCGTTGTTGACGACAATATTCAGAGGGCCGGCCGCGGCGATCAGCCGGGCCCAGTCCGCGCTGCGGGTGACATCCGCCTGTACATAGGGTGAATCGAGTTCTTTGGCAACCCGGTTGCCATTCTTTTCGTCGATGTCGACGATAAAAACCTTGGCGCCTTCCTCCACGAAGCGCTTGGCGATGCCCGCGCCGAAGCCGCTGCCCGCACCCGTGACGATCGCGACCCTGCTCTTGAGCCTCATGTTTTTCCCCGCAAAGAGTGGATTATAAGAAAGGCGAGTGCTCGTTCAATTCGTCGACGTAGCGCGTGATGCCGGCGCTCTCGCGTTCGAGATATTCCTCGATGGCGCGCGCGAAACGCGGATGGGCGAGCCAGTGCGCCGAATGCGTCTCGACCGGCAGCAGGCCGCGGAACAGCTTGTGCTCGCCCTGGGCGCCGCCCTCGAAGGTCTGCAGGCGGTTGGCGATGGCGAATTCGATCGCCTGGTAGTAGCAGCATTCGAAATGCAGCAGCGGGATGTGCCCGACGGATCCCCAGTACCTGCCGAAGATCTTGTTTTCGGTGACGATATTCAGGGTGGCCGCGACCGGCTTTCCGGCGTGCTCGGCGAGGATCAGCAGCGTGTGCCGCGGCAGCGCCGCCCCCAGCCGCAGGAAGAATTCGAGGTTCAGGTAGGGACTGGAGCGGTGCGCCGAGTAGGTGCGCCGGTAGCAACGCTCGAAGAATTCCCAGTGCCGCGGCTCGATCTCGGCGCCGCGCAGCCAGCGGAAACTCACGCCCGCCTCATGCACCCGGCGCCGTTCCTGGCGGATGTTCTTGCGCCGGTGGCGGGTCATGCGTGAGAGGAAGTCGTCGAAGCCGGCGTAGTCGTCGTTGTTCCAGTGGAACTGCACCGTGCGCCTGAGCAGCATGCCCGCCGCCCGCATCAGGCCGGCCTCCGCCGCGGGCGGAAAAAGCACGTGCAGCGACGAGACCTCGCGGGCCATTTCCAGCGCGGCGGCGGCCAGGATTTTCCGGTCGGCGTCGTCCGCCGCGAGCAGGCGCGGGCCGGTGACGGGCGTGAAGGGGACGGCGCACAGCAGCTTGGGGTAGTACTCGATCCCGTGGCGCTGGTATGCGTCCGCCCAGGCCCAGTCGAAGACGTACTCGCCGTAGGAGTGCGATTTCAGGAACAGCGGCATCGCGCCGGCCAATTTACCGGCCCGTTCCAGCAAGACAATCTGAGGACGCCAGCCGGAGCGGCTGACGGCGCAGCCGGTGTCGATCAGCGCCGACAGGAACTCGTGACTGGTGAAGGGATCGCCCGCTGAAAGCGCATTCCAGTCCGCGGCCGGCACGCCGGCGAGGGATTCGACCACTCGAAGGCGCTCAGATGCCATCGGGACATTATAGAATTACGGGCAACAGCCCGATCCGGCGGAGGAGCCCAGCATGAAAAAAATCGAAGCGATCGTGAAACCGTTCAAGCTCGACGAAGTGCGCGAGGCGCTGTCGGAAGTCGGCGTCACGGGCTTGACCGTCACCGAGGTGAAGGGCTTCGGCCGGCAGAAGGGCCATACCGAGCTGTATCGCGGCGCCGAATACGTGGTCGATTTCCTGCCCAAGGTGAAGATCGAAGTCGTGGTCACCGACGGCCAGGTAGAGCCCGCGATCGAAGCGATCATCAAGTCGGCGCGCACGGGCAAGATCGGCGACGGCAAGATTTTCGTCACCTCGGTGTCGCACGTGGTGCGGATCCGCACCGGCGAAACCAACGAAGCCGCTGTCTAACGCTTCGTCTTAAGCAATACCAGCAGCGCGCCGCCGCCGCCGTCGTTGGCGGGCGCCTGGCAGTAGGCCAGCACTTCCTCGCGCCGCGGCAGCCATTTCCCCAGCTTGGCCTTCAGGATGCCGAGGCCCTTGCCGTGCACGATGCGCACGCAGCGCAGGCCGCGCGCGAGGCATTGCCGCAGGAATTCGGAAACCATCACCGCAGCCTGCTCGCGGGAGAGACCGTGCAGGTCGATGCCGTCCTGGATCGCCCAGTGGCCGCGGCGCAGCTTGCGCAGAGTTTCGCGCGCCATGCCTTCACGCAGGTAGCTCAGCTGCTCGCCGGTCTCCAGCGCATCCTCCACGGAGAACGAGCTGTCGAGGCTCTCGGCGAGCGCGGCGGTTTCGTCGCGTTGGCGCTGATGGGGCACGGGCGCGGGCGCGGGGGCCCGCAGCACGGCACGTTTGGCGCGCTTGAGCGGCTTTACGCCCGCCATCGCTTTGCGGAAATCATCCTGCATTTTCACCCTGTCTCATCAAGAAACTTTTCTGCGTCCAGCGCTGCCATGCAGCCGCTGCCCGCACTGGTGACCGCCTGCCGGTAGACGTGGTCCTGGACGTCGCCCGCGGCGAATACGCCCGGCACGCTGGTGGCGGTCGCGCCGCCCTGCCTGCCGCCGCGCGTGACGATGTAGCCGTTCTCCATATCGAGGTGGCCGGCGAAAATCTGCGTGTTCGGCGAATGGCCGATGGCGATGAACAGGCCCTTCAACGCGAGAGTTTTGCCTTTGTTGTTTTTTAAATTCAGAATTCGAACTCCGGTAACTCCGGACCTGTCGCCGAGCACCTCATCCAGCGTCGAATCGAGCTCGAGGACGATCTTGCCCTCGGCGACGCGCTTCATGAGCTTGTCGACCATGATTTTTTCGGCGCGGAACTTGTCGCGCCGGTGCACCAGGGTCACCCTGGTGCAGATGTGGGCGAGGTAGAGCGCTTCCTCGACCGCGGTGTTGCCGCCGCCGATCACCGCGACCTCCTGGCCCTTGTAGAAAAAGCCGTCGCAGGTGGCGCAGGCCGACACGCCCTGGCCCATGTACTTCTGTTCGCTGGCCAGGCCCAGGTACTTCGCCGACGCGCCCGTGGCGATGACGAGCGCGTCGCAGGTGTAGACCGCCGAATCGCCCTCGAGGACAAACGGCTTCTGTCCGAGCTTGACGGTATTGATGTGGTCGAACACGATCTCGGTCTCGAAGCGCTCGGCGTGCT
The DNA here is from genome assembly GCA_035308765.1 of Burkholderiales bacterium. Classification (GTDB taxonomy): domain Bacteria; phylum Pseudomonadota; class Gammaproteobacteria; order Burkholderiales; family SG8-39; genus RBG-16-66-20. The sequence continues at coordinate 6,320 of DATGGA010000017.1, forward strand.
TCTGGAAGCGCGTCATGAGTTCGGGCCCCTGCACGCCGTCGGCGTCCGCCGGCCAGTTGTCGACGTCGGTGGTGGTCATCAGCTGGCCGCCCTGGGCGATGCCGGTGACCAGGACCGGTTTCAGATTGGCCCGCGCGGCGTATACCGCAGCGGAATATCCGGCCGGGCCGGAGCCGAGTATCAGCAGGCGGGCGTGCTTTTTCCTGGTTTCCATGTCGAAAGTATAAGGGAGAGGTTCTGCTAACATAGGCGCGTTAAAACCCTTGAAAGATACGGGAAATCCCGATGCCGGCGATGGCGACCACGGTTTCGACGACAGTGCTGAAGTCCGTGCCGCTGTTCGCAAGCTTTCCCGACGACCAGCTGCGCATGCTGGTGACCGTCGTCACGCGGCGCAGCGCGCCGCGCGCCTCGGTGATCATGGCCGCGGGCGACCAGATCGATTCCCTCTACATCGTCATTTCCGGGCGCCTCAAGGTGATGATGGGCGACTCGGACGGCAAGGAAGTCATCCTGAGCCTGATCGGCCCGGGCGAATTCTTCGGCGAAATGGGCCTGATCGACGACAGCCCGCGCTCGGCGAGCGTGATCACGATCGAGCCCTGCGAGCTGGTTTCCATCACCAAGCGGGATTTCAAGAAGTGCCTGGCCGAGAATTTCGAGATGTCGATGGCGGTGATGCGCGGCCTGGTGCGGCGCCTGCGCGAGGCCGACCGCAAGATCGGCAGCCTGGCGCTGCTCGACGTCTACGGCCGCGTGGCCCGGCTGCTGCTCGACATGTCAGAGGACGTGAACGGCCAGAAAATGGTCACCAAGCGCCTGCCCAAGCAGGACATCGCCAAGATGATCGGCGCCTCGCGCGAGATGGTGAGCCGCGTGATGAAGGACCTGCAGATGGGCGGCTACATCGAGATGCGCGGTTCCAGCATCGTGCTGCGCGACACCATCCTGTTGCGGGATTGATCCGCTGGCCATCGGCGGGATAACCGCGCGGCGACTGCAAATGGCGGCAGCACAGAAGACCCAGAGCGGGGCGCCTCTTCCGGCGAAGCTCGCGGGCCTGCTGCGCGAGGCGAAATGGCTGGCGCTGGTCGCAGCCGCGGGCTACCTGCTGCTCATCCTGCTGACCCACCAGGGAACCGATCCGGGCTGGTCGCGCAGCGCGACCGCCGCCGTGGTGCAGAACGCCGGCGGCCGCGTCGGAGCGTGGCTCTCCGACGTGCTGCTGTCGCTGTTCGGCTGGTCGGCCTTCTGGTGGGTGGTCCTGTGTCTTTCCATCGTCGTGCGCGGCTACCGGCGGATCGAAGCCAGCGAGAAGATCGAACCGCGCCCGCTGCTGCTGTCCATGGCGGGCTTCGTCCTGCTGCTGGTTGCGGGCGCGGCGCTGGAATACCTGCGCATGCACAGCTACGCCCAGGCGCTGCCCCAGCCCGCGGGCGGCATCATCGGCGCGGTGCTGGGCAAGCTTTCGGGAAACTTGCTCGGCCCCACGGGCGCTACGCTGCTGACGCTGGCGGCGATGGCCGTCGGCTGGAGCCTGTTCAGCGGCATATCGTGGCTGCGCGTCGCGGAGGTGACGGGATTCCTGCTCGAGTCGGCGTATGGGCTCGCGCTGGGCGCCTGGGAGCGGCGCCGCGACGAAAAGATCGGGGTCCAGGCGCGCGTCGAGCGCGAGAACGTGGTCCAGGCCGAGCGCAAGAGGGAAGAGGAGCATCCGCCGGTGGTGATCGCACGGCCGCCGGTCGAAATCAGGCGTTCGGAGCGGGTGCAGAAGGAAAAGCAGGCGCCGCTGTTCGAACACCTGCCCGATACGCCGCTGCCGCCGCTCAAGCTGCTGGACGAGCCGGAAAAGGAGCAGGAATCGGTCAGTGCCGAGACGCTCGAATTCACCTCGCGCCTGATCGAGAAGAAACTCTCCGACTTTGGCGTCGCGGTGAAGGTGCTGGCGGCGTACCCGGGCCCGGTGATCACGCGCTACGAAATCGAGCCTGCGGTCGGCGTCAAGGGCAGCCAGATCGTCAACCTGATCAAGGATCTCGCGCGTGCGCTGTCGGTGGTCGCGATCCGCGTCGTGGAAACGATCCCCGGCAAGTCCTGCATGGGCCTGGAGATCCCGAACCCGCACCGGCAGATGGTGCGCCTGACCGAGATCCTCGGCTCCGAGACCTACCACAGCCTGCACTCGCCGCTCGCGCTGGCGCTGGGCAAGGACATCGCCGGCAACCCGGTGGTCGCGGACCTCGCGCGCATGCCGCACCTGCTGGTCGCCGGCACCACCGGCTCGGGCAAGTCGGTGGCAATCAACGCCATGATCCTGTCGCTGCTCTACAAGGCCGAGCCGAAGAGCGTGCGTTTCATCCTGATAGACCCGAAGATGCTGGAACTGTCGGTGTACCAGGACATACCGCACCTGCTGGCGCCGGTGGTCACCGACATGAAGCAGGCGGCCAACGCGCTGCAGTGGTGCGTCGCCGAGATGGACCGGCGCTACAAGGTGATGAGCTGGCTCGGCGTGCGCAACCTGTCCGGCTACAACCACAAGATCGCGGATGCCGAAAAGCACGGCCGCAAGATCGAGGATCCGGCCACCATCGAGTCGGGCGCCCCGCAGCCGCTCCAGGCGCTGCCGCTGATCGTGGTGGTGATCGACGAGCTGGCCGACCTGATGATGGTCGCGGGCAAGAAGGTGGAAGAGCTGATCGCGCGCCTGGCGCAGAAGGCGCGCGCCGCCGGCATCCATCTCGTGCTGGCGACGCAGCGCCCGTCGGTGGACGTGATCACCGGCCTCATCAAGGCGAACATCCCGACGCGGATCGCCTTCCAGGTGGCCTCGAAAGTCGATTCGCGCACCATCCTCGACCAGTCGGGCGCCGACGCGCTGCTCGGACAGGGCGACATGCTGTACCTGCCCGCCGGCACCGGATTGCCGCAGCGGATCCACGGCGCCTTCGTCGCCGACCAGGAAGTGCATAAAGTGGTCGAACATCTGAAATCCTCGGCCAAGCCCGAGTATCTCGAGGACATCCTCGAGCCCGCGGCGGCGGAAGACGGCCCGGCGGGCGCCAACGGCGAAGCGACCGGCGAGAAGGATCCCCTGTACGACCAGGCGGTCGAAATCGTCGTGCGCACGCGCCGGCCGTCGATCTCGCTGGTGCAGCGGCACCTGCGGATCGGCTACAACCGCGCCGCGCGCCTGATCGAGGACATGGAGCGCGCGGGGCTGGTGTCGTCCATGCAGAGCAACGGCAACCGCGAAGTCCTGGCTCAGGCAAAAGTGGAGTAGCGCAATGGGCAGATTTTTCCTGGCGTTGGCGTCGGTTTTGTTTTTTCAGAATGCGGGTGCCGCGAGCCTGGAGCGCTTCCAGAGCTATCTGCGCACCACGCAATCGGCGCGCGCCGACTTCGAGCAGAAGGTGTACGACAAGACCGGCAAGCTGGTGCAGGAATCCAAAGGCAATTTCGCCTTCCTGCGCCCGGGACGCTTCCGCTGGACCTACATCAAGCCGCCGCAGGTCATCGTCGGCGATGGCGACCGGGTCTGGATCCACGACGCGGATCTCAACCAGGTGACGGTGCGGCGCGCTTCCCGCGTGCTCGGGGCGACGCCCGCCGCGCTGCTGGCGGGCGCATCCGACATCGACAAGGTGTTCGAGCTGAGCGAAGCGGGCGAGAAGGACGGCCTGGAGTGGCTGGAGGCGAAACCGCGCGAGAAGGAATCCGGCTTCGAGCGCATCCGCCTCGGCATGAGCGCCTCCGGCATCGAGGCGATGGAACTGGTCGACCATTTCGGCCAGACCACGGTGCTGCGCTTCACGAACCTGGTGCGCAACCCGCAGATCGATCCGGCGACTTTCCGTTTTACGCCGCCTAAAGGTGCCGACGTTCTTGGGGACTGATCTTTTCGGCAAGACGCAGCCTGCCGCGCCGCTCGCAGAAAAACTCCGACCACGCACGCTGGATGATGTCGTAGGCCAGAAGCACCTGCTGGGACCGGGCAAGCCGCTGCGCGTCGCGTTCGAGTCCGGCAAACCGCATTCGATGATCCTGTGGGGCCCGCCGGGCTCCGGCAAGACCACGCTCGCGCGCCTGATGGCGCAGGCCTTCGACGCGGAGTTCATAGCGCTCTCGGCGGTGCTCTCGGGCGTCAAGGACATCCGGGACGCGGTACAGGCCGCCGAACAGACGCTCGCTTCGAGCGGGCGTCGCACCATCCTCTTCGTCGACGAGGTGCACCGCTTCAACAAGGCGCAGCAGGACGCCTTCCTGCCGTTCGTCGAAGGCGGGCTGTTCACTTTCGTCGGCGCGACCACGGAAAACCCGTCGTTCGAAGTCAACTCGGCGCTGCTGTCGCGGGCGACCGTCTATGTCTTGGAAAGCCTTTCCGGACCCGACTTGTCTTCTTTGCTGGACAGGACGGGGATTTCATTCGATGAAAGCGCAAAAACCCGCCTGGTCGGTTTCGCCGACGGCGATGCGCGCCGGCTGCTGAACGCGATTGAAATTCTTTCGAATGCGAAACCCGACGGCCCGATCGACGGCGTTTTCGTCGAGCAGACGCTGGCGAAGAACCTGCGCCGCTTCGACAAGGGCGGCGAGCAGTTCTACGACCAGATCTCGGCGCTGCACAAGTCGGTGCGCGGCTCGGATGCGGACGCTTCGCTCTACTGGCTGGTGCGGATGCTGGACGGCGGCGCCGACCCGCTCTACCTCGCGCGGCGCGTGGTGCGCATGGCGGTGGAGGATGTCGGCCTGGCCGATCCGCGCGCGCTGCGGCTCGCGCTCGACGCCACCGAGACCTACGAGCGGCTGGGTTCGCCCGAGGGCGAACTGGCGCTGGCCGAAGCCGTGCTCTACATGGCGGTGGCGGCCAAGTCGAACGCGGTCTACAACGCCTATAATGCGGCCCGCGCGTTCGTCTCGGAAGACGGCACGCGGCCGGTTCCGCTGCACATCCGCAACGCGCCCACGCGGCTGATGAAGGACCTGGGCTACGGCAAGGACTACCGCTACGCGCACGACGAGGCGGATGCCTTTGCCGCGGGCGAGAACTACTTTCCGGAGGGCATGCCGGAGGTGAGCTGGTACCGGCCGACCGAACGCGGCCTGGAAGGGAAGATCCGGGAGAAACTGGAAGATCTGCATCGACGCAATGCGGAAGCAGGCAGGAAAAGAAAATGATCGACATTCAACTGCTCAGGAACGACATCGACGCCGTCGCGAAGCGGCTGGCGACCCGTGGTTTTACTTTGGATGTTGTTTCTTTTTCCGTTCTTGAAAATCGCAGAAAAGAAATTCAAACCAGGACAGAGCAGGTCCAGGCGCAACGCAACGCGCTCGCCAGGGAGGTCGGGCAGGCCAAGGCGAAGAAGGATGAGACCGGCGCGCATCTCCTGATATCGCAGGGCGCGGGTATCGGCAAGGAGCTGGAGAGCCTGGAGACGCAGAACAAGGAAACGCAGGCGCAGCTGCGCGAATTCGTTTCTCTGATCCCGAACCTGCCGCACGAAAGCGTGCCGGTCGGCGGTTCTCCCGAGCAGAACGTCGAGGTGCGGCGCTGGGGCGAGCCGAAAAAGTATGGCTTCGCGCCGCAGGACCACGTCGACCTCGGGGCGGGGCTGGACGGCATGGATTTCGATACCGGCGCAAAGCTCGCGGGCGCGCGCTTCGTGGTGATGAAAGGGCAGGTCGCCCGGCTGCACCGCGCGCTCGCCCAGTTCATGCTTGACGTGCACACCGCGGAGCACGGCTATACCGAGGTGTATACGCCCTACATGGTGAGCGGCGCCTGCGCCGACGGCGTGACCAGCCTCGCCAAGTTCTCGGGCGACCTGTTCAAGCTCGAGGGCCGCGACCTCTACCTGATCCCGACTGCCGAGGTGCCGGTCACCAATTTCGTGCGCGACGAGATCGTGCCGCTGGAGAAGCTGCCGCTCAGGTTCGTCTGCCACTCGCCCTGTTTCCGTTCGGAGGCCGGTTCGGCCGGCAAGGACACGCGCGGCATGATCCGCAACCACCAGTTCGACAAGGTGGAGATCGTGCAGATCGCGCATCCGTCGCAAAGCTGGGCTCTGCACGAGGAGCTGACCGGGCATGCCGAGGCGATCCTGAAGAAACTGGAGCTGCCGTACCGCGTGATGACGCTGTGTACAGGCGACATGGGCTTCTCTTCGGCGAAGACCTACGATCTCGAAGTCTGGCTGCCGGGACAGAAGGCCTACCGGGAGATTTCCTCCTGCTCCAACTTCGAGGCCTTCCAGGCGCGGCGCATGCAGGCGCGCTTCCGCAACGACAAGGGCAAGGCCGAGCCGGTGCATACGTTGAACGGCTCGGGTCTGGCCGTCGGCCGTACGCTGATCGCGGTGCTGGAGAACTACCAGAACGCGGATGGTTCCGTCGCGATTCCATCCGCGCTGCGCCCTTATATGAACGGCGCCGAGAAGATCTCCCGGGCCTGATAAAATTCGTCCCCCGCGTCGAACGCGATGCGGGCCGCGGAGAGATGGCAGAGTGGTCGAATGCGGCAGACTCGAAATCTGTTG
>DATGGA010000018.1:0-25103 GCA_035308765.1 Burkholderiales bacterium
GCTCGTCTTCGGCACGATGCAGTCGGGCCGCGGCGACCCGACGAGGCGCGCGGTAAGGGAGCGGAATTTGTCCCGCGACGCCAGCCAGTCGTCCCATGCGTCGCCCAGGCGGCCGTACCAGGCGTCCAGCGCGCGCGTCACGTCCTCCGCGGTCCGGTCCGGCGGCCGGCCGAGCGAGTGGTTCGCGAGGTAGATGCCGCGGTGCTCCCGCAGCACGCGCGAGAAGCGCGGCCATACGTGTTGCCGCAGGTTCTGCTCGGTGAGCGGCCCCTCGATCACGGCGCGCCGATTTCGGTGCGCACGTCGAGCAATTCGGGGAACAATGCGGCCTCTAGCGTCTTGCGCAGGAACGCCACGCCGGCGGTGCCGCCGGTGCCGCGCTTGAAGCCGATCACGCGCTCCACGGTCTTGACATGGCGGAAGCGCCAGAGCTGAAAGTTCTCCTCCAGGTCCACCAGCTTCTCGCACATGTCGTACGCATCCCAATGGGCGCCGGGGTTTTCGTAGATGACGCGGAATACCGCAGTCACGCCGGCGTTGCGCGCATGCGGCACGGACCAGTCGCGCTCGACGCATTCGCGCGGCACCGGCATGCCGCGGCGCGCGAGCAGGCGCAGGAATTCGTCATACAGGCTCGGCGCCTCCAGCAAGCCCTTCAACAGGTCGTGCACGGCCCCGTCGTGGCGGTGCACATCCAGCATGCGCGGGTTCTTGTTGCCGAGCATGAATTCGATGGCGCGGAACTGGTGCGACTGCAGGCCGGAGGCGGGGCCGAGCACGTCCCTGAACCGCAGGTACTCGTTTGGCGTGAGCGTTTCCAGCACCGCCCACTGCTCGAACAGCTGGCGCTGCACCTGCTTGACGCGGGCCAGGATCTTGAAGCAGGGCGGGAGCGAATCGGCGCGTACGTGGGCGATCGCGGCGGCGAGTTCGTGCACCATCAGCTTCATCCACAACTCCGAAGTCTGGTGCTGGATGATGAAGAGCATTTCGTCGTGGTGCGAGGAGCGGGGCCGCTGCGCCGTGAGGAGCTGATCGAGGCGCAGGTAGCCGCCGTAGGAGGTCTCGGCGGCGAGATCGGTGATGATTCCGGGATCGTCGGGGGTCATGGCCGCCCTATAATGCCACCAAAGAATCGGGAGAACGTCATGATCAAGGTTTGCGGGTTCCGCATCAGCAACTATCACAACAAGGTGCTCATCGCGCTGCACGAGAAGGGCATCGCCTTCGAGGAAGACTGCAACGTGACGCCGTCGCAGAAACCGGAGTACCTGGCGCTCAGCCCGATGGGCAAGGTGCCCTTCATGGAAGTGGACGGCACGCGCCTGATCGAATCGGAGGTGATCCTCGAATACCTGGAGGAGGCCTTTCCGCAGAAGCCGCTGCTGCCGAAGCAGCCGCTGGCGCGCGCCAAGGCGCGCGAGCTGGTCACGGTCATCGAGCTTCACATGGAGCTGGTGGCGCGGCGCCTCTACGGTGGCGTGTTTTTCGGCGGCACCTTGTCGGACGGTACCAAACAGTCCGTGGAGAAGGACCTCGCGAAGGGCATTCGCGCCTTCGAGGCACTGGCGAAATTCGATCCGTTCGTCGCGGGCGGGGAACTGACGCTGGCCGATTGCGCGGCGGCAGTGCACCTGCCCTTGATCAGCCTGTCGACCAAGCTCGCCTACGGGCGCGATTTTCTCGAGGGCATGCCGCAGGTCAAGCCCTACCTGAAGATGCTCGGGGAGCGGCCCGCGTTCGCCAAGGTGGCCGCCGACCGCAAGGCGGCGCAGGAGGCGATGGCGGCCCGGGCGAAGAAGTAGCGTGCTGGAAGGGTTGCTGCCGCTCTCCGGCTACGTCCGGTTTTTCGTCACCCTGACGGCGGTCCTCGATCCGTTTCTCGCGGTACCGATTTTCCTCGCGCTGACGGCCGCGCGCAGCGCCAGCGAGCGCCTGCGGCTGGTGAACGCGGTCGTCGTCGCGGTGCTGGTCGTGCTCGCGGGCGCGGCCCTGTTCGGCGAGCAGTTGCTGCTGATCGTCGGCGCGAGCCTGCCCGCGTTCCGCGTCGGCGGCGGCCTGGTGCTGCTGCTGATGGCGCTCGCAATGCTGAACGCGCAGGCTGGCGGCGTCAGGCAATCGCAGGACGAGGCGAAGGAGCTGCGGAGCGGAGAGCTCTCCGGCGTGGTGCCGCTCGCGGTGCCGCTGCTTGCCGGGCCCGGCGCCATCAGCACCACCATCATCGCGGCGCAGGCGGGCGGCGCGGCGCACTTTGCCGCGATCCTGGTCTGCATACTCGCGGTTTGCGTGCTGACATGGATCACGCTCAGGCTCGCCGGGCAGATCGGCGCCCGGCTGGGCACCACCGGCCTGAACATCGCGACACGGCTGCTCGGGCTGCTGCTCGCCGCGTTGGCGATACAGACGATGGCCGAGGGCCTCAGGCAGCTTTTCCCCGGCCTGGCCTAGTCCTTGGGAACCGGGCGCGGTTTGCCCGCGAGGTCGATGGCGACGTAGGTCAGCGCCGCCTCGGTTACCTTCACGATCTTCGCCTCCTCGCGGCCGCGCTCGGCGTAGACCTCGACGTTGACGGTGATTGAGGTGTTGCCGACGCGCTCGAGCTCGGCGTAGAACGACAGCACGTCGCCGATCTGCACCGGCTGCTTGAAGACGAAGGAATTCACCGACACCGTGGCGACGCGGCCGCGCGCCACGCGCCCGGCGACGATGCCGCCCGCGACGTCCACCTGCGCCATGATCCAGCCGCCGAAGATGTCGCCGTTCTGGTTGGAGTCGGCCGGCATCGGCACCACGCGCAGCGCGGGTATCTTGCCCGGGGGCAGCGTAAGGCCGGGCAGCTGGTCCGAAGCCTTGCCCATCCCGGCTACTTTTTCTTCTGTTCTTCCAGGTAGTTCAGCGGCCCGCCGCGGAACGGCGCGAAGCCGGTACCGAAGATCAGCCCGGCATCGATCAGCTCGGCGTCCGGCACGATGCCCTCGGCGAGCACCGCCTTCGTCTCGTCCAGGTAGGGCTGTATCAGCGCCTGGACCAGGTTACGCTCGTAGGCGCCCGCCTGGCCCTTCACCGGCCTGTCTTTCTCCCAGCGGTAGATGCCTTGGCCGCTCTTGCGGCCGAGCTGGCCGAGCGCAACCTTGTTGAGCAGGATCTGCGGCGCCTCCGCCTCATGGCCCTGCGCGTCCTTCTTGGCGAGCTGCTTGCCTGCATGCAGGCAGATGTCGAGGCCCACCGTGTCGGCGAGCTCGATCGGCCCCATCGGCATGCCGAATTCCTCCATCGCGGCGTCCAGCGTCTCCGGCTTCACGCCCTCGTCCAGCATGCGGAAGGCGTTCTGCATGTAGGGGCCGAGCACGCGGTTGACGAGGAAGCCCGGCGAGTCCTTCACCGGCAGCGGCAGCTTGTCGATCTGGCGAACGAAAGCGAGCGCCTTTTTCACGTGTTCCTGGTTTGTATTGGGACCATGCACGACTTCCACCAGCATCATCTGCGGGACGGGATTAAAAAAGTGAATCCCCACCAATCGCGATGGATCCCTGAAGTTCGCGGCGATGTCGCCGAGCTTGAGGCTGGAGGTGTTGCTGGCGAGCACCGCGCCGGGCCTGGCCGCCGCCTCCAGCTTCGCGAACAGCTCGCGTTTCGCTTTCAGGTCCTCGAATATCGCCTCGATGATGACATCCGCTTTCGCCGCGCCCGCGCCGGACACGTCCGGGATCAGCCGGTCCATGGCATCGCGCTCGCGCCGCTTGTCGCGCAGCCGGCGCGAGAACAGCTTCGCGGCGCGCTTCACCGCCGGCGCGATGCGGTCCGGCGCGGTGTCCTGCAGCGTCACCGTGATGCCGCGCATGGCGCAGATCGCGGCGATGTCGCCGCCCATCACGCCGGCGCCCACGACGTGCACGTGCGCCGCCTTGAAGTCCACGCCCTTGGCCAATCCCTTCATCTTCTCCTGCAGGAAGAAAATGCGGATCAGGTTCTTGGTCGTCGGATGGTCGAACAGCATGTTGATCGAGCACGACGGATCGCCCGGGCTGATGAAAGGATCGCCGTCGTACTTCCGCCACAGGTCGAGGATCGCGTAGGGCGCCGGGTAATGCTCGCGCCGTGCGCGTTTGGCGACTTGTTTTCCGGCTTGGCTTGCAACGATGAATTTGAAGGGTCCATTCAAAAGGCCTTGAACAACCCCCAAACCTCCGGGCGCCGGGGCCTCCAGCGTCAGCATGCGCGCGGTGTTTTCCAGGATCCGCAGCGGCACCGCCTGATCGACGAGGCCCATGCGCCTGGCGCGCTTCGCATCCACCGCCTTGCCCGTGAGCAGCAGGTCCATCGCAGCCACGGGCCCGACGAGCTTCGGCAGCCATTGCACGCCGTGCCAGGCCGGCATGATGCCGAGCATCACTTCGGGGAAGGCGAAGCGCGTCTTCGGATCGTCCAGCGCGACGCGGTAGCGGCAGGCGAGCGACAGCTCGAAGCCGCCGCCCATGCAGTAGCCGTTTACCATCGCCGTGGTGGGGAAGGGCAGCAGGTGCAGCTTGCTGAACACGTCCCAACCCAGGCGCACGAAGGAGAGCGCTTCCTCGGGCGACCTGAAGCGCGTGAACTCCTCCACATCCGCCCCGGCGATGAAGCTGTCCTTCGCCGAGCGGATGATCAGGCCCCTCGGACTGGCGAGGCGGATCTCCTCCAGCGCGGCGTCGAGTTCCTGCAACGCTTCGCGCGAAAAGGTGTTGGCGGACTCGCCCTGCTTGTCGAAGGTCAGCCAGACGAGGTTCTGGGCGTCCCGCTCGTGGCGCCAGTGCTTGAATATCGTTTTAGCGCGGTCCATGGTCAGGCCACCTCCACGAGCATCGCGCCGCCCAGGCCGCCGCCGATGCAGATCGAAGCCATGCCGCGCTTGGCATTTTTTCTTTTCAGAAGTTTGAGCATGTGCAGGACGATTCTCGCGCCTGAAGCCCCGACGGGATGCCCCAGTGCAACCGCACCGCCATCTACATTGAGCCGTTCCTGATCAAGATCTCCGAGAGGGGAATCCAATCCAAGCTGCTCCTTGCAATACTTCTCGTCCTTCCATGCCGCAAGGCAGCCCAGCACCTGCGCGGCGAAGGCTTCGTTGATTTCCCAGTAGTCGACGCCGTCCAGCTTCATGCCGTGGCGCTTGAGGATCGGCGTCGCGGCGTGCACCGGTCCGAGGCCCATCTGCGCCGGGTCGAGGCCCGCCCATTGGGAATCGAGAATGCGGCCGATCGGCGTCAGGCCATGCCGTTTCACCGCTTCTTCGGAGGCGAGAATCAGCCAGGCGCCGCCGTCCGTGATCTGCGAACTGTTGCCAGGCGTCACGTTGCCGTACTTGCGGTCGAAGAAGGGCTTCAGCTTGGCCAGGTTTTCGACCGACGAATCGCGCCGCACGCCGTCGTCCAGCGAGTAGGCGGTGCCGCCGCTGTCGTACAGGGCTTCCACCTCGCCGCCGCCGGCCGCCAGGGCGCCTTCGTCCTGGGCGCGCGTCACGCGCTGGTGGCTGCGCACCGAGAACTCGTCCATCTGCCTGCGCGTGATGCCGAAGCGGTACGCGAGGTTTTCCGCGGTCTGGCCCATCAGCAGGCCGACCATCGGGTCGGTGAGGCCCTTCATGATGCCGATGACCGGCGAAAGCAAGGATTTAAGAGGTGTTTTTGAAAAAGTGGAAAGTTTTTCCCCGGTAGAACGAGAAGCGGCCAGATCCGAAAACCAGTTCACCATTTTGTCGTTGTAGAGCAGCGGCGCGCGCGAGAGCGCATCGACACCGCCCGCGAGCACCAGGTTCGAGCGGCCCGCCAGGATGTTGTTGATCCCCGAATCGAGCGCCTGCATGCCGGAAGCGCAGTTGCGCATCACGGTCCAGCCCGGCACCTTCTCGCCGCAGCCCATGCGCAGCGCGGCCACCCGGCCGATGTTGACTTCGTCCACCGAGGGAGCGGCGCAGCCGAGGATGACTTCGTCCAGGTCCTGCGGCGCGAATTTCTGGCGCGCAAGCAGGGTGCGGCCGGCCTGGGTGGCGAGGTCGCCCGCCGAGAACACGCCCGGCCGGTTCTTCGCCTTCAGGAACGGTGTGCGGGCGCCGTCGACTACGTAAACGGGTTTGGCGTACATGTCAGGCTGCCTTTGCCGCGGGGGTTTTTTCGTGGGCGAATTTTGACGCGAGTTCGGCGCGGCCGAAGTCCTGCGGGAAGTCGTCGACCTTGATGACGTTCCTGCGCAGCGCCTCCTTGCGCTGCCACTGGGCGTATTCGTCCGCCGAAATCACCTGGTTCTTCAATGCAATGGACCCCAGGTCGATTCCGGGCTGCGGGACCAGTTTGCCTTTCTTCACCGCCTTGCGCAGCTTCTCGTCGACCGGTTCGCAGGCGATGGTGGCGAGGAAGGCCGCCTCCAGGACGCCGGTCGGGTCGGATTCGCCCTTGCCGATGTACATGCCCGCCGTCAGCCGATCGCGCGCGGCGCCCGGTTCGAGCACGATCTTCGCGCACTCGTGGTTGCGCGAATCCAGCGGCGGCCGGAACGACATGCCGAGCGGGAAGATGACGAAGCGCAGGAAGGTGGCGAGGCTCTTGATCGGGAAATTGGAGAGTATCTGGTCGATCGCCACCTGCGCCTGGTAGAGCAGGTCGCGCACCACCCAGCGGATCAGCGGGATGTCCTCCTTCTGGCGGCCCTGGTCTTCGTAGTGCTTCAACGTCGCCGACACCAGGTACAGCATGGACAGCACGTCGCCCAGGCGCCCGGAAATCTTTTCCTTGCGCTTGAGCGCGCCGCCCATCGCCAGCATCGAGACGTCGGCGAGGAAGGCGAACGCCGCCGCCAGGCGCGAACTGAAGCGGTAGTAGTGCCGGGTTTCGGGCGCGCCGTCGCGCGGCACCTGGCCGAGGCGGGAGCTCGTGATGCCGTGCACGAAGGCGCGCACGCCATTCGAGATCGTGTGGCCGATGTGCGAAGTAAAGGCGTCGTCGAACTCGATCGACGCCGCAGCGCCCGTCATCTCTTTTGCCGAACGCATCTCGCGCAGCACGTAGGGATGGCAGCGGATCGCGCCCTGGCCGAAGATGATCAGCGTGCGCGTGAGGATGTTGGCGCCTTCCACCGTGATGCCGACCGGGATCACCTGGTAGCCGCGCCCGACCCAGTTGTTGGGCCCGAGGCAGATGCCCTTGCCGCCGTGGATGTCCATCGAGTCGTCGACGATCTTCCGCGCTCGCTCGGTCATGTGGTACTTGGCGATGGCCGAAATCACCGCCGGCTTCTCGCCCAGGTCGACCGCGCCCGCGGTCATGATGCGCACGCCGTCCATCATGTAGCAGTTGGCGGCGATGCGGCCGAGCGCTTCCTCGACGCCTTCCAGCTTGCCGATCGGCGTCTTGAACTGGCTGCGCACGCGAGCGTAGGCGCCAGTGATGCGCGCGAGGCCCTTGGCGCCGCCCACCGACGAGGTCGGCAGCGATATCGAGCGGCCCGCCGCGAGGCAGCCCATCAGCATCATCCAGCCCTTGCCGGCGTAGTCCTTGCCGCCGATGATCCAGTCGATCGGCATGAAGACGTCCTTGCCGGAATTCGGACCGTTCTGGAACACCGCGTTGAGCGGCAGGTGGCGCCGGCCGATGATCACGCCGGGGTGGTTGGTCGGCACCAGCGCGCAGGTAATTCCCAGATCGGTTTTTTCTCCCAGGAGCTTTTCGGGATCGTAGAGCCTGAAAGCCAACCCGAGCAGCGTGGCCACGGGCCCGAGCGTGATGTAGCGCTTGTCCCAGGTGACGCGCATGCCGAGCACTTCCTTGCCCTGGTACGTGCCCCTGCTGACCACGCCGTAGTCCGGGATCGCGGCTGCATCCGAGCCCGCTTCCGGGCTGGTCAGCGCGAAGCAGGGGACTTCGAGGCCCTTGGCGAGGCGCGGCAGGTAGTAGTTCTTCTGCTCATCGGTCCCGTAGTGCAGCAGCAGTTCGGCCGGCCCGAGCGAATTGGGCACCATCACGCTCACCCCCAGCGCGTTGGAGCGCGTCGAGAGCTTCAGCACCACCGCCGAGTGCGCGATCGCCGAGAAGCCGAGGCCGCCGTACTTCTTCGGGATGATCATGCCGAGGAAGCCCTTGTCCTTCGCGTACTGCCAGACCTGGGGCGAAAGGTCGTAGCGTTCGTGCGTGACCTCCCAGTCGTTGGTCATGGCGCAGATCTCCTCGCAGGGGCCATCGAGGAAGGCCTGCTCCTCGGCCGAGAGCTTCGGCTGCGGGATGGCGAGCAGCTTGTTCCAGTCGGGCTTGCCGGAGAAGAGGTCGGCATCCCACCACACGGTGCCCGCGTCGATCGCCTCCTTCTCGGTCTGCGACATGTCGGGCAGGATGCGGCGGAAGATCGCCAGGATGTGGTCGCTGATCAGCAGGCGCCGCAGCGGAACGATGTTCAGGACCGCCGCAACTGCCAAGAATAGCGCCGCGACCCAATAGTTGGCTGTCGTCGAAAAACCAAAGACCGTCGACTTTGCGGCGAGTGCCGCCCCGGCGGCGATGGTCCAGACCAGGATCGGTGCCTGGAAGTAGGCGAGCAGCAACAGGACCGCGATGGTGGCAGCGGCGAACACGGCGATTACAAGCATTGGGACCTCCCCCTGAAGCTTTCGAACTGCTGAACCAGTCTAGGCTGCTTTCTTGACATCCGCGGCATCGTGCATCGGCGCGAGCAGCCCTGCCTGCAGGAACGCGGTCAGCCTCGCCTCGAGCAGGCGGGCGTCGTAGCGGTCCTCCGGCTTGCAGCCCGCGATCAGCTGCACGGTATCGGTCGCCGCGAGCGTGTAGGCGAGCGTGCCGAACATGAAGTGCATGCGCCACACGAGTTCGTCGCCCGGCATCTGCGGCAGGGCGCGCTCGAAGGCTGTCTTGAAGCGGCTCATCGCCGGGGCGTAGAGCTGGCCGATGAGGGCCCGTATGTGCTTCTGCGGATCGGTATAAGTGCGGCCGAGCAGCCGGATGAAATTGCGGCCGCCGCTTTTCGCGTCCTCGATCATGCGCAGGCTTGCGCCGACGAAGGCGCGGATGATCTGCTCGGCCGCGAGCGGCCGGCCGCCGGCGTCCTTTTCCAGCCGGTCGAGTTCGGCGATGCGGCCGGCATTCATCGGGTCGAGCCGGCGCCGGAAAACGGCTTCGATGAGCGCGTCCTTGGAACCGAAGTGGTAGTTGACCGCAGCGAGGTTGGCCTCGGCCTTGGCAGTGAGAAGGCGCATCGAGGTGGCTTCGAAGCCGTGCTGCATGAACAGCTCTTCGGCGGCATCGAGGATGCGGGTGCGGGTTTCGTGCGGGGGTTTGACCGAACGCAGGTTCATGGCAGGTTTCCTGATTCAAACGAACGTTTGAATTTTAGATATCCAGGCCTGTTGCGTCAAGGGTTTCGTGGCTTCGGCGGCAGTTAGAATCGCCCTCCCCATGGCAGCCCGAGGTCACCACAGTCCAGCGCCCGCGGCGGCGCTCCGCGGCAACGAATGGCGCTCGGTCGGGGTGCTGCTGCCTTACCTGATGGAATTCCGCTGGCGCGTGCTGCTCGCACTGACGCTGCTTACCGCAGCCAAGCTGGCCAACGTGGGCGTCCCGCTGGTGATGAAGCGCATCGTCGACGGTCTGGACGCGAAGATGGCCGTCGTCGCGGTGCCGGTGGCGTTGCTCGCCTCCTACGGTCTGCTGCGCTTCTCGACCACGCTGTTCGGCGAACTGCGCGACGTGGTGTTCGTGCGCGTCGCCCAGCACGCGATCCGCAACGTGGCGCTCAATGTTTTCCGCCACCTGCACGGCCTGTCGCTGCGCTTCCACCTCGACCGCCAGACCGGCGGCATGACCCGCGACATCGAGCGCGGCACGCGCGGCATCTCGACGCTGCTCACCTACATGCTGTTCTCGATCATCCCGGTGATCCTGGAATTCGTCCTGGTGGCGGCGGTGCTGCTGAGGAGATTCGACTGGCATTTCGCCGCGGTCACCTTCGGCGCGGTGGCGGTCTACCTCGCCTTCACCATCGCGGTGACCGAGTGGCGCATCGACATCCGCCGCCGCGCCAACGAGCTCGACTCCAAGGCCAACACGCGCGCCATCGACAGCCTGCTCAACTACGAGACGGTGAAGTATTTCGGCAACGAGGAGTTCGAGGCGCGGCGCTACGACTCGAACCTGCGCAGGTACGAGGACGCGGCAGTGCGCTTCGAGTCCTCGCTCGGGCTGCTCAACATCGGCCAGAGCCTGGTGATCGCGGCGGCGGTGACGGCGCTGATGTTCCTCGCCGCCGACGGCGTGGCCGCCGGCGTACTCACCCTGGGCGACCTGGTGCTGGTAAACGCGTTGCTCATTCAACTCTACATCCCGCTCAATTTTCTCGGCATGGTGTACCGCGAAATCAAGCAGTCGCTGCTGGACATGGACCGCATGTTCCGCCTGCTCGCGGAAAACCGCGAGGTGGAAGACCGGCCGGGGGCGCCGGATCTGCCGCCGGGGCCGGCGACGGTGGAATTCAGGAACGTTGATTTTTCCTACGAACCGGCGCGGCAGATCCTGTTCGGCGTGAGCTTCACGATCCCGGCGGGACAGCGCGTCGCGGTAGTCGGGCATTCGGGCTCGGGAAAGTCGACTCTCGCGCGCCTGCTGTTCCGTTTCTACGATGCATCCGGCGGCGCCATTCTCGTTAACGGCCTGGACATCAAAGACGCAAAACAGTCGAGCCTGCGCGCCGCCATCGGCATCGTGCCGCAGGACACGGTGCTGTTCAACGACACCATCCGCTACAACATCCATTACGGCAGGACCGCGGCGAGCGAGGACGAGGTGAACGAGGCAGCGCGCGCGGCGCACATCCACGACTTCATCCTGACGCTGCCGGCAAAGTACGAAAGCATGGTCGGGGAGCGCGGGCTCAAGCTCTCCGGGGGCGAAAAGCAGCGCGTGGCCATCGCGCGCGCGCTGCTGAAAGACCCGCGCATCCTGATCTTCGACGAGGCGACCTCGGCCCTCGACTCCAAGTCGGAGAAGGCGATCCAGGCCGAGCTCGAGCGTATCTCCGTCGGGCGCACGACGCTGGTCATCGCGCACCGCCTCTCGACCGTGATGGATGCCGACATGATCCTGGTGCTGAACCACGGCCGCATCGTCGAGCGGGGCAGCCACCGGGAACTGCTCGCTGCAGGGGGCGAATACAGCCGCATGTGGGCGCTGCAGCAGGAGGCCGCGCAGGCGGAAGCCGCGCTGGAAAAGGCCAAAGCGGCTTGACGCGGCCTTAAGTTTCCTTTCTAGGCCTCTAATTTTGCTTGCATTTTTTAATTCCCTTCGGCTACACTCGCGCTGCTTGGGGATATAGGCGGGCATGCAGAATACACAGCGAAACCTGCACCACCTGGAAAAAATCGTCGCGCTGGCCGCGCTGGTGGCGGCGTTCGCGCTGACGATCGGCTTTGCGCGGGGCGCCGAGCCGAAGCGCCCGGACGCGAAGCAGCCGGACAAGGTGTTCCTGCGCTCGGCGGTGGCGCTGGTGCAGGATGCGGCCAACGGCGAGACGCTGTACGCGAAAAATCAGGACATGGTCCTGCCGATCGCTTCGATCACCAAGCTGATGACCGCGATCGTGATGCTCGAAGCCAGGCTCGACCTGTCGCAACGCGTGGTGATCAGCGGCGAGGACCAGGATACCGTCAAGGGCACGCATTCGCGCCTGCGCCCGGGCACCGTGCTGACGCGCGACGAGCTGCTCATGCTTGCGCTCATGTCCTCGGAAAACCGCGCTGCGTTTTCCCTGGCGCGGACCTATCCGGGCGGCACCGAGAGCTTCGTTGCCGCGATGAACGCCAAGGCGCGCGCGCTCGGCATGAACGACACGCACTTCGTCGACCCGACCGGCCTGTCCTCGAGCAACGTTTCGAGCGCGCAGGACCTGGCGCGGCTGGTCGCCGCCGCCTACGAATTTCCGCTGATCCGCCAGTATTCGACCCGCAACAGCGCGACTGTCCAGGCGATGGGCCGGCCGCTCGACTACCGCAATACCAACGGCCTGGTGCGCAATTCGAACTGGGAGATCGGGCTCTCCAAGACCGGCTACATCAGCGAAGCCGGCCGCTGCCTGGTCATGCACGTGCGCATGGCCTCGCGCGAAGTTATCGTTGTGCTGCTCGACTCCTGGGGCAAGCTCTCGCGCATCGGCGACGCCAACCGGATCAAGAAGTGGCTAGAGTCGAACGCGGCGCTCGGCCAGCGAGGCTAGGCCAGACCAGGTTTTTCGGCTCGGTGGTCCCGGCGGACAGCTTCCGCGAGGATGTCATCGCCGGGCTGTCGCTGCCGCAGAAGGCGCTGCCGCCCAAGTATTTCTACGACGCCCGGGGCAGCCGGCTGTTCGAGGCGATCTGCACCCTCAGGGAGTATTACCCGACGCGCAGCGAGCTCGCGCTCACGCGCGCGCGCATCGGCGCGATCGCGCGCTTCGCGGGCTCGGGCAGCACCCTGGTCGAGTACGGCAGCGGCGCAAGCGTCAAGTCGCGGCTCCTGATCGGGGCGCTGCGGCCCTCGGCCTATGTTCCCGTGGACATCTCGGAGGCCGCGCTGCGCGGCGCCGCCGCGGATCTGCGGCGCCGGTTCCCATGGCTGGACATCCTCGCGGTGCACGGAGATTTCTCGCGGCCGCTGCAGATACCCGTGGCGCTGAGTCCCGGGCGGCGCGTGGTGTACTTTCCCGGCTCGACCATCGGCAACCTGACGCCCGGGGAAGCGCACGCCTTCCTGCGCATGACGCGAGGGCAGCTGGGGCCGAGCGGCGCGATGCTGGTGGGCGTCGACCTGACGAAGGACGCCAACGTCCTGCACGCCGCTTACAACGACGCGCGCGGCATCACCGCGGCGTTCAACCTGAACCTGCTCGTGCGCATCAACCGGGAACTGGATGGCGACTTCAAGCCGCGCCGCTTCCGCCACTACGCCTTCTACAACACCACGCTGGGGCGCATCGAGATGCACCTCGTGTCGCTGGCGCCGCAGAGCGTGAACATCGGCAACCACCGCTTCGCCTTCGAGAAAGGCGAGTCGATCCACACCGAGAATTCCTACAAGTATTCGATCGACGGTTTCCGCGCGCTCGCCCGCAGCGCGGGCTTCAGCGGCGAGAAGGTGTGGCAGGACGCAAAGGGCTTGTTTTCCCTTCACGGCCTGGTGGCTGACTAGGCGGCGCCAATTCTCGACGCGTCCTTCCGGTGGCCGATGGCGTGCGCGATGCGCTCGGCGGATTCCTTGACCAGCGGCCCCCAGGTCGGCTTCATCCGGTCCGCGGGCGAGGATATCGACAGCGCGGCAATCAATCGGCCGGCGTCGTCGCGCACCGCGGCGGCCACGCAGCGCACGCCGAGTTCGGCTTCTTCCGAGTCGGTGGCCCAGCCCTGGCGCTGGATGCGATCGAGCTCCCGCTCGAGCAGCGGCAGGCTGGTCAGGGTGTTCCTCGTGTGCGAGGCAAGTCCCGTGCGCTTGGCGTATTCGCGCAGCTTGGGGAATCCTTCCTCGAGCAGGAACAGCTTCCCGGCGGCGGTGATGTGCAGCGCGGCGCGCGTGCCGATGACGTGGACCACGCGCATCGCCGAGCGGCCCGACGAGGTGCGCTCGACGTAGACGATTTCGTCGTCGTGGCGCACCGAGAGGTTCACCGTCTCGCCGATCTGCGCGTGCAGCTCGCGCATCACGGGCAGCGCCATCTCGCGCACGTTGATGCGCGACTTCACCAGGTTGCCGAGCTCCAGCAGCCGCATGCCGAGGCGGTAGCTGCCGGGCTCGATGCGGTCGACGATGCGGTCGGCGGCCATCGCCGAGAGGATCCGGTGCGCGGTGGACGGGTGCAGCCCGGTGTATTGCGCCACCTGCTTCAAGCCCAGCGGCTCGGGGTGCCCGGCGAGCACGTCGAGCAGCTTCATCATCCGCGCGATCACCTGGATCGGATTTTTCTGCTCGCTTTTCGAGGTCGGCATGGGGGATGGCATTGTATCCCACGATGTGAAACACTCCGCGTTTCCGCCGGACACCTATGCCAGTCGTCACCAGCATTGAAGACCTGCGCCGCATGGCGAGGAAACGCGTCGCGAAAGCGATCTTCGACTACGTCGACCGCGGCTCCTACGAGGAAGGCACGCTCCACGCCAACAAGAACGACCTCGACGCGCTGAAGTTCCGCCAGCGCGTGGCGATCAACGTCGACCAGCGCTCTACCCGCAGCACCATGCTCGGCCAGGAGGTCGCGATGCCGGTGGCTATCGCGCCGGTCGGGCTGACGGGCCTCAACTGGGCCGACGGCGAGATCCTCGGCGCGCGTGCCGCGGCGAAATTCGGCATCCCGTTCACGCTCTCCACCATGTCCATCTGCTCGATCGAGGACGTGGCGGGCGCGGTGGCCGATCCCTTCTGGTTCCAGCTCTACGTGATGCGCGACCGCGGTTTCGCGGCTTCGCTCATCAACCGCGCCAGGGCGGCGAAATGCTCGGCGCTGGTGCTCACGCTCGACCTGCAGATCCAGGGCCAGCGCCACCAGGACCTGAAGAACGGCCTCGCAGTGCCGCCGAAACTGACGCTGGCGAACTTCGTCGACGTGCTTTGCAAGCCGTCCTGGACTTTCAATGTCTTGCAGAGCAAAAGAAAATCGTTCGGCAATCTGGAAGGCCGCATCCCGGACGCGAAGAGCATCACTACGCTGTCGCAGTGGATTGCCGGACAGTTCGATCCGACGCTGAGCTGGAAGGACGTGGCGTGGGTCAGGGAACGCTGGGGCGGCAAGCTGATCCTGAAGGGCATCCTCGACGTCGAGGATGCGAAACTCGCCGCAGCCACCGGCGCCGACGCGATCGTGGTCTCCAATCACGGCGGCAGGCAGCTCGACGGCACGGTGTCCACTATCAAGGCCCTGCCCGAGATCGCCTCTGCGGTCGGCGACAAGGTCGAGGTCCTGCTCGACGGCGGCATCCAGTCCGGGCAGGACGTGCTGCGCGCGCTGGCGCTGGGCGCGAAGGGCACGATGATCGGCAAGGCTTTCGCCTGGAGCCTGGGAGCGATGGGCGAGGAAGGCGTCAGCCTCGGACTCGAGATCATCCGCAGGGAGCTAGACGTGACCATGGCCCTGTGCGGGCTGAAGGATGTGAAGGAAGCTAGCCCGGCGATCCTGCGCTCCGCCTAGCGGCGCGCAGCGCGAAGCGTCCCGGGTCCACGGCGGCCGCCAGCTTGCGCTCGACCGGCAGCGGTTCGTTTTCAAGCATGCTGGCGAGCAGTTCGCCGCCGAGTCCCGCCCACAGCAAGCCGCGCGAGCCGTAGGCAAAGGTCCCGTACAAGCCGCCGCCGCGTGGATCCTCGATCGGGCCGATCATCGGCAGACGGTCGCGCACCACGGCGCGGAACGCGACACGGCCCTCCAGTTTTTCCGGATCAAGTCCGCGCGACGCTCCGGGCAGCATCTGTTCCAGCCGCGCCAGGTTGCCGGCGTGGCTGTCGGCGCGCGGCCGCGGATCCTCGTCGTCGATGTCGTAGCTCGCGCCGACCATCGACAAGCCGTCGATGCCGGGCAGCGCCATGCCGCCGCGCAGCAGGACGTGCGTCAGGCCCTCGATCGCCGGAATCAACGTCAGCTGGCCGCGCACGCGGCGCAGGCGCACATCCGGCTGCGGGGAGAGGCGCAGCGCGTCCGCCGCGTTGGCGAGGATGACGGCGGGCGCCGACGCGATGATCCTGCCCTCGGCGTCTTTTGCATGCCATACCCCGTCAAACGAGAGCGCGTGAACTTCCCGTTCGAAGCGCCTTTCAAGATGAAAGCGGGAAAGCAAACCTTCCACCAGGCTTCGCGGCCGCACCCAGCCGCCCTCCGGAAACAAAATTCCGCCCTTCGCCTCGTCGAACTGAGCGTAGTCCGCCGGATAGGCCAGCGCCGCGATCGCGCGCCGCTGCGCTGCTTTCTCTTCTTCGTCGCGCGCCAGCTGCAGCACGCCGCAGCTGTCCCATTGCAGATCGCCGAGATTTTTCCAGTGATTCAGCAGGAAAAGAAATGAGGCGCGGGTGAAGCGCGCGAACAGGCTGTCGTCGGGCGAAACGATGGGATGGAAGACGCCGGCCTGGTTGCCGGAGGCCTCGGCGGCCGGCCCGCCATGCCGCTCGATCAGCGCGACCTGCCAGCCGCGGGATGCGAGACGCTCCGAAACCGCGGCGCCCGCCACGCCCGCGCCGATGACGATGACGGAGCGGGAAACGTTTTTTTCCGGGATTGTTTTTACTCTCGGGACCAGCTTTCCCTTGAGCATTTCCCTTTTGCCGCCGAACCCCTGGTCTTTTTCAACTGCGAAACCGGCTTCTTCCAGCGCTGCGCGGACGGAAGCAGCAACGCTCCAGGTGGCGAGCGTGGCGCCGGGCGCGGCGAGCCGGCCGAGGTGGCGCAGCAGTTGCGGCTGCCACATCTCCGGGTTTTTCGCCGGCGCGAAGCCGTCGAGGAAGATGGCGTCCGCCGCCAGCTGCAGTTGCGGCAACGTATCGGCGATGTCGCCCAGCGCAAGCGTGAGGACGACACGGCCCGTCTCGAATTCCAGCCGGTGCATGCCGGCGACCAGCATCGGCCAGCGGGCGAGTAATTCTTGGCTTTGTGTTTTTAATTCTGAATTTTTCTCCCATAGGAAAGCAAGATCCGGGGCGGAGAACGGGTGCTTTTCAATCGAAACGAAGTGCAACCGCTCGCAGCGCGCGGGATCTTCACGCCAGGCGCGCCAGCTGGCTAGGAAGGAGAGACCGAAGCCGAACCCGGTCTCGAGAATCGTGAACGCGCGCCTGCCGCGCCAGCGCTCAGGCAATCCGTTGCCCTTCAGGAATACGTGCCGCGCCTGGGCGAGGCCGCCTTCGGCGCTGTGATAGACGTCCCCGTAGTCCTGCGAATAGGGCGTGCCGTCGGCCGCGAACGAGAGCCGGGCGGGAGCGATGGCTGAGGACATTCTGCGAGTATAGTGGCCGGTGTGGAGGCGGCATTTGCGCAGGACTACGTGCAGGCGCGCGAGGGATTTCTCGCCGCCGCAGCGAAGCGCAGGCTCAAGACCGAGAGCGAGCTGCACCCTTCGCGCAAGGGCGCGAAGGGCGAAGAGCTGGCGATGGATTCGCTGCTGCTCGGGCCCGCGGATGCGGCTTCGCTGCTGATCGTCACTTCCGGCACCCACGGCGTCGAGGGTTTCTGCGGTTCCGGCTGCCAGCGCGCGCTGCTCGGCGACGACGAACTGCTCAAACGCATCGATGCGGGGCGGGTCGCGGTGCTGCTGGTGCACGCCGTCAACCCTTACGGCTTTTCACACCTGCGGCGCGCGAACGAGGACAACGTCGACCTGAACCGCAATTTCCTCGACTATGCGCAGCCGCGGCCGCGGAACGCGGGCTACGGCGAATTGCATGGATTGCTGCTGCCCTCCGAATGGCCGCCCGCCGCTGCGAACACCGCCGAACTGCTGGCGAGCCGCGAGCGCATGGGCCACCGGCAATTCCAGGCGGCGGTGAGCGCGGGGCAGGACAGCCATCCCGAGGGACTCTTCTACTCCGGCCGCGCGCCGACCTGGAGCAACCGCACGCTGCGCGGAATCGTGCGGCGACACGGGGCAGGCAGGCGCAATATCGGCTGGATCGACATCCACACCGGTCTTGGGTCTGGCGGCCACGGCGAGAAAATTTTCGCCGGCCGCAACGTCGCGGCCGACCTTGCAAGGGTGCGCGCGTGGTACGGCGCCGACGTGATGTCGTACTACGACGGCAAGTCGGCTTCCGCGGAAGTGAAAGGCTCGGCGGCGCTGTGCGTGCACGACGAGTGCCCGGGCGCGGATGTCGCCTGCATGGGCCTGGAGTTCGGCACTCTGCCGTTCGACGCGGTACTGCATGCCTTGCGCGGCGCGCACTGGCTCGAGATCCATCCCGATGCGCCGCCAGCGCTGCGCGCACGCATCGACCGCGACATTCGCGCTGCGTTCTACACCGACAGCGAACTCTGGAAGGGAATGATCCTCGGCCAGTCGCGTACCGCCATCCTGCAGGCGGTAACGGCGCTCGCGGGGAGGCAGGGAGAATGAACGCCGTGGCGTTCGGCCTGGTACTGGGTACCGCGACGCCGGGTGGCGGTTTCCCCCTCTATGGCGCCGCGTTCTCCGAGGCGGTGAACGCGCAGGAACCGAAATTGCGCATCGAGACGCGCAATACCAAGGGCAGCACGGAGAACGTGCCGCTGCTCGAGTCCGGCAAGATCGACCTCGGGCTGGTGGCGGGGGAGCTTGCCAGTGCGGCGCTCGCCAAACCCGGCACCGGGCTGCGCATCGCAGCGGCGATGTATTCCTCGCCGGGCATGTTCATCGTGCGCGGCGACATCCCCGTGCACGGCATCGCGGACCTGCGCGGCCAGCCGGTAGTGCTGGGCACGCAGGGCTCGGGAATCACGGTGCTGGGCCGCATCGTCCTGCAATCCCTGGATATTCCTTTCGAGGAAATCCTGCTCGAAAAAGCGGCGGATGGCCCGCCGATGCTCCTCGACGGGCGCGCGGCGGCGCTTTGGGGCGCGGGCGTCGGCTGGCCCGCTTTCGCCACGCTCGCGAAGTCCGGCGGACGATTCGTCGGTCCGAGCGCGGAAGAAGTGAAGCGGATTCTCGCCAGGCAACCATCGCTGCAGGCCGTGACGCTGCCGGCAAACAGCTACCCGGGACAGGAAGCGCCGCTGCAATCCGTCGGATCGTGGAGCTACGTGTTCGCGCGGCCGGGCTTGCCCGAGGAGCAGGCCTACCTGCTGGCGCGCGCGCTGCACCAGGCCGAAGGCACGCTCGCCGCGCGCCTGGAGCAGGCGAAAGAGACCACCGCAGCGAACACCGTGGCCGCCGCTCCCCGCAAGGAACTCATCCATCCGGGCGCGCAGAAATACTTCCGCGAAATCGGGTTGCTGCAGAAATGACCTTCCCTAAATACGAAACGCTGGTGCTGGAGCCGCGCGGCAAGCACCTGCTGCTGGTTCGCCTCAACCGTCCCGAGGTGCTGAACGCGCTCAACACGAAGATGGGACAGGAACTCACCGACCTGTGGACGCGGCTCGGCGCGGATGCCGGTGCGGTCCGCTGCGTGGTGCTGACCGGCACGGGCGAGCGAGCGTTCTGTGCCGGCGCGGACCTCAAGGAGCGCGACGGCATGAGCGTCGAAGTCTGGCGCGCGCAGCACGAAGGCTTCGAGCGCGCGTTCATTGCGCTGGTCGTATGCCCGGTGCCGGTGATCGCGGCGCTCAACGGCCACGCCTTCGGCGGCGGGCTGGAGCTCGCGCTGTGCTGCGATTTCATCTTCGCTGCGCGCAATGCGCGCCTGGCGCTGCCGGAAGCGAGCCGCGGCCTGATGCCGGGCGGCATGGGCACGCAGAACCTGCCGCGCGCGGTGGGCGAGCGCCGGGCCAAGGAGCTGATCCTTTCCGGCAGGCCGATCGGCGCCGACGAAGGCCATGCCTGGGGACTGGTCAACCGCGTCTGCGAACCGGCCAAACTGCTGGAGGAAGCGCTCGCCACCGCGCAGCAGATCGCCGATAACGCGCCGCTGTCGGTGCGCCAGGCCAAGCGCTCCATCCACTACGGGCTCGGCATGGATCTGCTCACCGGCTACCGCTTCGAGATCGAGGCCTACAACCGGCTGGTGGACACCGAGGATCGGCGCGAGGGCGTGCGCGCCTTCGTCGAGAAGAGGAGGCCGCGCTTCGAAGGAAAGTAAGGGCTACAATATCTAGTGGGACAAGGAAAATAGACCACTAAATACGTGGCAAAACAACAGGTTTACGACGCCTCCGCCATCCAGGCCCTGAAGGGGCTGGAACCCGTCCGGCGCATGCCGGGCATGTACACCCACACCATCCACCCGCTGCACATTGTGCAGGAGGCGGTCGACAACGCCATCGACGAAGCGCTGGCCGGCTTCGGCAGGAAGATCACCGTTACCGTGCGCAAGGACGGCTCGGTCGAGGTCGAGGACGAGGGCCGCGGCATTCCGGTGGACCTGCACAAGGAAGAGAAAAAGCCCGCGGTGGAGGTCGCTTTCACGATGCTGCACGCCGGCGGCAAGTTCGCGAAGTCCGGCGAAGGCGTCTATCACATCTCCGGCGGTTTGCACGGCGTCGGCGTGGCGGTGTCGAACGCGCTGTCGAAGCGCTGCGAAGTGACGGTCTATCGGGATGGCTATCGTCATTCGATCGCTTTCGAGGGAGGAGAACTCAAGAACAAGCTGAAAAGCGAAAAGATCAAGGACAAGCGTACCGGCACCACGGTGCGCATCTGGCCGGACCCGAAGTACTTCGATTCGCCCAACATCCCGATGGGCGAGCTCGAGCACCTGATCCGTTCCAAGGCCTATCTGTTGCCAGGGCTGGTTGCCGTTTTAAAAATAGAAGGCAAACCCGACCAGACCTGGAAATTCGAGAAGGGCATGGCGCAGTACTTCGAGCGCATGCTCGACGGCCGCGAGCTGGTGGCGCCGCTGTTCCCGGGTTCCAGGCACTTCGACGACAAATCGGCGGCCGATTTCGCCGAGATCGAGGCCGGCGAGGGCGCGGAGTGGGCCATCGGCTGGGTCGCCGAGGGCGAGATCTTCGCCGACAGCCACGTCAACCTGATCCCGACGCGCTCGGGCGGCACGCACGAGGCGGGTTTCCGCAACGGCATCTTCGATGCGACCTCCGCGTTCATGGAAACGCGCACCCTGCAGCCCAAGGGCGTGAAGCTGATCGCCGACGACCTCTGGCAGCGCGCCTGCTTCACGCTTTCGGCGCGCATCGTTCGCACCCAGTTCCACGGCCAGACCAAGGAAAAGCTCACCACGCGCCACGCCGCCAAGCTGCTGGAATTGTGCGTGCGCGACGCCTTCGAGCTGTGGCTCAACCAGCATCCGGACGAGGGCAAGAAAATCGTCGAGCTGGCGATCGAGCAGGCGCTTGCCCGATTGTCCAAGGGCAAGAAATTCGAGCGCAAGAAAGGCTCGGGCGTGGCGACGCTGCCCGGCAAGCTGGTGGAATGCTCCTCGGACGACACTTCGCGCAACGAACTGTTCATGGTCGAGGGCGATTCCGCGGGCGGCTCGGCCAAGGAGGCGCGCGACAAGGAAACCCAGGCCATCCTGCCGCTGCGCGGCAAGGTGCTGAACTCCATGTCGAAGGACGCGCGCACGGTGCTCGCCAACAAGGAGCTGCAGGCGATAGCGACCGCCATAGGCGTGGATCCGCACGGCGCTGCCGACCAGCCGGACCTCTCGGGCCTGCGTTACGGCAAGGTCATCATCATGACCGACGCCGACGTGGACGGCGGCCATATCCAGGCGCTGCTGCTGACGTTCTTCTTCATGCATGCGCCGAAGCTGGTCGAGACGGGCCGCGTCTACGTCTCGCAGGCGCCGCTGTTCAAGGTCGAGATCCCCTCGCAGGGCAAGGGCAAGCCGGCGCGCCGCGTGTACTGTCTCGATGACGAAGAACTGGACGAGACGCTGCGCGCGCTGAAGAAAGAGAAGGTGAAGGAAGACTCCTGGGAAATCTCGCGCTTCAAGGGCCTGGGCGAAATGAACCCCGAGCAGCTCTGGGAAACCTCGATGAACCCGGATTCGCGGCGCCTGGTGCGCATGCAGCTCGACTCGAAGCAGATCGAGAAGGCGAAGAAGACCTTCGAGCTGCTCATGGATTCGGGCGAGGCCGAAGGCCGGCGCGACTGGATGCGCGAGCACTGGAAGTCCGTAGAGGCCGATGTCTAGAAAACAGAAGCCGGGCTGGGAGCGCGGCTACAACGGCCACGTCTACTGGTTCGGCAAGAAGAAGCTCGGCAAGGTGACGGTGCACGCGGACAAGGACGCCAAGCACAAATACACATGGGAAGCGGCGGGCCGCGCAGGGGCAACGGACGATCTCGGCAAGGCAAAGAAATCCGTCGAAGCCGCGGTGGCGATGGCGGACAAGCAACTCGACCTATTCGGATAAACCATGGACGAACGAACGCGAGACCTATTCCTCTCCGAGAACGGCGACGACGCGGCGCCGATCGAGCGCCACGCCTCGCAGGCCTACCTCGGCTACGCGGTCTCCACCGTGAAGTCGCGGGCGCTGCCGGACATCGCCGACGGCCTGAAGCCGGTGCAGCGGCGCATCCTCTACGCCATGGGCGAATCCGGCGGCGCGAATGCGGCCACGGTCTTCGTCAAGTGCGCGCGCTACGTCGGCGAGGTGCTCGGCAAGTACCACCCGCATGGCGATTCCTCGACCTACGAGGCGATGGCGCACCTCGCGCAGCCGTTCTCGATGCGCTATCCGCTGATCGACGGTCAGGGCAATTTCGGCAGCCGCGACGGCGATTCGGCGGCTGCCTATCGATATACGGAAGCAAGGCTTTCGAGATTTTCAGAATTGGCTTTAAGTGAAATAAATGAAGGAACCGTCGATTTCGTCAAGAACTACGACGGCAAGTTCGACGAGCCGCAGCTCCTGCCCGCGCGCCTGCCGTTCGGCCTGCTGAACGGCTCCTTCGGCATCCCGGTCGGCTTTTCCACGCGCATTCCTTCTCACAACCTGAAGGAAGTCGCCGCCGCCGCGGCGCACGTCATCAAGCACCCGAAGGCGGGCGTCAAGGAGGTGCTCGAGATCATGCCAGGCCCGGATTTCCCGGGCGGCGGGCAGATCATCTCGGCGCGCGACGAGATCCGCACCGCCTACGAGACCGGCCGCGGCTCGATCGCCGTGCGCGCGCGCTGGACGACCGAAGCGCTCTCGCGCGGCCAGTGGCGCATCGTGGTCACCGAGCTGCCGCACGGCGTGTCCGTCCGCCAGGTACTGGAAGAGATCGAGGCGCTGGTCAATCCCAAGCCCTCCGCCGGCAAGAAGGAGGTGTCGCAGGAGCAGCGGCGCCTGAAGCAGTTCATGCTGGAGCAGATCGAGACCGTCCGCGACGAATCCGACCGCAAGTCCAAGCTGCGCCTCGTGATCGAGCCGCGCTCCTCGCGCCAGAGCGCCGAGGAGACCATGAACACGCTGCTGGTGCAGACCAGCCTGGAGACGCGCTACGCGCTCAACCTCACCTGGCTCGGGCTCGACGGCCTGCCCGAGACCAAGGACATCGTCGCGATCCTGCGTGAGTGGGGCGAATTCCGCCTCAAGACGGTCCGCCGCCGCACCCGGCACCGCCTGGACAAGTGCGAGGAGCGGCTGCACATCGTCATGGGGCGCCTGCTCGCCTTCGTCAAGATCGATGAAATCATCAAATTGATCCGTTCCTGCGAAGATCAGGGCGAGGCGAAGAGCAAATTAAGGGAAAAATACAAATTCACCGAGCGGCAGGCCGAGGACATCGTCAACCTGCGCCTTGGCCAGCTGACGAAGCTCGACGGCGTCAAGCTGAACGAGGAGCGGAAGGCGCTGGAAGCCGAGAAGAAGGGCCTGAAGGAGATCCTCGGCGACGAGAAGGTGCTGAAGAGGCTGGTGATCCAGGAACTGGCCGACGACGCGAAAAAATACGGCGACGACCGCCGCACGCTGATCAGGGCCGACGAGCGCGCCACCATCGAGCGCACGGTGGTGGAGGAGCCGATCACCGTGATCCTGTCGAAGAAAGGCTGGGTGCGCGGCCGCACCGGCCACGGCGTCGACATGGACTCGGTGAACTACAAGGACGGCGACGCGCGTTACATGGAGCTCGAGTGCAAGACCACCGACGCGCTCACGGTGCTCGCCTCGGGCGGCAAGTGCTTCAGCGTGGACGCGGCGGCGCTGCCCTCGGGGCGCGGCGACGGCGCGCCGATGAACACGCTGATCAACTCCGGCCCGGACGACATCGTCTGGATCGGGCTGGGCGACGCGGCCACGCCGCTGCTCATGTCCAACAGCGCCGGCAACGGTTTCCTCTGCGAGCTGGGCAATCTCGCCACCAAGACCCGGCAGGGCAAGGATTTCATGAGCGTGCCGGAGGGCGCGAAGGCTTTGCCTCCCGTGGCGATTCAAAGGGGATTGACGCAGATCGCAGCCCTTTCGTCCGATGCCCGCCTGCTCCTGTTCCCGATGGACGAACTGCCGACCCGGCCGAACGGCGGCGTCGGGGTGCAGATCATGGCGCTGCCCGACAAGGTGATGCTTGCCGCCGTGGCGCCGACCGACGGCAAAAGCCTGCTGGTCTCCGGCATCAAGCGCAAGAACCGCGCCGAGGAGACCCTGGACGCGAAGATGCTCAGGGAGTTCGAGGGCAGGCGCGCCCAGCGCGGCCGCGTCTGCGACGTCGGCTTCCGGCCCGACAGGCTGGGTAGCTAGAGCAGGCAATTCGTTCTCATATCTGCTACAATCGTAGCAATGATGAGAACGGAAACCCAACCCGAGACCGAGAGGCATCCCGCCCGGCAGGAGCTGGCCCATCTGCTCTTCGGCGCCTATCGCCACCGCGTGCTGTCGCTGCTTTTCCTGCGCCCGGGCGACCGTTTCCACGTGCGGATGATTTCCCGCCTCACGGGCGTCCCCGCGGGGTCGTTGCACAGGGAATTGCGGCAGCTGGCCGATGCCGGATTGCTCGTGGCCATTCGCAGCGGCAACCAGGTACTCTACAGCGCCAACGAGGATTCGCCGGTGTTCCGCGAGCTGGCTGCCATGCTCGACAAGACCGCCGGGACGACCCCCACGCTGCACGATCACGCGGCGGAATACACGGTCGATCCGCCCGCCGGGTCTCTCGTCGTTCCCGACAACAAGGAACTGGCTGAGATCTGCCGGCGCTACAAGGTCAAGAAGATGTCGCTGTTCGGTTCGGCCGCCCGCGGTGAACTGCGGCCAGACAGCGACGTGGATCTGCTGGTCGAATTCAAACCGAAACAGGGTCCGTCCATGTGGGGGCTTGTGGACATGCAGGATGCACTGTCCCCCCTGTTCGGCGGCCGGCACGTGCATATCGCGGGGCCCGGCATTCTCAATAATCCGCACCGCCGAAAGACAATCGAGCGCGATCTGAAAGTGCTCTATGGCAGGTGATGATCGCGATACGGCCCTTCTGCTCGACATGCTCAGGTACGCGGAGGAGGCGTCGCTGATCGTCAAGGGCCTGACATATGAGCGCTACGTCAAGGACC